>NZ_CP159872.1:7200000-7824202 GCF_040571325.1 Kitasatospora sp. HUAS MG31 | reverse complement strand
GTCCCGATGCTCGCGACGCGGAAGGTTCCGTGGCTGTCGGCATAGACGGGCGTGCCGTCCGCGGCTCTCTCGCCGGTGGCGTGGACGATGACGACCTCGGGCGGGGCGTGGCGACCGGGAGTGCGGGGCAGGGTGACCGCGAAACGCGGCGGCGGGCCGGACGGCTTCCCGCCGGCGGGAGGTGCAGGTGATTGCGTGGGCATGGCGGGGTCCGGGGGCGGCGGCTCACAAGTTGGGGAGCCGTTGCGGTGCGAGGGTTTTGATCATGGTGTTGGTCCAGCGCATCTGCCGCAGGGTCTGCGGGTGGCAGGCAGTGGCGAGGTTGAGAAGGCGGCTGTCGCGAGCGAGTCGGTTCAGTCACTGACCACCGAGAACACCACACTCAAACACCGCGTCCGGCAACTCAGCCGGGAGCACCGCACGCTTCAGGAACGTCTCGAAGGCGCCCAATCCAACGTCCGCTTCGCCGAGAAGCGCATCGCCGACCTTGAGGCCGAACTCATCGAGCGTCCGAGAATCTGGGTATTCCAAAGCTGCCGGGAATCGACCGCACTGGCGGCAGCTGCACGCACGCTGGCCCTGCTATGCGCATGTGAACGAGCTTGAGGCCGACGGCGACGGCAACTCTTCACCGAGTCGGGCCAGCGGGACAATTGATGTGCGACAGGCATGGTGCGTGCTGATCTTCGTCGTGGACGGGGGTGGAATCATGGGCACGTCAATTGGTGCGCCCGGCCGGGGCCCGGTCATGGAACGGTTGGCCCCGCAGGATCTCATGTTGCTGTGGTCGGACGATTTCGGCTGGCCCGAGGTCATCGGTGCGCTCGCCATCCTCGACGGCGCCAGGCTCCTCGATTCAGACGGTCGCTTCCGGGCCGAGGCAGTGCGAGAGGTGTTGGGAAGCCGCCTGTCTCAGGTCCCTCGCTTCCGTCAGCTTCTCCACGCACCCCGGCGCGGGCTCGGCCGGCCGCTGTGGGTCGACGCCCCGGCCTTCGATCTCACCGAGCACGTCCGGGTCCTCCCCTTCGCCGCTCCTCCGGATGAAGCGGGTCTTCTTCGGGCTGTCGAGCACGTGCGGGCGCTCCCCCTGGACAGGTCGCGGCCGCTGTGGGAGATGTGGTTCCTGCCCGGCCTGACCGGCGACCGGGTAGCCGTGTTCTTCAAGGTGCACCACACGATTGCCGACGGCGCGGCGGGCGTGGCTCTGCTCGGCGCGTTCCTCGATCCGAGCGCCGATGCGCCGACGACGCCCGCCCGGCTCTGGACCCCGGCGCCGGTGCCCTCCAACCGCGACCTGTTCGAGGACAACCTCCGTGGGCGTGTCCAAGCGACGGAAGGCACGCTGTCGAAGCTTCGCCGACCCGCCACCACGCTGCACCAAGCCCGGGACAAGTGGCCCGCGGTGCACGAGAACTACTTCAAAGGGCGAGCGCCGCAGATGAGCTTCAACATCCCCGTTGGCCCGCACCGCAGGCTCGCGCTCGTCCGCAGCCGTCTCGACGCCGTCAAGCAGATCGCTCACAGCCACGAGGTGAAGCTGAACGACGTCCTGATGGCGGCCACCGCCGGCGGCCTTCGAGAACTCCTGCGCAGTCGCGGGGAGCGCGTCGAGGGCTTGGTCTTGCGGGCCTTCGTGCCCGTCTCGCTGCACCAGGAGGAATCCGGCAGGGCACGCGGCAACCGGTCCGGGATGATGTTTGTTCCGCTCCCGATCGGTGAGCCCGATCCGGTTCGCCGACTGCGGCTGATCGCCGCTGCGAGCGCCCGGCAGAAGCAGTACGTCGTCGGCCCGGCCGAAGGAATCCTCGGCCGCAACCGCGTCGTCCAGCGGGCCATGATGCGCGGCCTCGGCCATCAGCGCTGGGCGAACCTCTACGTCGGGAACATCTTCGGCCCCCCGATCCCGCTCTACCTGGCCGGAGCGCGGATCACCGAGATCTTCCCAGTGGTGCCGATCACCGGGAACTTCACCCTCGCGATCGCCGCGCTCTCCTACGCCGAGCAGTTCAACATCGGCGTCGTCGTCGATGCGAACGCTTGTCCCGACATTGAGGTCCTCGCCGACGGCGTACGGAACCACATGCAAGCGTTCGGGCCCTCCCGGCCACATGCCGAAGCGGGGTAACGGCAGAGGCGCCGCGTGCCTGGTGATCGAGTCACCGTTCCGAGAACGCATCCGACCAATCAGCCCGGGCAGGCTGTTCGGCCGCCGCCCTGATCGCTCGGAGCGTCCCGCGCAGAACGACGCCGACGCCTGCGGAGACGAGCGTCCAGTAGCGGCCGAAGCGGGCGGTGGATTCCGGATCGGTGCAGGCGGTGCGCGCCTCGTAGGTGAGCAGGGAGCGCCGGGTGCCGTACGGATGGACCACGAAGGCGGCCGCCATCTTCGCCCAGCCGGCCTCGTCGAACGACGCGAACTCCTCCGGTTCGACCCGCCGCCACTCGATCGAGGCCTGCCACGGCTTGCCGACCGCCCCGAAGACGAGCTCCCGCCCCGGACTCTCGCCCAGGGCCACCCAGGGCTGGTCCTCCCACGCATTCCCGGCACGGTCGAACAGGTCGGCCACGCGCATCGACGGCGGGGTCGGGATGGGCCGGCCGCGCAGTCGGTCCGGCAGCCCGCGCGCCCACATGGCCACGGTGAGGAGCGGGGAGTCGAGGGTAAGCAGGTCCAGCCTGCGCGCCGCCTCGTACGCCACGGGGGGTGCCGCGGCGAGGGCCACGTATTCGAGGCGGGAGAATCCGAACCCGGGCAGCGCACGGTCCAGCAGCAGCGCGCCGCCGGCGGGACTGAAGGTGGAGTCGGCGTTCATCACGGCCTCCCCGGATGCCCGGTAACGGCCCGCCGGAGCCGCGCGCGCAGGTTGTGGAACTGGCGGGTCTGCATGACGAAGTGGGCGGGTTCCCAGAACAGCAGGTCGATCGGTCCCGTGAGCACGCGCGGGCGGCCACGGCCGTGCGTGCGGACGACCAAGCGGGTGTTCGCGCCGGCCGGTTCGAGGTGGAAGCCCCAGACCGAGCTGACGAACGCCCGCGGCGTGCGTCCGTTGCTCGGATCAAACGGGCGGCCCGACGGCACACTCGTATCGTCCCGCAGCACCAGGGTCCGTTCCGGCACGAGCACCGCGACGGTGAACCAGGCGCGACCACTGGGCACCGATGTAAGCCGTTGCCCCACCGCCAGGCTCTGCCACTCGGGGACGATGCGATCCGCGCTCGGCCGTCCACCGTTGTCCAGCCGGTCCCAGCTGTACCAGCCACCGCGGTCGCAGCCCATCTGCACCAGCCACGGCCACACCTTCGACGGCGGCGCGGGCAGGGTCGCGGCCATCGTCGAGCCGCTGTCAGCACCGGGAATGAGCTCATCCCCCCGATAGGACCGCGCAGCCTCCTCGCTCGTCGCGCCCCAGGTCAGCATCCTCGGCCGCAGGAACAGACCGTGCAGGACCAAGGCCCCCGCGGCGGAAGCGACGGCGGCCGGCCCGACCGTGGCTCGGTGTTCGCGCACACTTCGACAGTTACTCAACCGACTCGGTGGCGCCATCGGACTGCTGCGCTGCAGCGGAGGTGACTTCGAGGGCAAGCATCACCACAGCGCCGCAACCATCGTGAAGATTCAACTGACCGGCAGCCACACACCGGCGGCAAGCACCGCGACCAGGCGCCGTCCACCTCGAACAGGCCGAACGGCTCAGTCAGCCTCCGCTCTGAGGGGAACGTTCGGAAGGCCTGCCAGCTCCTCCTTCCAGTGTCGCCTTGATGGTGGCGATGTCGCGTTCGAGTTCTGGGCGCATGCGGCGGCATAGCAGCGGCGTCGCGAGCGCGAGCAGCCCGCGGAGCTTGATCTCCATCCTGAGAACGAGGTGGGCACCGGCAGGACCCCCTAGCACACGCCCTCGCCAACCCGACCGCATCAATTTCGACCCGCCGAACATCTCCCCGATGCCCGGGTGCTCGAGGCGCACGCACTCGCTCATCACGGGAGGACCGGAGACGAACTCCATCCGATACCGAGCTCCGACGCCGAACGGTCCATCCGTGACCTTCTCGACGCCCTTCATCCTGACATTCCACTGGGGCTCGTTCATCGGGTCACTGCAGTAATCGAAGACATCCTCGAGTGACCTCGCGACGTCGGCCTCCACCTCAATCACCGCGACGCGTCTGGAGTCAGGGATAACGAACCTCTCCATGCCCCATACTCCCACCCCTCATCACACTTCTCGTCGGCACGGCCGCCAGCGGCGCGGCGGCGAAGTCGGGGAGTCTCCGCCAAGTGCGACGCCTCCAGGGAGATCAATCCTGCCGTCTGTGCTGCCGCCTCCGACCTCCTGACCTCCACCACCGGTTCTCGCTGCTCGGCACGTCACGGACACTTACGCCACGCAAATGTCCAGCTCAGGGATGATCCGGATACATTGCCACTCGGAGAAGTGACCGAGGCCCACCGCGGGTGGCGGTACCTGCTCCGCCATCACGGCACTCCGGCGCCGGGCCCCGGCGCAGACTCGGCCTGATGGTGCCGCCGTCGGCCCGCGAGTGGGCGCTCGTGCCCTCGTGGGCGTGGCACCGCACCGGGGTGGGCAGCAAGAGGACGGAAACGATCTTGCGGGCGGTGCGGCTCGCGCCCCGGTTGGAGGAGGCGTCCGCCATGGCCGGGCCGGAGGCGGCCGCCCGGCTCACCATCGTGCCCGGCATCGGGCCATGGACCGCAGACGAGACCCTGCAGCGATCCAACGGCGACCCGGACGCCGTTTCCGTCGGCGACCTGCCGCTGCCGAACACCGTCGGCTGGGCCCTGGCCGGCCGGGTGCGCAGCACCGACGCCGAAATGCTCGAACTCCTCTTCCCTGTCAAGTCAGCGTGTCGGGGATGAAGTCTTGTTGATGTCGGAGACACCAGGCTTGAAGAGCGTAGAGAATGACGGTGACGGGACCCCGAGGATCGGTCCAGGTGCTGTGAGAGCCGATTAGTGGTACAGATCGCAGGATAGGCCCATGGGAGCCTGACCCGGTTTCCCGGACACGGTTGGTGTGGTGATCATGACCGGGGACCTCCTGGGTGTTCGGTAGGGACTGCCGGACCTGGTCGGTCGGCTCGTCGTGGCGGGTGCCAGTGACGCGGACGACGGCGTTGCCGCGCTTGGGGTCGGTGTCGACGATGCGGTGGGCCTGTGTGCGCATCCGCTGACCTGACCTGCCGGTAGGGGCCTTGGAAGGCCCCTACCGGCAGGTGGCTCCGAACAGGACGGGGACTGTTGTTGGGCTCACGCTTGTGGCCGGGCGCGAACGGTTTCATGGTCCGGGCTGGTCGCCATGGTCGCCGACGGTGCGGTGCGGGGCCAGGTCCACGCGAACCGCACGATGAGGGCGAGAAGGATCAATTCCAGTACGACGCCAAGGCCGTAGAAATACAGCCAGGACGCGCCCACCACGTTGAATGCCGTGACGGGGACGTAGAGCGAAGCCACGATGAGATTCGCGATGCGGTTCACCCTGGCGGGCAGCGTCATCGACAGCACCACCATGAGGATCGGGACGGCCACGAGTGTCAGCGCCGTGGTCGAAAAGGTCTGGGAGAGGTCGAACTTGAAGACCCTGCCGTCGAGGATGTCTTCGACGACGCCGGGCGTGAAGAAGTTGAGAATGTCCACGTAGGCGTAGAGGAACATGAAGCTTGTCCACGTTGCGGCGAGCTTGGCTCTCACCGGGATCCGCTGGTCTTCCAGTGTGGCGGTGGCGGGTTGACGCGTTCTCATCATGGACTCCGTTGTTGTTGGTGAGGATCGGTAGGTCCACGATCGCTGAGCCCGGCGGCGGGCGCCTCGGCCCGGAGGCTGGGGTTCGCCTGGCCGATGGAGTGGTCTGTCTCTCGTTCTTTCGGCGGGTACGCTGAGGCGCGCCGATCCCTAGGCTGGAGCCGTGGTCACTTTCCGGCGCTCCATCTGGCATGAGCCGCGGCCTGCTGACGCCCCACCCATCGGTCGGCTCGACTGGCTGCTGGTGGGCATGCTCGCGGCCGCCGCCTTGGTCGAGGGCATCACTCGGCCGGGCTTGGCCTGGCGGCCCCTTGTGACGGTGCTCGCCCTGGCGCTGATGCCTGCCCTGCTCTGGCGGCGGGGCCGCCCCCTGATGGCCGCCCTGGTCGGGTGGGGGGCCGCCGGGCTGCTCTCGGTCCTCCAGCTGACTGCGCACGCCGGGGACCTCAGCCTCTACTCCATGATGGCCGTCCTGATCCTGCTCTACTCCCTGGTGCGGTGGGGCTCGGGACGGGAGATCGTCCTGGGGACGGCGTTCGTGACAGTCGTCGTCGCGCTGGGGATGTACGCCTCCTCCGCGGGCTGGGCCGACGTTTTCGGCGGGAGCGTCCTCTTGCTGCTGTTCGTCGCCCTCGCGGCGGTGTTCCGCTACCGCGCGGACCTCTGGCATCGCCAACAGCGCGAGATCCGCAATCAGGAGCGGGTGGCGCTGGCGCGAGAGCTGCACGACACCGTGGCCCACCACGTCTCGGCCATCGCGGTGCAGGCGCAGGCCGGTGGCGTGGTCGCCGGCATCCAGCCTGAGAAGGCTGCCGAGGTCCTGGCCGCGATCGAGTCTGAAGCGTCGCGAACCCTGGCGGAGATGAGATCCATGGTGCGGGTGCTGCGTGAGGAGGAAGCCGTCGCCTACTCACCGCAGCTGGGTGTCGCGGACCTGCCTGCTCTGGCGCGCGCCGACGCGACACCCACCATCGAGGTCTCGCTGGACGGTTCGTTAACCCGGCTGGCACGACCCGTGGACGCCGCGCTCTACCGGCTCGCGCAGGAGTCGCTGACCAACGCCGTACGGCACGCCCGGAGCGCGACCCGCGTCGCGATCGACGTACGCCGGGAGGGCGACGCCGTCAGGCTGCGTGTCAGCGACGATGGACAGACCAAGCCGGGGCCAGCCCCGGAGCCTGGGTTCGGCCTGCTGGGCATGGCCGAACGCGCCCAGCTCCTCGGCGGATCGCTCTCCGCGGGGCCGGGGCCCGAGGGTGGCTGGGTGGTCGAGGCCGTGCTGCCGGTGGAGGCGTTGGCATGAGCATCCGCGTTGTCGTAGCCGACGACCAGGACTTGGTCCGGACCGGGCTGGTGATGATCCTCGGCGCGCAACCCGACCTCGAGGTCGTGGGGGAGGCAGCAGACGGGCTCGCAGCGCTCGACCTGGCGACCCGGCTGCGTCCCGATGTCCTCCTCGTCGACATCCGGATGCCCGGGCTCGACGGCGTCGAGGTGACGCGGCGCCTGGCCGGGCCAGACGTGACGGACCCGATGGCGGTCGTCGTGATCACCACCTTCGACCTCGATGAGTACGTCCTCGGCGCCCTACGCGCAGGCGCCCGCGGCTTCCTGCTCAAAGACGCCGGGCCGGAGCTCCTCGTGCAGGCCATCCACGCGGCGGCCAACGGGGACGCGCTGATCGCTCCCAACGTCACCCGCCGGCTGCTGGCGACCTTCGCCGACCAGGCGCCGGTGGTACCGGTCCAGCCGAGCGACCCGCTCACCGAGCGCGAGGAGGAGGTGCTCGCGCTCGTGGCACGGGGCCGGACCAACGCCGAGGTCGCCACCGAGCTCTTCGTCGGCCTGAGTACGGTCAAGACCCACGTCGCATCGTTGATGACTAAGCTCGGCGCACGCAACCGCGTCGAAATCGCGATGTGGGCACACGACACCGGACGCGTGAGAGCCAATTAGCCTAGGGGAAGCTCTCCACCAACGATGCTGCCTCGCCCGACATATCCGGTTCAAGTCAGGCGCGCCAGGCCGCGTGAACGCCGCGAACGACTGGAACTTCCCCGGCCATATCCGCGTCGACGGCGACGTCCTCGACCACTCCCACTGCCCCCATGCCACGTCACCCTGGGGTTCGGTGCTCGTCCTCACCGAACGGCGGGAGGTCGTTCGGGGTGAGGTCGGTGCGCAGGCGATGGGGTCGGACCGGGTGACACCACCGCCCAGCGGCGTCGCGGGCGACGTCGGCCGACACCTCCAGCACCGCCTGGGGATCCGCCAGGACCGCCTCCAGCACGTCCCGGCTGCCCCACCCCGCCGAGAACGTCCAGCCCTCCCACGGGTGCGGCCCCGCCGGTGCGGTCACCCCCGTTCTCTCCATCGACGAGGAGTCGGCCGCGGCGTCCTGGCCGACAGGTTCGGTGGGTAATCACGCGAATCCGTCCGGGATTCCTTGTTGTCGTCCGTCGGACCGCGGTGGAGCGCGAAAGCGGGAGCGCGGCCCACGTGTGGGACGAAGCAGGTCCTGCGGGTCGTCGGCCACTACCCATCGGCCCCCTACGCGTCGGACCCGCACTACCCATTCGTCCCGCCGAATTCCCGCTGCCCATACCTGCAAGAGGCGGAAAATTCGCCCTGATCCGTCCTGTCGGCCGTGGAAACGAGAGGCATTTACGGACTTTCATGGAAGAGCGCCGGCGGAAATCACGGATGGCGACCAGGAATGGTCACCCGCACCGGTGCGCGATGAAATCAGCAATGCGATTTTGCCGTCGGGCGAATTCCAGGGACGCAGGAGATGGACATGAGCAGCACCCGAGCCACCGTGCCGTCCGGCAGGCGCGTGGCCGGTCCGAGCCCCGCGTGTTCCCGCGCAACCTGTGCCGCGGACGCCGACGAGTCGTGCGTTCCGCAGATGCGGCATTTCGTGCTCCACTGCGTCCGCCGTCTCGGCGTGCCCGAGAGCGTCTGCGACACCGTGTGCCTGGTGGTCAGCGAACTCGTGACCAACGCGGTCCTGCACAGCGGGAGTCGTTCGGTGACGGTACTGGTCCGGATCGGGCCGGGTGACGTCCTGGTTGCGGTACGGGACAGCGGACAGTGGTGTGAACGGTCCGAGCCGCGTCAGAGCACTGCCGACGGCGGCGTCCCCTTCGGTCGCGGGCTGGACTTGGTCCGGGCCGCCGCGGACTTCTGCACGATCGACTCGGGTCCGGGCGGTACCGTGGCGGCGGCCGGTGTGCGCTTCGAAGACGTCACCTCCGCTCCGGCGGGAGCCGTCCGATGACCCCGGGAAAGGGTGGCGGAGAGGACCGAGGGGCAGTCGGCGGGCCTGCCGGACGGCGGGCTCTCAACCGTGCGGTCCTGCTTCGGGCGCTCCGCCGCTCCGGGCCGACGACCCGTCAGGAACTCGCCCGGCACAGCGGTCTGTCGTTGACGACTGTGGCGAGTCTGGCGGCCGAACTGGAAGCGGCCGGCCTGGTCGTCCAGCGCCCCGTGGTGCACGGCGGGAGCGGCCGTCGGCCGTTCCTCGTCGCCTTCAACCGCGCCGCCGGCACTGCGCTGTCCCTCGACATCGGATCGCGCCATGTGGCGGCAGCCGTCGGGAACCGAACCCGGCCCGTCATCGTGGAACACCGGATCGACCTTCCGTCGCCGCACCACGACCCGCGTGCCGTGGAACATCTGGCGGTCACCTGCGCCGAGCGGGTTCTCGCCGAAGCCCAGGCGGGGCCCGAGGTCCTGCTCGGGGCGGCCGTCGCAGTCGCACGCACGGTCCCGAGGGACCGCCATCCGCCTCGCGGGGGTTCGGGCACCGGGCGGGCGCCCGACCTGGCGCGAGCGGCTGGGGCAGCGCTGGCAGATCCCGGTAGCCGTCGAGAGCCGGGCCCGCATGGGCGTACTCGCAGAGTTCTCCAGGGGTGACGCCCGGGGCGCGCACACCCTCCTCAACCTCGCCCTGGACGGCCGGATCGAGATGGGTATCGCGATCGGCGGCATCCTCCACCGCGGTCGCACAGGCAATGCCGGCGGCATCGGCCACCTCGTTGTCCGCACCGGCGGCCGTCTCTGCCGGTGCGGACAACGCGGCTGCCTGGACGCATACGTGGACGACGCCGCCCTGCGTCGTGCGCTGCTGGCGCGCGCCCCCTCGCCGGAGGCCGCGCAGGACGCCGTTCACCTGCTCGCTCAGGCGACCGCGGCGGCGGCGCTGCTTGTCGACCCGACGGCCGTGGTGCTGGGCGGCAACCTTCCGGCTCTGGGCGGCGGACTGGTGGAGCGCCTGCGGTCCGCGTTGGGTGCGATCCTCCCGCCCGGGACCGTCCCGCCGGTGATGTGCTCGACGCTGGGCAGTCGGGCGCCACTCCTGGGCGGCCTGGAGCTGGTGCTGTCGAAGGCCGGGTCTCCCCCTTCGGACTCCCCCCTCTGGATCCGGCAGTGAGGCCTGACCGACAGCCGGTCGGCTCGGGCGGGCAGCCGCCGGTGGCGGGCGGTCGACCTCATTCAAACACAAACAAACACGATCCGGGGCGGAGCCCTTCGCCCTGCGGCATGGAAGAGCCGGCATCCCAGGGCTTCGGGTCTCCGCCAGATGGTCCGGCGGAAGGGATTCACGGCCGGCGATCGCGACAGCGCCAAGGTGCTCGTGGGTCACCCCGCGACGGGTCTTCGACCCGGCAGAACCGGGGCGATTAATCGGGAGCCCAATTCCGTCGTACCGGAAGGAAGTTTGCCGAGCCGAGCACGTCCGGGGGCGACCGGTCGCCGCGGATGGTCACAACGCGGTTTCGGCATCCCACCCCCCTTGACGCCACTCGCCACGCGATTGTCAGATGTCGCACACCGTTCGAACCTGTTGGTTCTTGGTGGTTATGGACTGTGCGTCACTTCGCGACAGCCGCCTGAGGGATCCCTCACTCCGCCGGTCGGCCATCGAGGCCCGATGCCAACCGGCTCCCTGCACCCACCCACGCCGTCATTCGGCTCACGCTCAAAGGAGCTGTCCCATGTTCCGTACGACCAGCCGCACCGTTGCCGCGACCGGATTGTTGCTCGCGCTCGGCCTCACCACTGCCTGCTCGACCGGCCAGCAGTCCGGCTCCGGCTCTGGCGGCGACCAGGTCGCACCGGTCAGCGGGAAGATCTCGATCACCTACCTGCAGAAGCAGGGCGACCAGGAGTACTTCGTCGGGGAGGCGGCCGGGGCGAAGGCGAAGGCCGCCGAGCTCGGGGTGGACCTCAAGGTGGTCAACCTCGGCAACGACGCCAACAAGACGGTCAGCGAGGTGCAGTCCGCGATCGCGCAGAAGTCCAACGGCCTGATCATCGTCGTGCCGGACCCGGCCGTCGGCCCGCAGGTCGCCCAGGCCGCCAAGGACGCCAAGGTCGCACTGCTGACCTCGGACGACCAGATCTGCACCAACGGCCCGGACCCGTCCGCCTGCGCCAAGGAGAACCTGGTGCCCCGGATCGGCTTCTCGGGCCAGCAGATGGGCGGCGAGGTCGGCAAGCGCGCCGCCGAGGAGTTCAAGAAGGCCGGCTGGAACCCGGCCGAGACCCGCACCGTCTCCGCATGGAAGCAGGACGTCACCGTCTGCGGGGACCGGGTGAAGGCAGCCAAGGAGGCGTTCGCGGCCGGTGTGGGCGTCGAGGTGAAGAACATCGACGTCGCCACCGACAACACCCCGACCGGTGCCCAGGACAGGATCGCCGCCACGGTGACCGCCAACGCGGGGGTCAAGCACTGGGTGGTCTGGGGCTGCAACGACGAGAACGTGCAGGGCGGCGTGACGGCCCTGGAGAACGCCGGAATCGGCGCCGACAACGTCATCGGTGTCGGCCTCGGTGCCTACCTCGCCTGCAAGGACTGGAGCGGTGGCAAGCCGTCCGGCATGAAGGCCGCCCTGTTCATCAACGGCAAGGACGTCGGCGCGCTCGCCGTCCAGACCATGGTCGACAAGCTCAAGAACGGCAAGGACTTCCCGAAGGAGGCCTTCGCCCCCACCACCATGGTCGACCCGACCACCTGGAAGTCCGCCGGCGTCTCCTGCAGCTGACACCGCCCCCGATCCGGCCGGCCCGTCCCCCGGGGCCGGCCACCCGCCGCCGCCGTTCTGCCCCCGGCCCGGGGGCAGAACGGCACCCCGCGGCGCCCGGAACCCGTGGCCGCCGCCGGAGCCGGCCTCGCCACGGCACGCAGACACAATCTTTTTTCCGCACGACTCGAAGGTGACCACCATGAGCACAGCCCACGGCACGGATCCCAACCCCCGCCCGCCCACCGTCCGTTCTTCCGGCAGCGCCGGTGTGCAGGGCCTCTCCAAGTGGTTCGGCACCGTGCGAGCCCTGTCCGAGGTCACCCTGGACTTTCCCGTGGGCCAGGTCACGGCCCTCATGGGCGAGAACGGCGCGGGCAAGTCCACCCTGCTGAAGATCCTCGCCGGCGACCACCGGCCGACCCTGGGCAGCGTCGTGCTCGACGGCGAGTCCGTCCAGTTCGCCACTCCGACCGAGGCCCGCCGCGCCGGCATCCGGATCATCCCGCAGGAACCGGAGATCATCCCGCACGTCTCGGTCGCCGAGAACGTCTACGCCGGTGCTCTGCCCCGCAGGGTCGGACGGCGTCTGGACCGTGCCGAACTGCGCCGGCGGATCACCGCCGATCTGGAGCGGTTCGGTTTCGACAAGGTCCTTGACCCGGACCTGATCGGCTCGGAACTGACCCCCGCGCAGCGGCAGTTGGTGGAGATCCTGCGAGCGCTGACCGGTGAGGCGAAGGTGATCGCCTTCGACGAGCCCACCTCCTCGCTCTCCGAGCACGAGGTCGACGCGCTGTTCGCCCTCATCCGCCGGCTGCGCGACCATGGGGTCGCCGTCGTCTACGTCTCCCACCGGATGCGGGAGATCTTCCAACTCGCCGACCGCATCGCGGTCCTGCGGGACGGCGCACTCGCCGGAGTCCAGGACGCCCACGCGACCAGTGAGGGCGAACTGGTCCGCCTCATGGTCGGCCGCGACCTGTCGACGATGTTCTCCCGCCCGCACGTCGCCACCGACCGGCTGGTCCTCGACGTCCGCGGCCTGACCACCGACGATGTCCGTGACATCGACCTGCAGATCCACGCCGGCGAGATCATCGCTCTGGCCGGTCTGATCGGGGCGGGCCGCTCGGAGCTCGCCCTCGCCCTCGCCGGCGACCGGCCCGTCCGCTCCGGCACCGCCACCCTCGGCGGACAGCCGCTGCGCTTCGGCAAGCCCGGCGCCGTAATCCGCGCGGGCCTCGGGCTGGCACCCGAGGAGCGCAAGGCGCAGGCGCTGTTCCTGCACCGCTCGATCCGCGACAACACCTCCACGGTCGTCCTTGAGCGTCTGCGCCGCTTCCGCTTCGTCCGGCGCGGCGCGGAGAGGGAGCTCGCCCGCGAGTACGCGGACCGGCTGAGGGTGCGCACCCCGTCCATCGAACACGAGGTCCGCAAGCTCTCCGGCGGCAACCAGCAGAAGGTCGTCCTGGCTCGGTGGCTGGCCCGCAGGCCCAAGGTCCTGATCCTCGACGAGCCGACCCGCGGCATCGACATCGGGGCCAAGGCCGAGATCTACGAGATCATCGCCGACCTTGCCGCCGACGGTGTCGCCGTCCTGGTGATCTCCTCGGAGCTCCCCGAGGTCCTCGGCCTCGCCGACCGCATCGTTGTCATGCAGAACGGCCGCATCACCGGCGAACTCGCCCGCAACGACGCCACCGAGGAAGCCGTCCTCAACCTCGCCATGGCCGACGACATCGCCCCTGTCCCCACCTCTGGAGTCCCCGCATGAGCACCACGACCGACACCTTCCCGCCCACCGGCAGCGGGGCCGCCGAGCCGCAGCGAAAGTGCGCGCGCCGCTCGGCACTCCTGGCCGGGGTGAACGGGCAGAACCTCAGCCTGATCGGCGCCCTGGCCGTCGTCCTGACGCTGTTCGGGGTTCTGAACGACAACTACCTCAGCTTCTCCAACATGCAGGTGATCGCCGAGGCCGCCACCATCACCGGCCTGCTCGCCGTCGTCCAGACCGTTGTCATCATCTGCGGCGGCCTCGACATCTCCGTCGGCTCGCAGGCGGGCGTCGCCTCCGTGGTCTCCGCGATGGCCTTCACCTCGGCCGGCTCCAACGCCTTCATCGGCATGGCCGTCGCCGTCGCCGTCGGTGTCCTCATCGGCCTGCTCAACGGCGCCGTCATCGTCTACGGCCGGGTCAACCCCACCATCGCCACCCTGGCCGGCCTCGCCGCATACAAGGGCCTCGCCCAGCTGCTCTCCGACGGCCGCGCCCAGGGCTACGTCCTCAACGACCCCGTCTTCGTCTTCCTCGGCCGCGGCAGGATCGCCGGACTCCCGGTCATGGTGTGGATCCTCATCGTCACCGCCCTCGCCGTGCACCTGCTCCTGAAGTACACCGACATCGGCCGCAACATCTATGCCATCGGCGGCAACGACACCGCGGCCCGCCTCGCCGGCATCAACATCAACAAGTACCTGGTCGCCGTCTACGCCCTGATCGGCACCGTCGCCGCCGTCGCCGGCATCCTGCTCACCGCCCGCACCGGCAGCGGACAACCCACCTCCGGCAGCGAGGGCCTGGAGCTCAAGGCCATCACCGCAGCAGCCCTCGGCGGCTGCGCCCTCAAGGGCGGCAAGGGCAACATCGGCGGCACCCTGCTCGCCGTCGCCCTGCTCGGCGCCCTCGAGAACGGCCTCACCGTCCAGGGCATCAACGCCTTCTGGCAGAACGTCGCCCAGGGCGCGCTCCTGGTTATCGCGGTGGTCGTCCAGCAGCGCCGCAGCGGCGAACGCGCCATCGGCCTCCCCGCCTGACAGCACGGCCATGAACCACAGATCTCCGCCGTGACCTGCCCCTGCGGCCGCCGCAGGCGACGGCCGGGCAGGACACCACCCGGAGATCCGGCCACGTCCGCCCGACTCGCCACAACGCCGGTGGCGCCCGCCCGGCGGGCGCCACCCGCATTCGCCGCTGGTCTCGGTCGGGCGGACTGACACCGGGTCGTACGACCGGACTTTGGACCGGGCGGAGCGCCTCGTCAGCTGTCGGCTTCGAGGGCCCTTCGCACGTCGTCGCGGGTCACGCCGAGTTTCCTGAGGACCTTGGCGACATGGTGTTCGACGGTACGGGGCGACAGCGACAGCGTGCGCGCGATGTCCTGGTTGGTGGCGCCGGTGGTGAGGAGTTCGGCGACCTGGTGTTCACGAGGGGAGAGATCGGTTCCGTAGGTCCGGCGGCCGCGTGGCAGGGACCGCAGCCGTCCGCTGCCGCGGAGTGCCTGCTGGCAGCGGTCGGCATCGGCGGTGGCACCGAGGCGGTTGAAGACGTCCAGGGCGTACTGGAGGTCGTGGGCGGGCCGGTCGGGGGTGTGCGCGAGTCGGTGACGGCCCATCTGTTCGGCCACCAGGGCGGCGGTATGGACGCGGCCGATGGCCTCGTACCGGGTGCGCGCACGTTCGAGGTGGTCCAGGTACGCATCGGGGTCCGTGTCGGCGGCGAGCAGGCCGCGACACCATGACACACCTGCGGTGACCCCCGGGGCGTCCAGGTTCCTGATGCCGTGTGCCGCGTCGTCGGTGAGGCGGCCGGCCTCCGCACGGAGTCCGCAGGAGAGTGCGGCCTGTACGGCGGTCGGGAGCAGTTCGACGGGTCGGACCCACAGGTTCTTGCGGTGGACGGCGGCCGTCGCCCGCTCCATCCGCTGCCACGCGGCCGACGAGTCGCCCTCCAGCAGATCGAGGCGGGTGAGCACGGAGATCCCCACCTGCCCGAGGTCCCAGTTGGGGTTCTCGCTGAAGCTGACGACGAGCGGAGCCAGGCTCTCGCGGGCCCTGGCCCAACGGCCCCTGGCCGTGTCGAGCGTCGCGCTCGCCACCAGGAGGCCGAATCGGAGCGTGCTGCCTTCGGCCACCTCCGACAGCATCACCTCGAGCCTCCGGTCCAGATCGGTCCAACGCCCGTCCGCGAGATCCAGGTGCAGAAGAATCCCCTGGCAGCTCTGCTGAATGATCTGGGAACCGGCGCCGCGGGCCAGTTCCTCCGCCTCGCGCAGGAGAGCGCGGGCTGCCTCGTCGCAGCCGCGGTTCATCCGGTGGTACGCCGCGTTGTGGAGTGCCCGGGCGCAGTGGCGCAGGATTCGGCGGTCCGCGCTCTGGCGTGGAAGCTCCTCGATGAGTTCCCGCCCGCGCGGGTCACCGACGAGTTCCAGCATGGTGATCCTGCTGGCCAGAACGTCCGCCCGTGCGAGCGGGTCGGCACTGTGGGACACCAGCGCGGCCGCTCGCTCCGTCAGCGCCAGATCCTCGGCGATGCTGCCGCCCCGTGAGCTGAGGCTGGAGAAGACGCCCAGGCAGGCCATCGCCACCGCCGCCAGGTCCGGCCTGCTCTTCAACTCGACGATCGCCTGCTCCAGCTCCGCCAGGTCGGCCCGGTGGACGTCGGTGTTTCCCAGCGTCCGGCCGAGATTCAGGCGGATCTCGCCGCGGACCTCGGTGGCGAGGTCGGGGTCGGCGATGATCCGGCGCAGGGTCGCGACGCTGGCCGCGGGGTCGGCCCGGTGCGTGGCGATGGTGCTGAGGGCAAGCGCGGAGCTGGTCCGGTCGTCGGACGGCAGGGCGGGTTCTGCGAGGAGTTGCTGGAGGAGCTCGGCGGCGACACCGTCGTCGCCGAGCGCGATGGCGTGGCGCGCGGCGGCGAGTGCCCTGGGCGGCCAGGCGGCGGTGTCACCGGCCATGCGGGTGTGGTGGGCGATCTGCACCAGGGCGGGCGGGTCCTGGTCGGACAGGGCGCCGACGGCCCGGGTGTGCAGTCGGCGGCGGCGCGGGCCGGGGATTCTGTCGTAGACCGCGCGGCGGGCCAGGACGTGGCGGAACCCGTACCGACCGGGCTGCTGCTCCACCAGCAAGTCGGCGTCGAGTGCTGCGGTGAGAGCCTGTTCGGCCTCGCCCTCGACCGTTCCGGCCACCCGGGCGAGGAGTTCCTCAGCGGCTGGCACGGCCAGGACGGCAGCTGCCTCCGCCGCGGCTCTGGCAGCGCTGCCGAGTGGAGCCAACCGGCTGTTCACCGTCTCCTGCAGCACCCGCGGCACCCCGGTGTCGTCGAGTGTCGTCGGTTGGCCGCGCTCGCTCCTGGCGAGGCGATCGGCCAGGCCGAGGAGATCCTCCTCGGCGGCCAGCGGCAGGCCGCCGCTTCGCTCGAACAGTTCCCGAACCACCGAGGCGCCCGCCCTTGGGCCGATCACCGAAGCGGCCAACTCCCGGATGTCCGCCCGGGTAAGGAGCCCCAGGGCGATCTCGGTGCCGCCGACGCCGACCGGTCTGCGGTACGGCGAGCCGAGCACGTTTCCGCTGCCGGGCAGATCGCCGGCCCGGTAGGTCAGTACGAGCCGGAGCTGCTGCGGAGGGTTGCGGGCCAGCAGGAGCAGGAGATCGCGAGTCGCCTCGTCGGCCCAGTGCAGGTCCTCCACCATGAGCACCGCAGGTCCCAGCGCGCTGAGAATCTCGTGCACAGCACGGACCAGCAGTTGGTTGTGCGTACCGCCGGTCGGCCCCGGCGCGGCCGTCGGGAACCGGTCGGCGAGCTCGGGAACGTAGGGGGCGAGGGCCGCCGTGGCAGGGCCGAAACGAGCGGCGGACGGGAAGAGCGACCAGCCGTTGCGCAGCGCATCGATGGCGGGGCCGAAGGGCAGCGGCTCACGCAGGGGATGGCACGCTCCGCGCAGCACCGGCAGGCCCTCGTCGTGCAGACGGCGCGCTGCCTCACTGAGCAGGCGGGACTTTCCGATCCCCGCCTCACCCTCGACGAAGACGACCGAGGGGCCCTCGTGCAGAGCCGACAGCAGCGACCGCATCTCGTTCTCGCGCCCGACGAACGCGAACCCCGCGCGCCGGTCGGAGCCCGGTAGGCCGGCTTGCACACCTGGCATGAGCGCCCAATCGAGCTGATCAAGTAGCCACGAGCAGATTCTCCCACTCCGCCCACCCGGGGGCCAACGATCCGGCCGCCGCCGATCGGGACGCCCGCTGGGGCGCCGGGCGGGGCCGTGGTCGCGGGCAGGGCGCCGGCAGCCCGTTGTCAAGCTCTCCGCCTTCAACCGGGGGCTTTCGCCGCGCGCCGTGACCGCGGTGTCAGGCGTCGGGCCGGTCGGACCTATGGCCGGGTGGGGAGCGGCCTGTTCCACCGTGGCCTCCAACTCCTCTCCAAGGAAGTCGACTTGGCTCATGGTCGAGGTGTCGTGGCCGCAGGTCGCAGTCGTGGTGGACGGGCTGTCGCGCCGGTCGGGGCCGCCGCTTCCCCTTGACGTGCCCTGTGGTGCGCTGACATACATGGCGCCGACATCACTGTTGCAAAATGTTTGAATCGGTTCTGATATGTGAGGGTGCCATGAGCCGTTTGCCACACGCAGTGTCGGGTGCCCTGGCGGGGATCGTCGCGCTCGCCACGCTCGGATCCTGTGTCGGCCGGGATCCGCGACCCGTCGGGGGATCCGGCAGGATCTCGATCACCTACCTGCAGAAGCAGGGTGACCAGGCGTACTTCCGGGACGAGGCGAGGGGAGCACAGGCGCGCGCCGCGGAGCTCGATGTCGATCTCACCGTCGTGGACGTCGGGACCGACGGGAAGAAGACGCTCGACGCACTGCGGGCGGCGGTGTCCCGCGGTGCGAGCGGTGTGATCGTGGCGTCGCCGGATCCTGCCCTGGGGCCGCAGCTGGTCAGGATCGCACACGACGCGCGGGTGGAGCTGCTGGCTTCCGACGACCAGATGTGCGAAGACCTTCCCGACCCGAGCGTGTGCGCCCACCAGAGACTCGTGCCGCGGGTCGGGTTCGACGGAGCCGCAATGGGTGACGCGGTCGGCCGCCGCGCCGCCCAGGAGTACCGGAAGGCGGGGTGGAAGGCGGCGGACACGCGGGTCGTCGCCGCAGGCCGAACCGACCTCAGTGTCTGCGAGGACCGGATCGACGGAGCCAAGCTGGCGTTCCTGCAGAGCGGGGGCCAGGTCCGCACCCTGACCATCGCGACGGACAACACCTCGGAGGGCGCGCGGAGGGCGGTCGCGTCGACCACCGTCGCCGAGCCGGGTTCGCCGCGGCACTGGGTGGTGTGGGGCTGCAACGACGAGAATGTCCTGGGCGGCCTCTCCGCACTCCGGGCAGCAGGCGTCGGTGCCGCGAACGTCATCGGCGTGGGGCTCGGTGCCTACCTCGCCTGCAGGGGCTGGGAGGACGGAGATCCCTTTGCCATGAGGGCCGCCCTGTCGATCAACGGCAAGGAGGTGGGTACCCTTGCCGTGCAGGCGATGTACGACAAGGTGAAGAACGGCAGGGCATTTCCGGGGGAGGTGCTTGCCCCCGCGGTGATGGTCGATGCGGAGTCGTGGCGATCGGCCGGAACCGAATGCGGCTGATGCCGGGGCGGCCCGCGGTGGCCGTCGGTCTGCAGCGCTGCGGCGACCACGAGAGACGCCTGCTCCTTGGCGGCGGAATTCCGCTCTGTGCTGTGCCGAAGCACCTGGATAGGGTGCCCGTGTCATCGCGACTCGACGAGATGGCCCAGCAGGCCGGGGTCAGCGATGAAGGTCTCGGGAGTGTGGTCGGGCGGAACGTCGATGGGGCGGCCGGCTGCGATGTCGATCAGGACCGTCCCCTTTCCCCTCGAGTCGATTCATGGCACCAGCGGCCGCGTGGCCGCCGCCCGGGCCCGATCACGGCTGACCGTCGGGGCGGCTGGTGCGGCACCGTCTCCGAACAGGGCGGTTTCGGTGCGAGGCACGCTGACGTCGGTGGTGGCCGGTGTCGGCTCCGGCGCGGCTACCGAGATGGCGGGGCGGCCAACAGGATCTCGTAGACGACAGAGGGGTGGCCGGGGGAAAGGACGGTGAGGGCCAGAACCAGCAGGGCCCCAGTACAAAGCGGCCGGCCGGCGGCGACCGACCGGTCCGGCCCCGAGGACATATGGCGTCGGCCCGGGCCCCGTACGCGGGGCCCGGGCCTTGGGTCGCCCCACTGCTGGTGTCAGGTCAGCTGTAGGGCAGTCGCAGGACGGTGAGGTTGCCGGTGCCGAGGGCACTGGGGTTGGTGCCGAGGGCGTTCCAGATCTCGGCCCTGACGGTGCCGCCGGTCAGGTTGCATGCGGCGCCGGTGACGGATTCGAGGCCGGTGGTCTGGGTGTAGTGCTCCCAGCCGGCGACGGGGTCGGTGGCGTAGTAGCGGTAGGTCTCGACTCGGTCCCAGGAGCCGTCGCCGGTGCAGTCGTAGGAGAGACGGAGCTGGGTGGCGTTGCCGACCGCGTTGTTCGCGTCGACAACGAGGTCGAAGCCGGTGGTGCCGCCGCTATAGGTCAGGTTGAGGCCGGTGGCGGTCATCGTGAGCGGGCTGGACGGGGTGCCGTCGTGGTTCGCCCCGCCCGCGGAGGTGATCACCGCGCTGCCGGCCACCCGGGTGGCCGCGGTCAGGGTGCCGTCGCCCTGGGCGTGCAGGGTGGGCGAAGAGGTGCCCCCGGTGCCGTCCGTGGCCGACGGCGAAGCGGTCGAGCCGGTGGTCGCGGTGTAGGGGAGGTTGAGGACGGACCCGTTACCGGTCCCCAGGGTGGTGGGGGCGTTGCCGAGGGCGTTCCAGATCTCGGCCTTGACGGTCCCGTTGACCAATTCGCACGGGGTCCCGGTGGCCGAGGCCAGGCCGGCGGTCTGTGTGTAGTGCTCCCAGCCCGGAACCGGATCGGTGGCGTAGTAGTGGTAGGTCTCGACGCGGTTCCAGTTCCCGTCGCCGGTGCAGTCGTAGGAGAGACGGAGCTGGGTGGCGTTGCCGACCGCGTTGTTCGCGTCGACAACGAGGTCGAAGCCGGTGGTGCCGCCGCTATAGGTCAGGTTGAGGCCGGTGGCGGTCATCGTGAGCGGGCTGGACGGGGTGCCGTCGTGGTTGGCGCCCCCGACCGAGGCCACGATGGCGGTGCTGGCCGCCTGCGTGGTGCCGGTGAGGCTGCCGTCGCCCTGCAGGTAGAGCGTCGGCGAGGAGCCGGTGCCGCCGGTCGGCAAGGGGGAGGCAGAGGTGCTGCCGGAGGGGCTGCCGGTCGGCGAGGCCGAGGTGGACGGCGATGCGGAGCCGGACGGTGATGCGGTGGCGGTCGGGTCCCCGGTGGGGCTGGAGCCGCCAGTGGCGCTGCCGCCGCTCCAGGTGTTGGCGCCAGTGGCGACGGTCTTGCCAGGCGGGACGTTCACGGTGGTGCCGTCGGAGAAGTGGACGGTGCGGGAGTTGGCGGTGATGTTGGCGGCGACGTAGGTGCGGGCGCCGTTCTTGACGAAGACCGAGGCCAGCGGGGAATCCGCGGTGACGGCGGTGTCGACGGTGCCGAGGGCGGCGAGATTGCGGATCCAGTGGAAGGTGTGGGCCTTGCTCTCGCCCTCCTCCGAGGTGAAGGAGTTGTCGGCGCGGAACGCCGCGAGGGCCTTGTCGCCGTCGCCCAGCGCGAGGAACTCGTACCAGATGTCCGTCCAGATCGTCGGCCGGGTGTGGCCGCTGTTGGTGAGCATGTCCTGATAGTCGGCCTTGACGTAGGCCGGGTCGTAGCCGAGGTAGAGGTGGCCGCCCGTCACCGGGAGGAGGTTGATGCCCTGGATCTGCTCCGGGGCGCTGGAGAACCAGGTGGCGTACGCGCCGCCGTCGCCCCACACCATGCCGACCTCGTCGTGCGGGAAGGTGCTCGGGTAGTTCTGGTGGCTGCTGTCGAACCAGTAGTCCTGGATGGCCGCGGCCTGCGTGGTGTACATGTAGATGCCGGCGTCACGGACGGCCCTGTTGCCGGTGACCTCACCCCACTGGATCAGGCCGTTGTCGAAGTTCATGCCCTCCGACGAGGACTCCTGGTTGTTTCCCGCGGCGAACGAGCCGTGGCCGGACGCCCAGTCATGGCCGTCGTAGATGTCGAAGTCCCGCAGGTACGGGAAGCGTGTGTCGCTGCGGTCGTAGTTGTTCGCGTCGCGGATCAGCAGGTCGACCATGCCGCCGTACTGGCCGTTCGCGGCCCAGGCCGGGTCGAACTTCGCGAGGGTCGCGGCCGCCGCGACAAAGTAGCCGTAGTGGAAGTGGTGGTCGTTCAGCTCCTGGTCCGAGCCGTACGAGGCGGGGTAGCCGATCAGCGTGCCCCAGTTCCTGTCGTAGTAGAACAGGTGCGCCGTCTTGCCCTGGGAAGCCGTGAACCAGTCGGTGAGCTTGGACTTGATCGCCGTCAGCGCCGAGTCGCGGACGGCGGTGTTGCCCGTCTGGTCCGCGATCTCCGCGATGCGGGCGGCCCGGCCCAGGCCCTTGCCCGTCCAGTAGGTGTCGTCGCTGACCTGCTTCGTCGGGTCGGCCTTCTCGGCGTTCAGGTAGTTCTGCAGCGTGGTCGCGTCCGTGCCGCTGCCGTCACCGACCGCCGGCACCTCCGGCAGCACCCCGTGGTAGACCATCGACGTGGTGAACGAGGAGATGCCGGCCAGGACTTTCAGCGCACCGCGCCCCGAGACGTAGGTCTGCGGCAGCGGGCTGCCGCCGGCGAGGTAGCGCCATTGGTGCGGCAGCAGCGCGGCGACCGTCCCGGTCTCCGTGCCCTCCCGGGCGACCGTGGTGAACCGGTAGTCGGTGGTGACCGTGCCGCTCGCCTCGTCGTAGCGGTAGGCGACCGTGCTGCCGGTGACGTGGCTGTGCGCGTACTGCCCGTACGTTGCGGCGAGCGCGGCACGCTCGGAGGCGGGCGTCGACGGCGTGGTCGGCAGGACGGCGATCGAGAAGTAGCCCTTGCCCGCGAGCGACGAGGTGATGGCCGAGCCGTTCACCGACCAGGTCGCGCCGGCGGGGGCATAGGCCACGTAGTCGTGGCCCTTGATCGTGTAGCCGATCGACGAGCCCGTGTTGGACCAGACGGCGGCACTCGCACCCGGCACGACGGAGATCTGCGCGTCGCCGCCAGCCACCTGGAAGTACGCGAATGGCAGACCCTCGCCGATGGTCGCCCGCACCGTGCGCGCCCCGTCGGAGAAGTACGGGCTGACCGTCCAGTCGCTCCACCCGTCGACCTTCACCTCCGGCGCGCCGAGACCGGTCACGCCCGCCACGAAGTCCTCGCTGTACGGGAAGTGGTACTCCCCCACGCCCGTGCCGCTGCCGGAGATCGCCGGAGTGATGGTGTACGAGAAACCCAGCCCCGCCGACTGCGCGCGGAACCCCAGCGGATGCGCGAACAGCGGCTCACCGTACGCGCAGTTGGTCTTCTTCCACAGGATCGACGACCACCAGTCGTTGGTCGGCACCGCACCCGCAGGGGCGTTCGCCGTCACCCACTGACGCGGATTCGTCGACAGGTTCCCGCAGCCCGACGGCAGCGGGCCGGGCGTCTGGGTCGTGTAGCTGCCCGCTCCGACCGTGTCGGCAGAGGCGACAGTCTGCGGGCCGAGCGCGGCCAGCGCGGCACCGAGCAGCGCGGCCACGAGGCCGACGGCCCCTGCCCGCAGGAACCGGCGGTCTCCGGACAACGGCCGTAAACAGCGGGTGTCCGCCCCGCGCGGGCCGGGGACGGGTACCGCCCGTGGAGTTCGGTCGGCAGGTCTGATCAGCATGGGATCTCCCAGGGTGGGGCCGCGCACCGGGACAGCCGCGCGGCGGGAGGATGCAACGATCTGCGCGAGAGCCATCGCCAGGTGGAGCTGATCGTGCGCGACGACAGGAACCCTCGATTGAGAGCGCTCTCAAGTCGAGGAGGCTAAGGGGGTGCTCACGGGCCGTCAATACTTTCGACGCCATCCGACAAGCGGCAGGAACCGCCGATAGGCCCGGAGGAACGCACCAAGCCGGACGCGAGCGGCCGCGGAGCCCCGTAGCCGCGGTACCGGCAGCGGGTCTGCGCTGTCGCCGCACCTCGCCTACCAGGCATTCCCTCTTGCGCGCGGGTCATGAGCGCATTGATGCCGGACCACCAAAACCCGGACGGAGCCCTGTGGGGAGTCCAGGGGTCACCGGAATGCCGGGCGCCTTCCCGATTTCCAGCAAGCCGAGGAGATCACATTGATGCTTCAAGCCATTGACGCACCGCCAGGAAGGCGGCACGGCTCTTGACATCCAGAGAGCGCTCTCAGGATAGGCTGGAGAGACCGCCGGGATGCTATCCAGCCCCGGTGCGGCCTTTCCTCGCGGGTGGAAACGCTGCTGCCGTCGGCTCCGTCAGACGGCTGCGGGCCGGGACCCCGAGGGCGGTCCCGGCCCGCAGCGTCGGTGTTGTCAGCGCCGCGACTTCGGCGGGGTCATCCGCGCGTGGAGCAGCTTGGCGCGATTGAGTTCGGTGCCCTGCTTGTGGTCTTCGTTTAAACAGGGCGGCGAGACCGGCAGGGGCCTTGTCCCAGTGGTCGTGGAGGCTGGTGCCGGCCTCCACCAGGAGGAGGACGAGGACGGCTTCGACGACGAGAACGACCAGGGCGATGAGGTGCCCGGCGAACGCGGCCGCCCACACCACCGCCACCACCAAGGCCACCCCCCTGATGGGCGGCGGCATCGCCGGCGACCGGATCTCGCCCACCAGCGCGGCCTCCGCCGCCGCCCGGTCGGCACGCGCCCGAGCACCGGCCTGCCAGGCGTAGTAGCCGGAACGAGCGACGCCCAGGACCTCGCACAACCGCTGGACACCGAACTCGGCGGCATGGGCGGAGATGAAGTCCCAGCGGCGGGCCCTCACTTCATCTCCCGTGCGAAATACGCGGCTGCCCGGCGCAGGATCTCCTTCGCGACGGCCGCGAACGTGCGCCGGCCCTCCGAGGCCCGGTACAGCGCGACGGCATCACGACGGAACTCGTCCGAGTACTTCGACGGACGTCCCACCTGGACTTCCCTTCCTGGATCGTCAAGATCCAAGTGTCAGGGTGTCCACGTCACGGGGCAAAGCTCAAAGTGTGAGCGGCGGGCGGCCTGCGGAGAGCGATGTACTGGACGAGTTCCATGCGGCCGGAGAACGGTCGCAGACGCTTCTGACCCTCACTTTCGCCGACCTGCACGGTTTTACGGTCGAAGGGCCACCGTCCTGTCGGCCGCCTTCATGACCCGCGTCGCAGCCTCCACGACATACCCGACCCCGTGCGAAGGGCGGGCATACGCCCACGCATAGCACCGATCCGTACGCACCGCGCCGGCCGCGAGCCCGGCCACCGGCGCCACTCCGACAGCCCCGGCCGACATCCCCAAGCACGGCCGGATGGCGATCCTCAACCGTACTGGCCGGGAGTTCCTCGCCGGCGAACTCCCGGTGACGCGCAGCCGGCCGGGCCCGAGTTCGAGTCCGACCTCGACCAGACCGCCGCTGTGGCGCACGGCGTTGGCAGCCAGTTCCCCACGATCGGGAGCGTGTCCTCGACTAGGAACGGCCTGGCACCATCGAGTCGGCCGCACCGGCGCCACACGTCCACGGTCTGCGGCGCGAAGGCGACTGCCGGGCCCACGTGGGCGGTGCGGGGCGTGAACCGGAGACGGCGGTGGTACGGGAGTACACGAGTCGGGGGCATCACGGCCGTCCAGTCGTCGAGCGGGGCGGGCGCTGTCGAGATCCGATCGGCTACCCGGCGTGAGAGCAGCGAACCGGATCGCCGACCGGACGGCTGCGCGCCACCTCCGGTCCGGGACCCCTTCGCCGCCCGGCCGCCGGAACACAGAGCCGCGAACCCCCGGTCAGGGCAGCGGCACGGCGTGAAGGCAGATATGACGGCCGGGCCCCGGCGACGCGGCGAGTGGCCTCGCCGCCTCCCCTTCGATCGCCACCCGGAAGGCGCCCGTCTCATCCGCGTACACCGGCATCCCCACGGCGGTCAGCTCGCCGGTGGGGTGCACGATGACGACCTCGGGCGGCCCGTGTCCGCCGAGGGGGCCGGGCAGGGTGATCGCGTAGCGCAGAGGTCTGTCCATCGGTGGCCTCACTTCACTCGGTGTGCGCGGCGGTGTCGGCCAGGGCGGCGCGGACACTGTCGTAGATGGTGAACACCTCGTCGGCGCCGGTGATCTCCAGCAGCCGGCGGGTCTGGGAGGTGGGTGCGGCCAGCACGAGTGGGAGGCCGGCCGCGCGAGCGGCGATCCGGGTCTTGAGGAGCGCGTTGAGACCGGTGGAGTCGCAGAAGCCCAAGCCGGCAAGGTCGACGACCAGCCGGGGCGGGCGATCGGCCACGGCACGCTCGAGCGCGCTCTCCAGCCGCAGGCGCTGATCCTGGTCGACCTGGCCGTTCAGGTGGACGATCCGAGCGGCACCGCTGCCTGTCGTGGTGGTGATCCGCAGCAGCGTTGCGGTGGCACCGGTGTCCGCGAAGCGTGTGCCATACCGGGGGGACATGAGGAGCTCCCTTCCGGCCGGGGGAGGTGTCCGTACGCGAGCCCGCCTCGGGCCGGTGACCTCGTCCGAGGCGTCGCGTCGCCGGAGGCGGAGGCCCGGCGGCGTTCCCGCGCTCGCGGGCCGGGCCCGCCTCTTCAGGCGGCGGCCAGTTCGGCGCGGCCGAACAGCGGGGCGTAGCCGCGGGGCAGGTGGGCGAGGATGCGGTCGGTGAGGTGGGGGTCGGTGAGGGTGGTGAGGGTGGCCAGGACGGAGGAGGCGTCCCAGCGGGCGGCGGTGAGGCTGGTGCCCAGGGTGTGGGCGAGGGTTTCGATGAAGGCGGGTGCGGCGACGGGGTGGGGCAGGGGGATCTGGGCGGCGAAGACGGCCCGGGCCCGTTCGGGTAGGGCGGCGGCGAGGTCGCAGCGTTCGTCGCCGGTGAGTTGGGAGCCGAGGAGGGCCAGGACGGCGGTAAGGACGCGTTCGGCTTCCTCGTGGCTGGGGTAGCGGCCGCCGGTGCGGACCTGCTGGAGGAGGCGGCGGTAGCGGGTCATGGCGGGCGGGTCTTCCGTGTGGGGCCGCGCGGCTGGCGGGGCGGCGCTGAGCGGGTCAGGGGCGGTGGCTGGCCGGTGGGCGGCCGAAGAGCAGGTCGTAGCCGGGTGGGAGCTGGAACAGGATCCGGTCCATGAGCTGGTCGCCGGCGGCGTCGGCGACGATGGACAGGACGGCGCCGATGTCCCACGGGGCGGTTTGCTCGGTGGCGCCCTCGATCCAGGCGGCGGTGGCGCGCACGAACCGGTCGGGGGTGAGCGGTTCGGCGGCCTGGAGGGGGTTGAGCAGGACCAGAGCCAGAGCCTCGGGCAGGCGGGCCGCCAGTTCCGCGCGGACCTGGCCCACGAGGTGGGCGCCGAGCAGGGCCAGCACGACGCGGGCCGCGCGTTCGGCTTCCTCGGCGGTGTCGTATTCGCCGCGTTCTTGGACCCGGTCCAAGAACGCCTCCCATCGGAGCGTCACTGCGGATCCTCCCTTCGCGCAGGAGCGATCAGGGGGTGGGGGTCAGGCGGCCGGTGAGGCCGGTGAGTCTCAGCAGCCTGGCCACGGGGTGACTGACACCTCGCAGGACCAGGCGGCTGCCGGTGCGGTCGGTCTGGTTGCGGGCCCGGACGAGGGCGCCCAGGCCCGAGCAGTCCATGAACGTCACTCGGGACAGGTCGAGCAGCACCTCCCGGTGGGCGTCCAGCGCGTGGGTCAGCTCGCGGCGCAGGCGCGGGGCGGCATCGAGGTCGATCTCGCCGTGTGCCCGCACGACGAAGGGAGCGTGGCCCTGGTCTGGCATGGGCTGCTCGCTGTTCTGGTCGGTGCCCTCGCGTGGCGCGTGGGGGGGTAGGGGCGGGGTGTCCCGTGCCGCTTCCCTCGGGGGATTACCGGGGCGGCACGGGACTGCCTCGGGGCCGGGTCAGGCCTGGATCTGCTTGTGGTCGTCGCGGTGGCTGATCGCGATCTTCCGGGGCTTGGCCCGCTCGGCGACCGGGATCCTCAAGGTCAGCACGCCGGCGTCGTAGTCGGCGGTGATGCCCTGGGGGTCGAGGGTGTCGGAGAGCATCACCTGGCGGGAGAAGACGCCGAGCGGGCGCTCGGACAGCTCCCACTTCACGTCCTCCGCGTCGTGGCGGGGACGACGTTCGGCCTTGACGGTCAGCATGTTCCGCTCGACGTCGATGTCGATCGCCTCCGGGTCGACCCCGGGCAGGTCGAAGCACATCACGTACTCGTCGCCGGCGCGGTAGGCGTCCAGCGGCATCGGGGTCGGCCGGGACCAGGTGCCGGTCGTGCCCAGGAACTGCTGGGTCAGGCGGTCCAGCTCGCGGAACGGATCGGTGCGCATCAGCATCGCGAAACACCTCCAAGTGGGATCAAAGGGTGCCAGTGCGTTTCACCTGTCACCGTTCTAACACGTCATCCATCCGATGACAAACCCTACTCGTCGTTGTTAAGGTGACAACATGCGTGAGAAGCCCCCGAAGCCCGACCCCCGCCCCGAAGGCACCGAGCCCCTCTCCTTCCTCGCCGCCGCCGCTGCCCTGGCCGCCATCGACGACGCCGTCCGCGCCGCCCAGGCCCCCGACGCCACCCCGACCGGCCCGAGCGCTGGGCACCCCAGTCCGGAGGAAGCCGGCCCCGAGCAGGCCCTGGCCGCGCTGGTGCTGCTGCGCGAACTACGTGCCGAACTCGCCGGCTGGGAAGCCGGCCTGGTCGAGAACGCCCGCGCCGCCGGCGCCACCTGGGCCGACCTCGCCCGCCCCATGGGCGTCGCCAGCCGCCAGGCCGCCGAGAACCGCTACCTGCGCCTGCACCCCGCCCGTGCCACCGCCCCCGCCGCCGGGACCGAGACTGGCGCGGAACGCGTCAAGGCCGTACGCGACCGCCGGGCCGCCGAACGCACCGTGGCCGCCTGGGCCCGCGACAACGCCGCCGACCTGCGCGTCCTCGCCGCCCGGATCACCACCACCGGGCTCGCCCCCGACGCCCGCCCCGCCCAGGCCGCCCTCACCGCCGCCCTCGGCACCACCGACCCGGCCGACCTCATAGAGCCCCTCGCCGCCATCCGCCCCCATCTCGGCCCCGACCACAACGACCTCGCCACCCGCCTCGACGACCTCACCCGCCACACCCACCAGCTCCGCGATGACAGCAACCGGCGCCGCGCCTGACCCCACCACCGCCGAGGCCCGCTGGCAGCACCTCCTGGACCGGATCCACGACCTCGAAGCACAAGTAGCCGCCACCACGAGCACCGTCACCGCCGCCCTCGACACCCACCTCGCCCGGCTCGACGCCCTACGCCACCACCACGCCCAACCTTGGCCCCTGCCCACCCCCAGCCCCGGCCCCGGCCCCGGCCCCGGCCCCGGCCCCGGGCAACAGACACCCGGCCGCTCCGCCGAGCAACCGGGCCTGCCCACGGCACGCGCGGGAGCCGCCCCGCGGTCCAAAACCGCCTGAACCCGCAAGCCCCGCGTCCGCCACGGACCGGCGAGGCTCCATCGGACGCCTCAGCCGAGCCACTCGGGTGCCGCAGCGTGCGGTGCGCACCGTGGGCGCGGCGGTGACACTCGGAGGGTGCTCCGGGCCGCGTGGCAGCGGCGCGGCCCGGGGCGAATGCGAGTCCCTGGGGGAAGGTGGATGTGGGGCCCTGAGGGAGGACCAGTGGTGATGAGCGATCAGTACACGCCGCGGAACCCGGTGGAGCAGTACCCCACTCCCCCAGCTCCGGAACAGTCCCAGCCCCACCCGGGCAGCGGCCGCGGCATGCGCCCCGAACCCGACCACGGTGAGGAGTCCTACCGGGGATCCGACCGTCTGAGCGGCAGGGTTGCGCTGATCACGGGCGGCGACTCCGGGATCGGTCGTGCCGTCGCCCTGGCCTTCGCCCGCGAGGGCGCCGACGTCGCCTTCTGCCACCTGCCCGAGGAGCGGGACGACGCCGAGGAGACCACCCGACTCGTGACCGGGTCCGGCCGTCGGGTCCTCGCCGTCGCGGGCGACCTCCGCGAGGAGACCTTCTGCGCGAGCCTCGTGGACCGGTGCGTGGAGATGTTCGGCGGCCTGGACGTGCTGGTGAACAACGCCGCCTACCAGATGTCCCAACCCGACGGGCTGGTCGCGATCAGCACCGAGCAGTTCGACCGGGTGATGCGGACCAACCTGTACGGCATGTTCTGGCTCACCCGCGCGGCCCTCCCCCACCTGCACGCCGGCGCCTCGATCATCAACACCGCCTCCGTCCAGGCCTACAAGCCGAGCCCGCACCTGCTCGACTACGCGATGACCAAGGCCGCGATCGTCGCCTTCACCCAGGGACTGGCGATGCAGCTGGCCCCCGACGGGATCCGCGTCAACGCGGTCGCCCCCGGACCCGTGTGGACACCCCTGATCCCGGCCACCATGGACGAGGAGAAGGTCGCGCACTTCGGCGAGCAGTCCCCCCTCGGCCGGGCCGCCCAACCCGCCGAAGTGGCCCCCGCCTACGTCTTCCTCGCCTCCCAGGAGGCGTCCTACATCACCGCCGAGATCGTCAACGCCACCGGCGGCACCCCCCTGCCCTGAGCCACCACGTCCCACGATCCAGCCGTCAGCCACGGCTCGCGGCGTATAGGACCCGCCGTCCAAGTCCCGAGACCTACCGGTGAACCCGCACTCTTGAAGCCGCCGGGTAGGCGGGAGGTCACGATGAGCGCGCCGACCCCGAGAGTGCTGCGGTTCGGCGTGGAAGAGGAGTTCCCGCTCGCCGATCCCGCGACCCGCACGACCGTGCCGAAGGCCCGTCCCGTACTCCATGAGGCCGCCCGGCTACTCGGGAATCGGGCGCAGTTCGAGTTCCTGCAGACCCAGGTGGAGGCCTGCACGCGGCCGGTGGCCACGGCCGCCGGGCTGCGGGCTGCGGGCTGAGCTGGTGGCGATGCGCCGCACCCTGGTACACGCTGCGGCCGGCGCCGGTTGCCTGCTGGTCGCCTCCGGGACCGCGGTACTGCCCAGCCGGCACCCGTTGCCGGTCACGGAAACCGACCGCTACCGACGGGTGGCCGCGCACATCGACCGCGAGGTGTGGGACCAAGTGGGAGGGGAACTGTGCGGCTGCCATGTCCATCTCGGCGACCTGGAGCGGGGCGAGGCCCCGGCACTTGCCGCACACCTGCGCCCCTGGCTGCCCGCCCTCCACGCCCTGTGTGTGAACTCCCCGTTTTGCGAGGGCCAGGACACCGGCATGGCCGGGACCCGCTGGGACCGGTACCTGGCCTGACCGACGTGCGGGCCCGCCCCGCTGCTGTATGAGGACGGCTACGAGCGGACCGCCCGGCGGCTGATCGCCGCCCAGGTGATCCTCGCGCGGAAGATGATCTATTGGGCGGCGCGGCCGTCAGAGCATCTGCCGACCCTGGAGGTCCGCGTCGCGGACACGAACGCGGACGTGGACATACCGGGGTTCCTCTCGGTCCGCGGATCCGGCGAGCCCGTCCTGTTGGTCGGTCCGGTACTCGCCGACGGGTTCGCCCCGCTCGTCGCCGAACCGGCGCTCGCCGAACGGTACCGCCTCATCCACTACCACCGGCTGGGGTGGGCGGGCAGCACCCGCACCCCCGGCCCGGTCGGCATTCCCGACCACGTCGCCGACGCGCTGGCGCTGCTCGACTGTCTCGGAGTGGAACATGTCCATGCCGTCGGGCAGTCGAGCGGCGCGGCGGTCGTCGCGCAGCTCGCCGAGGACCACCCCGAGCGCGTCGCCACGGCCGCCCTGCTGGAGCTCTCCCTGCTCACCCGTCCTGCCGGCCGGGCGTTCCTCGCCGAGGCGGCGCCGGTCCTCGAGGCGTCTGCGAACGGCGAGACCGAGCGTGCGCTGGGCATGTTCCTGGCCGCCGTCAGCGGGATGAGCTGGGCGGAGTGCCGGGCCGTGCTCGAGGAGCGGGTACCGGGCAGCGTCGCGCAGGCGGTCAAGGACGCCGACACCTTGTTCGCCGTCGAGTTCCCCGCCCTGGCCGAGTGGCGCTTCGGTGCCGATGACGCCGCAGCGCTCCGGCAGCCGGTGCTGTCCGTGCTCGGTGCCGACACCCGACCGCTGTGGACCGATGTCGCCGGATTCCTCCGCGCCACCGTCCCCGACGTCCAGGAGCACACCGTCCCCGGAGTCGGTCACCTCCTCCCACCTCGAACGGCCCCGGCCCGTCGCCGAGGCCCTGGCCGGGTTCCTGGGCCGGCACCCGATCCCGTCCTGAGCCGGATGAGGTGTCGGTGAACGAGCGATTCCCGCACAGCACCCGGAGCCGCTGCCGCCCGTCACCCGGACCTCCTTGCGGCGGTTGCCCTCAGCGCCATAGCCGGGGAGGCCGCCGCTCCTTCCCCGGTTCCGGTGTCGGAGCGCTCACGCCCCCGTGTCCGCCTCCCCGGCTCGCCATCGGCGCGCCCCGCAGGTCACACCTCGGAGCTTCCCCAGCCGACAGAGAGGACCTGGGCCTCAGCCGACCCGGTCCAGGACGGACGCCAGCGCGGCGCGCAGCTGTTCGTCCTCGCGGATCATCGCGTGGTCGGACCCGGAGGCGACCAGGCGGCGGTCCCCGGTGGCGAGCGCGGCCAGCCGACCGTGCTGCTCCGGCGTCAGGGCGGCGGCGCCGAGGGCCCGCAGGGCGTCGCAGGCGCCTTCGAGGTCGGCGCGGGTCTCGGCGGAGTGCAGTGCCGCTTCGGCGAGCCGGGCGCGGTCGAGGCCGGTCGGATCGGCGACGGCGAGCAGCCCGAGGACGGCCGAGGGCGCCAGGCGGCCGGGTCGTCGAGGAGGGCTTCGAGCCGGGTGGTCAGGGGGCGGCCGGCCGGGCCGAGCACGGCGATGTCGCGGGCGGCGCGGGCGGCCGTCCAGTGGGACCACGGTCGGCCCTCACTGCTGTCGAGCACCGAGGCCAGCACCGGGACGACCTCGGCCGTTTCCCCGGCGATCCGCCACAGGGCGAGCGCCAGGGCGAGGTCGGTGTCCGCCACCGGTGTGGTGTCGCGGTCGATGGTGCGGCCGAGCGCCCGTCCGCAGGGCCGGGATGAGACGGGCGGCCGCCGGGCCGAGGTCGGCCACGGCGCGGGCGCCCTCGATGGCGCCGCCCACACGGTGGCGAGCGCCGCCTCGGCGGCGGCGAACAGCGGCCCCATCTCGCCGGTCAGCTCGTGCAGCGCCTGCGCCACGAACAGCTTCCCGGCGCCGGCCCGCAGGGCGGTGGCGGCCTGCTCGCGCTGCTCCGGCCCAATGCCGGCGGCGGCGACGGCGGTGATCGCGGTGGCGGCGTACTGGAACCGGGGCAGGACGGCGCACGGTTCGGGCAGCGCCTCCACGGCCTGCGGACCCCATCGCCGCAGCAGATGGACCAGCCGGGCGTCGGTGGGCGCCACCGAACGGTGGCGCCCGACATCTCGTACACATCGCTGTACGAGATGTTCTCCATTTGCGCCAGGGCTCGACCGCGCAGGTCGGCCCTTCGGCGTACGACCGTCATGGTCGGCGGAGTGACCAGACCGTCCCGGCGGCGTTGAGAAGGGCATGAAGATCGAAACTTCCCGCCTGCGCCCCATCGTCGCCGCGGTTGCGGTAGCTGCGACCCTTCTCGCCCCCGCGCCCTTGGCGCACGCCGCTGAGAGCAGCGCGGGCGAGGTGGCGTTCGTCTATGACGCGGCGCAGATGAGTGAGGACGGCAGCCACGTCAGCTGGGGTTGGACGGTGAGCAACCGCTCCGGTCACGCCATCCATGATGTGGTGCTGACCCACGCGATCAGCCCCTCCTCCGCCGTGAGGGCGCTCACCGCGTCAGGGCCCTGCACGGTGGACGAGAACCGAATCAGCTGCCGCTGGCCCGAGATGAAGGCCGAGGAGACGAGCGCTGGCATCATCGGCGCCGACATCCCCGCAGACTCGGAGGGGAGCGTTCAGATCCGCGGAAGGATCGTCTGGCGGTAGCGCCGCGCGGCGCTGCACCGTCGGGGCCGGCCGGCGGTGGAGCGGACTGGTTCAGAGACCGGGGATCCGGGGACGGCACGGCGATCGCCTACCGCACCTCGGCCGGCGGACCGGCCGCCGTCCCGTCCGGGAGCGAGGTGGCCTTCGAGGTGGACCACGTGGACGGGCACCGCAGCGCGGGCTGGAGCGTCCTGATCAGCGGCACCGCCGAGCCGGTGGACGGCCCGGCCGCCCGACAGCGGCTGGAGGAGGCCGCGGTGGGCGCGCCCTGGGCGGGCGGCCGCCGGGAGGTGTGGATCCGGGTCCTCCCGGCGACGGTGACGGGCCGCCGCATCCGGGTGGAGTAGCCGGGCGGCCGTCCGTCTGTGCGGTGCCCGGGTCGCCGCCGCCGTCCGGAACGGAGGTGTCAGGCGTCCCGGGTGGCTGCCGTGGCGACGGCGGTCAGGACCAGCCAGCCGAGGACGGGGCCGGCCAGGGTGACGGCGAGGGGCAGCTGCGACGAGATGAGGACGAGGGAGCCGAGGAACGCGGGAGGGACGACGGCGAGGGCGGCGACGGTGCTGCGAGCCCCGCGCGGACCCGGACGTGACCAGGCCAGGCCCTGGACGGTGAAGGCCGATCCCAGGCCGACCAGGAACGCCACCTCCGCCGAGGCCAGCCAGGGCGTGCCCGGGTTCTGGGCGTGGTGCCCGCCCTGGGAGAGCTCGGCCACCCGCCCCCGGAAGACCGTCAGGTCGACCTCCGTGCCGACCTCCGCGGCGTAGTAGAAGCCCGAGTCGACCGTGTACCCGTGTGTGGGGGCCGTCTCGCGTGCCACGGTCAGCGTGTAGGTGGTGCCCTCGCCGCCGCTGTCGGTGTCCCCGGCCGTCACCGTGCCGGTCTCGTGCCGCACGCAGTCCGTGCCGGGCGCGGCCGCCGCCGTGCCGCACGCCGGGGCTCGGCGGTAGGCGCCCATCTCGTCGTTGACGTCGACGAACCGGCCGAAGCCGAGGACGGTGACGGCCAGACCGGCCAGCAGGAACAGGCCCTGGGCCAGCACCCGGAGACCCGGTCCGGCGGCCAGGCGGAACCTGCTGGGCGGCGTGGCGTCCTCGATGTGCGCGTTCATCGCAAACCCCCTCGATCGCGTCCCCCGGCACCTCCCCGATGCCCCTGTCGATGGTTCCAGGGAGGCGGCCGGCCGGCGAGCAACCGGCGGTCCTTGTATCGAAGTTGTGAAGGTCCGCCCGCGGCCGACGAGCGCGGTGTTCGTCAGCGGGCCGCGTCACCGGGCTCGCCGGAACACCCGGGAACCTGCCGACGGCGCAGTCCTCGGTGCCGCCATTGGAGAGCCACGGTGGTTCGTGGACCGTCCGGGCGAGCAGCCGAAGCGACGGGAGGGCGAGTCCATGCCGGGTTCCCTCAGCGGGGGTCCAGTTGAGCACCGGTCGACGGGCCAGGTGGTCACCAGCCGGTCCGGCCCGAGACCGAGCCGTGCCGCGCGCGCAGAGCCGGACAGCTGCCAGTGCAGCTGGTCCGGCGCGTGGGCATCGGTGTCCGCGGCGAACAGGCAGCCCGCCTCCGCCGTCTGGTGCAGCAGGTCGTCGGGCGGGTCGCGCCGCTCGGGCCGGCAGTTGATCTCCACCGCGGTTCCGGCCTCGGCGCAGGCGGCGAAGACGGCCTAGGCGTCGAACCGGGACTGCGGACGGCCCCGGCCGGTGATGAGCCGGCCGGTGCAATGCCCGAGCACGTCGGTGTGCGGGTTGCGCACCGCTGCCACCAGTTCGCTACTGATCAACCCAGTAACAACGTAAGGAACTTGAATTCGTGATGTCGGTCAGCCGTCGAGGATCAGGCCGGTGCCGGCGAGGCATCCGTCGACCAGGTCCGGGCGGTACTGGATCTGCTTGAGCCTGCGCTTGACAGCGCGGGTGATCTGGCCGAGGTCGGCTGCGGCGAGGTTGCCGATGTCGCGTTTGACCAGCGACCAGATGCCCTCCTGGGGTTCAAGTCTGGTGACCAGCTCGGAAGTTGGAAGGCAGTGAGCCACTCCGCGTGGTCGGCGATGAACTGTCGTATCGGTTCGACCAGGTGCATGCGCAGGTTGTCCCACACGAGCACGATCGGGCCGCCGAGCTGGATGTGCGCTCTGACCAGCAGGTCCCGCAGGTCGCGCCAGCCGATGCCCCGGTTCGTTCTTGCGGCCCCGGTACTCGCGCACCGAGTAGAACATTCGGGACCGCTTCCCCGGCTTGTAGCAGGTCAGCCCGGCCATGGACACTCGGCCCGAGCCCCGGCCGCGCACCCGGACCATCACCAGCAGCACCATGTCGGCCACGAACACCACGCCGGTCACGAGCATCACGCGGGCCATGAACACCATGTCGGTCACGGGCACCATGGCCACGCGGATGGAGATCGTGGACAACGCTGTCCTGGTGCGCGTCCCCGGGGCCATGGACGCCGATCTCAGCAGCGCGTTGTTCTGGGGAGCGCTGGTGTTCTCGCTGACCGTGGCCTTCGTGCTGACCGTTCCAGTCAACCGGTGACTCATCGGCCGCGGCCGCGGTCACGCCGTGGTCCACGCCTACCACCACTGACACCGCGACAGGTCGCCATGGGTCGGCCGAGCAGGGTGCACCTGCTCGGCACCCGGCCCATGCGCCGTACCGTGCGGCTCAGTCGCGCACGTCCCCGCGTACGGCATCTTCTGCGGCTTCACGCAGGGCGGCCAATCCACTCGAAGTCGATCTTCTCGACGGCGCATCGCGCGACGAAGGATCAGTCGTCTGGTTCGAAGTGTCCGTCCGGGCTCGGCGCAGGGCCCATACCGCCGGGGGCCCGACCTCATGGCCTGTGGAGACCAGGTATCGCCGCGGGAGAGCCCCGAACCGGCCCCGAGCAGCGCTACGGGGTGAGTCCGCCGGTGCACGCCGCGCCGGGTTCAGGGGTTTGCGGGCCGAGGACGTACTGGGTGAGGAAGGCATTGACGCGGGGGTCGCTCGCGCTGTCCACGGTCAGCTGGGTGCTCCAGGCGGTGAGGGTGATGGTCCCGGGCTGGGTGGGATAGGGGCTCATGAAGACGTGGTGCCCGCCCTTCACCTTGGCTGAGAGCGTGTCGACGTCAGCGGGAGTGGCCTTGTCGTTGTAGCTGATCCAGACTGCGCCGTGCTCCAGGGAGTGGACGGCGTTCTCGTTCGGGACGGGCTTGGTGTAGACGTCGCCCATGCAGTTGAGCCAGACCGGGTTGTGGTCGCCTCCGACGGGCGGGGTCTGCGAGTAGGTGACCGGAGTCTGGACGTGAGTCTGGCTGAGCTGCCCGAAGGTCTGGACCCCGGCGATCGCGGTGCTCTCGGGTTTCGCGCCGTCGTCCTTGGCGGTGCTGGCTGCCCAGACGCCTCCACCTGCCAACGCGGCGGCCAGGATGCCTGCAGTCGACCAGATGATGATCCGGCGGCGGCGCTCATGGCGCCGTTCCTCGCGGCGCAGGGCTTCGATCTTGGCATGCCGCCCACCGGACGGCTCCTTGGGAGCAGCAGCCACGGCTGATGTCTCCTTACCTCCGCCGTGCGGGCGCACGGCGGTCATTTCCAGTATCGGCGGCACGCCGGGCACCCGCCCTGGCGTAACTGCGAGGCCGGGGTGCGGTGGGGAGTCGCCGATCTGCCACGTGCCGTCCGAGCGCGACCTGCCCCGTCACGGCGTCCACGACTACGACGCCGTGCGCCGCTCAGGGGTAAGCCGGGTGTCAGAAGTTGCGGAATGCCTCGGTGGCTCGGTGCTGGGGCGAGATCCACAAGTGGTGCTAACGGTCCACACCAGCAGATAGCCGCCCAGGAACTCCGTCGTGCGCACCGTCCGCTTGGCGCCGCTCGACTGCCGGCCGATGCCACGGGCCCAGGTCACGGCCACCGGAGCCACCGGAGCCACCGGAGCCACCGGAGCCACCGGAGCCACCGACGGCAGCATCATCGCCGCCATCATCGCCACCCACAGCACCAGGAACAGCGGCAGCGCCATCCCCATCGTGCCCGGCTCGACCCCCGTGTCCCGGGCCTGCCCGACCGTGAACACCCAGGCCAGCGCCACGATCACCACGATCAGCGACCACGCCACCGCCAGATCCCTGGCGGGCATCAGCACCCCGGTCCGCAGCGGCTGCTTCTCCACGGTGACGGTACGCATGCTGCTCTCCTGCCTGGTCCCTCCAGAACAGCACACGTGCGCCGACGGCAAAACCCGGTCACAAGCGCCGCCCGGCGGCACACGGCAACAGTACTGATCATGGGCGGCGGTCCTGCGAGATCGAGCGCCACCGATTCGAGCGACTCTTTCCTGCGCAGATCACCGAGGCCGAGCAAGATCCGGCCTCGCCGGTGCTCTGCCCGGGCGGGGGCCAGCGGGATGCGGCGCTTTGCGGGAGTGGCGCACGCTGGGGATGAGGCCGCTCCGCCGGCGCGGCCTGCGGGCTTTCGTGCGCGACAGCCTCATCACTCTTGAAACCACGCAACAGCGGGGGTGAGGAGGTCGGCGCGATGACCGAAACAACACCAGCCCCGCCTGGCACCTGGCCGGCGACTGGTTCGACACGTGCAAGTGCGCCATCCCCTGCACCTTCGCCCAGCCGCCCACCTCCGGCGACTGCGAGGACATCATGGCCTGGCGCATACGCGAGGGCGTGGTTACCCGGCCTACTTCGACCGCCTCGGCGAGATCAACCGCCGTGGCCCCGCCCTGCTGAGCACGGCGCCCGGCCTGCAACAGCTCACCCCCACTGCCGTGCGCAGCCTGCTGGCCGACGGCGCGCATCTGGTCGACGCCCAGCTGGTCGCCGAGTTCGCCGCCGGACACATCCCGGGTGCCCTCTCCAACCCGCTGCGGCCGGCTTTCGCGACCTGGCTCGGCTGGCTGCTGCCCGACGACGCCCCGCTCGTCTTCGTCCTCGGCCCCGGCCAGGATCCGTCCGAACTCGACTGGCAGGCCGCGAAGATCGGCTACGACCGGCTCGCCGGACACCTGGCGGGCGGCATCAACGCCTCGCGCGTCGAGGGCGGCCCGGTCGAGACGATCGACCTGATAGCGGCCGAGAAGATCGGCACCCGGCCGGTGCTGGACGTCCGCCAAGACTCCGAATTCGCCGCCGGGCACATCCCCGGCGCCACCCACACCGAGCTCGGCGACCTCGCCACCGCCGGCCGTACCTTGGAGGACGGTGCCGTGGTGATGTGCGGGCACGGCGAACGCGCGATGACCGCCGCCAGCCTCCTCGCCCGCCACGGCACCCGCGACCTCGCCGTGCTGGTCGGCGGCGCCCAGGACTGGACGAACGCGACCGGCCGCCCCCTGGAGGACAGCCAGTGACCACCCCCGCACCCAACGCGGCCGCGAGCCCGGCCCCCACCGGCGGGATCCGGCTCGGACTGCGCGCCAACCTCGCCCAGTTCTCCCTCCTCGTCGCGGTCAACGCCCTGGTCGGCGGCATGCTCGGCCAGGAACGCACCGTCCTGCCGCTGCTCGCAGACCAGACCTTCCACCTCTCCGCGTACACCGCCGCACTCACCTACATCGTGGCGTTCGGCGCGACCAAGGCCGTCACGAACTTCTTCGCCGGCACCCTGTCCGACCGCTACGGCCGCAAGCCCGTCCTGGTCGCCGGCTGGATCATCGCGCTGCCGGTGCCGCTGCTGCTGATCTGGGCCCCCACCTGGGGCTGGGTCGTCTTCGCCAACGTGCTGCTCGGCGTCAACCAGGGCCTGACCTGGTCGACCACCGTCATCATGAAGATCGACCTCGTCGGCCCCGCCCGCCGCGGGCTCGCCATGGGCTTCAACGAGGCCGCCGGCTACGGGGCACTCGCCGCCACTGCCATGGGCACCGGCGCCATCGCCGCCCACTGGGGGCTGCGGCCCGAGCCGTTCCTCCTCGGCATCGCCTACGCCGCCCTCGGCCTGGGCCTGTCCGCCTTCGCCGTCCGCGAGACCCGCGACCACGCCCGCGCCGAAGCCGCCCTCCACCGTGCCCCGGCCGATCCCGACCACCACGGCGAACTGACCACCGGCCAGATCGCCCGCACCACCAGCCTCACCGACAAGGCCCTTTCCTCCGCCAGCTGGGCCGGGATGGTCAACAACCTCAACGACGCCCTCGCCTGGGGCATCTTCCCCCTCCTGTACGCCGCCCACGGCCTGTCCATCGCCCGGATCGGCCTCCTCGCCGCCCTCTACCCCGCCGTCTGGGGCGTCGGTCAGATCCTGACCGGCTGGTGGTCCGACCGGATCGGCCGCAAGCACCTGATCACCGCCGGCATGCTGCTGCAGGCCGCCGCCATCGGCCTGGTCGCCGCCGGCACCACCTTCCCGGTCTGGGCGACCGCGCAGGTCCTGCTCGGCGCCGGCACCGCGCTGGTCTACCCGACCCTGCTCGCCGTCATCGGCGACGTCGCCCACCCCGCCTGGCGGGCCCGCGCGGTGGGCGTCTACCGGCTCTGGCGCGACGGCGGCTTCGCCGTCGGCGCCCTCCTCGCTGGAGCCCTCGCCGACGCCTGGGGCCTGACCACCGCCATCTGGGCCGTCGCCGCCCTCACCGCCGCAGCGGGCGTCATGGTCGCGGTTCGTCTGTACGAGACCCACGCGCCGCCGAGCACCCCGTAGCGGGCCGGCTGACCGGTCTGCAGTAGTTCCGCGCGCCGGCATCCAATTGGAGCCCGTCATGCGGTCGCTGGACGCGTCCGACCATTTAACGTTCTGTCGGGCAGCGCGGAGACAGACGCAGAGCTGGAGACGGCAGCCATCCGGCACGCACCGGGCGGGGCCCGCCGCGTGTGCCGGCGTGACGGCGCGTCGGTGGCGAGTGACCGCCATAAGTCGCATACATGTCAAGACGGGATTTGTCCTTCTTGTCCCTCCAGTGGCGGTGGGCTAGCGTGACAGTGATGGGCGGCGTATTCCGAAACCCTCGGAGGCCGACATGACGCAACCCGCCGATCAGGCCGTCAACTCGCTCAGTGACCGGATCAGGGGTGAGGTCCTGGGGCCGGAGCACGCCGAGTACGACACCGCCCGCTCCGTTGCCAACGGGGCGATCGACCACCGTCCCGCGCTGATCGTGCGTTGCGCGGGCCCCGAGGACGTGGCCGTCGCGCTGGGTTTCGCCCGTGACGAGCACCTGGAAGTGTCCGTCCGCTGCGGGGGCCACAACCCGGCGGGCACCGCCGTGTGCCCCGACGGCCTGGTCGTCGACCTGACGCCGATGAACAGCGTCGATGTCGACGCGGAGGCCCGTACCGCCCGCTGCGGGGGTGGCGCGACCCTCGCCCAGCTGGACGCCGCGACCCAGTCGCACGGCCTCGCCGTGCCGGCGGGCACGATCAGCCACACCGGTATCGGCGGCCTCACCCTGGGTGGCGGCATGGGCTGGCTCACCTCCGAGTACGGGCTGACGGTCGACAACCTGCTGGGTGCGGAGGTGGTGCTGGCCAACGGCACGCTGGTGCACGCCTCGGCGGAGGAGAACCCCGACCTGTTCTGGGCGCTGCGTGGCGGCGGCGGGAACTTCGGGGTGGTGACGACCTTCGAGTTCGGCCTGCACCCGGTCGGCCCCGAGGTGCACGTGGGACTCTTCTTCTGGGACATGTCCGTCGGCCGGGAGGCGCTGGAGCTGGTCCGCGGTGTGGTGCGGGAGCTGCCGGCGCGGCACAACGCGCTGGTCGGCATCGGGCTGAACGCGCCGCCCGAGCCGTTCGTGCCGGCCGAGCACCAGGGCAAGCTCGGCCACGCGCTGATCCTCGCCGGCTTCGGCAGTGCGGAGGAGCACGCCCGGGCAGCCGCGATGCTGGACGACGGACCGCCGAGGCTCTTCGAGATGCGTACGCCGATGCCGTACACGGGCCTGCAGAGCATGCTCGACGACGCCTCGCCGTACGGGATCCTCGACTACGAGAAGGGCCTGCCCCTGGCGGAGCTGGACGACGAGGTGATCGGACTGCTCAACGACTACCTGCGGCGCAAGACCTCGCCGCTGACGTTCTGCCCGACCTTCCGGCTGGACGGCGCCTTCACCGAGGTGGCGGAGGACGCCACGGCGTACGGCGGCTCGCGCGAAGCCGGGTACATGCTGAGCCTCACCGCGCTGAGCTTCGACCCGGAGGAGCTGGTGGCCGACACCGCCTGGGCCCGGGCGTTGTGGACCGAGCTGCTGCCGCACGCCGTGCGCCCCGCCGGCTACGTCAACTTCATGGCCGAGGTCGAGCAGGACCGCGTCCGGGCGGCGTACGGGCCGGAGAAGTACCAGCGGCTGGCCCGGATCAAGGCGAAGTACGACCCGGAGAACGTCTTCCACCGCAACGCCAACATCATCCCCGCCCTTGCCTGAAGCAGCGGCACCGGCAGCGCGACCAGCCAGCGCGCGACCCACGGCTGCGAGGTTGGCCAGGCTGCGTTCGACGTGCTCGTTACCTCCGCCCAGGTCGTCTCGTTCCAGGCGGTCACGGCCTGCTCGTCGCCCTCGGCGACCCGACGCGCGGGAACCTGCGGGCTGAAACGAGCCGGCATCGGCCTCGTGGTCCCGAAGACGCTGTGCTGGTGCCACTGGTAGGCGGACTTCCGGCTCACCCGCAGCCGCCGCGCGACCCCGGAGGCTCGACCTCCTGCTCGAACAGCTCGGCGGCCTGTATCCGAACCGCTCCCGGGGGCGCACGTCCCGCAGTGGTCAGCCGCCCTCAGCCGCATCACGGCGCACTCTCACCGCTGCAGACCCATCAGGACCTTCGCAAAGGTTAGCCCTGACGCAGCCGACGTCAGTAACTCCTTGTCTCATTCATCTCCGGCGGCAGGAGCTGACGACGACCTCATGCCGAGCGGACGGTCGGCGAATGCCTTCTCCGAGTCGACCTCGTAGCAGACGTTGACGCTGGAGTCGCCGAGAGTTGTGTCGACGAAACCCTGGACGTCTTCAACGGACTTTGTCTCCCAGAGACACGTCACGGCGGACCCTTCGACGTGCGGGTAGAACTGCAGCACCCGGGTGCCATCGGGTGCTCCGACTCCGTCGATGAGGGCCTGGCCGCGAGGAAACGCTGTCTCCGGGTTCAAGATCTTGTGCTCCCTCGAACCCGACCGGCTCGCCACCGCCCTGGGCGGCAAGCAGGTCGACTCCGAGCTGGTCGACTGGCTGGAGGACGCCAGCACCAGGCTCGCCGCCCTGCCCACCGAACAACGCCAGCACACCGCCAAGCTGATGGACGCCCAGCTGGACACCGTGACCGACCTGCTGGAACACGGCCACTACACCGAACCCGTTGGCCGGCGGCTCCACCTGCTGGCCGCCTCCCTGGCCAGCACCTGCGGTTGGCACCGCTTCGACCAGGGCCAACACTTCGCGGCGGGCAGGCTCTGGAACGGGGCCCTCACCAACGCGCACGCCGCCCGCGACCGCGACCTCGGCGCCGGCGTCCTCTCCGACTTCGCCTACCGGTCGATCCGGCTCACCCAGCCCGGTGCCGCCGTCGAACCGCTCAGCCAGGCCCTCGTCCGCACCCGGCACCGCACCGCCCGCTCCCTTCTCCACCTCCGCCGGGCCCGCGCCCACGCCGCCCTCGGCGCCGCCGCCGACTGCCACCGCGACCTGGCCGCCGCCGAGGCCGCCCTGATGACCGACAGCCCCGACGCGGCCCCGGCCTGGTGCCGGTGGATGAGCACGGCGGACCTGGCCGTCGACTCCGGTCAGTGCATGCCCGACCTCGGCCGCACCGACGAGGCCCACGCGCGCATCGACGAGGGCATGAGCCTGCTGCCGCGCTCCCGCGACAAGACCCGCGGGATCTTCCTGACCTATGAGGCCCGCAGCCTGCTGCGGGCACGCGAGGTCGAGCAGGCCCTCGCCGTCGCGAACCAGTCCCTCGACCTCGCCACGCGGATCGGCGCCGAGCGGTGCGTCACCCTGATTCGCGAGCTCGCCCCGGCATTCAAGCCCTACCGGCAGGTCGACGGCGTCACCGACGTCATGGACCGCCTCAAGGCCGCCCCGCTCGCGTCGTAGCCACCGGCCACGGGTGGCGCCCACCGGCCGGGTCGGTCGGGATCCACGCGGGCCCTGACCGGCAGAGTGATGACGTTCTCCGGGTGGGCGAGCGTCCGGCGGAGCCGGTTGATCTCGTCGTGCTGGGCGGCGAGCCGCGACACCGCCACGGTCTGGAACGCTTCCAGCGTCTTGATCCGATTGAACGCTCGGGAGTGGCCATGGAACAGGGGTTCTTCGAGCCCGGGCGGCTCTACCGCCGCCGGGCCGGTGATCCGACGGGCGACTGGGAGATCTTCCTGGTCGCACACGTCGGGCGGCCGCCGGGCGGATTCGCGGCGCCGGACGACAGGGGGCCGGTGGCATTCGGCTGGCGGCGTGCGGGAGGGCCCGGCAGCGGCCGCCCGCTCGGCCCTTTCACCACCTCCACCGTGAACGGCTGGAGCGACATCACCGACAGCGACCTCGTGCGGCTCCTCGGCCTGACCGACGACGGGTCGAGCGGCGGCTGGCAGAACGCCACCGCCGCCCCGTCCGACACCGGCGACAGCAGCCCGGGCGGCCGACGCGACACCGACCCCGCCGCCGACACCTCCCGCAGTACCGAGGACAACCGACGGCGAGGACACCAACCCCCACACTGACCGACAAGCGCTACACAGCCCCCGCCCCCACACCCGCGCCCGGCGCGACCGGACCGGTGAAATACCGCCGATGCCGGCCGGCCGGGCGGCAGCCGGGCCGGCGAGTCGCCGATGTTCCGAACAGGTATCAGGGCGCGGTGTCGGACGGCCTGCGCCAGAACACGTCCTGACCGATCGCAGTCGCCCTCCACGCATCCTCGACGCCGGTCGCGGTGGTGAACAGCCAGTGCGCGACGATCCGCTCCTCCTCCGGCAGATACTGTCCACTCCAACTGGTCACCGAAGCACTCTCCCCGCGTCCACTCGACCAGGCGACCGTCCAACCCAGCACCGCACCCGCACCCGTGGAGCAGGTGTCATAGCGGCCCACCAGCGCCCGCCGCCCAGCCGGACCCACCCCCGGCGCGAAGCTCCCCGACAAGACACCCGACCCATCCGTCGCCAGCTCCAGACAGGACCCCAACTCGTTGAACCACTCCCCACCGAACACCACCATCATCCGCCTCACTCCGACGCCACCGGCCGCGGCACACCCGCGCACCCGCATCCTCACCCCACACACCTGCCCGGGCCCGCCCGACTACTGCGCCCGTGCCGAAAACGGCCCGCCCAGCGGCTCTCGGGGTTTCCCCGCACCCGGTCCGCTTCCTCACACAGGCGCGACGGTCAGCCCACGACACAGCGCGGCCCGGCCACCAAAGGGTGGACAGCCGGACCGGGCCATCACGGGGACCGGGACGAAGACGCGCCCTCTCGCCAGCGCGACGACATGCCCGGCACCCGACGAACTCATGGCGGCACGCTCGGCTTACCCACCGGTCGCGGCCGGGTCGCCACCAGGGCTGTTGGCCGCAGCCGGGCCGCGCTGCGCGGCCTCTCCGCTGCCCAAGGCGCGGCGCGCGGTAGCAAGCCCGACGGCCGGACACCCCGGCTGAGCGGCGCCAGCGCGGTGGCCTCGAGGGGACAGGGAACGGCGGCCACCGGGTACCGGCGCCGAGCCGGGTGCGCAGCAACAGCCACAGCCCGTGACACCGCGGCACATGGCGCTGGTGCGGGCGACGCCCTGCCCCTGCGCGGGTTTTGATCGCCCCCGGCGGGGCTGGGGGGCGATCGACTGGGGGGCGCGGTCCGGTTTCAGTCGCGGGCGAGGACGGTCGTGTAGCCGGCCAGGGCGGTGTTGATCTCGGCCGGGTCGAATGCGGCGGGGTCGAACCGGTCGGCCGAGTCGAGGCCGAGCCATTCGAGGCGTTCCCGGTGTTCTTCGTGGCCGGGGTCGGCGAGAACCTCGACGAGGTACTCGTATCCCCAGATCCCGCCGCAGTCCTCGGGCGGGCCGGCCCGCCGGCCGGTGTGGCAGCGCGGGTAGGAGACGCCGGGTTCGGCGTCGCCGACGGCCTCGACGAGGATGTCGTGCTCCCAGTTGTCGCCGAAGTCGTAGGTGTAGCCGAACCGCGCGCCGACGCCGGGTGCGATCTGGTCGAGGCGCATCGCCGTCGCACTGCGGATCCCCAGTTCCCGATCGGTGACGCCGTACCGTTGCCCACCGGTCTCGAAGACCCACATGTGGTAGTCCTCCCACCCGAACGCGGCCTGGATCAGGTCGTGCAGCCGCCGCAGGTCCGTGCTCGACGGCACCTGCAGGCGACGCCAGATCGGGGGCCGGGAGCCGGACAGGGCGACCTTGATCGTGTGGACGGACGTTTCCGGGGCCGTCCGGGAGGGGGTGGGCGGCTTCACGCGCCTGGTGTTCGACATGGCCGTCATCCTGCCAGCGGCACCGGCCTCCGCGCGGGCCTTGGCCGCCGGTCCACCCGCCCGCGTGACGATGACCGGCGCGTGTCGAGTCCAGGGGTGAAACATGTCGGTGCACAGTCCGTTCACGGGGGTCCGGGAAGAGGACCAGCGGGCCCCACCGGAGCAGTCGGCGCACTCGCGCACCGCTCCGGTCCGGCACATCCCACGGGCCCGGGTTGTACCGGCGGCTGCCGACGGCGTCCCGCATGCCGCCATCGCCGCCGCCTCGGGTTGCACGGGTGGGGTCAGCAGGTGGGGACGGAGCCTCGGAGAACCCGGATCGGCAGGAAGCCGCCGTTGACTCGGATGCCCGCTCCCTTGCCTCGGTGTGCGTCGCGAAAGACGTCGGGCCGAAATATCGCGCGCGGGCGAAATGCTTCGGTTGCTTCGTCGATCGCCGTTCTGCTGAGGTTGAGAGGTCCGAATATCCCGTGCGGGAACCGCGTTCGAGGGAACCCGGGCAATCTGATGAAAGGACACCAGCGTGACTTCTGCCGATGAGCAGCTCCCCGGTACGCGTCCCGAGCAGGGCGCCAGTACGGACGTTCCGTGCGTCTGCGGTCGGTGCCGGCCGGTGTTGCCCCCGGCGAGCGGTCGTACTGACGCTGGATTCGCGGGAACGTAGCGCGGCGGCTGAGGGCAACGGAAACACCGGCGAGCCCGGTGGGGCCGGGCGCGAGGACTGCGGGCGGACTGCTCGGAGACGGTGCAGCCCGGTGGGAGGGTCAAGCCCCCCGACGTTCCTTCGGGAGGGTCCGGGCTGCCGGCTGTGCTCCGGCGGCGAGGGTGCGGTGCCCGGCTGGGACCGGGTGGCGCCGACCTCGCGTGAAGCCGCCGCCGCCCGGCTCAGGACAGAGTGACGACAAGCAGGTGGGACGGTCTGTCGCCACGGCATCACGGGTTCGAGGAGCACACAGGAGAGAGCAACTGTGCGAGTCCTGGACGTCGGCGATCCGTCAGGCAGCACCGGCGGTCCACCTGCCAGAACAAGGATGGGATCGCGGTCTGCATGAAATCCGAAGGCTCCCTGGGGACACGCGGCACGGAGGGGACCTCCATGGAGGTCAGCCGCTTCCTGCGCAACCCGATCACCGTCGACCGGAGGGGACCGGAGGCGGACGGAACGCCCGTGCCGCCCGGCCTTCCTCCCATCACCACGCCCGAGGAGTCGCGGCGGCGTCGCGAGCCGGAGGCGCCCGCTCAGGTGGCCGAGCTGCGGCACCTGGCCTTCATCGTGGACGGCAATCGGACCTGGGCGAAGGCGCGCGGCCTGAGCACCAGGGAAGGCCACCGGGCCGGCGGCAACAAGATCCTCGAGGTTCTCGACTGGTGTGAGGACTACGGCATCCGGACCGTGACATTCTGGGCGCTGTCGGTGGCGAACCTGGACCGGCCGGCCGCGCAGCTGGACCCGCTGCTGGCGGTCATCGAGGACGGGATGAACTATCTCGCGGACACCGACCGCTGGGCCGTCAATCCGATCGGCGCGTTCGACCTGCTTCCCCCACGGACCGCGCGCGCCATGCGAGCGGTGAAGGAACGGTCGGCGCAGTCCGCGGGGATGCGCGTCAACGTGGCCGTGGGGTACGGCGGGCGGCAGGAACTCGTGGACGCTGTCCGCCGATCCGTGGCCGAGCTGGCGGCACGCGGTCTCGGGGCCGAGGAGATCGCCGGGGCTCTGGACGAGCAGGCCATAGCGCGGCACCTGTACACGAGCGGGCAGCCGGATCCGGATCTGGTGATCCGGACCTCGGGTGCGCAACGCCTGTCCGGTTTCATGCCCTGGCAGGGCTTCCAGAGCGAGCTGTACTTCTGCTCCGCTCTGTGGCCGGATCTGACGCGCGATGACTTCGATGCCGCGCTCGAGTCCTACCGGCTGCGTTCACGTACCCGCGGGGTCTGAACGGTCCGCGCCCGGCGTCCTGCCGACTCGCCGGACCTGTTCGGCCCGCAGGGTGAGGAGTGCGGGTCGGCCTGTCACCAGCGCATCGAGGCTCCGCCGGTACTTCCGGCTCGATGCGGATCGCCGTGAGCAGATCCGGCGGAGCGTCAACAGACAGGAAATAAGCATGAGTTCTCGTAGCGAGCAGCCCATCACCGAGCCCGCCCCGCAGGCCCGCTGCGCCCCGCGCTCGTAGCACGGGGCTCATGGCCGCGAGCGGCGCTCACGCCCTTCTCGGCAGCATGGCCGCCGCCGCGCAGGAAGCCGGAGAGGGCGCGGACGAGCCGAGCACCGGCGGAGCCTCGACCCTCGGCCAGTCTGGAAGGCACGTCACTGATCTCGGGCGCTCCACCCGACGGGGGCTGTTGGGGCCGCGGCAAACCGGGCCCCGCCGCTTCCGGACCGGAGCCCGCAGCGGCGACTTGAACTGCAGGCGGCCGTCAACGTCGAGCGTTCGCTCGCACGCCTGGATCGGCCGTAACGACATCACGTGAAGGTGCCCCCACCGGCGGCCTCATGACGTATCGACAACAGGAAGGTGGGACGGTATGCCGCCAGGACACCACGGATTCGAGGACCACACAGGAGAGCAGCTGCGTGTGTCGGAAGTACCGGCGATCCGCCAGGCCGCCGTTCGAAGTCTTGCCGGCCGGAACGACATCGGGATCGCGGTCCGGATGAACTCCGAGGGCTACCGGGGAACGCGCGGCGCACAGGGGAACTCCTCCCACGGCACGGGCCCGTATCCGATGGTGCCGACACCCCGACCGATACCCCGACCGGCACCGCAGCACCCGGCGGAGCCCGGCCGGCGGCGGGCGGGAGGCGCGGCATGACCGAGCACCTGCACCGGACGGCCCTGACCCGGCCCACCGCACTCGAGTCCATGGAACGCTGCCGGGAACTGGTCGACCCGGCCCTGCGCAGGACCGTCCACGGGCTCCACCGCGACGTTCGCGACGTGGCAGCGTACGCGTTCGGCTGGTGCGACCTCGACGGGACAGCGCGCGCGGCCGGCGGCGGGAAGGGCCTGCGACCCGCCCTCGCCCTGCTGACGGCCGAGGCCGTGGGAGGTCGGCCCGAGGCGGCCGTGCCCGGTGCCGTGGCCGTCGAACTCGTGCACGTGTTCTCTCTGTTGCACGACGACATCATGGACGGCGACGAGCAGCGAAGACACCGGGAAACCGCGTGGAAGGCGTTCGGGGTGGGGCGAGCGCTGCTGGCCGGAGACGCCCTGTTGGCCCTCGCGCTGGCGGCCCTGACCGAGAACGTCGGCCACCTGCCCCCGAACGCCGTCACCGCCGCGACCGCGCTGCTGGCGGACACCCTTGTCGAGCTGGTCAACGGACAGGCGGCCGACGCCGCCTTCGAACTCCGGCCGTGGACCGGACCCCGAGCAGTCACGGTCCACGAGTACACCGGCATGGCGGCGGGCAAGACCGGGGCCCTGCTGGGCTGCGCGGCGGGGCTCGGCGCCCTGCTGGCCGGCGCTCCCGCGCCGACGGTGGCCGCCATGACCCGGATGGGCCGCGACCTCGGCACCGCCTTCCAGGCCGTGGACGACCTGCTGGGGATCTGGGGTGACCCCGCCGTGACGGGCAAGCCCGTCTTCAATGACCTGCGGCGGCGCAAGAAGACCCTCCCGCTGATCCACGCACTGTCCGCCGGCGCGCTCGGACAGGAGATCGCCGAGCTGTTGGACCGCCCCCTGGACACCGCGGATGCCGAGTGGACCCTGCACCGGACCGCCGCCCTGATCCGGAAGGCCGACGGTGACACCCAGACCGCCGCTCAGGCCCGGCGCGACCTCGACCGCGCCGTGGCGGCGCTCGGCACCGTGACCACGCACCCCGGTGCCGCCTCGGACCTCGTCGCGCTCGCCGAGTTCGTCGCCGACCGCCGCCACTGAGTGCCCCCTCCAGCAGGTGCGCCACACCCCCCGACGGGAGGTCCCGCCAGCGCCTTTCGGCGGGGGCGACAGGGTCAGGCGCGGCGTCGGGCGCTGTCATCGCGGAGCTGGGCGGTGTGGTGGGTGAGGGCGTCGAGGCGGGTGGCGAGGTCGCCCTGGCCGGTGCCGAGATGGGGGCGGATGGCGGCGAGGGGCTCTATGAGGTCGGCGGGGTCGGTGGCGCCGAGGGCGGCGGTCAGGGCGGCCTGGGCGGGGCGGGCGCCGGGGGCGAGTGCGGTCGTCGTGATCCGGGCGGCGAGGACCCGCAGCTCGGCGGCGTTGTCGCGGGCCCAGGCGGTGACCGTGCGGTCGGCGGCCCGGCGGTCGCGGACGGCCTTGACGCGTTCCGCGCCGGTACCGCCCCGCGTCGTGCCGCCGGCGGCGGGCTTGAGGCGCAGGTAGCGGTTCTCGGCGGCCTGGCGGCTGGCGACGCCCATGGGGCGGGCGAGGTCGGCCCAGGTGGCGCCGGCCTCCCGGGCGGTCTCCACCAGACCGGCTTCCCAGCCGGCGAGCTGGCCGCGCAGCTCGCGCAGCAGCACCAGGGCGGCCAAGGCCTGCTCGGGGCCTTCGTGCTCGTCAGGGGCGGTCGAGGGCTGGGACGCGGAGTTCTGGGCGGTGCGGACGGCGTCGTCTATGGCGGCCAGCGCCGCCGCGGCCGCCAGGAACGAGGCGGGCTCCACCGACCGGGGACCGTCAGCGGGTCTGCGGGGCTTCTCACTCATGCCGTCACTCTATAGGCGACGCATCGACTTGTCATCGGATGGATGACGCGCTACAAAGGTGTCAGGTGAAGCGCACTGGCACCCATTCGATCAGTGGAGGTGTTTCGCGATGCTGCTGCGCACTGACCCGTTCCGCGAGCTGGACCGTCTGACCCAGCAGTTCCTGGGCAACACGGGGACCTGGTCGCGTCCGGCACCGATGCCGCTGGACGCCTACCGGGCCGGCGACGAGTACGTGATCTGCTTCGACCTGCCGGGGGTGGACCCGGAGGCGATCGACATCGACGTCGAGCGGAACATGGTGACCGTCAAGGCCGAGCGCCGCCCGCGCCAGGAAGGCGAGGGCGTGAAGTGGGAGCTGTCCGAGCGCCCACTCGGCGTGTTCTCCCGCCAGGTCATGCTCTCCGACACCCTCGACCCCGCCGGGATCACCGCCGACTACGACGCCGGCGTGCTGACCCTGAAGATCCCGGTCGCCGAGAAGGCCAAGCCCCGCAAGGTCGCGATCAGCCACAGCGGCGACCGCAAGCAGATCCGGGCCTGACCGGCCCCGATGCTGTTCCGCGCCGCCCCTGATCTCTCCCCCTCGATCGAAGGGGCGGCCGGAACACCCCCGACCGCCGGCCGCCCTCGTCCGGACCGGCCTACCCGCAGCGACGCGGAAACGCCATGAACGGCCAGAGCAACCAACCCGTCATCGTGCGGGCGAACGGCGAGATCGACCTCGACACCGCCCCCGCCCTGCGCCGTGCTCTGGCCACCGCGCTCGAGTCGCACCGGGAGGTGGTGCTCGATCTGTCGGAGGTGACGTTCATGGACTGCGCGGGCCTGGGCGCCCTCGTCCGGGCCCGCAACCAGGCCGACCGCAGCGGCAGGCGCCTGGTCCTGCGCGGGGCCGGCCGCTGCGTCGTACGGCTGCTGAAGCTCACAGGTCTGCACCGGCGCTTGGCCGTCGAACCCTGACCGTGCACCGGTCGCGCCGGGCCTTGGGACGGAGGGAGAACCGCGGTGACTCTTCGATGGGAGGCGTTCCTGGAAGAGGTCCAGGAGCGCGGTGAGTACGACACCCCGCAGGAGGCCGAGCGCGCGGCCCGGGTCGTCCTGGCCCTGCTCGGCGCCCACCTGGTCGGCGACGTGCGCGCGGAACTGGCCGCCCGCCTGCCGGAGACCATGGCCCTGATCCTGCTCAACCCCTTGCCGGCCGCCGAGCCGCTCAGCCCGGAACGCTTCGTGCGCGCAACCGCCGCTTGGATCGAGGGCGCCACCGAAACAACCGGCCTGTGGGACATCGGCGCCGTCCTGTCCACGGTGGCCGACGCCGCCGGCGACGACCTCACCGGGCGCGTCCTGCTCCAACTGCCGCCCGGCTACGACCTGCTGTTCGGCCGCCCGACCGCAGGGACACGACCCTGACCACCCCTCACGCCGCCGCCGACCCGCCGGCAGCCAGCCTCTGGAAGGCCCCACGGTCATGACCCGCTACCGCCACCTCCTCCAGCAGGTCCGCAACCTCGGCCGCTACACCACCGACGACGAAGCCGAACGCGTCCTTACCGCCGTCCTGGCCCTCCTCGGCTCCCAACTCACCGGCGACGAACGCTGCGACCTCGCCGCCGCCCTACCCGAACGGGCCCGGGCCGTCTTCGCCGCCCAGATCCCCCTGCCCCACCCCGTCGCCGCACCCGCCTTCATCGAAACCCTCGCCCACACCCTGGGCACCAGCCTCACCGCCGCCCGCTGGGACGCCTCCTCCGTCCTGGCCACCCTCACCACCCTCACCGACCCCCACCTCACCGACCGCATCCTCGCCCACCTGCCCCGCGGCTACGCCCCGCTGTTCGGCCGCGCCGAACTGGCCGCCGTCGCCTGAAGCAGCGGGTCCGACCCCCCGGCGCGGGAGCGCTTCCAAGTCGGGCCTTCGTGATGCTGATGATGCTGGAGTACAAGGCGGCCAAGCACGGCCGGCACTTCGGCTGCATGGGGCCGACCTCACAGGTCTGCTCGGCCTGTGGAATCAAGGACGGCCCCAAGCCCCTGTCGGTCCGTGAGTGGACATGCGGGGACCGCGGGACCGTCCACGACCGCGACGTCAACGCCGCACGCAACATCCTGGCCACCGGACGGGTGGCCCGGCTAAACGCCTCGTGGAGCGCAGGTAAGACCGGACCCGTTCCGGCACAGCGCGTTGAAGCAGGAACCCACCGAGACCGGCACGCGCCGATGGTAGGAATCCAGGTCCTTCAGGGTCTGGAGGACGTCAATGCCAGAACGATCAGTCCCGCTGAGCTTCGCGGGGGGCGTGCCCCGTGGACGGATCCATCACGGACAGCCGATGGGCCGGCCCTCTCGTGCGCCGTCGCACGGTGGCGGCAGACGCGAAGCGGCGCGCTCGACCTCCCCTTCAGGGGCGAGCGCGCCGCCGGCTCGGCTGATGGGACACACCCGGTCGCCGGACTCACACCGACGGCCGCACGCGCCCCTTCTCGTCCTCGACGGGGACTAGAACGGCTCCATCGCGCAGGCCGCCAGGCTCACGCTGCTCGCGTGCGCCTCGACCTCGTTCTCGTCCTCGTTCACACCCAGCTCCTGGAGCGGCAGAACGGTCTCGTCGTTGGTGGGCTCAAGGGCGTCAGCCATGATCGTCTCCATCCTCTGTTCGGCGGTCAAGAACGGGGACTCCAGCCCCGCCCCTCGGCAACCTCCCGGCCCTGCGGGGAACCGGTCGATCGCCTGAACACGAAGGTAGGAGCCACCGCCCCGGGAAAGGCATGCCGCCGGTATGGAAGCGGTAACGACACAGCCCACACACGGCAGCCTCGTCCTGTGGCCGTGGATGGAGGCGCCGCCCCAGAAATGGCGGCTGTGCCCTCGGGGCAACGGGTGCGTCATCGTGCCAGGCGCCACAAGACAGTCCTTCCCCGCGCCGTCCCTGGCACCGACGACGTCCGGGCCTGGTCGGGGAGCGGGCCGGCCGCCGGATCTGCTCGCCGGTGGACGGACCACGCAGCTTCGCGCGTGCTCAGCCGGGTGCGGTGACGCCGAGGTTGCGGGCCTGGTTGATGGTCTGGGTGCGGGGGTGCCTTTGGCTCGGCCGGACAGCACGGCGCCGGCGGCGGCGTCGGCACCGAGACCTTGGGCGAGCGCGAGCAGCTCACGCTCCGCAGCCTGCGCCGCCCCGGCGACGGCACGCCCGCCGCGGTACGACTGCTCGACGACGTCGGCGACGAGGTTGAGGTCGAGGTCGAGGTCGAGGTGATGACCGGCTGGAGCGAGCCGGAGCTCACCGGCCCGGCCCCGGTGCCGTGGACCGGCTGCACCCGCCGCGACCGGGTCCGCTGCGGGCCCACCGCGGAGAGCACTGGGACGATCTCTCCTACCTCACCGAGCCCTACGCGACCAGCACTCCGGACTCCGACACGGCACTACGGATCCTCCCCTCCAGCTCCGCTAGCGAGGCGTTCGCCGACCTCCTTCACCACGGCCCACAGGCTCAGGTGCGTCGCCCGCGGCGCTGCGGCCGGGCCGGGTGCCGACCGAGCCGCAGGACGGCGGACCGGGCCCGGGCCGCCGGAAGGAGCAGGACGTAGACGGCCCAGATGACACACCGGGAACCCCAGTGGGCCGACCAGTACCAGGCCAGCCCCGCCACACCCAGCAGCACGTACCACGCGAGGCCGAAACGCATGCCGAGGTGGAACCACGACGGGGTGCCACCTCACCCGGCCGTCGCGCGCCCTCCTCCGCCCACCGCCGGCAGCGCTCGACGCCTGCCAGGCGCCAACCAGCACACCTGTGTGCGCCGTCGCCGGCCCGGCGTGCCGAGGACTCGAGGAGTGCGGTGCGCCACTGGCCGGGCCTGCGCAGCGGTGACGGCCGCAAGGCGGCCGACCCGGGTGCGGAGGCCGGCGGCCCTGCGCCCGAGGACACCGGTCCTCCGCCGGAGGTCACGACTCCTCCAGGAGGGCCGCAAGCCGCTCGGCGAGGGTGTCCCGGTTCACAGGAGTGAGATGGACGAGGACGACATCGGTGCGCCGTTTGAGAGCGTCGGTGAACGGGTCGTGGTGGGCGTGGACGGTGGCGACGACATCGACCTCGGCGTCGAACACGGCGCGGACGGCTTCCCGGAAGGGCGAACAGGCCAGTTCCATCCGCCCGAGTTCGTCGATGAGTACGACCGCGCGCCGCCCGGCGGACGGCCGCGCCCCGGCAGATTCCAGCGCGGGCAGCGCCAGCCGCTCCATGACACCGAGGTCGACACCGTACCGTCCGACCCGGGGTGGGCCGGGAAGGTCGACATGGGCCAGTACGGCGCGCTCGCCCGCCAGGGTCTCCAGCGCGAAGCCGACGCGTGTGCCGTGCTGCCGGATCTCCGCCGTGGTGAAGCCGGTGACCTCACGGGAGCGCAGCAGCCCGGCCAGCCGGCGGGCAGCGGTGGTCTTTCCCGTGCCGGGGCGTCCCTCGATCAGAATTCTCGTCGGCATGGTGCTTCCCGACGGCAGGTTCCCGCGCGTGCCGTGGTGGCGGCGGACCGGTTCCACCTCGCACTACAAGTGTCGCGCACGGCTCGATGCCGAGCCGCACGGTTCCCGGCCTCGGCGACCCGCGGAACCACTCCCCCGCGTCGCACCCGCCGGTCGAGGAGTCACCGCAGACGCGCCCCTCGGCGCCATCGCCGCAGCGCGGGGAGTCCCTCTCCGAACCGGCCGGGGGCGTGCTGGTCGGCCTCGATCCGAACCGTGCAGGCGCGGCGGCCGCCGACCTCGCCGGTGGCGTGGACGACCGGGGCACGGTGGCCGGCGCAGGATCGGACGGCCTGCTTCCCGGCGCGGCCGGCCATCGACTCCCCCGGGGGGTTCGACGGTGTCCTTGCCCCGCACCCACGCCTTCTGTCTCGTCTTCAGACGTCTGCAGTGACATCGCGACCGGCTCAAGATGCAGGAGAGAGGCCCGGGGGTCGACGCCCAACCCTGCCGTGCGTGCCGGCCGGCGGAGGCCCCGGTGCCCCCGAGCCCCCGCCACCGGGTGGGACTCACACGCGTCGCTCGAAGCACCAGGCCGCGAGCGATGCGTCATCGCGGTTGCGCAGCGCGGTGTTGAGATCGCCGAGCGCGCGGATCACCTCGCGGTAGCCGTCGAGTTCGAGCGCGACGAAGTAGTCGATCACCACGCGGCCGCCGGGCTCGACCGCGAGCGTGGTCACCGACGCGCCGGGCGGGAACGTCCGCTGGGGCGCGGCCGGAAAGCCGGTGCGGGCGAGCGTCGCGAGCAAGGCCTCGATCCGCGCGGGATCGACCCGGCCGTGCGAGCTGTGGACCTCACCCCTGCCCTGTTGCCGGTAGCCGAGCGTGCCGTCGGTCGTCAGGGTCAGGATCTGCTGGCCCCATGGCGCGTCGGGCGCGGTCGGGTGGCCCTGCTCGAAGGTGATCGTACGCATCGCCGGGCTCGCGCCATGCGTGGCAGCGACCTGACCCTCGCCGACGCAGGTGCTGCACGGTAGGGCCTCGTCGTCGAAGGCGGTGCCCTCGCACACCGTGCACCGGCGGGTGCCGTGGCACTCGGGGCACGGTGCGAAGCCGGGGTCGGTGCGCTCGCGGGCGGGCCGAGGGGAGCCGACCGGGTGCCAACACCCCTGGCCGTCGCACTGGTTGCAGCCCCCGCCGCCCTGACACGAGCGGCAGCGGCCGTCGGTAGGCACGGCCGCGCGCAGACCGGGCGGCGGCGAGATCCCGGTGCCGCCGCAGGTTGCGCAGGTGCCGGTGCGGCCGCAGGTCCGGCACGGCACCGTCCGCGCCGCAGGCGCCCGCATCGCGGCCTCCAAGGTGTCGTCCTCGCCGTCCTCGCCGTCCTCGTCGGCCAGGTAGGTCACCTCGTTGCGCCCGTGAGGCGCTCGGCCGTCCCGGTCCGGGCGGGTGCACCGCCCTCCAAGCGGGCACGGGCGTAGGCGAGTTGGGCGGGGTTGAGGTCGAGCGCGGTGACCTCGTGGCCGGCCGCGGCGAGGGCGGCGGCGGTGTCGCCGGCGGAGGCGATGCACAGCACCCGGGACCCGGGCGGGAAGGCCGCGAGTTCCACAGCCGGGTCCTCGTACATCCGCCCGAACAGGATGCGGGGCCGCCCGGCCGGCCCGGCGAGGAGACGGCCTTCGCTCCAGGGGGTGCCGGTGCGGTGGGCGCCGGTGCGGGTCGTGGCGTCCCCCGGGTTGGTGGCGCGCGTGTCGACGGCGTGCAGGAGCCTCATGCGCTCGCCACCGCCTCACGGGCAGCGGCCGGCACCGGGTCGACTCCGGCGCTCCGACCGGCGACCAGCCAGATCAGGGCGAGGAGGGCGACGTCCTGCACGACCAGTCGCCCGGGCTCGGGGATGTGCTCGGCACCGAACAGCAGCCCGCCCGTGTTGAAGCCCGCGACCAGGGCGGTCTGCACCGCGGCGGCGGCATACGGGCGGCGCCGGGTGAGCACCCACACGCCGAGCGCGACCTCGGCGAGGCCGATGGCGACCAGCAGCGGAGTGACCGCGCCGGCGGGCAGCAGCGGAACGCCCTCGACGATGGCGCGCTGATCCGCCCTGCCCGGGAAGATCTTGCACCAGAAGCCCTCGTACCACCACATCAGCGCGACCGCGACGGCCGCCAGACGCCTGCTCCACGTGTCGGACACGTGCCCCCCTCTTCGTCCGGCGCGGGGCGTGCGGGAACACGGCGGCGCCCGGCCCGGACTGCTCCCGGGCCTTCCGACAGCATCATGACGGAGAATTTGAACGCGTTCAACTGCGTCGGCTGTGAGCACGGCGACGTCGGAGGGAAGCGGAGCCTGCAGAGGAGAGCACCCGCAACGGATCAACCAGGACGCGTGCGGCGGGCCCCTGCCGATCGCGGCGGGGCAGCGGCCACTTCGGCCACGAGACGCGCGGTAGGCCGGGACGGGTGCACAGGGTTTCGGCGCAGACCACGCTGACCTTCCCCGGCTGCATGACGCTCAGCCCGCCCGGATCGCCCGGTCGTCCTCGGCGATCAGCACGGTGTGGGTCATCGCCCCGGTTCTCTCCGCGATCGCGGATCCGGTGTCGCCGGGGTGGGGATGCGGAGCAGGCTGACGGTCCGGAGAGGTGAGGGCCGGTCGGCTCAGTCGTTGTCGATCTTGTTGCCACTTGGGTTGAGGACGTACCAGCCGGCGCCGTAGGCGGTGGAGCCCTCGCCGTTCGTGTCACCGGGCTGGTGGTCGCCTGCGAAGTAGTAGAGCGGGTGGCCGTGGTAGGTGACCTCCATGCTGTGGTCGGCGCGGGTGATGGTGCCCAGGTCGGCTGCGCTGACCCCGGTGCCTGCCTGCGGGGTGCCGGCGGTCGTCAGCGGGGGCCAGGCGGACGCGCAGGCGCCGTCGCAGGCGGACATGGCCGGGGTGTCCTTCTCGAAGAGGTACAGCGTGCGGCCCTGGCTGTCGGTCAGGATCATGCCCAGCTTCGAGCCGTTCACCGCGACCAGGGTTCCGGCCGCCCCGGCCTGGCTCGGCGGCTGGGAGCCGGGCGCTGGGGACGAGGTGGCCGGCGGGGAGGACGTGGCGGGGGCCGGAGCCGGCTTCGAGCCGCCACTGCCGCACGCCGCTGCTCCCAGGGCGAGCGCGGGCAGCACTGCGGCTGCCCTGACCAGACGTCGCATCTTCGACGCTCCTTCCACCGGGCTGCCGGCCCCGGTGTGGCGGCCTGGCGAGCGGCCCACCCTTCAGTACGCAGGGGACGCCTCCGACGTTCAACCACGGCGGGAAACCCGTACCGTCCCCGCGCACACCACCGGCGCCGCTGAGAACCGAGGGCGGGCGACGCTACCAGCCCGAGGTGTTCTTGCAGGTCAGCACACCGATGACGCCCAGCTGCGCGCACGCGTGGCGGCCGGCCGACCGGTGAGGGGGTGTTCCTGGTGACCTACGTCGGCCGGGCACCGGCCGCCGTCGAGAACCCCTCCGAGATCTACAACGCGGAGGACCGCACCCACGCCGAGAGAGCGATCGAGGCGTTCACCCGCGGCGCCGGAAGCCCGGCAGCGGCGCTCGCGATGGTGTTCAAGCTCGTCGAGACCGCCCAGGCCCGATGGCGCGCGATCACCGGCGCCCATCTCGTCCCGCTGGTCCGCGCCGGGGCCCGCTTCGAACGTGGTCACCTCGTCGAACGCCCCGAAACCTCGCAGCGTGAACGTGCTCAGCTGACACACTGAGGCCGAAAGCGCAGAACCGCACACAGGACCCAGAGGCCCATGCTGAACCCACTCGACGCTCCGGCCGCGGTGTCAGCCGCAGCCGAGCCGCTCATGGACCTGCTCGACGACTGCAACCACGTGACGTCCATAGAACTGTTCCATGTGGTCCCGACGGCTGGGGCGACACGCGGTCATGACTGGATGCAGGAGCTCCTTCAAGCCGTGTACAACGCGGGGCCCAGCGGATACCAGGCAGGAACGCCGGTCCACCCGTTCGAGTCACCACAAGCCTGGCGGGACATTCTCCGCCGAGAGGTCACCGAGGGATACATGCAGCCCGCCAGCAAGTGGCCCTCGGCGCCCGACCTGCCCACGCCCGATGAGATCCGGCGCGCGGGCGAGCTCGCCGATGGCATCGCCGACCTCATCGAAGCCCATCTGGGGCCCGTCCGAAGCTCCGGAGACGTCGACGGCCCGCGCATGGGCATGGGCGCCATATGGTCGCGCAACCTGCTGTTGGTCACCAGCGACTGGGCCACCGTCCTCTCTCTCGGAGTTGATCACTGACCGAACGCGACCACGTCAACTGCGGCCGCCGCCCCAGCGGATGTCATCGCCCACAACTCTTGACAATCACTCGGGATCAGCCGGGGCGGCATCGCGCCGCGCGGCTCGTACATCACCGCGGACGTCCACGGTCTGGGTCAGTGTGTACGTTCCGGACCGACGAGGCGGTGGCGGCACGTCCGCTCGGACGGAAGCCTGAGCGTCGTCTTCCTCGCCGACGCACCGTGCTGGACGCCTCCGTGTTCCCCACCCGCGGGCGGGTCACCGGGCCGGGGCCCGTGCAGGGTGTCCAAGCAGTCTGGGCACATCCGAAGTGCCGGGGGGACACCGATGCGGGGGCCTCCCGCACGGCGGCCCGCCGATGCCGTCGGGGCCGGGCGCCTCCCAGAAGACGTCAGGTCAGATCCTGCTCGAGTCCGAGGAGTTGAACGCTCGGCGGCCACCACCGCGCGCACCCGGTGGGCCGGCGACCTGCCGCCCTGCCCGCTCGGCTCGCTCGGCCTGCGCCGGGCCCGGGACCGGGCGCGTCATGCTGTCGCCGTCACGGTGTCGTCGCGGTCCGCGGTCAAGGTCCTCCCCGTCACGGGTCTGTCCCGGCGGTCGGCGACGGCGTCGGCGGGGTGCGGCGGCGGTCTGAACCGGCGTCAGCGCAGGTCGGCGGCCGGGTGCGGCTCGGCATGGCGGGCAACGGCGCGGGCGGTTTCCGGCTGCACATGTCACAGCACTGTCCTGGGGGCGGCCCGGGCGCAACGGTTCGGCCGGGAGCGCGGTCCTGGTCTTCGGAAACCCGCTCGCACCGAGCACCCGGCACCCGCCGCCCGATCCGGAGGAAAACACCGTGCGCGTCCGCAAGCTCGCCTTCGCCACCCTGGCCGTCACCGCCGCCCTGTCGCTCACCGCGTGCCAGGACGACGGAACGGGCACCGCACAGGGCGCCCCGACCGCCGCCACGACGGCGTCCAGCGGCGCCTCCCCCAGTGGCGCTCCGGCCTCCGGCGGTCCGGCTTCGGGCGGTCCGGGGAAAGGAAGCACGCCGCCCACCGCCGCACCCGCCGGCTCCGCCGGGGCCGGGAAGGGCGCCAAGTGCCGGACCGCGGACCTGACCATCACCGCCGCGGACCGCACCATCACCGGCGACGCCGACCACACCGTCGTGGTCGAGCTGAAGAACCACAGCGGAAAGGACTGCACGCTCTCCGGGTACGCGGGAGTCGATCTGAAGACCTCCGCGGGCACCCTGTCCGCGAAGCGCTCCGGCGAACCGGTCGTCACGGGCGTCGTGCCGAACGGCAAGTCGACGTACTTCGGCATCACCTACCCGGCCAACGCCTCGGGCGGCTCCGGCGCCCACATCACCGGCCTGGTGGTGACCCCGCCGGACGAGACCCAGTCGGTCACTCTGCCCTGGCCGGGCGCCGGCTCACTACCCGTCACGGACGGCAGCGGATCCCCGGTGAAGATCGGCCCGATGGGAAGCGCCGGCCAGGGCCAGTGACCGCGGGGCGTTCCCGCCCCGGCAGCGACCCGGTCGACGGCCGGGGCGGCCGGGGCCGTCGGGTTACAGGTACCCCGACGGTGTTTCAGGGGCCCGGCCGGACACCCAGGGGACGAGCGGTCCCCGGTCAGCCCAGTGCGTGGACCCGCCTGTACTCGAGGGCGTAGGCGAGCTTGCCGGGCTTGGGTCGGTGTAGGGCTTGCTCAGCTTGTCGAACTCCCCGCCGATCCAGCCCTCGCCGTCCACATCGGTGTCATGGGGCGGGAAGTACGGCGCGATCGGGAAGATGCGGGTCTCCAGCAGATCGCCGGCGAACAGCACCCGGCCGTCGATGAGGACGATCTGGTCGGAGCCGGTGTGCGCGGGACCGACCTCGCGCAGCAGCACGGTACGGCCGCCGAGGTCGATCTCGGCCTCGCCCTCGTACACCAGGTCGGGGTCGACCAGTTCGACGTCTTCGAGTTCGGCGGCGACCGCGGGGCTCTGGCCCTTGAACATGCCGAGGTAGCCGGCTCCCTTGCGCCGCAGGTCGGCGCGCTGGCCGCGGTTGTAGACGATCGTGGCGGCGCCCTTGAACGCCTGCGCGCCGAAGCCGTGCTCGGGGTGGAAGTGCGTGATGGTCAGGTACAGGCGGCGGTCGCCGGCCAGGCGCCGAGCCTGCTCCAGGACGTGGGCACCGTTGCGGGGGCCCATACCGGTGTCGATGACCATCGCGGCGCACTGCTCGACGCGGCGGAGACCCTCGTACGAGAGCGGGGCAGCGACGGCTGGTCGCTGCGTGAGGCATCGGCGCGGGTCGGCGTCAGCCCCAGCGCCGCCTACCACCACTTCGGCTCGCGTGACGCACTCGTATCCGCACTGTCCGAGGTCGCGCTGGCCCGGCTGGGGAATCGCCTGCGCGACACCATGGACGCGGCACCGGAGCAGGGCACGGAACGTCTCGCCGCATGCGGGCGGGCCTACGTCACCTGGGCCGTCGAGGACCCGGCCGTCGCCCGGCTCGTCTTCCGTGGTGGTGCCACGACGGCGCAGTCCGCCGTCTCACCCCACCCGCACGACGTGCTCACCGCCGAGCTCGACCGGCTGACCGACACGGGCCACCTGCCTCCGGGGGCCCGCCCGGGCGCCGAATTCGCGATCTGGGCCACCATCCACGGCCTGGCCGTCCTGCTCGTCGACGGCCTCGTACACCTCGACGACCGGCAAGGCGTCGAGTCCCAGGCCGAACGTCTGGTCCTCGCCACCTTCAACGGCCTCGCGCGGGAAACCGCCCCCGAGCCAAACCGGCCCATGCCCACCACCACGCACACGCGGCGCCTCACCCGGAGCCCGGCCCCCGGCCCCGCACCGCACACCCTCTCCCCCTGAGGGACCCGCGCTCGGCCGCAGGCCGGAAGGTGTCGCCCCGCAGGCAACGGCAGTCCTCCGGGGTCGGCGCACCGTTGAACTCCACTGAACTCCACGCCGGCAGCGGGCCGGGCGATCTGCGCAGACGCGTCCGGCGACTTCCCTCACGCGCCCGAGGAGGATGATCGGGTCGGTGGACCGGCGTGGCGGCTTGGTGGCGGGTTCCGGCCGGGCGGCTCCGGCGCGACGGGGTTCTGACAGTGCGACGGCCGGTCGCGGCGCACCTGCCGGCGGTGGTCGCGGCGCACGGACTGGTAGGGCTGCGGCGGCCGGCGGCCTCGACAGGTGCCGACGGTCGTACCCGGCGGGGTCGGCACTGCGACTGACGGGGCGGGGACGGGGTCCGGTGGCGGCTCGAGCCGGGGCGCCCGGGTGACCTTCCCGCGGTTCACGGGCCTGACGATGGTCAACCCGACGACGGCGCCGTCCTTCGCCGCGCCGGTGACGGGAGGGGGCGGCCCGGGTGGTGCGGCGGCGCGGGCCGCGTTCGCGGCCGGCGTGTGCGTGCCCTCGCCGCCGTGGCAGCAGCTCCTGGCGGTGGTGGGGGTGTCGATGGGGCGCGCGCCACTCACCGAAGGCGCGGCGGCTGACCTCCTGCGCCGGGTAGGACTGGTGGGCCATGACGCTGTGCGACTGCCCTGAGCGCGACGAGTGACGGCTGTGGCTGGTGCCACCAAGACAGGCGGCGGAAGCGGGAACTCCGCCCGATGTGGTGACGGATCGTCATATGGCGATCGCTTCGGGTGGAGCTCACGGGCGACTTCGCTGGAGCATTGGTGTGATCGGGGGCGCATGGGCGACCTTTTCGATCATGAAAACTATCCCAAAAGCTGCCATTTCCGGCCCGATTTCTTGATCCTTACTGCCGGTAACAGCCAACTGACCTGCGCCGTCAGGGAATTGCTTGATTACTGACCGCAACCGCCCGTAGCTTCTTGGGCGGTGCAACGAGCACCACCCGGGTTCACCCCGATGCACGGCCCGCCGGCTGACCCCCGGCGCGAGGGCCGTGCCCGCCGACCGGCCGAGCTCGGAACGGGCCGACGGCGAGCGGGGAAGACCGGGGCGGCACGGCACGTCGGACACGTGCCCCGCCGCCCATCGAGTGAGGTGAGCGAAACGCGGGCCCCACCGGGGCCTGGTTCCGCATGCCTGCCCGGGGGCTTGTCGAGAGGATGTTCATGACTTCCGGTCACGAGACCACCGCTGCCACCACCTCCACCGAAGCCACCACCAAGCGCAACCGAGTCCGCGTGGCCGTCGTGGCCGGCACCGCCGTCGTGGCGCTGCCGGTGGCCGGCCTCGTCTCGGCCCCCTCGGCCTCGGCCGCCTCCGCCTCGACCTGGGACGCCGTCGCCCGGTGCGAGAGCGGTGGCAACTGGTCGATCAACACCGGCAACGGCTTCTACGGCGGTCTGCAGTTCTCCGCCGGCACCTGGCGGGCGTACGGCGGCACCGCGTACGCGCCGCAGGCGAACCAGGCCAGCAGGGCGCAGCAGATCGTCGTCGCCGAGAAGGTGCTCGCCTCGCAGGGCCCCGGTGCCTGGCCGGTCTGTTCCAGGAAGGCCGGTCTGACCAGGGGCGGCGCGCCGGCCCAGGTCGACACCGCCACCAAGGCCCAGCCGGCCGCGCCCAAGTCCGCCCCCAAGTCCCAGCCCGCTCCCACGTCCAAGCACACCCAGGCCGGATCGGCCCACAAGCCCGACCGGAGCTCCACCGACGCCACGCGATCGGCGCGGACGCCCACCCCGTCGGCCCCGGTCAACTCCCCGAGGAACGGCGCCCCCACCGGCACCTACACCGTCAAGAGCGGCGACACCCTGAGCGAGATCGCGGTCAAGTTCGGCACCGATGTGCGGAGCCTGTACGCGAGGAACGTCCGGACCATCGGCGGCGACCCGGACCTGATCTTCCCGGACCAGGTGCTGGACCTCTGACCCCTGGTCGGACCACGGCCGGCCACCCCCTCCGAGGGGTGGCCGGCTCCGGCGCGTGGGCCGCGGTGTCCGGCCCCGTGCGTGGACCCGTCCGTGGAGACGTGCGTGGCGCCGTGCGCAGCCCTCGACGTGCGACCCGGGCGGGAGCGACCCGTTGTCCGCGTCAGTAGGCTCGCGGGGTGCCGAAGCTGATCAGTGACCGCGAGTTGACCGGTTCCCCCGTCGTCGCCAACAACACCATGAACCGTGAGCGCGGGCTGAGCGGCGTCAACAGCTACACCCGCGAACTGGGCTTCGACCCGGCGGTCCGGCTGGCCTCGGCCGGCGCGGACGCCGCCTGGCTCGACCTGTGCAGCGGCGAGGGCCGCGCACTGGTGGAGGCGGCGCGGGCGTTGCCCGCGGCGGCCGAGTTCACCGGCGTCGACCTGGTCGGCCCGCTCGCCACCCCGCCCGATCCGGCCGCGGTGCCGGCCCTGCGCCTGGTGACCGCGGCGATCGCGGACTGGGAGCCGCGGCGCCGGTACCACCTGATCACCTGCGTGCACGGTCTGCACTACCTGGGGGACCAGCTCGCAGCGATCACCCGGGCCGCCTCCTGGCTCACCCCGGACGGCCTGTTCGCGGCGCACCTGGACCCCGACTCGTTGCGGTGGGCGGACGGTTCCGCCGCCGCCCGGCCGGTGCTGGCGGCGCTGCGGGCGGCCGGGTTCTCCTACCGGGCGCGGCGTCACCTGCTGACGCTGGAGGGCGGACGCGAGGTGCGGCTGCCGTTCGACTACCTCGGGGCGGACCCGGCGGCCGGCCCCAACTGGACGGGCCAGCCGGCCGTGGCCTCGCACTACCGGGACGCGTCGCGCCACCGGGCATCGTCGCCGCCCGTCCTCCGACCGCCCGCTGTACCCGTCCGCACCGATCTCCCCGGGTGAGGGGCCGGCGTCCTCAACCTCGGCATCGGCGACGCCATGAACCTCGGCTGGAAGCTCGCGACGACCGTGCGCGGCCACGCCCCGGACGGGCTGCTCGACACCTACACCCGCGAACGCCATCCAATCGGCGCGTCGGCCCTCGACTGGACGCGGGCACAGACCGCGGCCATGCAGCCGGATCCGCACGGCCAGGCGGTCCAACACGTGATCCGCGACCTGATCGGGACGCGTGACGGAACGACTTACGTGTTCACCAGGGCATCGGGCGCGACACGCCGCTACGACCTGGGCGGCGAGCACCCGCTGGTCGGCCGCGACGCGCCGGACCTCCGCCTGGAGGACGGCACCCGCCTCGCGGATCTGATGCACGACGGACGGGGCGTCGTCCTCGATCTCACCGCCGACCGGTCCCTGCACACCCCGGCCACCCGCCGGGACCGCCGGCTCCGGTACGCGGCCGGGCCGGCGCGGAACGACCTCGGCCTGAGTGCCCTGCTCGTCCGGCCCGACGGCACGGTCGCCTGGGCCACCGCCGGCCGCCCCGACCACACCGAGTTCGAGCGGACCGCGGACCGCTGGTTCGGTGCCGCCGACCGTGAGCAGCATGCACGTGGCCACGGGGAGCACGCATGACCTGAGCCCCGTCGGGGTGTGCGGTGCCTGCCGCGCCTGGTCCTCTGGTGAGACCTCCACGCCGGGCACGGCCGGAGGTGGCGTGAATCGGCGCGGGACCGGCGGCACGAGCTTCATCGCTCCGCGCTGACTCCGTGCAGGCGGCGATCGCGCAGGACCTTCCCGGCTCGGCCGGCGCAGGGGTTCGGCCCCGCCGCACTGCTCACGGCGGGGCCGAACCCGTGCGTCACGACCTCAGGGGTCAGACGGGGCGGATGTGCTCCGCCTGCGGGCCCTTCTGGCCCTGGGTGATGTCGAACTCGACCTTCTGGCCTTCCTGCAGCTCGCGGAAGCCCCGGCCCTCGATGTTGGAGTAGTGGGCGAAGACGTCCGGGCCGCCGCCGTCCTGCTCGATGAAACCGAAGCCCTTCTCGGCGTTGAACCACTTCACGGTGCCAGTAGCCATACGTGCTTTCCTGTTCGAGGCGCTGGGCACGCCTGCTGCGCGCCCACGGGGTGAGGTGATCGCCCTGGTCCTCCGCTGACCGGACAGCAACGCGCCCGCGGAGTCGACCGCGGGCGTCGAGACTTCGGAACCACGACTGCTGGGAGCAACGTAGCGGATCTGTGATCATTTCGCTACACACCGCTGCGTCAGACGATCCGATGCATGTCGGCATCCCGTGCACGTGTCGGCCGGCCTCGCCGAAACGACCGGAACATCATCTCCGTGGGGCACCGGCCCGGAGCGGAATCGCCCCGGGAGGGGGCTGGCCACTCGGGACTCAAAAGCCCAGGTTGACCGCCCATCAGGCAGGCGGGGCGGGCGTCGGGCCTGCTTGCTCCGCGGGATCTCCCTCTCCGGCTCCGGCTCGCGGACCTGCCTGCGCAGCCGGCACGGTTCCTCGCGCCCTGCGGAGTTCAACGGGCCCTCACCCCCGGGTGAACAGGCGCTCCCATACCGCGGCTTGACCGTTGTCCAACCCGCCGCGCCTAGCGTCCTGTCCGCCGGGGCGATGGCCGTGCCGGAGCGTGCCGACGGACCGGGGGGCGTCCTTGAAAGGCTCGTCGCGCAACGGCGACCCGCTCGGCGGGAACAGGGACTTCAGGCTGCCGCGGGTCCGCGGCCTGACGACGGGCCCGGGACCGCGGCGCCCGGCCCGCGACGGGACGCACCCGCTCGTGTCGGCGCCCCCGTACGCCGGGCTGATGCGTGGTCTGAGCGGCGCGGCGCTGCTCCGGTTGCGCCGCTCCACGGACCTGACGGCGGGGGCGGCGGGCGTCCTGCCGGCCCTTCCCACGGCGTTCGAGGGAGAAGGCGGCCGGCCGTCCCTGCACGCCGCCGGCTGATCCCGGGCGCCCGAACGACCACTGGAGGAGAACCCCTTGTTCGACGCACTGTCCGATGCCCTCGCCGACGAGCAGTTCTACGCACCGCTCGGCACGATGGCCGACCCCGGTCGGCGCTTCGCGCCCGCCCGGGTTCCGGCCGGCTGGCGCGGAAGCGACCGGGACATCTGGACGGCGTGGAGCGGCCCGGGGGCCCGCCGTGTCGAGCAGGGCTGGAAGATCCACGTGTCGGCCCGGCTGGAGCGGGCCCAGGACGTCCTCGACGTGGTGGCGGACACCTGCTTCGCCGAGGGAGTGCCGTTCAAGCACGTCTCGGCGCACTTCTTCTTCCTCGCCCTCCACCACAAGCACGGCGCCCGCTCCCAGTCGGGCAAGTTCTGCGCCGTGTACCCGCCGGACACCCCGGCCGCCGAACGGCTCCTCGCCCTCCTCGCCGACGCCCTGCGCGGTGAGGAGGGCGCCTACGTCCTCACCGACCGCCGGTACCGGGACTCCCGGACGGTCCACTACCGCTACGGCGCGTTCGGCCGCCGCAGCCGGCTGCTGCCCGACGGCACCGGGGAACCGCTGCTGACGGACGGCCACGGGCGCGAGGTGCCGGACCTCCGGCTGCCGTACTTCGTCCTGCCCGAGGGCGTCACCGACCCCTTCGTGGCCGAGGAGCCCGCGCCGCACCGGGGCGCGATCCGCCTCCGCGACTACGAGGTCGTCCAGGTGCTGCAGCCGAGCAACGCCGGTGGCGCGTACCAGGCCCGCGACACCCGCACCGGACGCCTCGTCCTCATCAAGGAGGCACGCCCGCACAACGGTTACACCTGGGACGGCGTGAGCGCCCAGGAGCGGCTGCGCCGGGAGTACGACGCCCTCACCGCCGTGCACGCGGTGGCTCCGGGCGTGTGCCCCGAACCGCTGGACCACTTCACCGAGTGGGAACACGACTTCCTCGTCATGGAGTACGTCGAGGGACTCCCCCTGGTGAAGTGGATCAACCGCTCCTCGCCCGTCCTGCTGGCCGACCGGCCCGCCGCGGACTTCGACCGGTACCACGCTGACTGCCGCCGCATCCTCGCCACGCTGGACACGGCCCTCGGCCGGATCCACGCGCTGGGGATCCGGTTCGGCGACGTCAGCCCCGGGAACGTCATCGTCACCCCCGCCGGGGACGCCAGGCTGGTCGACTTCGAGTCCGTGACCCCGCAGGACACCCGCCCCGCCCGGATGGGCACCCCGGGCTTCGCACCGCCCCCGGGCCTCGCCGCCGGCCACCACTCCACCGACCCGGTCCTCACCGACCGCTACGGCCTGTCGGCCCTCGCCCTCACCCTGCTGGCGCCGTTCCACAACGGGCCCCAGCTGACCTCGGCCAACTTCGCCCTGCTGCGGCGCGATCTGGCGGCGACGGGACCGGTGCCGCACGACCTGTGGCAGCGGGCCACCGCCTTCCAGCGGTCCGGCGAGGACCCGCCGTCCACCCTGCCCGGCCCCGAGGAGGTGGACGCCGACCCGCTGGGCTGCCTGACACGGCTCGCCGAGCGGACGGCGTCGGGACTGCTCGCCCTGGCGGACACCGACAGGACCGACTGGGCCTTCCCGCCGTCGCCCCAGGCGTTCCACACCAACACGGTGTGCGTGGCGTACGGAACGGCCGGCGTGGTGCACGCCCTGCACCGGGCCGGCCTCCCCGTCTCGGACGAGGTCGACAAGCGGCTGCGCAGGGACGCGCTCGCCGCGGCGGACGCCCTGCCCCCCGGGCTGGCCGTGGGCTCGGCCGGGGTCGGGCGGGTGCTGGCCCGGGCCGGGCACCTCGACGAGGCGATCGACCTGCTGCGCGCAGCCGACGGCCATCCGCTGACGGGTACCACCACCACACTGGCCGGCGGACGGGCCGGGGTCGGCCTGGCCTGGCTCGCCCTGCACCGGCGTACCTGCGACCCCCACCACCTGGAGCGGGCGGCCGCCGCCGGCGACGCGATCCTGCACACCGCCGACCTGGCGCCGACCCTCGGCGCCCACGACGCCCGCGGCCTGTTCCACGGCCGCTCCGGACTGGCGCTCTTCCTCCACCACCTCGCCCGCGCGACCGGGGAGCAGCGCTACCTGGCGGCGGGACGCGGGCTGCTCCACGAGGAACTGGATCGCGCGGTGGAACTGCCCGACGGCTCCCTCTCGTTCGCCGACAACGCCGTGAACCGGCGCGTCATGCCCTACCTGGCCACCGGGTCCGCCGGAATCGGAACGGTCCTGCTGCGCTACGCGGCCGCCACCACGGACGAGCGCTGCACCACGGCCCTGCCGCGCGTCCTCGCCGACGTCCGCAAGGTCAGCGCGGTCCAGGCCGGCCTGCACGACGGCTTCGCCGGACTGGTCTACCTGCTCGCCGAACACGCCGACTTCACCGGGGACGACGCCGACCGCCGGGACGCGGTGCGGCTCGCGACCGGGCTCCTCAAGTACGCCGTCCCGCACGGTGACGGCGTCCGCTGGCTCGGAACGGGCTCGCTCCGGTTCAGCGCCGATGTGGCCAGCGGCAGCGCCGGGATCCTGCTGGCGCTGCACCGAGCCCTCCATGGCCCGGGTGACGACTGGTTCACCCTGGATCCCGCCCACCCATAGGAACCACCCACAGGAAAGCGAAGGGAACCGTCCATGACCGAGATTCTCGCCCTCCAGCAGCTGGAGTCCCAGATCGAGCAGGACGAGACGGAGGCGTCCGCCTTCCCCTGCTTCAGCATCTACGCCAGCACCATCACCCAGACCTGGTACTGATCACCACCGTCCGCCGACGCCGTCCCCAGGAAGGAACCGTTCCATGACCGAGATCCTCGCCCTCCAGCAGCTGGAGTTCCAGGTCGAGCAGGACGAGACGGAGGCGTCCGCCTTCCCCTGCTTCAGCATCTACGCCAGCTCGTTCGTCGACAACGAGACCTACTGACCCGACCAGGAAGGACCGACCGTGACCGAGATCCTCGCCCTCCAGCACCTGGAGGCTCACCCCGAGGCCGAGGCCGAGCTCGACGCGAGCTACCCGTGCCTCAGCATCTTCGCCAGCCACTACTACGAGACCCTGTAGTCCCCGGCTGACCAGCAGTTCCACCCCGGCGGACCGGCAACCGAACCGGCCCGCCACCTCGGCCACCAGCCGTCGAACACCGCCTGCCACCCAGCAGGGGCGCGCTGTGGCCCACGGCCACCGTTGATCTCCGTCCGTCGACACGACTCACGGTGATCAACGGTGGCCGTCCCGTACGCGGACCGGCCTCACCCGGCAACATCACCACTCCCCCGCCCTCGACCGCCCTCGACCGCTCCGGCCGGAGACACGATCCGACTCGACGGGAGATCAGAAGTCGCCTCCGACTGTGCCCGAGAGCCGGTAGGCGGTGGAGGTGTCGACCCCGAGCACGGTGAGCAGGTCGAGGGCGGCGGTGAACGGCGGGGCGCCGGCCAGGCGGGCGGCGGCAAGGTGGGCGGGGAGGCGGCCGGCGGCGATCAGGGCGGCCCACTGGGTCGCGGAAAGGGCGAGGTAGCGCAGGCCGGGGAGGTCGGCGAGCACCGCCAAGTCGGGAGTGGGACAGCGGGCCAGGTCGAGGGAGCGCAGCGCGGGAAGGGTGCGCAGCGGGGCGAGATCGATGGGGGTTTCGGAGCCGACCACGAGTGAAGCGAGGTGCGGGTGGCCGGTGAGCGGGGTGAGGTCGGCGTCGGCGGCGAGATTGACGGCCAGGTCCTCGACGGGGAGGGCGGCGACGGGGGTGAGGTCGGTGGTGGCGCAGCGGTTGAGGTGCAGGCGGCGCAGGTGCAGGGTGGCGGAGAGCGGGGCGAGGTCGACGGGTGAGGGAGCGTCATTGAGGTGGATCGCCTGGACGCCCGGTGCGAGTCGCTCGTCCAGGGCGGAAACCACCAGCTGGCGCGGGCCGTTGCCGGACTGCTGCGGGGCGTGCGGATCGGGCCGGCCCAGGGCCAGGCCGAGCCAGGCGGTGACGGAGGAGGCGACGTAGCGTGGGCCGTCGTTGAAGTCCCGGCCAGGGGCGGTCGGTACCTGGCTCTCCATGCACCGTTCCTCGACCGGCCGCCCGAGCCGCCGCTCCGGACTCGCCGCTCCGAGTCGCCGCCCGCGCAGCGAGCTCATGGGCGGAGGCCACGTTGTCCGGCGACAGGCCCGCTCGGGCGGAACGGGGCATCAGCGAGGCGATCGGCCTGAGTGTTCTCCGTTGTGTGAACGCTCGGCGCGCTGGGATGATCTTCACCGTGAGCATCTTCGTGGCCGTTCTTCTGGCGGCCCTTCTTCCCGTGCTGATCGATTGCCACCGCAGATCCAGAGCTGCCGACTGGGCCAGGACACGGTTCGACGCCGCCGCCTACGGTCTGGTGCCGGCCGGCACGCTCGATCCGCGCCGGGCCGGCCCGCCCGGGCCGCCCGGACAGCGGGAGACGTCACAGGCGATAGCCGCCGCGGCCTGGGGCGGTGACTGGCGCCCGGCTGCGGCCCATGTCGAGGCGGCGGGCCGGGACTGGGACGAGCGCTGGTCCAGGCTGGAGTTGCTCGCCGAGATCGCGCAGCAGGACGACGCCTGGCTGATGGAGTGGCGTATCGCGGAGCCGCGAAGCTGCGACGCGGCCACGCTCGTGGCCAAGCTGTCGGTCCACCGGGCCTGGGCGATCCGCGGCAGCGGGTACGCGCGCCAGGTGCCGGCCCAGAACATGGCGAAGTTCCGGCAGCTGCTGCCGACCGCGATCGAGGCCGCCCAGCGAGCCTCGCTCCTGGGCCCGGAGAACCCCGGGCCGTGGGTGGTCATGGTCACCGCCGCCCGCGGCGCCCAGTACACCCCGAGGCGGTTCCGGCCGCTGTGGCACGGCCTGGTCGCCCTGCCCCGCACCACTACGAGGGGCACTGGCAGGGCATGCAGTACCGGTGCGCCAAGTGGTCCGGCTCCCACCTGAGGATGATGCTCTTCGCCCGCCGCGCCCTGCTCCGGGCGCCGGCCGGCAGCCCGCTCGCCGGCATCTACCTGCACGCACTGTCCGAACTCAACGAACGTACCGGGAACATCTTCCACTACACCTGGCCGGTCAGGCGGCACCTGCGTGCGGTCACGGCCTCGCTGACGGCCCTCCCGGAGGACAACCCCCACCTGCCCGTCCTGCGGCACCTGCTCGCCTACCACCTGAGCAGGGCCGGCCTGTTCACGCAGGCCCTGGAGCAGTTCCGGCTGATCGGACGCTGGTGCGGCGCCTCTCCCTGGCGAGACCAGGGCACTCCGACGGCGACGTTCGACCTCGCCCGCGGCGTCGCGGTCAGGCTGTCCAGGACGAGTCCCTTGCCGGCGCCGCCCACCAGGGACCTCCTCCACCACCACGGATAGCGACCGGCGACACCGTCGACCGTCCGACGCCTTGCCGCGACGACTGGGCGGGTGGGGCGCAGCGAGGCGTTCGCGATGCTCCGATCAGGCGTCGAGCGTCTGGCCCTCGCGCCGGACGATCGGCGGTTCCGTCGACCACGGGAAGTTGATCCACCCGTCCGTGCGCTTCCACACGTACTCGCACTGCACGAGCGAGTGCGACTTCTCGTAGACGACGGCGGACCGCACCTCGGCAACGTGACCGAGACAGAAGTCGTGCACCAGCTTCAGCGTCTTGCCCGTGTCGGCGACGTCGTCGGCGATCAGGACCTTCTTGTCGGTGAAGTCGATCGCCGCGGGGACAGGCGCCAGCATGACGGGCATGTCAAGAGTGGTGCCCACACCCGTATAGAACTCGACGTTCACCAGGTGAATATTCTTGCAGTCCAGCGCATACGCCAGACCCCCGGCGACGAACACACCGCCGCGGGCAATGCTCAGGATGAGATCGGGCTCAAATCCATCGTCGGCGATCATCTGCGCGAGTTCGCGCACCGCCCGACCGAACGTCTGGTAACTCAGGTTCTCGCGCTCATCAGTCACAGTGTTCAGTGTGGCAGCCGACCGGGCAGCGAGCACCGGCACGCCGGGCAACGGGGAAGCAGCGTCCACGCTCCGAGCCCGCGCCACCGCCACCGCCCCGGGTCCGCCCCGGCCACACGCACCGCAAACCTCGGTGCGGACTGCGCCGACATCGGCTCCTCCGAGCACAGCCCGGCCGCGCGGGCGAGGGCACTTGACAGCACGATTCGTAGCGGACGACTCTCAAGACGGCTTTACCCGAGCATCCTGGCGAGTTCAACGCGTGCTAGTCGCGAGCTGGCTCGGATGTACCCGCTGCAGGCGCCTTCGGAGCGACGCCACGCGACGCACCCGACATCCGCAGCGCGGCCCTGCGCCCCGCGCTCGCCGGCCCGGACCGACACCGGACCTCAAGGCGGCGACATCGCCGACGGCCTCCACCTGGACACCCGCCACCTCCGCCGGCGCTGGTGGACGCGGGGCGCGCGGTACCGAACGGATCGCTCACCGCGCCGTTCGGCACGGACCACTCGAACGTTCCAACAGGGACCTTCGGCCCCAGCGGGGAGGTCGGCTCGCACGTAACCTACGGACTCGTAACCTACGCACCCGTAGGTTGTTCCCGTGTTCTGGAAGTTGGAGCCGTGACCACCGTCCCCGCCGCCCGCACCACCGGGCATGCCCACCCGTCCGATGTGAAGCTCCTTCAGGCGCTGGAGGAGGTGGTGGAACGCGAACTCAACCGCCATCTCGATGTGTTCAAGGAATGGATGCCGCACGAGTACGTGCCGTGGAGCCGTGGCCGGGACTTCGACGGACCGCTGAACGGCGAGGCGTGGGCGTCGGACCAGTCCCCGATCTCCGAGGTCGGGCGGGTGGCGATGGTGGTCAACCTGCTCACCGAGGACAACCTGCCCAGCTACCACTACGAGATCGCGACCCTGTTCGGCCGGGACGGAGCCTGGGGCACCTGGGTGCACCGCTGGACCGCCGAGGAGGCCCGGCACTCCATGGCGATGCGGGACTACCTCGTCGCCTCGCGGGCGGTGGACCCGGTCCTGCTGGAACAGAGCCGCATGGCGCACATGTCCGCCGGCTTCGTCTCGGACAACCGGCACTCACCGCTGCACACGGTCGCCTACGTCGCCTTCCAGGAACTGGCCACCCGCATCTCGCACCGCAACACCGGCCACCACTCCGGCGACCCGGCCTGCGACCGGCTGCTCGCCCGGATAGCCGCCGACGAGAACCTCCACATGATCTTCTACCGGAACCTGCTCAAGGCCGCCCTGGAGATCGCCCCCGACCAGGCCATGCGCGCCATCGCCGACGTCGTCACCGGCTTCCGGATGCCCGGCCACGGCATACCCGGGTTCGAGCGCGCTGCCGTCCAGATCGCCCTCGGCGGCGTCTACAACCTCCGCGTCCACCTCGACGACGTCCTGAACCCGGTGCTGCGCCACCTCAAGGTGCTGGAGAGCTCCGGCCTCGGCCCCGAAGGACTGCGGGCCCAGGACGAACTCGGCGCCTTCCTCGGCGGCCTGGACGGCCAGGCGACCCGCTTCGACGAACGGCGGGCCGCGATCCTGGCGCGCCGAGCCGCCGTCCGGGGCTGACCCCGTGGTACGAACCCTGAACGTGGGTGCGAGCCCGCGCAGCCGTGCCGGCGCAGAGGCCGACAGCTGAGGTCGCCAGCGTGCTTCTCGCCGGGGCCACTGTGGGACCGCTGTGGCGTGGGAGGCCCCGGTGCTGCCGGTGGCCGCCGCACGGAGCCGGCCCGGCTTCGAGGACGTGGTGGGCTACTGCACCAACCTGCTGCCGCCGCGGGTGCGGATCGACACCGGGCGCACCCTCGGCGAGACGCTGACCGAGGTCCAGGGGCAGCTGCTCGACACGCTGGGGCACCAGGTGTCCCCCCCTTCGCCGAGCTCGTCGCGGAAGCGGGGGCGCACCGGCGCGGGCACCCCGCTGCTCACCACCTCGCTCGCCTTCGAGCGTGAGGTGACGTCGCCCGCGTTCGACGGCCTGAAGGTCACCGAGGCCGACTCGCTCCCGGCCCGTGGACCGGCTGCCCGTCAGCGTGATGAAGAGTCAAATTCCCTACCCGGCGGGGCTGGCTCCGCGGCGCGGCCGGCGTCGGACCGAGACGTCCGACGCCGGCCTGCGCCACCCCCTCCACCGGCTGGAGGAGGCGATGGGCTGGGTCTGCGCCCTCGGCAGCGGCATCGAAGGCCTGGTCGCCAAGCCCGTCACCGCTGTCGGTCATGCGCGCTGTCGGACTTCTGAGCAGCGGACTCCCGCCGCCGAGAGCGTCGAACTCACCACCGGGGCCCGCGAACGCCGCGGCAAAGGCGGTCCGTACGTGCGCGGGCCCTCGGAGGTTGCGGGGTCAGCTCTCCGGGGCGGGCCGGGTGTTCGGTGGCTGCACGGCCAGCTGGGCCCTGGCCCGGCGCTCCGCCAGGATCGGGATGAACGTCCGGACGTTGGCGTCGCGCAGTTCGTCGTAGGCACCTGCGACGAGAGCGTCCACGGTGGCGGGGTCGGCCGCGGGGTGGGCGGACTCGTTCGGTAGCCGCACCGCCGGCGTCCCTGACCAACCGTCGCCACACGAGGTCCGGTGCGCCTGCGGACCGTCCGTCATCGCCGGCGTGGTCCGCAGCGCGCGCTGCAGGCCGCTCGGGCGCGGGCCCGCGCCCGGGGGCCGCCCCCGGCGCGCGACCGTCCTTCCCGGGCTCGATCGGCACGCCGACGCGGCTCGGGCGTACGTCGCCGCGGCAGGCGGCCCCGGGACCCGGCTGCCGGTGGGCGGAGCGATCCCGCCGCCGGGACCACCAACGGTTACGTATACGTAGTCCGGGCAGCCCTGATTGTCCTCCGGATCGGCTGACGGCACGGTCGGAGGTACCTCGTACAGAGGTCACCGGCGGGGGACCGTTCCAGGAGCTGACATGGCCATTTCCTCTCTTCGCATCGAGTCCGTCGAAGGCGATCGGGCTTCCGACCCGGCACCGACCGGGCGCGCGACGGCGGTCGCACTCCGTGACGCACCGGCCTCGCCGGCGGCCGTCCCCGCCCTGCGGCACTTCGCCCGCGACGCGGCACGGAGGTGGGACCTCCCCGACGAGACCGTCGACCGGCTCGCGCTCGTCGTCACGGAGCTGGTCACCAACACCCTGCTGCACAGCGGCAGCCCCGATGTCGTGGTCGCGATCGAGTACCACGGCACGGCTCTTACCGTCGAGGTCAGGGACTCGGGGACGTGGCGGGACCACCGGTCGCGACGCCGCGGCGCAGAGGACGTGGCCACCGGCGGGCGGGGCCTGGAGCTGGTCCGGCAGTGCAGCACCTGGTGGCGGGCCGTCCTCTCCCCGCTCGGGACCCGGGTGATGGCCTGCCTGCCCGTCGGCCCGCCGCCTGGGTGACCTGCGCGCCCGAGGCCCCGTGTGCCCCCGAACCCCGGCATCCGCACCTCACCTCGGCAGCCGCCGCCCGCCCGACGAGCCGGACTCCTCCCCTGACCCCGCGAACTCCTCCGCGCCGGACCCCCGGCCGTCTCATCCGGGGCGCCCGGGGAGGTCCGCCCAGACCAGGTGCCCGGGCGAGAGGGCGGCGGTCCCCATGCCGCGGCCGGCGAGGCGACGATGTGGAGCCCTCGCCCGTGGCAGGCCTCGGTCGGCGGCTGCGCTCCCGGGAGTGACCCGTCCGGGCACCCCGGGCCCCGTTCTCCGACCTCCAGACGGACCACCGCGCTGCCCGTGGCGCTCACGGTGCGACGCAGGCGGTACCAGACGGGTCCCGCGCCGTGCCTCAGGGCGTTGGTCGCGAGTTCGGAGAGGATCAGGACGGCGTCGTCCACCAGGGCGATGGCCGGCCACCACAGCGAGGCGCGCCGCTGGCTCGACCGGCTGCTGTCGGTCCCGGACGGGCCGAGCCGGGAGAGGGTGGCGGGCCTGCGACTGTCCGGGTCGTACGCCATCTGGCAGGGCGACGTCGGACCGGCGCTCCGCCTGCTGACGGAGGCGGGCCGGTCCGCGACCCGGCTCGGCGACCGGGCCGAGATCGCCTACACCGCGCACCTCCCGGGCATGGCCGCCCTGCTGGAGGGCGATGCGGCGCGGGCGGTGGCACTGCTGGGCGAGGCACTGGACCGGATGCACGCCGCCGGGGCCCGGCAGCGCGAGGTGAACACGCGGCTCTTCCTGGGCGTGGCACTGATCATCGCCGGTGACCTCGGGCGGGCCCGACGCGTGCTGGACGGGTGCGTCGCCTGGCTGGCGCGGCGCGGCGAGGTGTGGTGGCGGGCGCTCGGCCTCACCCTGATCGCCCATGTCGAAGCGGCGGGCGGCCGACTCGAGCAGGCCGAGGCCGCGGCCCGGGAGGCACTGCGCTCCCATCGGCGGCTCGACAGCCGGCCGGGCCTGGCCTTCGGCCTCGAAACCCTCGCCGCACTCGCCGGACAGCGGGCGGCGCAGCAGGAACGGGCGGAGCAGCGGGAACGGGCGGCGCAGCACGAACGGGCGGCGGAGCACGAACGGGCGGCGGAGCTCGCCGGCGCCGCGGAGGAACTCTGGCGCGCCATCGGCGCCGGGCCCGAGTCCCACTTCCCCGTCTTCCGGCCGCGCCGCGACTACCTGCCCCGGGCCCGGGTGGCGCTCGACACGGCGGCCTTCGAGCGGGCCGTACGCGCGGGCAGGGACATGCCGCTCGACACCGCCCTCGCCCGCGCGCTGGAGGAGGAGGCCCGACCGCCCGAGCCGACCCCGGCGGCGGACCGGTCCCCGCTCACCAGGCGGCAGTGGGAGGTCGCCGAGCTGGTCGCGCTGGGACTGACCAATCAGGAGATCGCCGCCCGGCTGGTCCTCTCCCGGCGCACCGCCGAGACCCACGTGGAGCACATCCTCACCCGGCTGGGGTTCACCTCGCGGGCCCAGATCGCCGCCTGGGTGGCCGAACGACGCCCGGCCATGTCACCCGAGCCCTGACCGCCTCCTCCGGTCGCCGTCCCACTCCTGCCCGGTCATCCCGACAATCAGCGCCCCGGATGACGTCGGCAAGCAGAGCGATCCCCTGGAGGACCAGGAGAAGACCCGATGCCACAGTCGATGCACCCAACCGTTTCCTGATCGATGTGCCAGTTTGCCTAATAGGTGTAGGCAGATGGACAATCACCTACCGTAAAGCGCAGAAGCGATTCGGAGGATGAGCATGGCTCGGGCGGGACTGACCACGGAGCGCCTGGTTCAGGCGGGGGCGGATCTTGCCGACGAGATCGGGTTCGAGCAGACGACCCCCGCGGAGCTCGCCCGGCGGTTCGGCGTGAAGACCGCGAGCCTGTACTCGCACCTGAAGAACGCCCACGACCTCAAGACCAGGATCGCCCTCCTCGCCCTGGAGGAACTCGCCGACCTGGTGTCCGCCGCCGTGGCCGGGCGCGCCGGCAGGGACGCCCTGACCGCCTTCGCGAACGTCTACCGCGACTACGCCCTCCAGCACCCTGGCCGCTTCGCCGCCGCCCGGTTCCGGCTCGATCCGCAGACGGCGGCCGCCAGCGCCGGGGTCCGGCACGCCCGGATGATGCGGGCGGTCCTGCGCGGGTACGACCTGGCCGAACCGCACCAGACGCACGCGGTGCGCCTGCTCGGCAGCGTCTTCAGCGGCTTCGTCGGCCTGGAGACCTCCGGGGCCTTCAGCCACAGCGCCCCGGACGCCCAGGAGAGCTGGACCGAGATCCTCGACGCGCTCGACTCCCTGCTGCGCACCTGGCCCACGGCCACCTGACACACCCTGCCGACCGCACCTGCCGACCACCTCTGCCGGCCGCTCCCCTGCTCAAGCTGATCAAGAGACCGAGGACATGCACACCGCGCACGACTGGACCACCACCCCCGTCACCGCCGACCTCCTGCGCGGCGCACTCGACCTGGAACACACCGAACGGGGCACGTTGCCCCACCGGTTGCCCGGGTGGGCCCGTCGGCAGATACCCGACGGCCAGCTGGCGATGGCGGAGTCGCAGCCCTCCGGCGTGCGACTGGCGTTCCGCACCCGGGCCACCGCCGTCGAGCTGGACGTCGTGGCCACCAAGCGGAGGTACGTCGGAGCGCCGCCGCGCCCCGACGGGGTGTACGAGCTCCTCGTCGACGGGCGGCTCGCGGGCCGGGGCAGCGTGCCGGACGGCGACGTCCTCACCGTCGACATGGCCACCGGGGCCGCGGAGACCAGGCCCGGGCCGGTTCGGACGGTGCGGTTCACCGGTCTGTCCGGTGACGAGAAGGACGTCGAGATCTGGCTGCCGCACGACGAGACGACCGAGCTGGTCGCCCTGCGCAGCAACGCCCCGGTCCGGACCTCACCGCCCCGCGGCCGCAGGGTCTGGCTGCACCACGGCAGTTCGATCAGCCACGGCTCCAACGCCACCGCTCCGACCGGGACCTGGCCGGCCGTGGCCGCGGCCCTGGGCGGGGTGGAGCTGGTGAACCTGGGACTCAGCGGCAGCGCCCTGCTCGACCCGTTCACCGCCCGGACGATCCGCGACACCCCTGCCGACCTGATCAGCCTCAAGATCGGCATCAACCTGGTCAACACCGACCTGATGCGGCTGCGCGCGTTCGGCCCGGCCGTCCACGGCTTCCTGGACACCATCCGCGAAGGCCACCCCGCCACCCCCCTCCTGGTGACCTCCCCGCTCTACTGCCCCATCCACGAGACCACCCCCGGGCCCACCGCCCCGGACCTCGGCGCGATGAGCGAGGGGCGGCTGCGGTTCACGAGCACCGGCGACCCCGCGCAGACCGGCGCCGGGAAGCTGACCCTCACCGTGATCCGGGACGCCCTCAGCCGGATCGTCCGGCAACGCGCCGCCACCGACCCGAACCTGCACTACCTCGACGGCCTCGACCTTTACGGCAGTACCGACCACGCGAAGCAGCCGCTGCCCGACGAACTCCACCCGGACCCTGCCACCCACCGGCACATCGGCGAACGCTTCGCCCACCTCGTCTTCGGCGAGGACGGCCCGTTCGCGGCGGGTGAAGCGTCGGCGTCGACGGTGTTGACGACGGGGTGACGGCGACGCGGCCTCAGTCCGAGGTGGCGACGCGGTCGATCCGGGTGCTTGTCACAGAAGCACCACCGAGCGCAGGACGTCGCCCTTGTGCATGCGGGCGAAGGCGGCCTCGACGCCGTCCAGCCCGATGGTCTCGGTGACGAAGGCGTCCAGGTCCAGTCGCCCCTGCAGGTGGAGGTCGATCAGGGTGGGGAAGTCCCGCGAGGGCAGGCAGTCGCCGTACCAGGACGACGTGAGGGCGCCGCCGCGGCCGAAGACGTCGAGCAGTGGCAGGTCGAGGGTCATGTCGGGGGTCGGCACGCCGACCAGGACGACGGTGCCGGCGAGGTCGCGGGCGTAGAAGGCCTGCCGGTAGGTCTCCGGCCGGCCGACGGCCTCGATGACGACGTCCGCGCCGTTGCCGCCGGTGAGTTCACGGATGGCCTCCACGGCGTCGCGTTCGGAGGAGTTGACGGTGTGGGTGGCGCCCAGGCGCCGGGCGGTGGCGAGCTTGTCGTCGTCGAGGTCGACGGCGATGATCCGGGCGGCTCCGGCGAGTTGGGAGCCCATGACGGCCGCACCGCCGACACCGCCGCATCCGATGACCGCGACGCTGTCGCCCCGGGAGACCCCGCCGGTGTGGACGGCCGCTCCGAGGCCCGCCATGACGCCGCAGCCGAGCAGTCCGGCGGCGGCCGGTGAGGCGGCGGGGTCGACCTTGGTGCACTGTCCGGCCGCGACCAGCGTCTTCTCCGCGAAGGCGCCGATGCCGAGTGCCGGGGTGAGTGCGGTGCCGTCCGCGAGGGTCATCCGCTGGGTGGCGTTGTGGGTGTCGAAGCAGTACCACGGACGTCCCCGCCGGCAGGACCGGCACCGTCCGCACACGGCACGCCAGTTGAGGATCACGAAGTCGCCGGGCGCGACCTCGGTCACTCCGGCCCCCACCGACTCCACGATTCCGGCGGCCTCGTGCCCGAGCAGGAAGGGGAACTCGTCGGAGATCCCGCCCTCGCGGTAGTGCAGGTCGGTGTGGCAGACGCCGCAGGCCTGGACCTCGACCACGGCCTCCCCCGGCCCGGGGTCCGGCACGATGACCGTCTCGATCCTGACCGCCGCGCCCTTTCGTCCGGCGACGACACCTCTGACCTGCTGGGACATGAAGCACGACCTTCCGCTGGGCGGGGGAAACGGGGCAAGCGCGGGAAACGGTGGCGACGCGGGTGGGTGCCGTCAGCCACGGAGCCGGTCGGTGACCCACGTGTGGAAGGCGCCGATGTGGTGCTCGCTCGGCACCAGCACGCCACCGGCCCGGTAGGCGCGCGAGTCCATGGCGGGCTGGCAGCGCTCGCAGGCGTCGAAGTCCTGGACGTTGACCCGGTGGAACAGCTCCACCGACCGGGAGAGGTCGCGGCCCGCGTCGACGACCTCCTTCAGGAAGAGCCAGTCGCACTCCACCACCGTGTGGTCCGCGGCGAGCGGGTACATCCGGTGCACGATGACGTGGTCGGGCACCAGGTTGATGAACACCTGGGGCTTGACCGTGATCGCGTAGTACCTGCGGTCCTGGTCCTCGGAGACGGTGGGGATCCGGTCCACGCCCGGGCTGCCGTCGACGGTGAACCCCTCGGCGTCGCCGGCGAACTCCGCACCGTGGCCGACGTAGTACTGCGCGGCGTAGCCGCCGGCGAACTCGGGCAGTACCTCCGTCAGTTCGGGGTGGATGGTCGCGCAGTGGTAGCACTCCATGAAGTTCTCGATGATCAGTTTCCAGTTGGCCCGCACCTCGTAGCGGATCCGGCGGCCGACCGCGAGGCTCTCGGTCTGGTAGCGGCCGATCGCCTCGGGCGTGCCGAGGCGTTCCGTGGCGGCGCCGATCACGTCGGTCTCGAAGGAGGGCGGCTCGTCGGCGAGGCACACCCAGGCGTAGCCGAGCCATTCCCGCACGTGCACCGGGACCAGGCCGTAGGTGGTGCGGTCGACGTCCGGCATGCCGGTGAGGTTGGGCGCGGCGACGAGCTTGCCGTCCAGGCCGTAGGTCCAGGCGTGGTAGGGGCATTGGAAGGCGCGTTTGACCTCGCCGCTCTCCTCGGTGCACAGCCGCGCGCCCCGGTGGCGGCAGATGTTGAGGTACGCCTTGACGCTGTCGTCCCTTGCGCGGGTCACCAGGACGCTCTCGCGGCCGACCTGAACGGTGCGGAAGCTGCCCGGCTTGTCGAGATCGCTCGCGCGCACGGCGCAGAACCACATCTGTTCGAAGATCCGCTCCTGTTCCAGGGCGAAGATCGCCGGGTCGGTGTAGGAGGGGCCGGGGAGGGTGGGGATCAGGCTCTTCGGGAGCTCGGGGGCGGTCACGGCGGTGTGCCTTTCGTCGGGGTGACGCACGGCTGGCGAAGGCGGGACCCGATCAAACGTGCCCGATCGAACATGGCCGATCGAACATGGCCGATCGAGCGTGCCCGATCGAGCGTGGCCGGCCGGGGCCTGGTCAGCGGCGGATGCGGGTCATCGTCGGGTCGAAGAGCGGCTCCTGGGTGACCGTCGCCGGCAGCCGCTCGCCGAAGTACTCCACCTCGACCCGGCGTCCGGGGTCGGCGGCGGCGCGCGGCAGCCAGGCGTAGGCGATGGCGGCGTTGATGCTGTACCCGTAGGCGGCGCTGGTGACGTACCCCGCCGGCGCGCCGTCCACGTACACCGGTTCCCGGCCCATGACGACGGCCCGTGGATCGTCGAGCACCAGGCAGGCCAGCCTGCGCGGTACGGTCTCCTCCGTCGTGCCGAGCAGTGCGTCGCGGCCGAGGAAGTCGCCCTTGTCCATGCGTACGGCGAAGCCGAGCCCGGCCTCGTAGGGGTTGTGTTCGGCCGTCAGGTCGGTGCCCCAGGCGCGGTAGCCCTTCTCCAGGCGCAGGCTGTTGAAGGCGCTGCGGCCGGCGGCGACCACGCCGAGGGGCTGTCCGGCCGTCCAGAGGGTGTCCCAGAGCTGCTGCCCGTGGTCGGCGGTGGTGTACAGCTCCCAGCCGAGCTCGCCGACGTAGGACAGCCGCATCGCGGTGACGGGGACGTTGCCGAGGTAGGCCCGCTTGGCCTTGAAGTAGCCGAATCCCCGGTGGGAGAAGTCGGTGTCGGTGAGCGGCTGGACGAGGTCCCGGGCCAGCGGGCCCCACAGGCCGATGCAGCAGGTCCCGGCGGTGGTGTCGCGGACCTGGACCGAGCCGTCCGCCGGGAGGTGGCGGGTGAGCCAGTCGAGGTCGAGGGGGCCGTTGGCGCCCACCTGGAAGCGGTCGCGGCCGAGCCGGGCCACCGTGAGGTCGCTGCGCACGCCGCCGGTGGGGTCCAGCAGCAGGGTGTAGGTGACGGAGCCGACCGGCTTGTCGAGCTGGTTGGTCGTCAGGTACTGCAGGAGGGCGAGGGAGCCGGGACCGGTGACCTCCAGGCGCTTGAGGGCCGTCATGTCGTACATCGCGACACGCGCGCGGGTGGCCAGGGCCTCGGCGCCGGCGATCGGGGACCAGTAGCGGGAGGCCCAGGCTCCGCGCCCAGGGATGCCGGCGGTCTCGGGCAGGTCCCGGTTGGCCTCGTACCAGTGCGGCCGCTCCCAGCCGGAGGCTTCCAGGAAGTACGCGCCCAGTTCGCGCTGGCGGGTGTGGAAGGGGGTGACCCGCAGCGGGCGCGGCTCCTCCATCGGCTGGAGCGGGTGGAGGATGTCGTAGACCTCGACGAAGTTCTGGCAGCTCCGCCGGTGCACGTAGGAGGGGGCGAGCTGCCCGGGCTCGAAGCGGTTGAGGTCGCACTCGTGCAGATCGGTGTGCGGGGTGCCGTCGACCAGCCACTCCGCCATCGCCTTGGCCACGCCTGCGGAGTGGGTCACCCAGACCGCCTCGGCGACCCAGAAGCCGCGCAGCTCGGGCGACTCGCCCAGGAGGGGGAACCCGTCGGTGGTGAAGGAGAAGACGCCGTTGAACCCCTCCTCCACCTTCGTGCGGGCGAGCGCGGGCAGCAGGGCCTGCGAGTCGGCCCAGGCGCCTTCGAAGTCCTCCTCGGTGAAGGGCAGCACGGAGGGCATCACGGGCCCGCCGGGCGCGGCCACCGCGTCGAGGTCGACCGGCATCGGGCGGTGGGCGTAGGAGCCGATGCCGAGCCGGTCCACGTGTTCGCGGTAGTAGAGGTCGCGGTCCTGGTGGCGCAGGATCGGCTTGGAGGCCTCCCGTTCCTCGGTGTTGTGGCCGGCCAGTGCGGGCAGCGGGGTGGTGCGGGCGTACTGGTGGGCCAGCGGGACGAGCGGGACGGTGAGCCCGGCCATCCGGCCGATCCTCGGCCCCCAGAACCCCGCGCAGGAGACGACCACGTCGGCGGGGAAGGTGTCCTCGTCGGTGACGACGGCGGTGACCCGGCCGTGGGCGGACTCGATCCCGGTGACGGTGTGGTGCGCGAGGAACCGGGCGCCGCGTCCGATCGCCCGGCGGGCCTGCGCCTCGCCGGCCCGCACCGCGTTGGCCAGGCCGTCGGTGGGCACGTGGAAGCCGCCCAGCACCTGGTCGCGGTCGAGCAGCGGGTGCAGGGCGACGCACTGGTCGGGGTCCAGCAGGGCGCCCGCCACCCCCCAGGAGGTGGCCAGCCCGTGCCTGCGGTTCAGCTCGGCGAGTCGCTCGGGGGTGGTGGCCACCTCGAGTCCGCCGAGTTTCCGGAAGCACCACCGGCCGTCGAGGGTCAGCGAGGAGTACTTGCGGACGGTGTAGGAGGCGAACTCGGTCATGGTCTTGGAGGGGTTGGTCTGGAAGACCAGTCCGGGCGCGTGCGAGCTCGACCCTCCGGTGGCGAACAGGGGGCCCTGCTCCAGCACGGTGACGTCGGTCCAGCCGCGGGCGGTGAGCTCGTCGCTCAGCGCGCAGCCCACGATGCCGGCACCGACGATCACGACTTTCGGTTGGACTGTCAAAGCATCCGTCCCCTCGGGAGGTAGCTGCGGCACGGCTGGAGGTCGGCCGGCGTTCCGGCGCCTCGAACGGCCAGGACAGTTCACGAGTTGCATATGGCGCATCTGGATGCGCGATGAGAAACAGACTCAGGCTCGCGCCGCGCGCTGTCAAGGGCCCGCCGCCGGGCGCGCGGGACGGGGTCGACGGATCGTCCGAGCCGGCCCCCTTGACACCTCTACGAGGGCCTTCCATACTCGCCGAAAGTTGCGCATGGAGACAAACGTCTCGTATCGCGCAACACACAGGAAAGGCGGCGGCCGTGTCCTCACCCTTCGACCCAGCGTGTCTGCTGATCGACGGCACCTGGACGGCGGCCGAGGGCGGCCGGCAGCGGGCCGTCGTCAATCCCTTCGACTCCTCGACGCTGGGGACGGTCGCCGAAGCGTCAGAAGCCGACGCCGACCGGGCGGTACGCGCCGCGCGGTCCGCCTTCGACGAGGGCTCCTGGGCCCACGCCCCGGCGGCCCGCCGCGCGGGCGTGCTCACCGCCGTCGCCGACGCGCTCCAGGCACAGCGCGAGGAACTGGCGCGGCTGGAGACGCTCGACACCGGCAAGACCCTGGCGGAGAGCCGGATGGACGTCGACGACGCCACGGCCGTCCTGCGCTACTACGCGGCGATGGTGACCTGCGACGCGGGCCGCACGATCGACACCGGGCAGCCCGACGCGATCAGCCGGGTGGTCCACGAGCCGGTGGGCGTGTGCGCGCTGATCACACCGTGGAACTACCCGCTGCTGCAGATCTCCTGGAAGCTCGCCCCGGCCCTGGCGGCCGGCAACACCGTGGTGGCCAAACCCAGCGAGGTCACCCCGATGACCACGATCCGCCTGTTCCAGCTGCTCCAGGAGCAGTTGGAGCGGGCGGGCGCCCCGAGCGGGACCGCGAACCTGGTCCTGGGCGGCGGCGCCGTCGGCGCGGCCCTCGCCCGGCATCCCGAGGTCGACCTGGTCTCGTTCACCGGCGGTCTGGCCACCGGGCGCTCGGTGATGCGGGCCGCGGCCGACACGGTCAAGAAGGTCGCGCTGGAACTCGGGGGCAAGAACCCCAACATCGTCTTCGCCGACGCCGACCTCGACGCCGCGGTCGACTTCGCGCTCACCGCCGCCTTCCTGCACTCCGGCCAGGTCTGCTCGGCCGGCTCACGGCTGTTGCTGCACCGCAGCCTGCACGCCGAGTTCACCGCCGAGCTGGCCCGCCGGACCGACCTCATCCGGCTCGGCGACGGCCTCGAAAAGGGGACCGAGACCGGCCCGCTGGTCTCCGCCGAGCACCGCGCGAAGGTCGAACGCCTCCTCGCCGGCGCCCTCGCCGAGGGCGCGGTGGTCCGCGCCGGCGGCGGCCGGCCGACCGAAGCCGGGCTGCAGGCCGGCTTCTTCCTGCGGCCCACCGTGCTCGACGGCTGCCACGCCGGCATGACGGTGGTCCGCGAGGAGGTGTTCGGCCCCGTCCTCACCGTCGAACTCTTCGACGACGAGGACGAGGTGGTGGCCCTGGCCAACGACACCCCGTACGGCCTGGCCGGCGCCGTGTGGACGCAGGACGCAGGACGCGGCGAGCGCGTCGCGGCCAAGCTCCGCCTGGGCACCGTCTGGATCAACACCTACCACCCCTATGTGCCGCAGGCCGAATGGGGCGGGTACAAGCAGTCCGGTACAGGTCGCGAACTCGGCCCGTCGGGCCTGCGCGAGTACCAGGAGACCAAGCACATCTGGCGCACCGTCACCCCCGCCGCCCAGCACTGGTTCGCCGGCTGACGCGGCACCACCCACTCCCCGGCCCCCGCACGTCCGGACTCCACCCACTCCCCCGGCCCCGCACGTCCGCACCTCCCGACTCCACCCGGTCCGCGCAGCAAGCACCTCTCCCAGTCCCCTGCCTGCCACTGGAGCGACCATGAGCAACCCGGGAACCATCAGAACCGCGGCGACACCCCCCGACGACGACACCACCGACCTCGCACGCTTCGGCTACAAGCAGGAACTGGAACGCTCCCTCGGCTCCTTCTCCAGCTTCGCCGCGGGCTTCAGCTACATCTCGATCATGACCGGCGTGTTCCAGCTCTTCGGCTTCGGCTTCGGCGCCGGCGGCCCGGCCTTCATCTGGACCTGGCCGATCGTCTTCATCGGCCAGGGTGCCGTCGCCCTCTGCTTCGCCGAGATGGCGGGCCAGTTCCCGCTGGCCGGCGGCGTGTACCAGTGGTCCAAGCAGATCGCGCGACCGGTCACCTCGTGGATGGCGGGCTGGATCATGACCGTGGGCGCGATCGTCACCGCCGCCGCGGTCGCCGTCGCGTACCAGATCATCCTGCCGCAGGTCTCGTCGGCCTTCCAGATCGTCGGTGACGCCGAGGACGCGGGCGTGACCACCACCCCGAACGGCGCGAAGAACGCGATCCTGCTCGCCCTGGGCCTGGTCGTGTTCACCACGGTCGTCAACATCGTGGGCGTCCGCCTGATGGCGAAGATCAACAACCTGGGCGTCGCCGTCGAGCTGATCGGCGTCGTCCTGCTCATCGTCATGCTGGCCGTGCACATCAAGCGCGGACCCCAGGTCGTCCTGCACACCGCCGGCACCGGGGCCGGACACTCGGCCGGCTATCTCGGCGCCTTCCTGGCGGCCTCGATCATGAGCGCCTACGTCTTCTACGGCTTCGACACCGCCGGCTCGCTCGCCGAGGAGACCAAGGAGCCCCGCCGTCACGCTCCCCGCGCCATCCTCCGCGCCCTCACCGCCGCGTTCCTCGCGGGCGGCCTGCTGATGCTCGTCGGCATGATGGCGGTCGGCGACATCGACGCCGAGGAGCTCGGCACGCTCGGCATGCCCTACCTGGTCAAGTCCACCCTCGGCACCGGCCTCGGAGACGTCTTCCTGGTCTGCTCGGCGATCGCCATCACCGTCTGCTGTCTCGCCGTGCAGACCGCGGCCATCCGCCTGCTCTTCTCCATGGCCCGCGACGGACGCCTGCCCTTCGGCAGCTCGCTGGCCAAGGTCTCCCCCACGTCCAACACCCCGGTCGTACCCGCAGCCGTCACCGGCGTGCTGACCATCGCCCTCCTGCTCGTCAACATCGGCAACCAGCGGGTCTTCTACATCCTCACCTCGGTCGCCATCATCCTCTTCTACATCCCGTACCTGCTGGTCACCGCCCCGATGCTGGTGCGCCGCCTGCGCGGCCAGTGGCCCCGCGCGGACCACGGCCCGTACTTCAGCATGGGCCGCAAGGGTCTCGTCGTGAACATCGTGGCCGTGGGCTACGGCCTCGCCATGACCGTCAACCTGGCGTGGCCGCGGGCGGCCGTCTACGGCGAGGACCACTGGTACTACCAGTGGGGCGCCATCGTCTTCACCGGGGCGATCTCGGCGATCGGCGGACTGCTGTACCTGCGCTACCGCCGCCGCGGCGGCACAGCGCAGCACTCCGCCGCCACCGGGCCGGCGGCGGGCGACACCCTGGAGGCCGAGGCCTGACCGCCGCGCGGCCGCGCCGGGAGCGGGAACGGGGCGCCGGTCAAACCGGGCGTCCCGTTCCGGCGGCCGGGGCACGGCCGGTCACGACAGGCGGAGATACCCCAGCCGGGCCGAAACCTCCTCCGCCGCGGACCGGACCGCGGCAGCCACCTCCGGGATGCGGTCCTCGGTCAGGCGGAAGGACGGTCCGGAGGCGCTGACGGCTGCCACCACCTGCCCGTTGTGCGCCCTGACGGGCGCCGCGACGGCGTTGAGACCCGGTTCCAACTCCTCGACGCAGTAAGCGAAACCGTCCGCGCGGGCCTGCTCCAGCTGGGCGAGCAGACGGCCGGGATCGGTCACGGTCCGCGGGGTGTAGCGCTCCAGGGGGGCGTCGAGCTGCTTGTTCACCGCCTCCTCGGACAGGTACGCCAGCAGCACCTTGCCGCTGGACGTCGCGTGCAACGGCGTGCGCTGTCCGACCCAGTTGTGCGTCGTCAGGGCCGACGGGCCGTACACCTGGTCGATGTTGACGGCCTCGCCGCCGTCGAGGATCGCCACGTTGATGGTCTCCGCGACCTGAACGGCCAGCCGCTCGCAGACCGGACGGCTCTGCTGCGACAGGTCCATCCGGGCCGTGGCGGCGCCGGCCAGCCGGATCAGGCCCAGGCCCAGGCGGTACTTGCCCCGCTCCCCCGGCTGCTCGACGAGGCCGCGCATCTCCAGGGCGACGGCGAGACGGAACGCCGTCGACTTGTGCACGCCCAGCTCGGCCGCGAGTTCGGTGACACCGGTCTCGCCGCGGCGGGCGAGGATCTCCAGGATGGTCACGGCCCGGTCGACGGACTGCACCGGGGACTCCGCCTGCTGCGGGGAGCCCGGCCCCTCGGGGGACCCACCGTTCAGAGTGTTGCTCATGGCGCAACATTACGCACAACTCGCGACTGGCGTGAAGGACCCTCTTGACAAGCCCCTAGCCGCCCGTACGCTGTTGCGTATACCGCATCGTGTTGTGCAATACGATACACGCCCTGGAGGGCCCATGATCACGGTGTGCCGGATCGAAGACCTGCCGCCGGGCGAGGCGCTCCGGGTGACCGAGGGCGTACCGGCTCCGATCGCCGTGTTCAACGCCGACGGGACGGTGTACGCCGTCGACGACACCTGCACCCACCAGGACGCCTCGCTCGCCGACGGCTGGCTGGAGGGCTGTTACGTCGAGTGCCCGCTGCACGCGGCCGCGTTCGACCTGCGTGACGGCCGGCCCACCTGTCCCCCCGCGAAGGTGCCGCTGCGCACGCACCGGGTCACCGTCGAGGACGGACGCGTCGTCCTCCACGTCACCGTCGGCGAGCCGGCGTGAAGTCGATCGCCGTGGTCGGCGCCTCACTGGCGGCTCTGAGCACGGTCCGGGCGCTCCGCGCGGAGGGCTACGACGGCGCGATCACCGTCATCGGCGAGGAACGTCACCACCCGTACGACCGCCCGCCGCTGTCCAAGGCCTTCCTCAAGGGCGACCTCGACGCCGACGCCCTCGCGCTCGCCGACCCGGACGAGTACGCGGACCTCCGGGTCCGGTGGCTGCTCGGCGAGCGGGCCGTCCGGCTGGATCCCGCGGCACGGACCATCACCCTCCGCAGCGGCCGGGAGCTGCGCGCCGACGCCGCCGTCGTCGCCACCGGCGCGAGCCCCCGCACCATCGCCGGCGCGCAGGGGCTGGCGGGCGTCCACACGCTGCGCACCCTGGACGACGCCGTCGCGCTGCGCGCGGACCTGCGGGACGGCCTGCCGCGCGTCGTGGTGATCGGCGCCGGATTCATCGGCGCCGAGGTCGCCTCCACCGCCCACGCGCTCGGCCTGTCGGTCACCGTCGTCGAGGCGGCCGAGGTGCCCCTGGAGCGGGTCCTGGGGCGCGAGATGGGCCTGGTCTGCTCCTCGCTCCACACCGACCACGGGGTCCGCCTGCTGTGCGGCACCGGCGTCGCGGGCCTCACCGGCGAAGGCCGGGTCACCGGCGTGCGGCTCGCGGACGGGCGACTGCTGCCCGCCGACCTCGTCGTGGTCGGCGTCGGTGTGCGGCCGGCGACCGCGTGGCTGGCCGGATCGGGCCTCACGGTGGACGACGGGCTCGTGTGCGACGCCGGCTGCGCGACGAACATCCCGGGCGTCGTCGCCGCGGGCGACGTCGCCCGCTGCCCCAACCCGTTCACCGGGCGGCACCAGCGCATCGAGCACTGGAGCAACGCGACGGAGCAGCCGAGGACGGCGGCCCGCACCCTGCTGTCCGGCAGGTCGGCGCCCACTCCGGTGCAGCCGCCGTACTTCTGGTCCGACCAGTACCAGGCCCGCATCCAGCTGGCCGGCCACGTCGCCCCCGGCGACCGGCCGCAGCTCGTCGCCGGCGACCTCGAAAGCCGTTCCTTCGTCGCCGTCTACCGGCGGAACGGGCACGACGTGGCCGTGCTCGCCGTCAACCAGCCCAAGCTCTTCAGCCGGCTCCGCCGCACGCTGACCCCGGTCCCCTCGGCCGTCGCGCGGGCCGCTCCGTAGGGCTCACGTTCGGTCGAGGTCGGCGCGGGTCGGGAGGCCGTCAGGCCGTGAGCGGGGGGTGACGGTACTCCTCCATCGCGTCGAGCAGCCAGTCCGCCAGGTACTGCGCGAACGATCCTCGCACCAGCAGCCGGTAGGTCGGCTCCGCGTCGACCTGGTGGAGGATCACGTTGACCTTGGCGAGCAGCGTCTGGGCGCAGTGGCCCGCCCGGAAGACCCGTGGGTGCAGGTCGAGGGCGCAGCCCTTCGCCAGGACCGGGCGGGCGGAGGGGCCGGACAGCTCGAGCGTGGTGCGGTTGGCCGAGACGTCCACGACGGATCCGGGCTCGTCCCGCAGCGCCGCGTGCAGCCGTTCGGCCGTGGCGGGCGCGGAGCCGTCCGGGCCCACCACGAGCCACTCCTCCGGGCCCAGCCAGAGCACCCGCAGGTGTCCCGCCGCGCTGACGGTGTTCGGCTCGGTGGGCAGCGGCGTGCCGAGAGCCGAGGCGATCCGCCGCGCGGCCGCCCCGTCCGGGCGCAGCTGGAGGTCGAGCTGGGCGAGGAAGGGCACCTCGCGGAGCCGCACCCCCCGCTCTCCGGTGGTCGAGTGCGCGGCGAGGACGTCGTCGAGGTGTCCGAGCGGGCTGCGGCGCAGGGTGTCAGCCGTCACGGCGGGTCCCCTTCGGGTCGTGGAGGACGGTGTCGGTGATCGTGGCGGCGATCGTGCCGCCGGGCAGGGGCGCGTACACCGTCTCGCCCAGCCGCGCCCTCCCGCCGGAGACGAGGGCGAGGGCGAAGGTGCGGCCGAGCGCCGCGCTGCGGTAGCTGGAGGTGACGTGTCCCAGGGCCTTCGCCGGCACGGTCGCCTCGGCGTCCGCCACCAGCTGCGCGCCCTCCGGGAGCAGCACGGCGGGATCCACCGGCAGCAGGCCGACCAGTTGCCTGCGGTCGCCGCGTGCGGTGTCCGCACGGCGGAAGGAGCGTTTGCCGATGAAGTCCTTCTTGGTGGAGACGATCCACTCCATGCCGAGGTCCTGGGGGGTGACCGTGCCGTCGGTGTCCTGGCCGATGATGGGGTAGCCCTTCTCGGCGCGCAGCACGTGCATGGTCTCGGTGCCGTAGGGGGTGATGCCCAGGGGTTCGCCGGCGCGGATGACGGACTCCCAGACGGCGAGGCCGTACCAGCTCGCGACGTTGATCTCGTAGGCGAGCTCGCCCGAGAACGAGATCCGGCAGATGCGGGCGGGTGTGCCGCCCGCCAGGTGGGTCGTCCGGGCCGTCATGAACGGGAAGGCGTCGTTCGACACGTCCAGGTCCGGGGCGAGGGCGCCGAGGACCTCGCGGGACCGGGGGCCGACCACCGCGATCGTGGCCCACTGCTCGGTCACCGAGGTGAGGCGCACGCGGAGCCCGGGCCATTCGGTCTGCAGCCACTCCTCCAGCCAGTCCAGGACGGCGGCGGCGTTGCCGGTGGTGGTCGTCATGACGTAGTGGTCGTCGGCCAGGCGTACGGTCACGCCGTCGTCGAGGACCATGCCGTCGGCGCGGCACATCACGCCGTACCGTGCCGAGCCGACGGCCAGTCGGGCGAAGGCGTTGGTGTAGACGCGGTCGAGGAACGCGCCCGCGTCGGGGCCGATGACGTCGATCTTGCCGAGGGTGCTGGCGTCCATGACGGCGACGCCCTCGCGGGCCGCGCGGCACTCGCGCAGGACGGCCGCCTCCATGGACTCCCCGGGCCGGGGGTAGTACCACGGGCGCTTCCACTGGCCGACGTTCTCGAAGGCGGCGCCGTGCCCGACGTGCCAGGGGTGGATCGTGGTGGTGCGCACCGGGTCGAAGAGGGCGCCCCGTTCGCGTCCGGCGAGCAGCGCGAAGGAGACGGGGACGTACGGGCCGCGGTAGGTGGTGGTGCCGACCTCGCCCGGGGAGCGGGCTCCGAGCAGTCGGGCGATGACGCCGGTGGCGCTCACGCCGGAGGCCTTGCCCTGGTCGTGCGCGGTGCCGATGGTGGTGTAGCGCTTGATGTGCTCGACCGAGCGCATGCCGGCCCGGATCGCGCGCTGCACGTCCGCGACGGTGGCGTCGCGCTGGAGGTCGACGAAATGGTCGTGCCACTCGGCGGGGTCACCGCTCTCGCCGGGCACGATCCACACCGGCCGGGGCGGGGCGGGGCGGCGGTCTCCGGAGCTGGGCGGGGTGGCCGGTGCGTCGGCGGGGAAGCCGGCCAGGCCGGCGGCCTCGGCTCCGGCGGCGAACCCGCCGTCGAGGCATCCGGCGAGGTCGAGGACGCCGCGGGCGGCTCCGACGGTGTCGACGTGCTGAGCGGCCTGCGCGGGGACGAAGGCGGCGAGGTCGTCGTCGTAGCGGGTGGTGCCCTGGGACTGGCTCCACAGGTGGACGGCCGGGTTCCAGCCGCCGGAGACGGCGAGCAGGTCGCAGGTCACCTCGTGGACCGGGCCGTTGATCGCGTCCTCGGCGTCGAGCGCGGCGATGCGGACCGCCGTGATCCTCCCCGCACCTCCGGCTCGGGGAGTGTCCCGGTCTCCCCGGGTGCCGACGACGGCCGATCCGGTGATGACCTCGATCCCGGCGCCGCGCGCCGAGTCGACGAGGTCGGCGGGTGGTTCGGGCCGGGTGTCGACGAGTGCCGCCACCTCCGCCCCGGCCGCGACCAGGTCGAGCGCGGTGGCGTAGGCGTGGTCGTTGGTGGTGAGGACCACGGCCCGGCGGCCGGGGAGCACGGCGTACCGGTTCACGTACGTGCGCACGGCGGCGGCGGACATGACGCCCGGCAGGTCGTTGCCGGCGAACACCATCGGCCGCTCGTGGGAGCCGGTCGCCAGGACCACCCGCCGGGCCCGGATGTGCCACAGGCGCTGCCGGGAGATGCCGGGGACCGGGTCCGGGCCGAGGTGGTCGGTGCGGTGTTCGGCGACGAGCAGGTGGTTGTGGTCGTGGTAGCCGATGGCCGTGGACCGGCTGAGGATCCGTGTGTCGGCCTGCGCGGCGAGCTCCGCCCGGACGTCCGCCACCCAGTCGAGCGCCGGGCGGCCGTCGATCGACTCCCGTCCGGCGAGCAGGGATCCGCCGAGTTCCGGCTGGTCGTCGACCAGGACGGTCCGGGCGCCGGAACGCCCGGCCGCGAGGGCCGCGGCGAGTCCGGCGGGGCCGCCGCCGACGACCAGCACGTCGGTGTGGGCGTGCGTCTTGTCGTGGACGGCCTCGTCCGGGGCCGGGTCGAGTCGTCCGAGACCGGCGAGGCTCCTCGCCGAGAGGCCGTCGTACAGCTCGGTCGTGGTCGCGAGCCGCATCGGCTCCGAGCAGGGCCCGTCGAGCTGGACCAGGGCGTTGGGCTCCTCCACCCCGGCCGTGGCGATGCCGCGCGGCCGCCGGCGATGGAGGCCGGGGGCGACGTGCAGCACGCCGTTGGCGAGCAGGGCGGAGGCGAGCGTGTCGCCGCGCAGGCCGGTGTACTCCACCCCGTCGAAGGTGAAGCGCAGGGGGGCGGAGCGGTCGACCCGTCCGCCGTGCGGGAGGCGGTGGGACTGGGTCACGGGATCACCGGCTTCGGCTCGCCGGCCGGGTAGACGGCCAGGATCTGGTGGGTGACGGTGTGGCGGACGACGTTGAACCAGCGCCGGCATCCGGCGGCGTGCGACCAGCGTTCCGCGAAGGGGCCCTTGGGGTTGTCGCGGACGAAGAGGTACTCGCCCCACTCTCCGTCGGACAGCTGCTCGGGGTCCGCGGGGTGGGCGACGTGGGCCTGGCCGCCGTAGTGGAACTCCAGCTCTTCGCGTTCGCCGCACCAGGGACAGGCGATCAGCAGCACGGGGAACTCCTGCCGGGTGGGGGTCGGGGTCAGTGGGCCACGGCGGCGGCGCCGTGCTCGTCGATGAGCGCGCCGGTGGTGAACCGCTCCAGGGCGAAGGGCGCGGCCAGCGGGTGCGGTTCGCCGGTGGCGATGGTGTGCGCGTACACCCACCCGGAGGAGGGCGTGGCCTTGAAACCGCCCGTTCCCCAGCCGCAGTTGAGGTAGAGGTTCTCGACCGGCGTCGGGCCGATGATCGGGGAGGCGTCGGGGGTGACGTCGACGATCCCGCCCCAGGTGCGCAGCACGTGGGCCCGGGCGAAGATCGGGAACAGCTCCAGCGCGGCGGACATCTGATGCTCGATCATGTGGAAGGAGCCGCGCTGGCCGTAGCCGTTGTAGGCGTCGACGCCCGCGCCCATGACCAGCTCCCCCTTGTGGGCCTGGCTGACGTACACGTGCACGTGGTTGGACATCACCACGGTGGGGTGGACGGGTTCCAGCAGCTCGGAGACGAGCGCCTGGAGGGGGTGGCTCTGCACGGGGAGCCGCAGTCCGGCCAGGCCGGCGAGGACGCTGCTGTGCCCGGCGGCGGCCAGCGCGACCTTCCCCGCGGCGATCGGCCCCCGGTTGGTCCGCACGCCGACCACGCGGTCGCCGTCGCGCAGGAATCCGGTGACCTCGCAGCCCTGGATCAGGTCGACGCCGTACGCGTCCGCCCTGCGCGCCAGTGCCCAGGCGACGTGGTCGTGCTTGGCGATGCCGGCCCGGGGCTGCAGCGTGGCGCCGAGCACCGGGTAGCGCACGTCGGGGGAGGTGTTGACGATCGGGCAGAACGCGCGCACCTGATCGGGATCCAGCCACTCGGCGTCGACGCCGCCGAGCCGGTTGGCGTTCACCCGCCGGGTGCCCTCGCGGACGTCCTGCAGGGTGTGGGCGAGGTTGAGCACGCCGCGCTGGCTGAACAGGAAGTCGTAGTCCAGCTCCTCCGGCAGCACCTCCCAGAGCTTGAGCGCGTGCTCGTACAGCGCCGCGCTCTCCTCGCAGAGGTAGTTGGACCGGATGATGGTGGTGTTCCGGGCCATGTTGCCGCCGGCCAGCCAGCCGCGTTCGAGCACGGCGACGTCGGTGATGCCGTGGTTGCGGGCGAGGTAGTAGGCGGTGGCCAGACCGTGACCGCCTGCGCCGATGACGACCACGTCGTAGGAGCGCCTGGGGTCGGGGGTGCGCCACAGCCAGTCGGGGTGCTCGGGCAGTCGGTGGGACATCGCGGGACTCCCTCGTCTGGTGCTGTTTCAGACTACGCACAGGGTTGCGCGGAGCACAACAGTCAGGCAAGGGGGCGCGGCGGGGCCTTGACGGGGGCCTGAGTCGGTCCCGAGACTGTTGCGCAGTGTGAAGGGAGTTCCCTCTAGCGAAACTCACCGTCCTGGCCGGTCGCACCGCGCCGCCAGGCCCTTGTCGGCCCCTGCAGCAACCCCGCCAGACTCGCAGAATCGGCGTCACCGCCCCGAGAGCAACGGCAGGACACCCCATGACCTTGCGGCAGTACGACTTCATCATCGTCGGCGGAGGTTCGGCCGGCTGCGCGCTCGCGGCCCGGCTCAGCACCGACCCGGCCAACCGGGTGCTGGTGCTGGAGGCGGGCCGGCCCGACTACCCGTGGGACGTCTTCATCCACATGCCGGCGGCGCTGACCTTCCCGATCGGCAGCCGGTTCTACGACTGGAAGTACGAGTCCGAGCCGGAACCCTTCATGAACGGACGGCGGATCTACCACGCCCGGGGCAAGGTCCTCGGGGGGTCCAGCAGCATCAACGGAATGATCTTCCAGCGCGGCAACCCGCTCGACTACGAGCGCTGGGCCGCCGACCCCGGGATGAAGGACTGGGACTACGCCCACTGTCTTCCCTACTTCAAACGCATGGAGAGCTGTCTCGCCGACCGGGACGCCGGCGGCGCGGCCGCGGACGGCCACGGTTTCCGCGGACACCGGGGCCCCCTCGTCCTGGAGCGGGGGCCGGTCACCAACCCCCTGTTCTCCGCCTTCTTCGAAGCCGTGCAGCAGGCGGGGTACCCGCTCACCGACGACGTCAACGGCTACCGCCAGGAGGGCTTCGCCGCCTTCGACCGCAATCTCCACCGCGGACGCCGGCTCAGCGCCGCCCGCGCCTACCTGCACCCGGTGATGAACCGCCGCAACCTCGACGTGCAGACCCGGGCCCTGGTCGGCCGCGTCCTGTTCGAGGGCAGGCGCGCGGTCGGCGTGGAGTACGGCCGCGGCGGGACGCTGCACCGGGTGAGCGGCGGCACGGTCATCCTCTCCGGTGGCGCCGTCAACTCCCCGCAGCTCCTCCAGCTCTCCGGCGTCGGCCACACGGCGGAGCTGGAGGCGCTCGGCATCAGGACCGTCCAGCACCTGCCCGGCGTCGGCGAGAACCTCCAGGACCACCTGGAGGTGTACGTCCAGCACGCCTGCAGGCAGCCGGTCTCCGTGCAGCCGGCCCTGAAGATGTGGCGACGGCCGTTCATCGGCGCCGAGTGGCTCTTCCTGCGCAAAGGGCCGGGCGCCACCAACCACTTCGAGGGCGGCGGCTTCGTCCGCGGCAACGAGGACGTCGACTACCCCAACCTGATGTTCCACTTCCTGCCGATCGCGGTGCGCTACGACGGCTCCGCGCCGGCCGGTGGGCACGGCTACCAGGTGCACATCGGTCCCATGTACTCCGATGCGCGCGGCTCGGTGAAGATCAGGTCGAAGGACCCGCGCGAGCACCCGGCCCTCCGGTTCAACTACCTCTCCACCGCCCAGGACCGCCGGGAGTGGGTCGAGGCGATCCGGGTCACCCGCAGGATCCTCGGACAGCCCGCCTTCGACGAGTTCAGCGACGGTGAGATCTCGCCCGGCCCGGAGGTCGAGTCCGACGAGCAGATCCTGCAGTGGGTCGCCAAGGACGGGGAGACCGCCCTGCACCCCTCGTGCACCGCCAGGATGGGCACCGACGAGATGGCGGTCCTCGACCCGGCCACCCTGCAGGTCCACGGCCTGGAGGGGCTGCACGTGGTCGACGCGTCCGCGATGCCGTACGTGACCAACGGCAACATCTACGCGCCCGTGATGATGCTCGCCGAGAAGGCCGCCGACCTCATCCTCGGCAACACCCCCCTCGAACCCGACCACACCGAGTTCTACCGGCACCGCAGGACCGCCTGATCCGCACCGGGCCGGCCCCACCGCGCGCCGCCCGAGCGCCACCGCGAGCCGCCCGTTTCGCCGGCCCCGCCCGGCAAAACGGCGCTACCGGTAGAACGCGGGCCGTTCGACCATCTCGACCCCGATCCGGCCGCCCTCGCGCTGCGCGCGGACGCCGGCTTCGCAGACCGCGGCGGCCGCGTACCCGTCCCACACGCTCGGGCCGGTGACCTCGCCGCGCCGGGTGGCGTCGACCCAGGCCTGGACCTCGCGGTCGTAGGCGTCGGCGAAGCGCTCCACGAAGTCCTGGGCGATGGTGCCGCCCCAGCGTCCGGCCGTGTCGGTGACGAGGGACTGCTTCGTGCCGATGCGGGCGGTGCCGCGCTCGCAGACCGCCTCGGCCTTCACCTGGTAGCCGAAGCCGCAGTTGACGTTGATCTCGACGTCGACGACCACACCGCCGTCGGTCTCGAGGAGGACGAGCTGCGGGTCGTCCATGCCGGCGGGGGCGTTCGAGGACGGCCTCGGGCGCAGCACCGTGACCGCCGTGATCTCCTGGCCGAGCAGCCAGCGTGTCACGTCCATCTCGTGGACGACGGAGTCGTTGATGAGCATGGCGTTGGTGAAGCCTGGAGGGCTGGAGGCGTTGCGGTGCTGGTTGTGCATCATCAGCGTCCGACCGAGGTGGCCGCTGTCCAGCAGGGCCTTGAGCTTGAGGTATTCGGCGTCGTAGCGCCGCATGAAGCCGACCTGGACCAGGCGGTGGCCGAGCTTCTGTTCCGCCTCCATGACCCGCAGGGCGGAGGCTGCGTCGGGGGTGAGCGGTTTCTCGCACAGGACGGGGAGGTCGTGGGCGAAGGCGGTCAGCAGGGCTTCCTCGTGGGCGGGGCCGGGTGAGGCGATGAGGACGGCGTCGACCTCGCCGGTGGCCATGGCCGCGGCCGGGTCGCCGGAGCCGGTGCAGCCCTCGATGCCGGCGGCGAGCTGCTTGGCGCGCTCGGCGTCGAGGTCCACGACGGCGGACACGCGCGCCCCGCTGATCACCTGGTCGATCCGGCGCACGTGGTCGGCGCCCATCTTGCCGGTGCCGATGACGGCGATCCGGAGCGTCCTGCGCTGGGTCATGGTGGGGTGGTCGTCCCTTCGGTGGGTCAGACGCCGCAGGAGCGGAGGAACCTACGGGTGCGGGCGGCGATCGGCAGCGGCGCGTCGGGGTCGCAGGGGTACATGTCCTGCTCGACGATGGCGAACAGGTCCACACCCAGGTCCTGGGCCGCGGCCAGGACCGGCTCCAGGTCCGGTACGCCGGCGGGGGGTTCGCACATGACGCCGCGCTGCACGGCGGGGCCGAACGGCACTCCGTTGCCGAGGACGTCGGCGAGGATGTCCGGGTCGACCTGCTTGAGGTGCAGGTAGCCGATGCGCTCGCCGTAGGTGCGGATCAGTTTGACGCTGTCGCCGCCGCAGTACGCGTAGTGGCCGGTGTCCAGGCACAGGTTGACCAGGGCGGGGTCGGTCGCGTCGAGGAAGCGCTCGACGTGTTCCTCGCTGTCGATGTGGGTGTCGGCGTGCGGGTGGACCACGATGTCGAGGCCGTAGGTGTCCTTGACCACGCGCGCCAGCCGCTCGGTGCCGCGGGCGAGGTGGCCCCACTGTTCGGTGGTCAGCTCGGGCGGCTCGATGATCTCGGCCGTCTTGTCGTCCCGCCAAAAGGACGGGATGACCACGAGGTGTTCGGCTCCCATCGCCCGGGTGAGCGCGGCGACCCGGCCGACGTGGTCCCAGGTCGCCTCCCAGACGGACGGGCCGCGGTGCAGGGAGGTGAAGACCGTGCCGGCCGACACCTTCAGGCCGCGTCGGGCGACCTCGTCGGTGAGGCGGGCCGGGTCGGTCGGCAGGTAGCCGTAGGGTCCGAGTTCGATCCAGGAGTAGCCGGCCTCGGCCACCTCGTCCAGGAACCGCTCCCAGGGCACCTGTCGCGGGTCGTCCGGGAACCAGACGCCCCAGGAGTCGGGAGCCGAGCCCACCCTGATGCGGTCGAGGGCAGCGGTCATGTCAGGACCTTCCTTCGGGCGGGGTCGTGGTGAGCGCGGTGGGCTCATCCGATTCTGCGCGCCCGGGGCGCCCGTCGAGGCCGCCGACCTGGGCGAGTTCGTGCTCGAGTGCGGCGAGTTCGGCGCCGCCGGCCATGTGGTGGGTCAGCTCCTCGACGCCGACCTCGCCGCGGGCGGCGGACAGTTCCACGGTGCCCAGGCGCAGCACGGTGAAGTGGTCGCCGACCAGGTGGGCGTGGTGGGGGTTGTGGGTGATGAAGATGACGCCGAGGCCGCGGTCGCGCGCGGCGGCGACGTACTTGAGGACGACGCCCGACTGCTTGACGCCGAGGGCGGCGGTGGGCTCGTCGAGGACGAGGACGCGGGCGCCGAAGTGGACGGCGCGGGCGATGGCCACGCACTGGCGCTGCCCGCCGGAGAGGGTGCCGATGGGCTGTTCCAGGTCGTCCAGCACGATGCCCATGTTCCGCAGTTCCTCGTCGGCGGTCCGTTTCATCCTCGCGATGTCCAGCCGCCGCAGCGGCCGGCGGCCCAGGGTCAGCTCGGAGCCGAGGAAGAAGTTGCGCCACACCGGCATCAGGGGGACGGTGGCCAGGTCCTGGTAGACGGTGGCGATGCCGTGGGCGAGGGCTTCGCGGGGGGTGGTGAAGCGGGTGGGTGTGCCGTCGACGAGGAACTCGCCCTCGGTGTGGCGGTGCAGACCGGAGATGATCTTGATGAGGGTGGACTTGCCGGCGCCGTTGTCGCCGAGCACACAGGTGACCCGGCCGGGGTGCACGGTCAGGTCGACCCCGTGCAGGGCTCGGATGTTGCCGTACGACTTGCCCGCGTTCCGCAGCTCGACCAAGGCGATCGGGGTGGCCGGGTGGCCATGGGCGGTCATGGGTCTTACCTCCTCGTGGCCTGGCGGCGGACCCACAGGTTGACCAGCGCGGCGACCAGCAGCATGACGCCCAGGAAGGCCTTGAACCAGTCGGGGTTCCAGTTGGCGTAGACGATGCCCTGCGAGACCATGCCGAAGATGAAGGCGCCGATGACCGGGCCGACGGCGGAGCCGTAGCCGCCGGTCAGCAGGCACCCGCCGATCACCGCCGCGATGATGTACAGGAACTCGTTCCCCACGCCCTCGCCGGACTGCACGGTGTCGAACGAGAACAGCAGGTGCATGCCGACGAACCAGGCTCCCGCGCCCACCCCCATGAACAGGGCGACCTTGGTGAAGTGGACGGGCACACCGACCGCCCGGGCGGAGTCGGCGTTGCCGCCGACCGCGAAGACCCAGTTGCCGAACGCGGTACGGAGCAGGAGCCAGGTCGCCAGGCCCGCGAACGCGAGCCAGTAGAAGATCGTGATCTTGAAGTCGACCCCGCCGATACCGATCTCCGAGGCGAAGATCCGTTTCGCCTGGTCGAAGCCGTCCATGTCCCTGATGGACTCCGAGGCCACGTTCCCCGTGAAGATCTTCGTCACCGCCAGGTTCGCCCCCTGGAGAACCAGGAACGACCCCAGCGTGACGAGGAAGGACGGCAGGCCGGTCCTGATCAGCAGCCAGCCGTTGAACGCGCCCACCGCCAGGGAGACGGCCAGGGCGACGAGGACACCGGTCCACACGTTGACGCTGAGCTGGAAGGAGAGAATCGCGGCGGTCAGCGCGGAGGTGGTGACCGCGACGCCGGCGGACAAATCGAACTCCCCGCCGATCATCAGCAGCGCGACCGGGAGCGCCATGATGCCCATCACCGACGCCTGGTAGAGCACCGTGGCCAGCGACCCGGCCTCGCGGAAGGACGGCGCGAGGGTGAAGAAGAAGGCGTACACGCCGATCGCGGCGATCAGGGCACCGACCTCGGGGCGGGCCAGCATCCGCCGGCCCGGGGACCGCCGGGCGGTGCGGCCGTCCCGGTGGACGGCCGGTGGAGCCGGCGGCGGGGAGGTCCCCGCCGCCGGTGCCGTGGCTCGGGTCATCTCAGATCACCGGGTGCCCTTCGCGGCGAACGCGGAGACCAGCTCGACGTTGGCCTTGTCGACGAAGGCCGGACCGGTGAGGACCGGCTGCTCGCCGCCGCCGCTGTAGTTCCCGTTGTTCTTGTGGAGCCAGAGGGAGTCGACGGCCAGGTAGCCCTGGAGGTAGGGCTGCTGGTCCACGGCGAACTGGATGTCGCCGCGTGAGATCGCCGTGGTCAGCTCCTTGTTCAGGTCGAAGGTGGCCACCTTGGCCTTGCTGCCGGCGTCACCCACCGACTGGACGGCGGTGAGGGCGTAGGGGGCGCCGAGGGCGACCACGTAGTCGATGCCCGCGTCCTGGCGCAGCTTGGCGGTGATCGTGGCCTTGACGGACGGCATGTCGGTGCCGTTGACGTTGAGGACCGCGGTGTCGCCGCCGAAGGTCTTCTTCACACCGGCGCAGCGCTGTTCGAGGCCGACGTTGCCCTGTTCCTGGATCACGCAGACGGCCTTCTTGGCGCCCGTCTCGTTGAGCTTCTTGCCGAAGGCCTCGCCGGCGACCGACTCGTCCTGGCCGAAGAACGACAGCAGGTTGAGCGACTTCCAGTCGCTCAGGCCGGAGTTGAGGCCGACGACGGGGATGCCCGCCTTCGCCGCCTTGGCCACCACGTCCTTCATGGCGTCCGGCTTGGCGAGAGTGATCGCGATGCCGTCCACCTTCTGGTCGATCGCGTTCTGGACGAGGTTGGCCTGGGTGCCGGCGTTCGGGTCCGCCGAGTAGACCAGCTTGATGTTGTCCTTGGCGGCGGCGGCCTCGGCGCCCTTGCGGACGATGTCCCAGAAGGTGTCGCCGGGGGCCTGATGGGTGACCAGGGCGACCGTCATCCGGGGGGTGTCGGCGCTGCTGGCGGCGGCGCCGCTGCCGCCGTCCGCGGCCTTCTTGCCTCCCGACTCGCTGGAGCAGCCGGCCATCAGCAGGACGGAGGCGGCGGCCAGCGCCACCATCGGGGCGGTTCTCCGGAATCGGGGGTGGAACGTACGGTCCATCTTTCCTGCACCTCGCTGTGCGACGGGGAAGGGAACGGGACGGCGGAGGGCGCCGCGTCCGCGGGGCGGAGACGGCGGCCCGGGAGGGGGACCGCCCGGACGGCGGTCCCTTCTGGGACGGGATACAAACGCCTGGCCCGCCCCGCTGTCAATACTTTGTCAAGACATCATTTCACCAGGAGGTCCGAATGTCCGGACATACCTTGACAGGGTGAGCCCCGACCCGTACACCTGGGAGACGACCGGCCATCGACGCCCCGCAGCCGGACCTCTGACGGTCCGTTTCCCCCTGAGGAGTGACGCGCATGCCTGATTCCGTCGAACCGTTCGATCTCCTCACCATGGGACGGCTCGGGGTCGATCTGTATCCGGTGGAGACCGGTGTGCCGCTGTCGCGGGTCGATTCCTTCCGCAAGTTCCTCGGGGGCTCGCCCGCCAACGTCGCCGTGGCCGCGGCACGCCTGGGCCACAGCACCGCCCTGATCAGCAGGACGGGCGACGACCCCTTCGGCGACTACCTGCACGAGGCCCTCAAGGAGTTCGGGGTCGACGACCGCTTCGTCACCCCGGTGGCGTCCTACCCGACGCCGATCACCTTCTGCGAGATCTTCCCGCCGGACGCCTTCCCGCTGTACTTCTACCGGCAGCCCAAGGCCCCCGACCTGGTGATCAACGGCGACGAACTCGACCTCCCCGCCATCCGCGCCGCCCGGATCTTCTGGATCACCGGCACCGGCCTGAGCGAGGAACCGAGCCGCTCCAGCACCCTGGCCGCCCTCGCCGCCCGTGCCAGGGCCGGCACCACCGTCTTCGACCTCGACTGGCGCCCGATGTTCTGGAAGGACCCGGACGCCGCCCGTCCGCACTACGCCGAGGCGCTGCGCCATGCCACCGTGGCCGTGGGCAACCTCGACGAGTGCGAGGTCGCCACCGGTCTCCGCGAGCCGAGGGCCTGCGCCGAGGCGCTGCTGGCGGCGGGGGTCGAGCTCGCCGTCGTCAAGCAGGGCCCCGCGGGCGTGCTGGCGGTCCACCGCGACGGCACGAGCGCGGAGGTCGCCCCCGTCCCGGTGGAGGTCGTCAACGGGCTCGGCGCCGGGGACGCCTTCGGCGGCGCGCTCTGTCACGGGCTCCTGAACGGCTGGGAGTTGGAGCGGACGATGCGGTACGCCAACGCGGCCGGGGCGCTCGTCGCCACCCGGCTCGCCTGCTCCTCCGCCATGCCCACCGGGTCCGAGATCGCCGACCTCCTCGCCCGCAGCCGACCGACACCGCCCCGGAACGGATCCCGACCGTGACCCTCACCATCCCGGACCTCGTGACCGTGCGTGCCCGGCGCCCCGAGGCGGTCGCCGAAGCGGCCACCCGCCGCGCCCGCAGACCCCTCGTCGGCGCGAGCGGGCGGCTCATGATCGTGGCCGCCGACCATCCCGCGCGCGGGGCTCTCGGCGTCGGCGGGGACCGTCTCGCCATGGCCAACCGGGCCGACCTGCTGGAACGCCTGTGCGTCGCACTGTCCCGGCCCGGCGTGGACGGGGTGCTGGCCACCGCCGACATCCTGGAGGACCTGCTCCTGCTCGGTGTCCTGGACGACAAGGTCGTCATGGGCTCGATGAACCGCGGCGGGCTGGCGGGGGCGTCCTTCGAGATGGACGACCGCTTCACCGGGCACCGCGCCGAGGACATCGAGCGGCTGCGGTTCGACGCCGGGAAGCTGCTCGTCCGCATCGACTACGACGACCCGGGCTCCCTCACCACGCTGGAGACGACCGCCCGGACGATCGACGCCATGGCGGCCCGCCGGCTGCCGCTGTTCGTCGAACCGTTCATCACCCGCCGCGTCGACGGCCGGGTCCGCAACGACCTCAGCGGCGAGGCCGTCGCCCGGTCCATCGCCATCGCCTCGGGCCTCGGGGGCACCTCCGCCTACACCTGGCTGAAACTGCCCGTCACCGAGGACCCCGACGACATGGCGGCGGCGCTGGAGACCTCCACCCTCCCCGTCGTCCTCCTCGGCGGCGAGGTCGCCGGGGACCAGGACGGCGCGTACGAGCGGTGGCGCAAGGCGCTGCGGCTGCCCACCGTCCAGGGCATGATCGTCGGCCGGTCCCTGCTCTACCCGGCCGACGGCAGCGTGGAGACCGCCGTGGACACGGCGGTCGGCCTGCTGTGAGCGCCCTGGCCCTCTACCCCCTCGGAAGGACGCCATGACCACCACCCACCACCTCCGCGCGGGTTCGGCGGGTGACGGGACCTACACGGTGAACGTCTCTCCCGCGTCGGCCGGCTGGGGCTACTCCAGCCTGCGGGTGCTGGAGCTCCCGCCGGCCGGCCGGCACTCCTTCGCCACCGGCGACAGCGAGTGGATCGTGCTGCCGCTGGCGGGCTCCTGCACGGTCACCGCCGGCGGTGACGTCTTCCGACTCCGCGGCCGCGCGAGCGTCTTCGACGGGGTCACCGACTTCGCGTACGCGCCCCGCGACGCCGAGGTCTCGATCGCCTCCCCCGACGGCGGGCGCTTCGCGCTGACCGGCGCCCGCTGCGAGCGCCGCCTGCCCGCCCGCTACGGGCCGGCCTCCTCGGTCCCGGTCGAGCTGCGCGGCACCGGCACCTGCTCCCGCCAGGTCAACAACTTCGGCGCCGCCGGGGTCTTCGCCTGCGACCGCCTGATCGCCGTCGAGGTGATCACCCCGGGCGGCAACTGGTCCTCCTTCCCCCCGCACAAGCACGACGAGCACCGGCCCGGTCAGGAGTCGCAGCTGGAGGAGGTCTACTACTACGAGTTCGCCGCCCACGCGGGCACGCCCGGCCTCGGCTACCAGCGAGTGTCCCCCTCGGGGCGCGGCGGCACCGATGTGCTGGCGGAGGTCCGCGACGGTGACGTGGTGCTGATCCCCGACGGCTGGCACGGGCCCTCCATGGCCGTACCCGGCCACGACATGTACTACCTGAACGTCATGGCGGGCCCCGACCGCGCCTGGCTGATCCACGACCACCCGGACCACGCGTGGATCCGCGGTACCTGGCCCGAGCAGCCGGTCGACCCCCGCCTCCCCCGCTACACCGCCCCCGCGAAGTGAACCCCGCCCGCCCCGCCCCCGGCCACCAGCCCGTCCCGGAGAGGTCCCGATGAGCCACCCGCACCGGCCGACGCACCGCCTGACCACGGCCCAGGCCCTGGTGAGGTTCCTGTCCGTGCAGTACAGCGAACGCGACGGCGTACGGCACCGGCTGATCGCCGGCACCTGGGGCATCTTCGGGCACGGCAACGTCGCCGGCATCGGACAGGCCCTGCTGGAGACCGGCGAGGACACCATGCCCTTCCACCAGGGCCGCAACGAGCAGGCCATGGTGCACGCCGCCGTCGGCTACGCCCGCCAGCTCGACCGGCTCTCCACCCAGGCCGTGACCACGTCCATCGGCCCCGGCGCCACCAACCTGGTCACCGGCGCCGCCCTCGCCACCATCAACCGGCTGCCGGTGCTGCTCCTGCCCGGCGACTCCTTCGCCACCCGCCCCGCGGACCCGCTCCTCCAGCAGCTGGAGCACCCGAGCCAGGCCGACGTCTCCGTGAACGACACCCTGCGCCCGGTCTCCCGCTACTTCGACCGGATCACCCGCCCCGAGGCGCTGATCCCCTCCGCGCTGAACGCCATGCGGGTGCTGACCGACCCGGCCCAAACCGGCGCGGTCACCCTCGCCCTGCCGCAGGACGTCCAGGCGGAGGCGTACGACTGGCCCGAGGAGTTCTTCGCCGAGCGGGTCTGGACCGTCCGCCGCCCCGCGCCCGACCCGCGGGAGCTCGCCGAGGCCGTCCGCGCCCTCCGCGCCGCCGGACGTCCGCTGATCGTCGCGGGCGGCGGCGTCCACCACAGCCGGGCCGAGGACGCCCTCAGGGCGCTCGCGGACGCCACCGGCATCCCGGTCGCCTCCACCCAGGCGGGCAAGGGCTCCCTGCGCCACGACCACCCGGCCGACCTGGGCGGCATCGGTCACACCGGCACCGCGGTCTGCGACGAGATCGCGCGCACCGCCGACCTGGTCCTCGGCGTCGGCACCCGCTACTCCGACTTCACCACCGCCTCCGGCACCCTCTTCCGGAACCCGGACGTCCGGTTCGTCAACCTGAACATCACCGCGTTCGACGCCCACAAGCTGGCCGCGCACACCCTGGTCGCCGACGCCCGCGCGGGCCTGGAAGCCCTGACGGAGCAGCTGGCCGGCCACCGGGTCTCCGCGGCCTACGAGGCCGAGTACCGTGCCGGCAAGCAGAGCTGGGAGCAGGTCGTGGACGCCGCCTTCCGGGCGGAGGACGAGCACGCCGTGCCGACCCAGACCCAGGTGCTCGGCGCACTGGACGCGGTCGTCGGCGACGAGGACATCGTGATCAACGCGGCCGGATCCCTCCCCGGGGACCTGCACAAACTCTGGCGGGCCCGCTCGCCGCGCCAGTACCACCTGGAATACGGCTACTCCTGCATGGGCTACGAGATCCCGGCCGGCATCGGCGTCCAGCAGGCCGCACCGGGCACCCCCGTCTGGTCCCTGGTGGGCGACGGCACGTACCTGATGATGCCCACCGAGATCGTCACCGCCGTCCAGGAACACCTGCCGGTCAACCTGATCCTGATCCAGAACCACGGCTACGCCTCCATCGGCGGCCTCTCCGAGGAGACGGGCGGCGAGCGCTTCGGCACCGCCTACCGCTACCGCGCCGCCGACGGCACCTTCACCGGCGCCCCGCTGCCGGTGGACCTGGCCGCCAACGCGGCGAGCCTCGGTATGGACGTCATCAGCGCCAAGACCGTCGGCGAGCTACGGGCCGCACTGGCCCGGGCCCGCGCCTCGGACCGGCCGACCTGCGTGTACGTCGAGACCGCCCCGACCCCCGCGTCCCCGCCGGCCGAGGCCTGGTGGGACGTACCGGTCGCCGAGGTCGCCACCCGCGACGCCGCCCTGGCCGCCCGCCGACGCTACGAGCGCCACACCGCGACCCGGCGCCGCCACCTGTGACCCCCGCTCCCGGGTTTTTGTCAGGACAACACGATGACAAGGGTTTCTGTCATTCTCGAGACCGGATAGGCTCGCCACGTGACCCGCTCTGCTCCCTCGGACCTCGACTTCGCGCTCGACAGAACCAGCCCCGTGCCGCTCTACTACCAGTTCGCCCAGCAACTGGAGTCGGCGATCGAGCACGGGCTGCTGCACCCCGGCAGTCTGCTCGGCAACGAGATCGAACTCGCCGGGCGGCTCGGCCTGTCCCGGCCGACGGTACGCCAGGCCATCCAGACCCTGGTGGACAAGGGCCTCCTGGTCCGCCGCCGCGGAGTGGGCACCCAGGTGGTCCACAGCCAGGTCAAGCGCCCCATGGAGCTCACCAGCCTCTACGACGACCTGGAGGCCGCGGGCCAGAGCCCCACGACCCGGGTCCTCGGCAACGAGATCGTGCCCGCCCCGCCGGAGGTCGCCGCCTCCCTCCACCTCGCCGAGGGCGCCCCGGTCCACCGCGTCGTCCGGCTGAGACGGGCCCACGACGAACCCATGGCGTACCTCTCGAACTACGTGCCCGAGGGCCTGCTCGACCTCGACACGGACAAGCTGGAGGCAACCGGCCTGTACCGGATGCTGCGCGGCGCGGGCATCACCCTGCACAGCGCCCGGCAGTCGGTCGGCGCACGCTGCGCCACCGCCGAGGAGGCCGAGCTGCTCGGTGAGCCCGAGGGGGCCGCCCTGCTGACCATGCAGCGCACGGCGTACGACGACGCCGGCCGCGCCGTCGAGTACGGCTCGCACATCTACCGCGCCTCGCGGTACTCCTTCGAGTTCCAGCTGCTCGTACGGGGCTGATCCTCCCCCTCCTGGCCGGTCGCCTCGGGTTCCCGTGCCGGGCGCGGGGCGCCCGCGGGGGTGCCGGCCGGGGTGTCGCGGACGGCGTCGGCCTCCCTCGCCAGCCTGCCCAGGGCCCGCCCGGGGCGACAAGCCGGAACCACCGCAGGTGCCGAAACCTTTCAGCCGGCCCCGGTAACCCGCCGGTGCCGCGGCGCCCCGCGGGTGCTCCGCCCTCGCGGTACAGGCTGGTTGTGGCGAGGGATCGGGCAGCTGACGGAGCGTCCGGTGGCCGGGTCGGGCAGTACGACGAAAGTGCGGCGTTCGGACCACCCCGGCTCGTCCCTCCGCGCCGGGGGCGGCGTGTCACCACCCTGATGGGGCCCTGTCAGCGGTCGGGTGGGGCACAGTGTCGGACGTGCCCACCACGCGCCGAAGCCGCCGCACCCGCCCCCTCGGGGTGGACCAGGCCGGCCGCGACACCGTCCCCGCTCCGTCCGACGTCCTCGCCGAGCGGGCCCGCTGCTGTGCAACGGTCACCACCCGGTGCGTGATGGACGGCGGCGGTGTCCTCACCCTGATCCACCACACCATCACCTGCCTCACCCACGTCATCTGGGCCGACCCACGGACGGGGATCGCCGTCACAGCGCCCCCGCCTGCTGTGCTCCACTGCGAGCACCCCGCGGAGGAGTCCCCGACGGAGCCGGACGACTCGGCGGCCTCCGCACATGACGGGGCCGGAACACGCCGGACGTCGTCCCGCGCCCAGGACCTGATCCCGGTCGCGGGCGACGAGGCGACGACCCCGGGGGTGTACGACCGGGTGAGGAAGCGGTGGGTCGACCTCTCGCGGGGCGCCACCCGGCTGAAGCCCGGCCTGGCCGGCGGCCGGTACGTGTGCCGGGTCTGCCGGGCGAGCCTGACCCTGCGCGGGGCACGCCCCGGTGCCAAGGTGTCGCCGCACTTCTCGCACCCGAGCGGCGTGGACTGCACCCCGCCCTCCACGGTATCCGCGCACCCGGAACCGCCCGTCCCGCCCACCACACCGCCGCCTGCGCCGACGCCCGAGCCGGTGTGGGTGGTCGTGTCGATGGCGGTGCCGGTGGCTGTGCCTCCGCAAGCGTCCGATCCGGTCCAGGCGCGGGTGAACGCTTCCACCCCACCGGGGCCCAGGCAGCCGATCCCCGGACCCGAGGCCGGGCCGGTACTGCCACCCCAGGCCTCGCTCGTCCCCGCCCCGGCCCCGGCACCGAAGTGGCAAACCTGCTCGCACAAGCGGAAGCCAGGCGGTCTCAGGCACCGGGAGCAGCCGTCCCGATCCGCGGACCACTCCGGGGACTAAGCCCGCCTCCTCCCCACCACCGGTCGACCCGCCCCACCCGGCCGAAGCACTGGGCCTGATCCGCTACGCGTGGTCGCGCCGGCCGTCGGTCGCGGACCAGGGGCACCGGGTGCGAGGCGTCAGCGCCGCCGTGCAGCGGCTCGGCGCAGCAGGCGGACGTAGCGGGAGTGCCGGGTCGGGCGGCGGACGGTACCGGTGAGGGTGCGCTCGGCGCGGTCGAGGCTGTCTTCCAGGAGCGCGTCGTGCATCCACCGGTAGAACAGCGGCCAGGTCAGCCGCGCGGGGCCGCGGAGTGTCGCGGCGAGCGTGTGGCAGAGCCGGACGGTCCCGTCGCCGCGCGGGTGCGCGGAGAGTTCGTGGAAGCCGTGGAGGCCGCGCGGCGCGGTGAAGGCGAAACGCACCCACTGGCCGGGCGTGAACGCGGTGACCGTGTAGCGCACCGGTCCGTGTCCGCCGGACGAGCCCGGCGCGAGTCCCGCGTCAAGTCGCATCGGCGGCCAGGCGTCGGCCGGCCAGAGGCGGTCCTCGGCGCCGGCCAGGCCGTCGATCAGCGCGCCGACCTCCCCGGCTGTGGCTGGCAGGACGCGTTCGTGGATGTTCAGCACCGCCATGAGGGCCCCCAAACGGTTTTGGATGGATCACTCCAATTCATATGGAGAGTACTCTCCATTACATGCCGAGGCCACCCCGATACGACGAATCCCAACTCCTCGATGCCGCGGTGCGGCTGGCCGCAGCGGGCGGGCCGGCCGCGGTCACCATGGCGGCGGTCGCCAAGGAGAGCGGCGCTCCCAACGGCTCCGTCTACCATCGCTTCCCGCAGCGGACGGTGCTGCTGGCCGAGCTGTGGCTGCGTACCGTCGAACGCTTCCAGGTGGGGTACCGGGCCGCGCTGGACTCCGCCCCGCAGCCACTGTCCGCCGCCCGGGCAGCGGCCCGCGAGGCGGTGGGCTGGTGCCGTGCCAATCCCGGGGAGGCGGCCGTCCTGCTGCACGGACCGGAGGCCTTCGGCCGCCGGGACTGGCCGGAGGAGTACGTCCGCCGGGCAGACCGCGGCAACCGCCACGCGCTCGGCGCGGTCGCCGCCCTCGCGGCCGGCCTCGGCGCGTCCCACCCGGCCGACATCGAGCGGGTGACACTCGCACTGATCGACCTACCGATCGCCCTGGTCCGCCGTCACATGCGCGACGGCGGCACCCTGCCCGCCCACGCCGAGCAGTTGGCCGAGGACTGCACGAGCAGCCTTCTGGCGGACCTTCAGCCGCACGAGGGCGGCGGCAGCAGCACCTGACGGCACCTCTGCCTCAAGCGTGATCGCCTCGCCGCGGCCCCGCCCCCACGGTGAGCGCCGCGGCCCGGACGCCTCCCGGTGCCGGAGAGCGCGTCATCCTCGTCAGCTTCGGCTTCCGCGCGCGATCAGGCGCGGAGTACGGCCACCCGCCTCCCACCGGTCCCGCGCTGAGGCCGGGCAGGGTCCACCTGCAGCTGCCGATAGGCCCGCCGGAGCAGGGCTGGACGGCGGGGCGCCCTGCCCGGAGGGTCACGGATTCACGTCAGTGGCGGGCGCCGTCCGGGCCTCGATCGCCCTCGGTACCGTCGGCGGCCTGGGCGGTCTCCCCCTCCTCGGTGGCGCGGGCGAGCCGGCAGAGGTCGGGGAGCAGGGCGGCGAGCCCCGCCGTGTACCGCTCGACCTCGGCGCCGTCGGGCAGCGGGTGGTACAGGAAGCAAGCCTCGTTCCGCTGGAGGCTGACCGCCGGCGCACCCAGAGCGGCGAGGCGTTCGATCAGCTCGCTTCGCACGAGGGGTTCGGCGATGGCCTCGGTGCCGCTCGCGCACATCGGGATGTAGAGGCCCGGCTGGACGACCGGGAGCCCCAGGGCGGCGGCACTCCAGTCCCGTTCGAGCCTGATCATCGGCACGTGCTCCGGGAGTTCGTAGCTGAACAGCAGCCAGTACAGGCCACGCCGCTGCTCCAGGCGCACGAACCGGGCGACGGTGACCTCACGCCCGTCCGGACCCGGGCCGGTGGCCGTGGTGATGCGCGGGACGCTCAGCCAGGGGTAGTGCGGCACGTACGCATTCCACGGTTCGCCGGGCGCCAACGTCCGCCAGCCGGGGCTGCCGCCGAGGACCCGCATCAGCCGATCGGCGGCCTTCGCCCGCCGCAGAGTACGGATCTCCCGACTCAGTCCGAAGGCGACAGGTGCCAGCAGCAGGGCGAAGAAGAAGATCCAACCGAACATGTCGTCCCCCCTCATGACCTCGCCCGCGACCCCCGCAGGGCGATACCACGTGAACTCACACCGTAGGAGACTCCACTGACACAGACTCAGTTCCAGCGACCTGTGGGCACGGCTTCGGCCCGGCCTGGACCATCGCGGGTGGTGGTGAGCGAGCCGCCGACGAAGATGGCGCTGCCGAGCCGCAGGGGCTTCAGCTGGGCGCGGGCGGTGTACAGGGCGGCGGTGTAGCCGGCGGGGCCGGAGCCGATGGCGACGACCTCGCGCACGTCGTCGCCGGTCCCGGGATCGGCGGACATGACGACCTCAGCTCTCCCGTCCGGCCTGAGCCTTGGCGTCGATCTCGGCGATGAGGCCCTCGATCAGGGTCTTGATCTCGTCGCGGATCGGGCGGACGGCCTCGACGCCCTGGCCGGCCGGGTCCTCCAGCTTCCAGTCCAGGTACGTCTTGCCGGGGAAGTAGGGGCAGGCGTCGCCGCAGCCCATGGTGATGACGTAGTCGGACGCCTGGACGGCCTCGGTGGTGAGGATCTTCGGCTTCTGGTCGGAGATGTCGATGCCGAGCTCGGCCATCGCGGCGACGGCGGAGGGGTTGACCTGGTCGCCCGGCATCGAACCGGCGGAGCGGACCTCGACGCGGCCCCCGGCGAGGTGGGTGAGGAAGCCCGCGGCCATCTGGGAGCGGCCGGCGTTGTGGATGCAGACGAACAGCACGGAGGCGAGCGGCGCGGTCATGCGGGGTGTCCTTCGGTGGGCAGGGCGCAGGCTGGCTGGTGCCCGGCGGCAGGGGGTCGCGCTGCGAAGACGTGCAGGTGCGGCCCGATGGTGCCGGGAGGAGGGGGGCTCGCCAAGCGGCCCCGACACCGGTAACGTATCAGCACATGGTGATGTCAGTCGACAGTGATGTCTTGAAGGTCTTGGCCGACCCGCTGCGGATGCAGATCGTCCAGCTCCTCGCCCGCGAGGCGCTGTGCACGACCCATCTCGTGGAGGAGACCGGGGCCAGACAGACCAACCTGTCGAACCACCTCAAGACCCTGAGGGACGCCGGCCTCGTGGACACCGAGCCGTGCGGACGCTTCACCTACTACTCGCTCCGCCCGGAGGCCCTTGAGGCCCTGGCCGGAGAACTCGCGGCGCTGGCCGCCACCGCCCGCGGGGCGGCGGGCCGCAAGCGGTCCTGCTGAACCACCCAGCCCCCACCGGCGGCCTGCCCCGCCCTGCAAGAGGAGTGTCCTTGAGCGCCGTAGACGAGGCGAGATCCGAGACTGTGCCCGTGAGCGATATGGACGGCCCCGACGAGCCGCTGGCGGCCGAGCCGCCCGCGGTCCCGCTGCTGAACCGGGTGGTGGCCGAGCTGGTCGGCACCACCGCCCTGGTCGCCGTCGTCGTCGGCTCCGGCATCCAGGCCACCGAGCTGAGCCAGGACGTCGGTCTGCAGCTGCTGGCCAACTCGCTGGCCACCGTGTTCGGCCTCGGCGTGCTGATCCTGCTGCTCGGCCCCGTGTCCGGGGCGCATTTCAACCCCGTCGTGACGCTGGCCGAGTGGTGGAGCGGGCGCAAGGACCCCAAGGGCCTGGGCCCATGGGAGGTCGCCGCGTACATCCCGGCGCAGATCGTCGGGGCGATCGGGGGCGCGATCCTGGCGGACGCCATGTTCGGCGAGCAGTTGGTGACGTGGTCGACCCACGACCGCTCCGCCGGGCATCTGCTGCTCGGTGAGGTCGTCGCCACCGCCGGCTTGATCCTGCTGATCTTCGGCCTGGCGAAGAGTGACCTGCTCAGGTTCGCGCCGGTCGCGGTCGCCTCCTACATCGGCGCCGCGTACTGGTTCACCTCCTCGACCTCGTTCGCCAACCCGGCGGTGACGATCGGACGCGCGTTCACCGACACCTTCGCCGGCATCGCCCCGTCCTCCGTGCCGGGCTTCGTCGGCATGCAGCTGATCGGCGGCGTGGTGGGCCTGGCCCTGGTCGCGCTGATCTTCACCCACCGCCGCCCGACCGGGTCGAAGTGACCGCGGTCCGGCGCGTCCAGGTCCTGGTCGTGGGCGGAGGCCAGGCCGGGCTCGCCGCCGGCTACCACCTGCGCCGCGCGAGGCTCGACTTCGCCATCCTCGACGCCGCCACGGCTCCGGGCGGCTCCTGGCAGCACTACTGGGACAGCCTGCGCCTGTTCTCCCCGGCCGCCTACTCCTCGCTGCCCGGCCGGCCGATGCCCCACCAGGCCGGGCAGACCTACCCGGACGCCGGCCACGTCGCCCGGTACCTGGCCGAATACGAGAAGCGGTACGAGCTGCCGGTCCACCGCCCGGTGACCGTCCAGGCGATCGAGGACACCGCCGACGGCCGGCTGCTGGCCCGCACCGACGCCGGTACCTGGCGTACCCGGGCACTGATCATGGCCACCGGCACGTGGTCGCGCCCGTTCATCCCCGCCCTGCCCGGCCGGGAGCACTTCGCCGGCCGGCAGCTCCACACCCACGGCTACCGCGCCGCCGCCGACTTCGCCGGCCGGCGGGTCGTCGTGGTCGGCGGCGGGAACTCCGGCGCCCAGATCGCCGCCGACCTCACCGGCCGGGCCGCCGCCGTCCGGTGGGTCACCCTGCGTCCGCCGCGTTTCCTGCCGGACGAGATCGACGGGCGCGCGCTGTTCGAGATCGCCACCCGCCGCGTCACCGGCGCCGGCCCCCGGATCTCCGACCTCGGCGACATCGTCGCCACCGAACCGGTACGTGCCGCCCGCGACGCCGGCCTGCTCACCGCGCACCCGATGGTCGAGCGCCTCACCGCCGACGGCGTGGTGGGGGAGGACGGCGAGCGGTGGGCGTGCGACACGGTCATCTGGTGCACCGGCTTCCGGCCCGACCTCCGGCCCCTCGCCGGCTTCGGCCTGCGCGGCGGGGCCGGCCGGATCCCCACCGACGGCACCCGCGCCCTCGCCGACGAGCGGGTCCATCTGCTCGGCTACGGCGACTGGACCGGCCCCGCCTCCGCCACCCTGATCGGGGTCGGCCGCACCGCCCGCACCGCCGTCGGGAGGATCGAAGGCCTGCTGAGGTGAGCCGGGCTCGTGGAGGGGTGCCAGGGGAAGCAGGCGGGCATCATGCCACCCCGGACACGCACGGAAGGCCGCGGAGAGGGCTGGTGGACGTGACAGACAGCGAACCGCTGGACCGGCGGGAAGTCCATGACGAGCTGGAGCGGGCGCGTCGCGAGTTCCACCGGCTGCTGGACACGGCCGGGGCGGACGACCTCGCCCGACACACATGCGGCACGCGGTGGACGAACGGGCAACTCCTGTGGCACATGCTGTTCGGATACATCGTGGTCCGGGCCCTGCTGGTGCTCGGCCGCCTCTTCGGGCGGCTTCCACGCTCTGTCAGCCGGGCCTTCGCACGGCTGCTGAACACCGCGATCGTACCGTTCGACCTCGTCAACTACGCCGGACCGTGCGGGGCGGTGAAGGTCTGCAGCCCCCGGCGGATGGGCGCGCAGTTCGACCACGTCATCACCGCGCTGCACCATCGGCTGGACCGGGAGTCGGAGGCCGATCTCGCGCGCGGCATGCACTACCCGACCCGCTGGGACCCCTTCTTCCAGGACTACATGACCCTGGCGGACGTCTACCGCTACCCCACCCGGCACTTCGACTTCCACCGCCGCCAGCTCACCCTCGGCAGCCCATCAGCACCGGTGTAGCAACGTGGGCGGCGGTGTCAGTCGATGACGGGGCTGCGGCGTTCGACCAGCAGGACGTCGCGCCACACCCCGTGGTGGCTGGCGATGCGCTCGCGGGTGCCGATCACCCGGAAGCCGGCCCGTTCGTGGAGGGTGAGACTCGCGGTGTTCTCCGGGAAGATCCCGGACTGGATCGTCCAGATCCCGGCCGCCTCGGTCGAAACGACCAGCGCCTCCAGCAGACGGCCTGCGACACCCCGGCCGCGGGTGTCGGGGCGGACGTAGACGGAATGCTCGACCACGCCGGCGTACGCGCACCGGTCCGAGACCTTGGAGGCGGCCACCCACCCGAGTACCCGGCCGTCCCGGTCGACGGCCACGAACCGGTGCTCGGGGAGCTTCGCCGCGTCGAAGGCCTCCCACGTGGGCGCCCGGGTCTCGAAGGTGGCGTTGCCCTCGTCGATCCCGGCCTGATAGATCGCCAGCACCTGCTCGGCGTGGAGCCGGGTCATCGGCGCCACCGCGATGTCACTGCACACGCCCGGCTCCTTCCCCGGCCGTCGGCCGGTCTTCGCCGAGGATCGCCCGCACGGCGGCCGGGAAGACCGTCAGACAGGTGCGGTTCACCGCGTACCTGGTGGAGTTGCCCTGCCGGTCCGGCAGGACGAACCGCACCTCCGAGAGGACTTTCAGGTGGTGGGAGACCGTGGACTGCCCCACCGGGGACCGCTCCACGATCTCGCCCACGCTCATCGCCCGGCCCTCGGCTGCCAGCAGGTGCAGGAGCTGGATTCGGGTGGGGTCGGCGAGTGCCTTGAACCACGTCGCGTACAGGGCGGCGGCCCCGGCGTCGACGGCAGTGGTGCAGCTCGGCTCGTTCATCGATAATCGACGATAGTCGATGAACGGCCCGACGGGGAAGGGTGCGCCGCGACCCGACCGGCTGACGCTGGCCGGTCGGTCGGTCGGATCAGCGGGTGGCGGCGGTGAGCATGGCGGCCATGGCGGCCAGCACGCCCGGGGCGACGCGGTAGTAGACCCAGGTGCCGCGGCGCTCGGAGGTGAGCAGGCCGGCCTCGCGGAGCTTCTTGAGGTGGTGGGAGACGGTGGGCTGGGAGACGCCGACGTCCTGGATGTCGCACACGCACGCCTCGCCGCCCTCGTGCGAGGCGACGCGGGAGAACAGTCGCAGCCGCACCGGGTCGGACAGGGCCTTGAACATGGCCGCCATCGTGACCGAGTCCTCCTCCGACAGCGGGGCTTCGGTCAGCGGGGTGCAGCACGGCACGGCCTCCGGCTCCAGCACCGGCAGCTCGATCACCTGGGGATTCGACATGCGTCTATGTTGACATCTACCGAATCACATCGGAAGGGCGACCCACTCCCGGCCCAGGCGGACGGCAAGGTGTCGGGCGGCGAACGCCGCGTCGCGACCCACCCCGCGCAGCGACGCCGAGGAGCGCGTCAGGCGGTCCACGACCTCGTCGCGGCGCGGGTGGCGTCCGCCTCGCCGCCGAACGGCAGGCCCGGCAGCGCGGAGACCGGGCCGGAGAGGACAGGGTCAGGCTGTCGTAGCAGTGGGGCCACGATCCCGCCGCCCGGGCCGGAGGCCTCCAGCACCGCCGGGTTCAGCCCACGCTCGCGCAGCGCCCGGGCCATCGCCAGGCCCGACTGCCCACCGCCGATCACCGCAACGTCCGCCAGGTCCACAGCCCCTCCAGAATTCGACAAACGTCTATGTTGACGTTTGTCAAAGCAGGTGTCATGCTGACCACACGCCAGGCCATCGACAAACGTCGAAACAGCGCACCGGGAGACGCCATGACCGAGCCCACCACCCCCGAGACCTCCGCACCTGCCGCCGGCTGTTGCGCTCCGACCGCCGACCCGGCGCCGGCCGGCACGGCGGCGACCGCACAGTCCGCTCCCTGCTGCGGCACCGCGAAGGACGCTGCCGACGCCGGTGCCTGCTGCGGCCCCGCCGCCAAGCAGGAGGCCGTCGCCTCCGGCACCGGCTGCTGCTGACCCGCCCCACGCCCGTACCCCACCACGACACCCACCACGATCCTGCGATCCGGAGATCCGAGATGAGCGAGAACACCCCCGCGGCCGAGCTGCCCGTCGTCGTCATCGGCGCCGGCCCCATCGGCCTGGCCGCCGCGGCCCACCTCATCGAGCGCGGCCTCGAACCCCTCGTGCTGGAGGCCGGGCCCGCGGCCGGCACGGCGGTCCGCGAGTGGGCGCACGTGAGGCTGTTCTCGCCTTGGGCGGAGGTGGTCGACCCGGCCGCCGAGAAGCTCCTCGCCCCGACCGGCTGGGCCCGCCCCGACGGCAAGGCGTACCCGTCCGGCCGGGACTGGGCCGAGCAGTACCTGCAGCCGCTCGCCGACGCCCTCGGCGACAGGGTGTGCTACGGGGTGCGGGTCACGGGCGTGGCCCGCGCCGGACGCGACCGCATCGTCGACTCCGGCCGGGACGAGCAGCCGTTCACCGTCCACGTCGAACACGGCGACGGCCGCGAGGAGCGCATCTTCGCCCGCGCCGTGGTCGACGCCTCCGGCACCTGGTCCACCCCCAACCCGCTCGGCGCGAACGGCCTGCCCGCGCTCGGCGAGCGTGCCGCGAACGGCCGGATCTCCTACCGGATCCCCGACCTGGCGGACCCCACCGTGCGGGCACGGTTCGCAGGCAAGCGCACCGCCGTGGTCGGCACCGGCGCCTCCGCGTTCACCGCGCTCGCCTACCTCGCCGACCTGGCCGAGGACGAGCCCGGTACGCACGCGGTCTGGGTGCTCCGGCGGGGCATCAACGGCAGCACGTACGGCGGCGGTGAGGCCGACCAGCTGCCCGCCCGCGGCGCACTCGGCCTGCGCGCCAAGAAGGCCGTCGACGACGGCCACGCCTCCGCGCTCACCGGCTTCCGCACCGCCGCCGTCGACCAGGCCGACGGCGGGCAGCTGATCCTGGTCGCCGAGGACGGCCGCCGCAGCGAGCCCGTCGACCGGGTCGTCGTCCTGACCGGCCTGCGCCCGGACCTCTCGTTCCTGTCCGAGATCCGACTCGGGCTCGACGAGCGCCTCCAGGCCCCCACCGCCCTCGCGCCCCTGATCGACCCCAACCAGCACTCCTGCGGCACCGTCTACCCCCACGGCGCCAACGAACTCGCCCACCCCGAGGGCGACGTCTACCTGGTCGGCATGAAGTCCTACGGCCGGGCGCCGACGTTCCTCGCGATGACCGGCTACGAGCAGGTCCGCTCGGTCGCCGCGCACCTCGCCGGCGACCACGAGGCAGCCGCCCGCGTCGAACTCACCCTCCCCGAGACCGGGGTCTGCGGCGGCGCCGGCCTCTTCGACGAGCCCGACGCGGCCCCGAGCGGCAGCAGCGGCTGCTGCTCGGTTCCGGCCGCACCGCAGCTCATCACGCTCGGCGCCCCCGCCGCCGAATCGTCGTCGTGCTCCACCAGCGGCGGCTGCTGACCAGACCCGTGACCGCCACCCACCTCAGCGGGGCCGCGACCGGAACGGGGGACCGGTCGCGGCCCCGCGCCGCCCTACCCGCGCTCTGCGCCACCCAGATCACCAGCTGGGGCATCCTCTACTACGCCTTCCCCGTCCTCCTCCCCCACATCACCGCCGACACCGGCTGGTCCACCCCTCAGGCCACCGCCGCCTTCACCGCGGCCCTGCTCATCTCCGCCCTTGCCGGGATCCCCGTCGGCCGCATCATCGACAAGCACGGCCCCCGCACCGTGATGACCACGGGCTCGGCTGTCGGGGCCGCGGCCCTGGCCCTCGCGGCGGCGGCGCCCAGCCTGCCGGTGTTCTTCGCCGTCTGGCTGCTGGCCGGTGCCGCCATGGCCGCCACCTTCTACCACCCGGCCTTCGCCGCCCTCACCCGCTGGCACCAGCCCCACCATGTCCGGGCCCTCACCACCCTCACCCTCGCCGGCGGCCTCGCCTCCACCGTCTTCGCCCCCATCACCGCCGCCCTCGCAGGCCACCTCGGCTGGCGCACCACCTACCTGGTCCTCGCCGCGCTGCTGGCCACCGTCACCATCCCCGCACACCTCCTGGCCCTCCGTCACCCCTGGCCGCCCGCAGGGCACCCGGACGCAGGCCGGACGACAGCCGATTCGAACAACCCCGTGCGAACACGGCCGTTCCGTCTGCTCGCCGCGACGTTCACCCTGTCCGGCTTCGCGATGTACGCGGTGGTCTTCAGCACCGTCGCGCTCCTGACCGGCCGTGGAGCCGGCCCGTCCGCCGCCGCCTGGGCGCTCGGCCTCGGCGGTCTCGGGCAGACCCTCGGCCGAACCCTCTACGCCTCCGTGGCGCGCCGGGCCGGCGTCGCACAGCGAACCGTCGCACTGGTCGCGGCCGGCGCCGCGACCACCGCCCTGCTCGCGGCAGTCCCCGGGCCCGTCCCGCTCCTTGTCACGCTCGTGGTCCTCGCCGGAACCGTCCGCGGCAACCTCACCCTCCTGCAGGCCACCGCCGTCACCGACCGCTGGGGCACCGCCGCGTACGGCCGCCTCAGCGGCCTCCTCGCCGCCCCCGCCACGATCGCGGGCGCCGTCGCACCATGGGCCGCCGCCTCCCTCGCCCCCGCCCTCGGCGGCTACCCGGGCCTGTTCGCCGTTCTTGCGGCCATCGCCGGCGTGGCAGCCGTGATCGCCGTATGGACGGTGCCGGTCCGGCCCGAAGCCCCGGTCCGTACCGCCGCGCACGACGCCGAGCGCAGCCACGACGGCCGGTAGAAGGACATCTCGGCCATGACTCGCAGAATCTGAAATAACTCGACGGCCGTTCCTCGCTGTCGATAGTGATGTCCGTCCGTTCCGGCCGGCCACGGCCCCGAAGCGGCCGGACGACGCCGACTACGACGCTCCGCACACGGCCAGCGCGGTTCGCGCCAGACCGCGCAGCCAGGCGTGGGCGTGGTCGGTGTCGTAGCGCTGATGCCACGACAGGTATACCGGCGCCGACGGCAGTTCGAGAGGGAGGGGGAGCACGACCAGGCCGAGGTCGGCGACTGCGGACCGCGTGGTGGCTTCGGGGACGGTGATCAGCAGATCGGAACCGCGTGCGAACTCCAGCGCTGCCGCTTCCGTGGGCGCGGTGGCCACCACGCGGCGGGTGAGGCCGAGTTGTGCGAGGGCGTCGTCGAGGGCGTTGCTGAGGTTCCCACGTCGCGAGGCGGTGACGTGCTCAGCGGCGGCGTACCGCTCCGCGGTGACGGTCCTGCCACGGGTGAGGGGGTGCCCGTGCCTCACGACGATGACGAGGCGGGTCTCACCCACCTTCTCGGCACGGATGTCCGGTGCGCTCGGACGGTTGGCGTTCGCCTCCAGGTCGACCTCGCCGCGCCGCAACTCGGGGGTGTCGACGCTCGATTCCGCGACGAAGCGCAATCGCACGCCCGGCGCCTGTTCGCGCACGGCCGCGAGCAGTGCGGGGCCGCTCAAGGCGACCAGGGAATCGTGCCAGCGGAGTGTGAAGGTGCGCTCCAGCGTTGCCAGATCGAGTTCACGGCTCGGTGCCAGTACCTCCCGGACCTGGTGCAGCAGCGCGTGCACCTGTTCCCGGACGGCGATCGCATACGGCGTCGGGGTCATCGTGCGGCCGGTGCGCACCAGGATCTGGTCCCCGGTCGTGCGCCGGATTCGGCCCAGACTCCGGCTCATCGCGGGGGCGGTGACATGCAGGCGCGCGGCCGCCCCGGCCACACTGCCCTCCTCCAGCAGCGCGTCGAGCGCGGCGAGCAGGTTCAAGTCCAATTGCATGCAAGTCATCCTAGCCGTACTTGACATGCACTTGAAGTTAATGACGGGGCTATCTACCGTTGAGGCGAAAGCGCAGGAAGTAGCGCGCAGTTCGGCCCTCGACCGGCCTCAGCACCCCTCCTCAGACGGGAGTACCACATGTCCGAAACGCTTCAGACCACTGACGTCGCCGCCTCCGACGCCGACGTGCTCGACCAGACCGCGGCCGCCGTGCGTGAGGCGGGTTCTGCGCTGCGCGAGCGCTTCGGCGAGGTGGTCCGCTACCGGAACCGCGAAGAGCTGATGCGCGCGCTCGCCGCCAACGACGACACGGCCCTCGACATCCTGCGCCCCCGACTCACGAGCCTGCGCCCGGACGCCGGCTGGGTGGAGGACGAGCTGGACGGCGGGGCGCTGCCGCCCGGCGAATGGTGGGTCGTGGATCCGGCCGAAGGCAACGTCAACCACCTCCACGCCCTGCCCGAGTGGGCGGTGACCGCCACCCTCGTGCGCGACAACCAGCCGGTGCTCACCGCGGTCCACCTGCCGCTGACCGGCGAGACCTACACCGCGCTCACCGGCGCGGGCGCCCACCTCGACGGCCGGCCGCTCACCGTCTCCCCCACTACGGACCTCGGCCTGAGCATCGTGGCCACCAGCCAGGCCCGGCCCGACGAGGACGAGAAGGTCGTGCGACGCGTCGGCTCCTCGATCACCGCGATGCTCTTCGACGCGCTCGTCGTCCGCACCGCCGTGCCCGCGACCCTGCACCTGCTGAACGTGGCCGCCGGCCGGATCGACGCCTTCTGGCAGTTCGCCGGCGCCCGCGCGGACCTGCTCCCCGGAGCACTGCTCGCCACCGAGGCCGGCGGACGGATCTCCGACGCCGAGGGCCGCCCCTGGACCCCGCAGAGCGAGAGCCTCCTGGCGGCCGCGCCCGGTATCCACGCCCAGGCCGTCGCCACCCTCTCCCGCTGACCGCGCACCACAACCGCACCCACGAAAGGACACCATCACCATGACCACGATCGCCGTTCTCGGAAACGGCCGCGTCGGCGGCAACCTGGCCACAGCCCTCACCCGGGCAGGGCATGAGGTGACCGTGGCGGACCGCACTCCGGGCGCCGCCGCCGACGCCGCCCGCGCAGCCCGGATCGTCATCAACGCCACCCCGGGCGACGGCTCGCTGGACCGGCTCGCCGCCCTGCGCGAGGAACTGCGCGGCAAGATCCTCGTCGACGTCTCCAACGCCACCACGGACGGACCGGACGGACTGCCCGCCGCCCTGCTCTACCCCGGATCGAGCCTCGCCGAGCAACTTCAGGAAGCGCTCCCCGAAACCCGCGTCGTCAAGACCCTCAACACCATGCTCTTCCCGGTGATGACCGCACCGGCCATGCTCTCCCAGCCACCGACCGCGTTCCTCTCCGGCGAGGACCCCCAAGCCAAGCAGACCGTCCGCGACCTGCTCACCGACCTCGGCTGGCACAAGGAGTGGATCACCGACCTCGGCGGGATCCAGACCGCCAGCGCCACGGAGGCCGCGATCCTCTTCGTCCCGCTCGTCATCCGCTCCAGCGGATTCACACCCTTCGCGATCTCGATCGCCCGCTGATCCGCACCCGGTGCACCGGCCCCGGGCGGGCCCACGTCCGGAACGGGTACGACAGCGACGTCAGGGCCGGCGATTCGGCGCCGGACGGCGCCCCGTGGCCTCCCCTCGTCAACATCGCGCTGCGTCGGGGGGTTCGGCGCGCGGAGGCCGGCGTCGGGGGTGCGGAGTTCCCCGATGATCCGCCAGGTGACGCTGCCCCGGACGGCGCCTGGTCGCGGATCCGGCCGCTGCTCTCCGACGCGAAGCCCGAGTACGTCGGCACGTCGTTCATCGAGACCTACCTGTACGACGCCGACCGGCGCCACCCCGCGGCGGCCAAGGCCACCGGCGACGGTTCCCTGTTCGCCGTCACAGCCGGCAAGGGGATCCTTGGCCACCGAGAGGCCGACGCCGTTCTTCACACCTACGTCGCGCTCAACAAGCCCCAGGACTGGATCGCCGCCATCGTCGCCAGCCCCGAAACGGCGGCGACCCAGGTCGCGGCGGAATTCACCGGATGGGCGCCTGAACTCACCGCCCTCATCACTGACGGGGAAACAGCCCTCGCCCCGCGCCCGATCAGCGCCCTGCCGATCGGCCACCGCTGGGACCGTGTTCCCGGAGTGACGCCGCTGGGCGACGCCGCCCACCTCATGTCACCGTTCGCCGGGGAGGGCGCCAACCTCGCCATGTTCGACGGCGCCGAACTCGGCAAAGCCATCGCCGCACATCCCGACGACGTCGAAGCCGCCCTTGCGGAGTACGAGCAGGCCCTTTTCCCCCGCAGCGCCCGGTTCGCCGCCGAATCCGACAGGAATCACCAGCTGATCTTCGGTGACAACGCCCCCGCCGGCCTGCTCGACCTCCTCATCGGCCAGGAGTCGACCGAGTGAGCCGTCCTCCTAGAGCGCTCGGACGTCGGGCAGGTGCTCGGCCAACCCGGCCAGGTGTCGCGTTTCCGGTGTCGAGGCAGATCGAGGAACGCTGCCCGCTCGCAGCGATCCCGTCACCGGTCCTTCCCGGCTGAGGAGTTCACGAGGAGGCGGAGGGCCCGGCTCCCGGTCGGCGCGGGCGGGGTGCGGTCACCGGGTCGCGCTCGGCGGCTCCGGGGGGATCGTCGGCCCGCCTCGTGCCTGCGCCGACCGCGCGGCGGCCGTCGCTAGGATCGGCGGAACCGACTCCGGACGCCAGGCAGGGCCGCCCATGACACCGATGTCCTCCCCGTGGCCACGGTACGTGCGCCTCGCGCCCTGGCTGCTGATCGTCGGAGGGCTCGTCTGGGATTCGCTCGAACCGGCCGACTACTGGGGCGATCCGATGCTGGCGGCCGCGTCCGTGCTCGCCGGGTCGCTGTTCTCCCTGCGCGAGACCCTGGCGGTGGGTGCGGCGAGCGTGGCGGGCGTCCTCGTCCTGACGGCCCGTGACGACTCGATCGGGACACGTGCCGGCTACCTGGAGCTGGCGAACACCCTGTTCGCGGCCCTGCTCGGTGTCTGGGTCAACCGGGTCATCGCCCGCCACGGGCGCACGCTCGCCACGGTCCGATCAGTGGCCGAGGCGGCCCAGCAGGCCGTCCTCCCGGCTCCGCCCGAGCGGCTCGGGCAGCTGTCGATCGCCGCCTGCTACCGCGCCGCCCAGACGGAGGCGCTGATCGGCGGCGACGCCTACGCGGTCGTCCGGACCTCCCTCGGGGTCCGGATGCTGATCGCGGACGTCCGCGGCAAGGGCCTCCAGGCGGTATCCGTGGTGTCCGTGCTCCTGGGCGCCTTCCGTGAGAACGCCCACCGGGCCGAGGATCTCCCCGCGCTCGCCGAGGGCCTGGAACAGGCGCTGGCGCGGGAGAGCACCGACCGGGAGGAGGAGGTGCGGATGGAGGGCTTCGTCACTGCGCTGCTCGTCGAGTTCCCGCCGGATCAGGACGTGCTGCGCACGCTCAACCGCGGCCACCCCGGGCCGTACCTGCTGGACGGAGCGGGTGGGGGTGTCAGGCTGCTCGACGCCGCGGATCCGGGGCTGCCGCTCGGCCTGGGCGACCTGAGCGACCTGGGCGGGAGCCGCGCCATGGCGGAGGTCCGGCCGTTCCCGCCCGGCACCTCGCTGCTCCTGGTCACCGACGGGGTGACGGAGGCCCGCAACGCCGCCGGGACGTTCTACGACCCGGTAACCCGGCTGGCTCCGCTCGGACCGTTCGAGGGGCCGCAGCAGCTCATCGACGCCGTGGTGCGGGACGTGGAGCGGTGGACCGGCGGATCCCGGGACGACGACATGGCGATCCTCGCCGTCACGCGGGCCGCGGACCGGCCCCCGGCCGGCCGACCCGGCAGCGGTCCGGGCGGCTGACCCGGGAGCGGTCCGGCCGGGTCAGCGTGCCGGGCGGAGGAAGAGGTCGTCCGCATAGCACCACGCCCACTCCTCGCCGCGTTCGATCGACCTGGCGAGGTCGTGACCGCCGTGGGCCTGCGCGTGGGCGTACGCGTGCCGCTTCGGGGAGCTGTCGCAGCAGGCCACGTGCCCGCAGACGAGGCACTGGCGCAGGTGCACCCACCCCGTCCCGGCAGCACGGCAGTCCTCGCACTCCCGCACGGCGGGCAGCGGGAACTCCCCGGCCTGGTCGAGGTGCTCGCAGGTGCGCTGCACCACCAGGCCCGGATCGGTGGCGACCGTCCAGCCGCCGTGGGCGCTCACGCCTCCCACGGTAGGCCTCCCGGACGGCTTCGCGCCGGACGGAGGTCCCGGCGCGAGGTCCGCCGCGCCCTCCCGGCGAGCCGCCACGGCCTGGCTAGTCTCCTGCTCTCGGGCGACCCTCAGCCGTCAACTTCTGCTAAGCGCGAGCCGTTGACCGTGGCCGACGGGATGCGGCTGGTGGTCGCGCTCCAGGCGCAGCACCCGGCCTCGCCGTACGTCGCCCTGTGGAACCGGCTCGCCGGTTTCGCTCCGGCCGAGCTCGACGCGGCCTTCACTGGGCGGTCGGTGGCCAAGGCGACCCTGATGCGGATCACCCTGCACGCCGTGCACGCCGAGGACTATCCGGTCTTCCGCGCGGCCGTCCAGCCGTTGCTGTACGCCTCCCGGCTCGGCTCCCGTTTCGCCGCCGCCGGACTGACGCCTGCGGACGCGGACGCGTTGGTGCCGAAGCTGCTGGCCTTCGCCGGTGAACCGCGAACCTCGGCGGAGATGCAGGCGTGGGCCGAGAAGCGTGTCGGCGCCGAGAAGAGGGACGGGGCGTGGTGGGGGCTGAAGGCGTATGCGCCGCTGCACCATGTCCCGACGGATGCGCCGTGGTCGTTCGGCCCGCAGCCGTCCTTCGTCGCCGCCGGAACCGGGCCGGTGCCGGAGGACGGGGAGTACCGGGCCCTTCGGGTCCTGATCCTGCGCTATCTGGCGGGGTTCGGGCCTGCTTCGGTCGCGGACGCGGCGCAATTCGCTCTGGTGCAACGGGCGCACGTCCGCGCGGCGCTCCGGGCGCTGGACGGCGCCGTCGAACGGTTCCAGGGGCCGGACGGTGTCCCGCTGTTCGACCTCCCGGGCGCCTCCCGGCCGTCCGCCGACACCCCCGCTCCCCCGCGGCTCATGGCCATGTGGGACAGCGTTCTGCTGGCCTGCGCCGACCGGAGCCGTGTGATACCCCCGGCCTACCGCCCGCTGGTGATCCGGCTCAACGGGGACGTCCTGCCCCACCCTGCTGGTGGACGGTCAGGTCGCCGGCGTGTGGCGCCCCACGGGCGGCGGCATCGAGGCCACGGCCTTTCATCCTCTGTCACCCGCCGTGACCACCACGGGTGGGCCGAACTCCCCGAGGCTGAGGTACGGCTGCTGTAACCGGCGCGCCCCTCGCAGACGGACATCGCGAGGTGCGGCGGGGCGGCCGTCCGGCACCGAGCGGCCGCACCCCGGTTCACGGGGCTGCGCCGACCAGGCCGGACTCGTAGGCGAGGATGACCAGTTGCACCCGGTCGCGGGCGTCCAGCTTGGCCAGCAGCCGGGTGACGTAGGTCTTGACGGTGGCGATGCTGAGGACCAGCTGCTCGGCGATCTCGGTGTTGGTCAGGCCTCGGCCGACCAGGGCGAGGATCTCCCGCTCGCGGTCGGTGATGGCGCCGAGCCGCGGCGAGCGGGCAGCGGCCGGCAGCGGAACGGCCGCGCGGGCGCGCTGCCCGGCGAAGGTGGCGATCAGCCGGCGGGTGACGCTGGGCGCGATCAGCCCGTCGCCGGCGGCGACCACCCGGATCGCGCCGAGGATGTCGTCCTTGTACGCTTCGGGGTCCGAGCGGCGTTCGAGCAGGATCGCCGCGGCGCTGCCGGCGAGGCTGGCTCCGCTGACGACGACGTCGTAGTCGTGTCCCGCGCTCCGGGGCGAGGTCATGCGGTGATCGCTCCTCTCGGAGGGGGTGCCGTTCGTGGGAGCGGTGCAGTGCCACTGCTCCCAGGAACATGAGCGCCTGTCAGGGGTCGCGGATCGCTTACGCATTCGACTCCGTGGCGGGTTCACCGGTACCGTCGCCTGTCATGTGCCGTGCCTCCGTGGGGTGAGATGCCCGGGTGAGGTAGCTCCGGCGCGCGCCACCCACGAGCGCGAGGCGTGCACGCGGAGGCGATCGAGCGTCGAGGGGAACCGAGAAGGTGCACGCAGTCGAGCCGATCCGGTCGGTCGGCAAGGGCCGCTACGTCCTGGAGGCCCCGCTGGGTGCGGGCGGTATGGCCTCCGTGTACCGCGCCCGCGACACGGTACTGGGCCGTACGGTCGCGGTGAAGACCCTCCACGCCGACCTGGCACGCGACCCGTCGTTCCGTGCGCGATTCCGCCGTGAGGCCCAGGCGGTGGCGGCGCTCAACCACCCCAACATCGTGGCCGTCCACGACAGCGGCGAGGACGACGGCGCCGACGGCACGGTGCAGTTCATCGTGATGGAGTACGTCGAGGGGCGGTCCCTGCGCGAGCTGGTCCGGGACCGCACCGCACCCGCGCCCGCTTCCGCGCTCCCCCTGGATCTGGCACTGAGCGTGACGGCGTCGGTCCTGGACGCGCTCGAGTGCAGTCACCGGCGCGGGCTGGTCCACCGGGACATCAAGCCGGCCAACGTGATGTTCACCGCCGACGGCACCGTCAAGGTCATGGACTTCGGCATCGCGCGGGCGCTGCAGTCCGACGCCACCGCGATGACCCGGACCGGTACCGTGCTCGGCACGCCGCAGTACCTCTCCCCCGAGCAGGCCCTGGGCCGGCCCGCGGACGCGCGTTCCGACCTCTACTCGGTCGGCTGCATGCTCTTCGAACTCCTCACCGGGAGCCTGCCCTTCGACGGCGAGAGCACCATGAGCGTGCTCTACCAGCACGTCCAGCAGCCCCCGCCGGCGCCGTCCTCGCTCGACCCCTCGCTGCCCCCGGCCGTGGACGCCGTCGTGGCCAGGGCGCTGCGCAAGGACCCCGCCGAGCGGTACCCGAGTGCCGGGTCCATGGCCGAGGAGCTCCGTCGCATCGCCGCGGGCGAACCGCTCGCCGAACCCACTCCGACCGTCGTCACCCCCGTCCACGACGCCCCCACCGTCACCGCCGGGACCGTCCCGGCCGACGGCGGGGCCGACCCGGGCCACGCCGAGGCCCCGGACGCCACCACCGGGACGACCGCCGGCGGCGGCACCTCCACCGTCGGCCGGGAGAGCTTCACCGTCGACGGCGATCCTGCCGAACGGATCACGATGCGCACCGGCACGCCCGGCGACGACGGCCGGGGTGACGGCCGGACGTTCACGACGACCGTCCGTCTCGGCACCCACCCACGATCGGCCGACGCCCGGCGGACCGTCCGCAACCTGAGGATCTTCACCGGACTGGCCTTCTCCGTCATCGTGCTGCTGATCGCGGGGGCCGGCTTCGGCGCGCCCTACCTCTTCGGGGGCGTCGGTCACGCCTCGCACACGCCGGATCCACGGGCCACCGGCCCCTACCTCTGGTGCGACCCCGACGTCTCGAACGGCCACCTCAACCCGCCCTCGTTCACCGGCATGTCGGCGGACGAGGCCAGGACGTGTGCCGAGATCGCCGGGCTGAGGATCGATCAGAAGACCACCACCGGCACCAAGTACGACAAGGACACCGTCACCCGGCAGGAACCCTCGACCACGCAGTCGGTCGGCCGGGGCGGCACCGTCACCGTCTGGGTGTCGACGGGCGGCGACCCCCGCGCCAAGGGCGATCTCGCCACCTGCGAGCTCGAGGAGCAGCACGGCAGGATCCCGGTGCCCTGGCTCAAGGGCAGGACCGTGGCCGAGACCCGGCTCTGCGCGGACATCGCCCGGGTGACCCTGAGGGAGGCGGGAACCGTCCAGGACGCGCTGGTGCCGGCCGGTCAGGTGGCCAAGCAGGAGCCGGCCGAGGGGAACGTCGCCCGGGGTGACACGGTCACGGTGTGGATCTCCTCCGGCGGGGACCCGAGAGCGGTGGGCGCCCTGTCCGGCTGCGACTTCTACACGACCAGCGACCGGCCCCAGGCGCCCAGGCTGGAGTTCATGACCGTCGAGAATGCCCGCTCGTGCGCGGAGATCGCCGGTCTCAAGCTCGAGGAGCACGCGGTCGCGGACGGCATCCGGTCCGGCGGCCAGATCGTCCGGCAGGAGCCGTCCGGCGGTGCGCACGTCGACCCCGGCGCCACCCTGAAGATCTGGGTGTCGTCCGGCCCCTGATCCCGGCCGGGGCCCGGCCGGCGCGGGCACGGCACGTGGATCTGTTCCCAGCCCGCCCGGTCGGTCCACAGCGTTTCCCGCCCCCGTGGCCCGGGCCAACTCGACCCGGGGGTGCGGAGGCTCCGGGGCGTCAGGGGCAGGTGGGACGGTAAGGGCTGCCGGGGGCCAGACGCAGCCAGTCGCGCCGTGGGACGGGCGGGCGCAGCACGGTGCAGGCCTCGCGGGCGGCCGTGTCCGGGTCGAGGCTCCACAGCGGCGCGGCACCGTTGTCGCCGGCCACCAGGACGCGGCCGTCGGGCAGGAACGCCAGACCGTTGAGCGCCTGGCCCGGACCGGTCAGGGTGGCGACCGGCGCGGCGGCGGTGAGGTCCCACCGGCGCAGCAGGCCCTGTCGGCCGACGTCCGCGACGGTGCGACCGTCCGGGGCGAAGGCGAGGGCCCGGACGGTGTCGACGCCGACGGTGCGGGCGGCGCCTTCGGAGCCGGCGGCGGCGCCGGGAGCGCCGTCCAGCCGCTTGCCGGTGCGGACGTCCCAGACCAGGACGAGGCGGTCGTTGCCGGCCGTGGCGAGGAACCGGCCGTCCGGGCTGACGGCCAGGTGGCGGATGTGGTCCTGGTGTTTCATCGTGCCACTCGGCCGGGCCTCCGCGGACGGGTCCGCGACGGTGAGCAGGTGGACCGTCTGTGACTCGCACACGAAGGCCAGGTCGGCGCCGTCGCCGAGGAACGCCAGGGCGTGCACCGGGCCGATGGCGGTGTGTGGCCGGGCCCGCAGGGGTGAGCCGTCGGGGGCGCCGGTGAGCAGCCGCCCGTCCTCCGTCCCCACCGCGAGGACCGTCCCGTCCGGGCTGAGCGCCACCGCCGTCGGCTCGGCGCCCACGTCGACGGCGGCCGACTGCGCGCCGTCACCGGCACGGGTGAGCCGGACGGTGCCGTCTTCGAAGGCGGACGCCAGGGTACGGCCGCCGCGGTCGAAGGCCAGGCCGGTGACGGGTCGTCCGGTCGCCGGGGTGACCGCGACCCGGCGCGGTGTGGCGCCGCCGACGTCCCAGAGGGCGATCCGGCCGTCGGCGGTGCCCACCGCCGCCCGGTCGGTGGCCGCGGCGACCGCCGTCACCCGGGGGCGGTCCGGGCCGGGGGCCAGGTCGGTGCCGCGGCGCAGGTCCCAGAGCAGGACGTCGCCGGGCGGGGAGCTGATGCCGGCGGAGGTGACGACCGTCCGGTTGTCGCCGCCGACCGCGACGCCGAGGACGAAGGTCGGGTGGCCGCGGAGCTCCGCCGTGACCCGGCCGGTGGGCAGGTCCCAGACCCGGGTGACCTGGTCGGCGCCGGCCGAGAGCAGGGTGGTGCCGTCCGGGGTGAGGGCCAGGGCGTTGACGGAGCCGAGGTGGGCGGGCATCAGGTCGGTGGAGGACCACTCCCGGGCCGAGGACGGTCCTGCGGGTGCGGGCTCGGAAGCCCGAACGGGAACGGCGGTGCCCGTCGACGCGGCGGTGCCCGACGACACGGGGACGGCCGTGCCCGACGGCGTGGCGCCGGGCGCTTGCGACGCGGGGACGCCGGCCGGCGGGCGCCAGAGCCGGATGCCGCCGCGTTCGCTGCCGACCGCCAGCAGCCGGCCGTCCGCCGCGAAGGCCAGCGAGCGCGGGTCGCTCAGCTGTCCGGTGAACACCGCCGGCGCCTCCTGGCCGTCCCCGGTCGGCGGCGCGTCGAGGTCGCGCACCAGGATCGTGCCCTCGGTGGCCGCCGAGGCCAGCAGGTGACCGGGGCCGAAGCCCAGTCCCTGGATGATCCCGGTGTGCCCGGTCAGCGTCCGGACGGGCGGCGCCGCACCGGCGTCCGTGCGCCACACCCAGACCCGGCCCGGCAGGTCGTCGTCGCTGCTGCCCGCGGCCAGCAGCGCACCGTCCCGGCTGAAGGCCAGCCGCTTGGCCACCGTGGTCTTCGCGGTGGTGCTGGGCGGCATCACCGGGGACGGCAGTTCCTGCCGGTCGGCGACCCGCCAGAGCACGAGGCGCCGGCTCGGCTCGCGGGTGATCGCGGCGGCGAGCACGGATCCGTCGGGGCTGAACTTCACGTCCTGGACGGGCTTTCCCAGGCCGTGGCCCTGCAACTCGGCGACCAGCGCCGTGGTGTGCGCGTCCCAGAGCGCCACCCGGCCCTGGGAGTCGCCGGTGGCCACCAGCCGGCCGTCGGGGCTGAGGGCGAGCGCGTTGACGCCCCAGGGGAAGCCCGGGATCCTCCCTTTCAGGGACTGCGACTGGGTGCTCAGCACCGCGTCCTCGGCCGGATGCCGCAGGTCCGCCGCCCCGGAGCGGGCGGCGCGACGGGCCTCGACCGCCGCGAGCATCGCCGCGTACGGGTCCTGGGCCGCGTTGCGCTGTGCCTCGGCGAGCAGCGCGCGGGTGAGGTTGGTGCGGTTCGCCGTGGTCGCGCGGTCCCGCTGCTGCCAGGCGAACCCGGCCGCCAGCAGGGCCGAGACCAGCAGCAGGGCCAGCCCCGTGACCAGCTGACGCAGCGTCCGCACCCGGCGCCGCTCGGCCGCGCGCTCGTGCTCGGCCCGGGCCGTGGCGGCTGCCAGGAACTCCCGCTCGACCGGCGTGAGCAGGTCCTCGCCGGCGGGCTGGGCCGCCCACTGCCCGGCCAGCTCCAGCCGGCTGCCCCGGTAGAGCAGCGCGGCCTCGCGGCCCGCCGCCGCCCAGTGTTCGGCGTCCTGGGCCAGCTGCTGGTGCAGGCGCAGGCCGGCCCGGCCCTCCTCGACCCAGCCGCGCAGGCGCGGCCAGGCGCGCAGCAGCGCCTCGTGGGAGAGGCTCACGCCGTTCTCGTCGATGGTCAGCAGCCGGTCCGCGGCGAAGGAGTCCAGGACGTGGCCGAGCAGGCGGTCGTCCGGCGGGTGCGGGACAGGCGGGTGCGGGACGGCCGGATGCGGGGCTGCCGGGTGCAGAGGTGCGGGCTGCGGGGCCGGTGGCCCGTCGCCGGTCGCGGGCAGGCCGGTACCGGCCAGGGCGGCGCGCTCGACCCGGCGGCGTGAGGCCCGGCCGTCCGGCCCGAGGTGGACCAGCCGGAGCAGAACCCGGCGGGCGGTGGCGCGCGCCTCGTCGTCGTCCAGCCGGGCCCAGGCCCGCTCGGCCGTCGCGGCGACCGACCCGTGCAGTCCGCCGATGGCCCGGTAGCCGGCCAGTGTCAGCGAGCGGCCGGAGCGCTGCTGCCAGACCGCACGCAGGGTGTGGGCGAGCAAGGGCAGGGCGCCCGGGTCGTAGCCGCCCCCGGAGCCGGCGCCCTCCAGGCCGAGGTCGGTGGACATCAGCTCCAGCAGGCCGGGTTCGAGTTCCAGCCGGGCGGTCCGGGCCGGCCCGGTGATCGCCTCGGCCACCTCGGCGGCGCTCATCGGGCCGAGCGCCAACTGGCCGCGCCGGACCGCCCGCAGCAGGCCGTCGTGGGCCAGGCAGTGCCCGTAGAGGTCCGCGCGGACGCCCAGGACCACCAGCCTGCCGCCGTCCGGGCCGGCCTCCCGGCAGAGCGTGTCCAGGAACGCCCGCCGTTCCCCGGGATCGGCGCAGAGGGTGAACAGTTCCTCGGCCTGGTCGACGATCCAGACCGGGTCGGGGCCGTCGGCGAGGCCGGCCAGCGCGTGGAGCGGGCGGCCGGTCGGGGTGAGGACGGCCGCCGCGGCGGGGCCGAGTCCGGCCAGACCGCCCCGCCGCAGGGCGGGAACCAGCCCGGCCCGCAGCAGGGAGGACTTGCCGGCGCCGGACGGTCCGACGACCAGCACCGGTCCGCCGCGGTCCGTCAGCCGCTCGGCGAGCAGGCCGACCAGCACGGCGCGGGCCCGGTCGCGGCCGTGGAACCAGCGCTCGTCCTCGGGCTGGAAGGAGGCGAGCCCCGGGTAGGGGCACTGTCCTCGCGTCGCCCGTTCGACCAGCGAGCCGCCGGCCCGCAGGGCACGGTCGCAGGCGCGGGCGAATTCGGCGGTCGCCGGCTTGTCGCCGTTCTCCACCTTGCTGATGTGGCTCTTGTCGTAGTGCACCCGGCCGGCGAGGTCCGCCTGCGACAACCCGGCCTTCCGGCGCAGCGTGCGCAGCACCGCGCCGAAGCCGGCGGCGTCGGGCTCCGGTTCCCGCGCCGGGCCCGTCACATCACCCTCCGTACTCACCGTCAGCCCCCGCTCCGTTCGGTACCGATCGGTCAACGAGCCGGCGCAGGCCCGGTCACGCGGTGTCGGGCGATCCCCTCGGAGGAGTGAGACGGGCAGGTCAAAGGGGTTGTCGAGAGGTCCGGACCGGACGACAACAGGCAACGGGTGCGAGCGGCCCCGCTCCCGGGCCAAGCTCTCACCAGGCAGCGGACCGCCGACCGACGCACCGTCGGATCCGGACACTCCGTCACCAGTGGAGAACCGCACCAGCCGAGAACCGCCAGTAGAGGAGAACCGACGTGAAGCTCCGACTCCGCACGATCGCCGGCACCGTGCTCCGGCCGAGCGCAGCCGCTCGTACCGCCTCCGGTACGTCCGGCGGTCCGACCGACCGCACGGCGGGTCGCACGCCCTCCGGCGGCGCGTTCCGCCGGGCGCTCGGGGTGACCGCCGTCGCGGCCTCCGTGGTGTCCGCCCTGGGTGCGGCGGCCCTCGGACCGGCTGCGCCTGCCGGAGCCGCCGGAGCCGGCCCGGAGGCCTACGCGGTACGCGGCATCGACAGCTACCACGGCGACCACGGGCCGAAGGAGGACCAGGCCTTCGACTGGAAGGCGATCGCCGGCAGCGGTCAGTCCTTCGTGATGCTCAAGGCCACCCAGGGCACCGGCTTCACCGACGGCTGGTTCGCCCGGGACCTCGCCGGCGCGCGCTCGGTCGGCCTGATCCACACCGGCTACCACTACTTCACGGCCGATCAGGACGGCACCGCGCAGGCCGACCACTTCCTCGACGTCCTGCACCGCGAACACTTCTCCGGCACCGCGCCCGGCGAGCTCCCGCCCGTCCTGGACCTCGAACAGTGCGAGAAGGCGGGCCACCGGCTCCAGCTCGGGCAGGTGAAGGCCTTCCTCCAGCGGGTCCGGCAGGTCACCGGGACCGACCCGATCGTCTACACCCGCAGGAACATCGTGGACGAGTGCCTCGGCGGCACCAGGGAGCTGAGCGGTCACCCGGTCTGGCTCGCCCGCTACGGCACGACCCCGCCCCAGCCGCTGCCGGGCGGCACCGGGTGGGACTTCTGGCAGTACACCGACCGCGCGTCGGTGCCCGGCACCCCCGGCAGGGTCGACGCCAGCGTCTTCCACGCCGACCGGGCCGCGCTGCGCCGACTCGCCCACCAGGGCTGAGCAGCCCTCAGAACTCTTTCCCTCCCCCTCTCCCACCACCGCATGCCACAGGAGGCAGCACCATGAAGCACATCCGCCGTTCGGCCGTCACCGCCCTCTCCCTCGCCGTCCTCGGCTCCCTCGTCCTCTCCGGGCCCGCCGTCGCGTTGACCGCCGGCTCCCCGGCGGCCGCCGTAGTGAGCGAACCGGTCGTCGACGCGGTCGCCGTGGCCGATGCCGACGGCGGTGAGACCGTCGACGCCGGGTCGGACACCGACCTTCGGGCCGCCGCCCCGAAGATCACCCGGGCCGAGGAGATCCGGCGCGCCAAGACCTGGCTCACCGACAACGGGGGCCGGGGCGTGCCCTACAGCCAGAAGAAGGTCTGGAAGGACGGCTACCGGCAGGACTGCTCCGGCTACGCCTCGATGGCCCTCAAGCTCCCCAAGTCGGGCCCGAACACGGTGTCGCTGAAGAACGACGGCTGGACCAAGCCCATCGCGATGTCCGCCCTGCGACAGGGCGACCTCGTCATCAAGGCCAACAGCAACGACCCCAACCACCGGCACGTCGTCATCTTCGACGGGTGGGTGGACGCCAAGCACACCTCCTACCGCTCGTACGAGCAGGCCGGCAAGGTCGGCACCCGCCACACCACCCACACCTACGGCCTGAAGTCCGGTGACGGCTACCACGCCTACCGCCCGGTCAACCTGGCCGACTGACGGCCACGCTCACGCCCGCATCCCGCGCCGGCCGGCCCCCGGCCGAACCGGCGGGCGAGGACCGAACACCTGTGGGCGCCAGACCCGGTCCGGGTCCGGCGCCCACCGGCGCGTGCAGCGAAGCGGGACGTAGTCGCTGATCATGTGCCAACCCGCGGCCCAGCTCCCTGGAGCAGACGGACGGCACCGGCCGGACCGCCGACCGGCGTCGGCACCACCCCGAACGAGCCCTCGGCCGCCGGTTCCGCCCGGTGACGGTCGGAAGGATCGGAAGATCGCGACGGTGATAGTGTCCGGCGGTCGACGACGACGGTCGCGGATACCCTCCGGGAGCACCATCACCGGCACCTTGCGGCCTGGTGCAGCGGCTTCGAGCCGGAGCGGGCTCACGGTGGTTCCGTCGCTCGTCGAGCGCAACGCCTGCCGAAGCCCTCGGCCTTCCAGGCGGGCGACCGATTGCGTGCGGGAAGGATGAGAGGCCAAGCATGACGCACGGACCCGCCAGGACCATCGGCGATGTCGTGGCCGGGCGGTTCGAGCTCAGGGAACGCCTCGGCGCCGGGGGAATGGGCACCGTCTGGCGGGCCCACGATCCGGCGCTGGAACGCGACGTGGCGCTCAAGGAGATGCGTTCCAGCGGCCACGACGACCCTGAGCGGGCGGCGCTCATGCGCGAGCGCGCACTGCGCGAGGCCAAGGCCCTGGCCCGGATCAACCACCCTGGCGCGGTGACCATCTACGAGGTCGTCGACGACCAGCCCTACCCGTGGCTGGTCATGGAGTTCGTCGACGGCACCCCGTTGGACACCCTGCTGCGCGCCGGCGCTCTGACCCCGCTCCGGGCCGCGCGCATCGGCGTGGACGTCCTCTCCGCGCTGCGAGCCGCCCACGCGGCGGGAATCCTGCACCGTGACGTCAAGCCCGCGAACGTGCTCATCCGTCCGGACGGCAGCGCCGTTCTCACCGACTTCGGCATCGCCGCCCTCCAGGGCTCCCAGACTCTGACCGCCACGGGCGACCTCATCGGATCCCCCGAGTACATCGCCCCGGAACTCATCCGGCGCGGCGACGCCCAGGCCGGTACCGCCAGCGACCTCTGGTCGCTCGGTGTCCTGCTGTACGTGTGCGTCGAGGGAAGGAACCCGATGCGGCGTGATTCCGTCTGGGAGGTCCTCGTCGCCGTCTGCGACGACCCCGTGCCACCCCCGCTCCGCGCCGGCCCGCTCGCCCCCGTCATCACCGCCCTGCTCACCAGGGACCCGGGCGGCCGGCCGGACGCCGACGAGACCGCCAGAGCGCTCACGGCCGTCCGTGACGACCTGCCGACCCCCGTGGAGACCACCACGCTCGCGGACGCCCGGGTGTCCCTCACCCGGGACGGTGAGCCGACCCGACCCCTGACTCCGCGCGCGTCCGGCACCGACCCTCAACCCGTCCCGAGCGCCGCCATCGAACCGGTCCGTCCCGGCAGGCCGGTTCCCGTGCACAAGCGACGCCTCACGTGGGTGCTCCTCACCGTCGTCGCGCTCGTCGCCGCCGGAGCCGGCCTCTATTCGACCCTGCCCGACGTACGCACCACGGGCACCGCTCCCGCCGGCCCCACCGTCATCGTCACCCCGTCCGGCAGCCCCACGCCGACACCATCCGCATCGGGCCTGTGGATCGCCCAGCTCTCCACCATCCCCCACTCCGCCGACCAGGCCGCGCGCGAGACGGAACTCCTCGCCACCCAGCGCCAGATCCCCGGCGCCAGGCTCCTCAACAGCGACGACTGGAAATCCCTCCAGCCGGGATACTGGGTGATCTACACCACCGGCAACTTCTCCGACGGCGACAGCGCCCTCGCGTTCTGCGCCCAGTACGGCCGCAGCAAATGCGTCGGCCGATACCTCAGCCAGGACACGGCCGACGGCCTCTTCATCTGCCTGCCCTCACCCGGCACCGGGCAGTCCTCCGGCCGCGAGGGCTGCCGCCGCCCCTGAGCCTGCACGGGTAGCCCCACGGCCTTCGTCTTGATCACGTGCATCCTCGGCCGGAGCGCAGGATCGGACGAAGGCGGCGGCGGGCCGGGGCGACGATCGATCAGAGCTTCAACAGCGGGATCCAGCGCCCGAACTTGATCTGATAGGCCATCGAGACGTCGTCGACGCGCCGGTGGGAAGGCCGGCACCACGAGGAAGAGCAGCTGCGGGTCGCGCCCGTGGAGTCGCGGCCCGTGTCGCCCTCCGATTGACCGGCCCGCGGACCGGGGGTCGGGTAGCTTGCCTGCAAAGCCGTCCGTGCACCCGGGCTGGCCGATCGACGCCGAGTCGGTTGCTGCCGCAGAGAGTGAGCCTCGCATGTCGAACCTGCTCGGCCGCCACCGCGCGGTCATGCCGAGGTGGGTGTCGCTCTACTACGACGACCCGATCGAGATCGTGAGTGGCAAGGGGCGCCGCGTCACCGACTCCGACGGGCGCAGCTATCTCGACTTCTTCGGCGGCATCCTCACCACCATGCTCGGGTACGACGTGCTTGAGGTACGGGAGGCCGTCGAGCGGCAGCTGCGCACCGGGGTCGCGCACACCTCGACGCTGTATCTCATCCGCGCCCAGGTGGAGTTGGCCGAGCGGATCGCGGAGCTGTCGGGCATCGCGAACGCCAAGGTCTTCTTCACCAACTCCGGTACCGAGGCCAACGAGACGGCGCTGCTGCTCGCCACCCATGCCCGCCGGTCCGACCAGGTGCTCGCCCTGCGGAACAGCTACCACGGACGCTCGTACGCGGCCACGGCCGTCACGGGCAACCGGAGCTGGAAGAACTCCTCGCTCTCGCCCCTCAACGTGCACTATCTGCACGGCGCCGACCGGGCACGCTTCCCGCGCCTGTCGGACGAGGAGTACCTGGCCTTCTGCGTGGACGATCTGCAGCACGTCCTCGACACGGCCACCGCCGCCACCGACGTCGCCTGCCTGATCGTGGAGCCGGTCCAGGGCGTCGGAGGCTTCACGGCCGCACCGGACGGACTCCTCGCGGAATACCAGGAGATCCTGGACCGGTACGGGGTCCTGCTGATTTCGGACGAGGTGCAGACGGGCTGGGGCCGTACCGGCGAGCACTTCTGGGGTATCCAGGCCCATGGCGTGACACCCCACGTCATGACCTTCGCGAAGGGCCTGGGAAACGGCTTCGCGATCGGCGGTGTCGTCGCGGAGGGCACGCTGATGGACGCGCTTCCGGCCAACGGCATCTCCACCTTCGGTGGCAACCCGATCGCGACGGCGGCTGCCGGGGCCACCCTCGACTACCTCCTCGCCCACGACCTCCAGGCCAACGCACACCGGCTCGGCCACCTACTGATCGACGGCCTGCGGACCGCGGCGGAGGGGCTTCCGATCGCCCGGGACGTCCGGGGCAAGGGCCTGATGTTCGCCGTCGACCTGATCGACCCCGACACCGGAGCGCCGAGCCCGCCGCTGGCCGCCAGGGTGATGGAACACGCGAAGGGACGCGGCCTGCTCATCGGCAAGGGCGGCCTCTACGGGCACACCCTACGGATGGCTCCCCCGCTCACCCTGACCGAGGACGAGGCCGGGGAAGGACTCGGCATCCTCCTCGACTCGCTCGCCGCCGCCTGCTGATCCCACCCGGTGCGGCCGGGGGATGCGGCCCTCGGATGTGGCGCGCGGGAAAGAGGATCTCGGAACGGCCGGTCGCTACCCGGTCGCTACCCGAAGTGACCGTGACTTCCCCGGGCTTCGGCGCGAAGGTGATGGCGGGTGCGCATCAGGATCCGGCCGAGCATGTTCCTGCCGGTCCCGGTCCTGCCGCGACCCGGCGGCGCGGGCGTGCCCGTGCGGATGAGAAGGTGGGCCCCGTGAACGAGACGATCATGGCAGCGGCCCGCGAACGAGCCGCCGGACACCGGCGCCGGTTCGACCTCCGCTTCGAGGCCTACTTCGCCGCCCTGCCGGAACGCCTCGACACCCCGCCGCTCAGCCGCTTCACCCCACGCTGCCTGGAACTCCTGCGGGACCTCTCACTGCGCGGCGGCAAGCGGCTGCGGGTCGCCCTCCTGTACGAGGCCGCCCGACTGGTGACCACCGACCCGGTACCCGGCCTGGCCGAGGCGGCGCTGAGCATCGAACTGCTCCAGACCCACGGGCTCGTCCATGACGACATCATCGACGACACGCCCCTGCGCCGCGGCGGCCCCTCCACCTACTACGCCTACCGCCAGGACTTCCCGGAGGCGGACCGCACCGCCCTCGGCCTGGCCGTCCTGGCCGGGGACCTCGCCGCCTTCCTCTCGATGCGGGTCCTGCTGGACGCGGACGTCCCCGCCGAGCTGCGCCAGGCGATGCTGGAGGTACAGCTCGACGCCGGCGCCGAGACGGTCACCGGCCAGATCGTCGACCTCGAACGCGACTTCCGACCGCTCCCGGACGAGGAGTTCCTGCACACCGTCTGCGAGTACAAGTCCACCCGGTACTCCGTGCTCGCCCCGCTGCGACTGGGACTGCTGGCCGCAGGTGAGGACCTGGCCCGTCACGACGCGCGGCTGCGCCGGTACGCGACCCTGGTCGGCATCGGAGGCCAGCTTCGCGACGACTACCTCGACCTGTTCGGCGACGACGACTCCACCGGCAAGTCCACCGGCACCGACCTCCGCGCGGGCCGCCGCAGCTACGCCGTGAGCGCCCTGCTCGCCGCCGCGGACGAGACGCAGCGGGCCGTGGTGGAGTCCGCGCTCGGTGACCCGCACTGCCCCGCCGACACGGTCGACCACATCCGCGAGCTGGCCCGGCTGCTGGGCGTGGACGAAAAGCTCCGCTCCGACATGCGCCGCTGCGCCGATGCGGCCCGCACCGAGGCCCAGGGCTGGCGCCCGTACTGGCGCGAGGAGGCGGTGGCCTTCTTCGAAGGCCTGCCGCTGTCGAACGCGACACCGGGCGAGTGAACGGACGGCCGGGCTTGGTCTCGAGGGTCCGCCGCCGCGCGCGTACGGTGGAGGTATGGCCGGACGGGTAGCCGGTGTGGGACGCGCTGTCGGCTGCCACTGCGGGTGACCGTACGCCGCGATGCGGTGCTCTGCTCCCCTACAGGAGGCAATGGCCATGCCCGAGCACAGGATCGGCACGCAGGAGGAGTTCGATGCGGCCCGGGAGGAGCTGCTTGCGGAGGAGAAGAAGCTCACCCGACGAAGTGACGAACTCGCGCGGAATCGGCGGGAGCTTCCCTGGGTGCCGGTCGAGAAGGACTACGGCTTCGAGACCGCGGGCGGGACCAGGTCGCTCGCGGACCTCTTCGGCGGGCGCTCGCAGCTGCTCGTCTACCACTTCATGTTCGGGCCGCCCTACGAGGCCGGATGCCCGGTCTGCTCCTCGATCGCGGACACCCTCAGCCCCAACGCGGTCCACCTGAACGCCCGCGACGTGACGCTGATCTGCTCCTCGCGGGCGCCGATCGACAAGCTCCTCGCCTACCGGGAGCGGATGGGCTGGCGATTCGACTGGGTCTCCACCGTCGGCAGCGACTTCCACCGCGACCTCGGCTTCCAGTACACCGAGGAGGAACTGGGGCCGTTCCTCGAGAGCGACATCCCGCCGACTGTGCGTCAGATGGCCGAGGCCTGCGGCACCGACGTGCTCGGGTACGTCACCGAGGGGCCCGGGCTGAGCGCCTACGCGCTCTCGAACGGCAGCGTCTACCGGACGTACGTCACCACGGCGCGCGGCCTTGAGCCTGCCATGGCCTACTACGGCCTCCTCGACCGGACGCCGCTGGGCCGACACGAGGAGGGCGAGGAGACCCACTGGCCACTACCTCGTGGCCTGGGCCGATCGGACCGGCTTCAGCATCAAGGGCCAGCTCTTCCAGGCGAACGGGAACCGCGGGCCATGTGCCTGCTCGACGGCGGCGGGTTCGTCATCGCCCACGTCAGGAGCTTCGGGCCGACGGACCTCGGGGTGGACGCGAGCGTGGTGGAGGCGACCGTGTTCGACGCGATTCGCTCGGTCCACGCCGGGCTTCCAGAAGCGCGGATCTCCTGAAGGCTCGGGCAGTTGGGGGATCGCCGTGTGCCGGTCCTGCCACATTAGCCGTTCCTGCTGCGCCGCCTGCTCGCGGGCGGCGGCCGGCCACAGCGCCACCCAGGCCTTCCACTCCTTGCCGCCCGAGGTGCCCTGGCCGACCATCACCCGGATCGGTGTGAGCGGGTCCCGGGACGGGGCAGGGGAGGCGGTGGGCGCGGGGGTACCGGTCGTGACGGTGCCGGTGGGAGCCGCCGCCGTGCCCGTCGAGGCCACCCCGAGCGCGGCGCCCCCGCCGTCCCGGCCGACCCCGGCGGCCACCACGCCGGCACCGCCGACCACCACCGCCACGGCGACCGCCGCCGCCCCCGTGGCCAGACGACGCCGGCGCCGGCGCCGACCACCGGCCAGCACCGCCTCGCACGGCGCCGGGCCGATCTCCAACTCCGCGCCCAGACCGGCCAGTTCACGGACCACCTCGTCACCCTCCGGCGTCATCGGACGCGCCCCTCTCCCGCTGTCGTGGCCGCCAGCCCGTGCAGGGCGGCAGCGTTTCTGAGTTTGGCCAGGCCCTTGGACGCCTGGCTCTTCACCGTTCCCACCGAGCAACCCATCAGTGCCGCCGCCTGGGTCTCGCTGAGGTCCTCCCAGTAGCGCAGCACCACCGACTGCCGCTGACGTGGCGGCAGTTGCGCCAGCGCCGCGAGCAGCGAGGCCCGGTCGTCCAGCCGGTCGAGGCGCTCGGGCCCCGCCGGTTCGGCCCGGTCGGGCACCGCGTCCACCAGGCGCTCCGGTGCCTTCCGGCGGTGGCGCCGGGCCTGCTCGTTGACCAGGATCCGGCGCACGTACGCGTACGGGTCGTCCGCCTGCGCGACCCGCCCCCAGGCGACGTACGCCCGCTCCAGGCTCTGCTGCGCCAGGTCCTCCGCCGTGTGCCGATCGCCCGCCAGCAGGTACGCCGTGCGCACCAGGCGCGGCCAGACGGCATCGACGAACCGGCGGAACTCCTCGTCCCGCGCGGCTTTTCGGCTCCCCATGAGCACCTCCTCACCCCCGTTGCACGCCGAGCGGACGTCGGGCTCGCCGTCGCGCTGAGGTGAGGGCGGTTCCTCCGTCGGGCGGGTCGCCCCGACAGCGGGCGTGGGCCCGGGCCAGGGCCTGCCGGTACGCGCCGTCCCGGCGGCGGACCGGCCGAGCATGGCACGGCGCGGCACCTCGGCTGGGGAGGGGACCCCGGGGCTCCGGCTACGTGCGACGGGTATGGGTGCGGATGCGGAAGCGCAGTCCGGAGGCCGAGGACTGCCAGCCGCCGTCCGTGGCCACCTCCCACCCCGGGTCCAGGGCCGGGGCGTAGGTGTCCCCGTCCACCGCCAGGTCGATCTCGGTCACCGACAGCGTCACGGCGTACCGCATGGCCGCCCGGTAGATCTGCCCACCGCCGATCACCCAGACCGTCGTCCCGGCTTGTGCCCCGCCGGCGAGCTCCAGGGCCTCCTCCACGGACCCGGCGCGTTCCGCGCCGTCGGCGGCCCACCGCGGGTTGCGGGTCACCACGACGTTGCGCCGGCCGGGCAGCGGGCGGAAGCGCGGTGGAAGCGAATCCCACGTCCTGCGCCCCATCACCACCGGATGGCCGAGGGTGGTCGCCTTGAAGTGATCCATGTCCTCCGGCAGCCGCCACGGCATCGTGTTGTCCGCACCGATCACGCCGTGGACGGTCTGCGCCCAGATCAGGCCGACGTTCATACCGCGACCGGGGCCTTGATGGCCGGGTGGTGCCGGTAGCCGGACACCGCCACGTCGTCCGGGGCGTAGGCGAAGAGCGACGCGGCCCGGCGCAGCTGCAGGGTGGGGAACTCGAACGGGGCCCGCTCCAGCTGTTCGGTCACCTGCTCGACGTGGTTGTCGTAGATGTGGCAGTCGCCCCCGGTCCAGATGAAATCGCCCGGGGCGAGGCCGACCTGCTGCGCCACCATGTGTGTGAGCAGGGCGTAGCCCGCGATGTTGAACGGGACCCCGAGGAACAGATCCGCGCTGCGCTGGTACAGCTGGCAGGAGAGCCTCCCGCCGGCGACGTGGAACTGGAAGAGGGCGTGGCACGGGGCGAGCGCCATCCTGTCCAGCTCGGCGACGTTCCAGGCCGAGACGACCATGCGGCGGGAATCCGGGTCGGCGCGCAGCGTGTCGAGGACCGCGCTGATCTGGTCGATGTGCCGCCCGTCCGGGCTCGGCCAGCTGCGCCACTGCACGCCGTAGACCGGGCCCAGGTCGCCGTTCGCGTCGGCCCATTCGTCCCAGATGGTGACGCCCTGCTCACGCAGCCAGCCGGTGTTCGAGTCGCCGCGCAGGAACCACAGCAGCTCGCACACGACGGACTTGAGGTGCACCTTCTTGGTGGTGACCAGGGGGAAGCCGCGGGAGAGGTCGTACCGGAGCTGGTGTCCGAAGACGCTCCGGGTACCGGTGCCCGTCCGGTCGGCCTTGGCCGTCCCGGAGGTGAGCACCAGCCGCAACAGGTCTTCGTACTGGGTGTCCGCCACGGTCGGCGATTCTACTGGTGCCGACGGAGCACCCCGCGCCCGCCGTGGCCGGCGCCCCGGACCCGGCGGAGACGGCCACCGGCCGGTGTCGCCTTCCCGGACCAGGGTGGGCTCGGCCGCGTCATCCCGGGCCCGCCCAAGGCCCCGCCTCTACCGAGAGCTCATCGCGATCGGCGCAGTCGCCGACGTAAACTCCGGTGCCGCCTCCCCCACCGGCTCGGGCCTCAGGCTGCTGCTGGTTCCCGGCTCAGGTCGCCCGAGTCCCACTGGCGCGGCTTCGCGGGGCCGGGCGGAGCTAGGAACGGCGGGCCAGCAGGTGGGCGTCGAGGAAGCCCCGTTCGGAGGCCGGGTCGTGGAGCAGCCGGGCGAAGGGAACGAGCCCGGCGTCGGCCAGCAGTGCGGCGAGGCGGTCCGCCGGCCAGCTGTAGGCGGGCGTCACCTTGTGGTCGAATCGGACCGGCTCCGGTCCGTCGGTCCCGAAGAAGGAGACCAGGAGCAGGCCGCCCGGTGCCAGGGCGCGTGCCTGCTCGGCGAGCAGCTCCGGCAGTTCCCCCGGCGGGGTGTGGATCATCGAGTAGTGGGCCAGTACGCCGCCGAGCGCGCCGTCCTCGACCGGCAGGGCCTCCATCCGCGCCTCGTGGAAGCGCAGCGCCGGATGGGCCCGCCGGGCGTGGTCGACCATGCCCGGGGAGAGGTCGAGTCCGAAGGCGTCCAGGCCCAGTTCGTGCAGCATGGCCGTCAGATGTCCGGGCCCGCACCCGACGTCCGCTGCCCGCGGGTTGCCCGTCTCGCGCACCAGTTCGGCGAAGGTGCCGATCATGGCCCGGGCGAACGGCTGCCGCTCCAGACGGTCCGCGAACAGCGACGCGTACAGCTCGACGACCCCGTCGTAGGCCGCCCTGGTCTCGTCCTGATGATCCGCCACAGGAAGGACTGTAATGCCGATCCGATGATTGATCTCGTGGCAGATCGAGGTGAGCTGACGGACGCGGCGGACCGCTCGCCGTCGACTTCACGATCGACCCGGCCCATCAGCACGCCGCCCGAGCCGCCGGACCTGTACGGGCCGGGTCCCGAGGCGTTCGGCCCGCTGCGGGCAGACCGGGAGTGGTCACCGTGGGGCCTGGGCCGCACGGGGGGCGGGTGTCCGGTCGAGGTCGCCGGGTGTGAGCCAGGTTCCGGGACGCATCGGCACGGCGGGAGTGTCCGGTCCCCACTGAACGAAGTACCGCCGGTTCCGAAGGATGCACCGGCGGCGCCGGACGTACACGACGGTCCCGACGCGTGTCACCTCGCGGTCCTGCGCTACGACGCGGCCCGCGCCGAGGCCGATCCGAGAGCGGCCGTCCTCGCCTTCTACGAGAGCGCGTACCAGGCCGGAGCCGTCCGGGCCGGCTGGGACGTCGCCCGCCTCGCCTGCCCGGGTGGGATCACCGACCCGCGTCTGCCGGCTCCGCCGCTCTGAGCAAGGGGGTGCAGGTGCGACTGCCGGTCGGCGGGAACCCCGCCCCGCGGGCCGTACCGACGGGAGGTGACCCGGCCCGGCGTGATCACGAGCGCCCGGCGGTGCCCTTGAAGGTGGCGACGGGCTGTGCGTGACTGGAAGGAGCAACAGCGGCCCGGCCGACATCGAGGTGCCCCGGATGGGATTCATCGGCACAGTGGGGCTGGTCCTCCACCCCGAGCGCACCTGCGCGCCCACCGTGGAGGCCGTGGTCGGGTGGAGCCGGGCCCGGGGGACGAAGGTCCTGGGGCTGGCGGCGGAGGTGGCCAGGATCGGCTGCGAGGCCATTCCGGTCGAGGCCGAGGAGATGGCCACGAGCGCCGACCTGATGATCAGCCTCGGCGGGGACGGCACCATGCTGCGCGCCATGCGGCTCGCGACCGGGGGCCACGCGCCGGTCCTGGGCGTCAACGTCGGACGCCTGGGCTTCCTCGCCGAGGTCGACATCCCGGAACTCCCTGCCGCGCTGGATGCCATCGACGCCCGCCGCTTCACCGTGGAAGCCCGCTCCGGCCTCCACGCCCGCTTCGGGGCCGCCCAGGAGACGGCGCTCAATGACGTCGTGCTCCTGCGCAGCCCGGGACACAGGTCCGCGACGGTCGCCGTACAGGTCCAGGGCGAGCCCTTCGTGGCCTACACCGCCGACGCGGTCGTCGTCGCCACGCCGACCGGCTCCACCGCGTACAGCTTCTCCGCCGGCGGCCCGATCGTCTCCCCCAACGCGGAGGGGCTGCTGATCACCCCCGTGGCTCCGCACGCCGCGTTCAACCGCTCCGTGTTCCTCTCCAGCGGCGAGCGACTCGAACTGGAGGTCCTTCCGCACAGCGGCGACCTCGCCGTCGAGGCCGACGGCCTCCTGGTCGGCCACGTCGCACCGGGCGACACCGTGCAGGTGACCATGCTGCCCGCCGCCGCACGCGTCGTCCGACTCGGCCACACCACGTTCTACCAGCGGGCCCAGCGCAAACTCCGGCTCTCCGGCTCGGCGGAGCACGGCTGACCCGCGCCGGCCGCAGCGGTCACCAGACCGGTCACCAGACCCTCCGCCCGCCGACGACGACCAGGTCGACGCCGGTCACGAAGGAGCTCTCGTCGGAGGCGAGGAACAGCGCGGCGTCCCCCACGTCCTCGGGTCGGCCGAGCCGGCCGAGCGCACCGGTTCAGTGGTGGAAGCCGACGCGGCTCGCGTCGCGCGGGCGGCCCTCGTTGAGGTGCTTGATCGCTCTGCGCATGTCCTCGGCGAGGAGCTCGATCTCGTCCCGGTCGATGCCGTGGCGGACCAGGACACGCTGGATGACGGTCTCCTGGCGGTCGGGGGGCAGGGGGTAGGACGGCACCTGCCAGCCGCGCATGCGGAGCTGGTCGGAGAGGTCGTACAGGGTCCAGCCGACGGAGTCCGGGTCGGTGAGCGTCCAGGAGACGGCGGGCAGTGCGCCGACACCGTCGTAGAGCAGGGTGAAGGGACCCATGTCGGCGACCTGTCGGCCGAGGTACTGGGCGGTGTCGGCGCAGGCCTGGTAGACCAGCCGGTACCCCTCGCGGCCCAGGCGCAGGAACATGAAGTACTGGGTGACGACCTGCCCGCCGGGGCGGGAGAAGTTGAGGGCGAGGGTGGGCATGTCGCCGCCGAGGTAGTCGACGTGGAAGACCAGGCCGTCCGGCAGGGCCGCCTGGTCGCGCCAGAGCGCCCAGCCGACGCCGAGCGGGGCCATGCCGTACTTGTGGCCGGAGGCGTTGATCGAGGCGACGCGGGGAATCCGGAAGTCCCACTCCAGGTCGGTGTGGAGGAAGGGGGCGATGAACCCGCCGGAGGCCGCGTCGATGTGCAGGGGGACGTCGAGGCCGCTCTCGGCCTGCATGCGGTCGAGCTCGGCGGCGATCTCCGCGACGGGCTCGTAGGTGCAGGTGTAGGTGACGCCGAGGATGGCGACGACGCCGATGGTGTTCTCGTCGACGTGGTCGCGCAGCTGGTGCGGCTGGAGGCCGGTCGCACCGGCCTCGACCGGGACCTGGCGCAGCTCGACGTCGAAGTAGCGGGCGAACTTCTCCCAGCAGACCTGCACCGGCCCGCAGACCAGGTTCGGCCGGTCGGTCGACAGACCCGCAGCCTGTCGGCGGTCGCGCCAGCGCCACTTCAGGGCGAGACCGCAGAGCATCGCCGCCTCGCTGGAGCCGGTGGTCGAGCAGCCGACCGCGTTGCCGTCGCCCTCGGAGGGCGCGTGCCAGAGGTCGGCGAGGATGTTCACGCACCGGGACTCGATCTCCGCGGTCTGCGGGTACTCGTCCTTGTCCACGATGTTCTTGTCCAGGCACAGGTCCATCAGGCGGCGGACCTCGTCGTCCGCCCAGGTCGTGCAGAAGGTGGCGAGGTTCTGCGCGGCGTTGCCGTCCAGCAGCAGCTCGTTGCGCAGCAGCTGGAAGACCACCGGCGGCGGCGAGGGCAGCTCGGGCATGGAGCGCTTGGGCAGCGGGCGCTCACTGAGCGGCGAGGCGAAGATGTCGACGGCCGGGTCGGCCGCGGGTTCCTGAGCGTTGTGCAGAGCCACCGGTCACCTCACGTAGTCAAGAGTCGGACCCGAATCGGACAATACGGACCCAAGGGCGGAGTCGGCGCGCGGGCGTGCGCCATCCCGGGAACGGCTACCCCCTCGACCGTGTCGCTACCGGGTGCCGCGGCGGACCGTCCGCGGCAGAAAGTGAGTACGCGTACTCACGCGCCCGGTGTCCCCGACGATCGAGACTGGCCGGGTGGTCGGCCGCTCACGTTCGGTGGGTGGCGGTGTGCCGAGGGGGAGATCATGAGGTTGAGGAAGACGGGTATCGGAATGGCCGTGGTGGCGGCGGTCCTCGCCGCCGGCGTCACGGCCGGCGCGCCGGCCGTCGCGGAGGGGGAGCCGACAGGGGGTCCGGCGGAGGGTGAGGTGCTGCCCCATCCGGGTCCGGACGGGCTGATCTGGATCCCGGCGTGGGTCGGCCACGGCGGAGCGGTGACCGGCGGAGCGAGTCCCGACCGGTCCTTCACCCTCACCGTCGCGTGTCAGGGCATCGGCAGCGTCGAGGTCACCTTCACCGCGCAGTACGGGGACACCAGCCCGGTGACCTTCCAGGTGGACTGCACAGCCACGGGAGCGCCCGGCGTGGGATCGAGGGTTCTCGACGGCGAGCAGGGCCGCTCCTTCGGCGTCGGCGTCACGACCTCGTCACCGGCCATCCGGTGGGGTCTGACAGCCACCCAGGCCGACTGATCCCCACCCCGCGTCGCCGGTCGGGTCCGGTCTCGGGGCACCACCGAGACCGGACCGGACCTTCCCTCGGCGCTACGGCTACGCTCGGTCCCACAGCAGTACGCGACCGACGACATCGTCCGCACCGCCGCGGCCTCCCGGCGGCGGACGGCAGCGGACGGCACCTGAAACGGCAACAGGGATCGACCATGGCCTCCTCACCCTTCACCGACCCGGCGTTCTACGCCGACCGCTACCCCACCTACGCCGCTCTGCGCGCCGCCGCTCCCGTCCTGCAGGTCCCGTTGGGTCCCACCACCGCGACCGTGGTCACCGGCTACGAGGAGGCACGGCAGGCGTTCACCGCCGCGCTGTCGAAGGACACCGGCGCGTACTTCGCCGACAAGCCTTCCGGCCGGACCCTGCATCCAGCCGTCTCTCACACGATGCTCGCCACCGATCCGCCCGAGCACACGCGGCTCCGGCGGCTGGTGACCAAGGCGTTCACCTCGGCCCGGGTCGACGCTCTGCGCCCCTACATCCGTGCGCTCGCCGAGGAGCTGGTCGCCTCGTGGGAGCCCGGGGACGAGGTCGACCTCGTCGAGGAGCTGGCCGGCCCGCTCCCGGTCACCGTGATCTGCCAGCTCCTGGGTGTACCGCCCGCCGACCGGGCCGCGATCCGCTCCTGGTCGACCGACCTGTTCGCCACCGGTGACCACCAGCGGATCGACGCCGCGTCCCACGCCCTGGCCGGCTACCTGGCGGAGCTGATCACCGGCAAGCGAGCCCGCCCGGACGGCGCGCTGCTCTCCGACCTGATCGCGGTCCACGACGGCGACGCGGACCGGCTCAGCGAGGACGAGCTGCTGTCCCTGGCCGTGCTGCTGCTGGTCGCCGGCCACGAGACCACCACCGCGGCGATCGGCAACGCCGTGCTGGCACTGCTCCGGCACCCCGCCGAACTGGAGCACCTGCGAGCCGACCCGCATCACCTCCGGGCCGCCGTCGACGAGCTGCTCCGCTACGACGCCCCGGTCAGCGTCGCCACGTGGCGATGGGCGCCCGAGGAGGTGGAACTCGGCGACACCCGGGTGCCCGCCGGCAGCCCGGTCTTCGTCTGCCCGGGCGCGGCCAACCGCGACCCCGCGCGGTTCCCCCACCCCGACCGGCTCGACCTCCGTCGCGCCGACGCCGCCGGCCACCTCGCCTTCGGCCACGGGATCCACCGCTGCCTCGGCGCTCCGCTGGCCCACGCGGAGATCGAGATCGTGCTGGGCGTCCTCCTGGAGCGCTTCCCGGGCCTGCGGCTGGCGGCCCCTGCCGACCGGCTCCGCTGGAGGCGTTCCCGGCTGGTCCGCGGCCTCATCGCCCTGCCGGTGAGCCTCTAGGCGCCCTCGATGTGATGGCCGGGAGTCCCCGATGCCCGGGTGCGTCAGAGGTCGGTGGCCCGCTCGTGGCGGGGCTCGTACAGGCCCACCTCCCCGCCGCCCGGCAGGCGGAACCTGGTCAGCCGTCCCCAGCGCGCGTCGGTGACGGGCTGTGTGAACTCCACTCCCCTGGCGGCCAGACTCGTCACGGTCGCCTCCACGTCGTCACACATCAGGTAGAGCTCCTGCGACTCCGGGCCGTCCGTCGGGTGGACGGCGACCTCGGTGGGCGGAAGCTTGAAGATCAGCCAGCCGCCTCCCGCGTCGACATGCGGATACTCCAGCACATCCCTGAAGAAGGCCCGGTCCGCTTCCGCGTCACGGCTGTGGATGACGACGTGCCCACCAGTGATCACCCGGCCAGGGTACGTCCCGCGACGGCCGACGCCGTGGTACGAATCACCGAGCCCGCCACACCGACGGCAGCCCCGCGAAGCTTCGGCATATCAACCCCACTGCATGCCGTACGCAGGTAACGTCCCCTGTGCGCACCTACGTTGGGCGCGACCGTTCGTGAGCGCTCTGTCCCGGGAGAAGGCGGTATGGACGTGGACCCGCTGGCCGTTCTCAGCACCAGCGCACTCAGCGAGGGCGTGAGGTTCCTGTTCGACCAGGCCAGGTCGCTCCTCGACCGGCGCAGGCGCGATCGGGCGGCGGCGGAGGCTTCTGCCGAGGAGTCAGCCGGCGGCGTCGTCCAGCTCCCCCCGGAGGCGTTCACCGGCTCCATCGACACCCGGTCGCCGGACGAGGCCGCCCTTGCGGAGGCCGCCCCCGCGCTGCGGGCCCTGCGTGCCGAGCTCTTCCCGTACATCGACGCCCCGGAGTCCATCCGGCCCGGCGACGCCGATCTGCTCCGCCTCGTCCGCCAGCTCAGGCAGGTACTCGAGGCGGTCTACGGCCAGCGCATCACCTTCGCCACCGAGGCCGGCGAGCGCGACGTCTCCGGCACCCGGGTGGATGCCTTCATCGACATCGCGGAGATCGCCGGAAAGGTCACGGCGGTCGAGGCGGGCCGGATCAGCGGCGGCCAGTTCAGGGTCAAGGTGCACAGCGAGCGGGTCGAGCCGGGCGGCGAGGTCACGGGCGTCAGGGCCGAGGACATTGGCACCTGACGAGGAGAGACGGGTGACCGTACCGCCGCAGCGGGCAGGCGGACCGGCGGACCCGGTGTCGGCTGACCTGTTCAGTACGGCCCTGATCAGCCGGTATCTCGATGAGCCGTTCATCCGGAGGATCTGGCTGGCGGAGCAGATCGAGGCGCACTTCGGACCGTCGCCCTGCCGTCTCGTCCTGGTCACCGGCGCCGCCGGCGTGGGCAAGTCCGCGTTGGCCGCCTGGATGACCAAGCGGCACGACGTGTCGCCGCGGTACTTCATCCGGGTCGACAGCCGCACCCGGCACCGCAGCGGTGGCATCACCGATCTGCTGACCTCCCTCGGCCGGCAGCTCGCCGCGCTCCGGCCCGACCTCTTCGCCGACGCCCAGCCGCTGATCGAGATCGAGACGCACATCGGAGAGGTGGCCGAGGGCGGCGGCCATGTCGCACTGCGTGCCCGGCGGCTGATCGCGAACCCCTTCAAGAAGACGGTCGCCGTGCGGATCACCCAGCGGGTGGAGAGGGTCAGGGGTGAGGTCACGGGGATCGACGCCGACGAGGTGGTCGCCGATGCCGAGATGATCGTCCCGGAGCAGCTGCAGCAGCTGGCGCTCTTCGATCCCGCCCGGAGGTTGCTGGAGCTGGACCCGGACGCCAGGATCGTCGTGATCATCGATGCCCTCGACGAGCTGAACGTGCCCGGCTCCCTGGATCGCACCGTCGCCGACTGGCTGGCCGACTGCCCCACCCTGCCGGACAACGTCCGCATCCTGGTGACCAGCAGGCCGCACGCCCAGCTCCGCACGATCGCGTTGCGCCACGAGGGTCGACTGCACGAGATCCGACTCGATCCGGGCGCGACCGAGGCCCTGAGGGACGTCCGTTCCTATGCGGATGCCGTCGCCGGGGACACGGAACTCGCCGCCGCACTGCGCCTCCACGGGCTGAACCTGCGTCACGCCGTCCACACCGCGGCCGGGCGGGCCGAGGGCAACTTCCTCTTCGTCGTCTCCTGGGTGCGGGCGATCCGCAACGCCGTGGAGGATGACAACCCCGCCTCCCTCCGGCACCTGGCCGACTTCCACACGCTGCCCCGGGACCTCGACGGCCTGTACGAGCTGCTGCTCCGGCTGATCCGCCGGCGCGCGGAGGACCGGCAGTGGCGTGAGGTCCTGTACCCCCTGCTGGCGACGCTCAGCGTCTCCCGCGCTCCGCTGCCGACGCCGAGGTTGCTCTACTGGTCCGGCCTCACCGCCCGTCGCAACGAGGCACGGGAGGCGCTGCACGAGCTCCGCCAGCTCATCGTGAGAGAGCCTGCCGACGACGGTGGATGGCACCTGATCCACGCCTCCGTCGCTCAGTTCCTGACAGATCCGGAATCCGATGGCGACGACGACCGATGGTGGTATTTCGTTGATCCCATGGTTCACAACCTGCGCATCGCCGACCGGATCCTGGACAGCCATGGTGGCAACTGGACGGACTGCGAGGACGATTACGCCCTTGCCCATGTCCTGGGTCACCTCGTCTCGGCCCTGGTGGAGGGCAGCACCGGCGCCTCGGGAGGCCAGGGCCTGGCCCGGTGCGCCCGCACCCTGGTAGCCGTCGTCGAGGACCCCGGGTACGCCGACACCCGGGCCGCCCGGCTGGGGCCGCTCGCCCTGCTCGGCGACTGCCTCTCGGCCTACCGTGCGCTGACCGCCGTCGACCCCGAGATGGCCTCCCGAGTGGCGCGGGCGGTCGCCTCCCACGCGGCCCGAGCCGAGGCGCAGGACGTTCCCGGACCCCTGGGGGCCGACGTGCTGTACGCCGCACTCGCCTACCGGAACGACGCGGACGAGTTCTACGCCGCGGTGCTCGCGTCCGCGATCGACCCGGATTTCCTCTCCGCGCACGTTCCCGGGCCGCGGCGCCCGCATGTGCACGTGGAGTTCCTGCGCACCGAGGCGGGCCGGCTGCGTCGCAGCGGAGCCGTCGGAGAAGCCGAGGTCCTGCTGGCGGATCTGGCCGACAACGATGCGGCGACCGCCACCCAGCGCTCCACCGCCCTGTACGACCGCGGCTATGCGGCCTATCTGCGAGGGGAGGTCGGAGCGGCCCACGAACTGATGCTGCGCAGCGTTCGCGCCGCCCAGCAGGGAGGCAACGAGGTGTCGGCGTGGGCGTCACGGGTCCTCGCCGCCGTGTTCGCGTACCACGGGACATGGCTGAGCGCGGCCGACCTGGAGCGTGAACTGCGCGAGGCGGCTGCCTTCTTCGAGGCCGTGCCCCGGCCTCCCGGCTCCCTGGCCGAGCGGTTCCGGATGAACTGCCACGGCCATCTCTTCGAACTCGGCGTGCTGGAGGGCGACCTGGAGCTGGCGGAACAGGAGTGGCACGTCCTGGACACCGACCCCTGGGTGCAGCAGGCCCAGAATCCGCTGTGGCGGCAGCGGTGGAACGCCCGCCTGGCGCTGTTGCGCGGCGGGGACGAGGCGACCGCCGCCTGCGAGCACTACGAGGCGATCCTGGGCAGGGGTGTGCTCGACGCGGAGGAGCCGCCGGCCCGCGAGGACGTCGCCCGCGACCTGCTGGACTTCGGACGTGCCCTGTCCGCCGCAGGACGGGACGCCGACGCGGTACGGGCCTGGCGTCTGGTCCTACGAACCGCCGACCACACCGCGGCCTGGCTCTGGAAGCCCCGGGCCAGGCGGCTCCTGGGCGAGGGAGGGTGAGCCCTCCGCAGAAGGCCAGGCCGTGAGGTACGCAGTCACCCCGCGTAGCGGGTCGCCAGGATCGCCACCGTGTCGGCGATGCGGTCACGGAGTTCGGCCGGTGCCAGGACCTCGATGTCGGTGCCCAGGCGCAGGAACTCGCCGTGGGCGTGGTCGATCGATTCGATGGGCACCCGGGTCTCCGTCCATCCGTCACCCGCGGGTGTCACGCCGATGCGGCGGGCGCCCTCCGGGGTGAGCCGTACCAGGGCCTCCCCGGTGTGCAGCCTGGATCGGAAGTCGGCCAGGTAGCCGTCCCAGTGCGCGGCCAGGTCGAACCCGCCGGGGATGGCGAACTCTTCCCCCAGGGCGTGGAGTTCGATGATCTGGTCGACCCGGTAGGTGCGGATTCCGGACGGTCCGCCGGCGACCAGGTACCAGCGGCCGGCCTTGAGGACGAGCCCGTAGGGTTCCACCCGCCGCTCGATCTCCTCGGGTGCCCGCCACCGCCGGTAGCGCAGGACCACCGCCAGCCGTGCCCACACCGCGCCGGCGACCGCGGCCAGGTGGGGCGTGTGCTCGGCGTCGCCGTACCAGCCGGGGGCGTCGAGCAGGAAGCGTTCCTGGATCCGTCCGGCGTGCTCGCGCAGCTCCGCCGGAAGGGCGGCCCGCAGCTTGAGTTGGGCGGCGGCGAGCGCCTCGCCGAGGCCGAGTTCGGCGGCGGTGCCGGGGAGGGCGGCGAGGAACGCGGCCTGCGCCTCCTCCGCGGTCAGTCCGGTGAGGCGGGTCCGGTAGCCGTCGACCAGTCGGTAGCCGCCCGCGTGCCCGGCCTCGCCGTACAGCGGGATGCCGGCGGCGCCGAGCGCCTCGACGTCCCGGTAGACCGTGCGGACGGAGACCTCCAGCTCCTCGGCCAGCTGCCGGGCCGTCATCCGGCCCCGGTTCTGGAGCAGCAGGAGCAGGGTGACCAGCCGACTCGCGCGCATGCCCGCCAGTATCCACTGACAGTGGATGTCAGTGAAGTGCTCCTAACCTGCGACGCATGGACGACTTCGACTTCCTGCACGGGTCATGGAACGTGGCCAATCGGCGCCTCACCGCCCCGCTCACCGCCCCGCTCGGCGGCCCGGGCACCGGCACCTGGGAGGAGTTCCCGGGTCACGCGGTGATCCGGCCGCTGTTCGGCGGCGCCGGGAACATCGACGAGATCACCTTCCCCACCCTCGGCCGCCAGGGCGTGACCCTGCGGCTGTTCGACCGCGAGACGCGCCGCTGGTCGATCCACTGGTCGGACAGCCGGACCGGCCGGCTGGATCCCCCGGTGATCGGCGGCTTCACGGGCGACCGCGGCGACTTCCACGGCGAGGACAGCTACGACGGCCGCCCGATCCGGGTGCACTTCACCTGGTACCGCCTCGGCCCGGACGCCGCCCGCTGGGAGCAGGAGTTCTCCGGCGACGGCGGCCGCACCTGGGAGCTCAACTGGATCATGGACCTCACCCGCACCGGATCGGTCGGCTCATGAGCATCGTCGAACTCCGCCGGTACATCCTGCATCCCGGCGCCCGGGAGACGCTGGTCGAGCTGTTCGAGCGCGAGTTCGTGACCGGCCAGCAGGCGGTCGGCATCACCGTCGGCGGCCGGTTCCGCGACCTCGACGACCCGGACCGCTTCGTCTGGCTGCGCGCGTTCCCCGACATGACACACCGCCGGCGCGCCCTGGAGGCGTTCTACACCGGCCCGGTCTGGCGGGAGCACCGCGAGGCGGCCAACGCCACCATGATCGACAGCGACGACGTCCTGCTGCTCCGCGGTCCGGGCTTCCGGCCGGAGCCGGGCACCCGCGAGGTGGTCGCGGCGATCTGCGAGCCGACGGACGCCGCCACGTTCGACGCGTACGCCGCCCGGCACCTGGGCCCGCGCCATGCCCTGCACCGCACCGAGCACGCCGAGAACGACTACCCCCGCCTGCCCGTCCGCACCGGGATCGACGTGCGGCTCTGGTTCGGACCGGCCGAGGCACCACCCTGGCCGGTCCGGCGGCTGCGGCTGGAGCCCGTGACGGGTTGACCGTGACGACCTGACCCGTGCCGCCGCGGGGTGGGCTGCGATCGAATGCCGGCCGACCCGCCGCGGCCGGCTCAGCGCAGGGTGTCGGCGAGGTAGGCGTTGCGGCGGCGGATCAGGCGGGCCATGTACCAGCCGAGGACCGTCCGGTCGGCGATGCGGCCGAGGATCCCGAGCGGGGCGGCGAAGTCGATGACGTCCGTCATGACGGTCCCGCCGGTGCCGTCGGGCTCGAAGGAGTGGGCGTGCCGCCATCGGTTGAACGGTCCGCGTTCCTGCTCGTCGACGAAGGAGCGCGGCGGGTCGTAGGCCGTGATGCGGGCGGTGAGCCGCCAGGTCAGACCGAAGTGGCGGGCCCGGAATGTCACGGTGTCGCCGAGGGTGAGGTGGCCGTGGGTGGTGCCGGCGACCGCCCGCTCCGAGGACGCGGCCATCGACCGGGTGTGCGCCTCCACGTCGAGGCACGCCTCGAACACCTGCTGCGCGGGCACGGGGAGAACCGTGGTGATCTCGAAGCGGGGCATCGGTGGCCTCCGGGCGCGTCGGCCGTTCGGAATCGCCGCCCTGGGCGAGACGCCTCCGAACGGCACGACTGCTGCGGCTCTCCCGTGGTGGGGGCAGTCTGCCAGGTCGGACGGCCGGGGCCGGACGCCCGGGGTGACGCCGGCGCCCGACGGCTGCACGGGGTGCCGGGGTGAACCGAAGACTGCGCCGACCGGTGGCACGCCGTCGCGGCCCACCTGCCGGGCGTGAAGAGCCCCGCCACGGGGGGCTCGGCGCGTTACTCCGCGGCATCGTCCTTCAGCCGGTCTTCCGGCCAGACCTCGAACGCCCGCGAGAACCCCGTCTCCGGCCCGGCCCGGAAACACCCGCGGATCAGGTTCGCGACCTTGGCCACCGCGTCCGGCCTTCCGCCGAGCTCCACGCGCACGGAGCCGGTCCCCTGGGGTGCGGGGGCGACCGGCTGCGTGGCGGCCCCTGCGATCGGTGCGGAGGTGTCGACCTGCCACCTGGTGCGCGTCGCGTCGGCGGTCTGCGACTGCGCCGCGTAGTCGCCGGCGGTGACGGGGGCCGGGGCGGTGGTCAGCTTGAACGTTTGGCCCACTGTGTCCGCGACGACCTGGGCTGCGGTCGGCTCGCCGGCGATGGACATGTGGACGATCGCGCTCGGCCCGCGGGTGTGCTCGCCGGTCATGGTGTGCCTCCGTGGTCAGTCCCTTTCAGGGTCTGCCGGGGTGCGGCGTCCCGCATCTGCGCGGGTGCGGACGAACAGGGCCACATCATCGCCGCGGCCGCCGCCCCCGAGCCCGGGACCGTGGATGCGGACGCCCCGTCGACCGGCGGCGTACGCGTCTCGGAGGGCAGGGTGCTGCACGAGGTCGATCTGCCCGAGGGCCCGCAGGACGAAGCCACCGAATCGCTCGGCCTCTTCTATGTGGCCGTCGACGGCGGCCGGTCGAGGCTGGCCAGGCGCTCTTCCGGTGAGGCGCGGGGCTGACCCGGCCCAGGAGCAGCGGTGCGAGCCCCCGCAGGTCGGTCGAGGGCGGTGGTGACGAGTTCGGCCCAGCGAGCGAGCAGGGAGCGGGCGGCGGGCCGACGAGCCCGGCAAGGGCACGGGCTTGCTCCGCTGCTCGGCCTGCTTCGCGCCGGTCGGGACGGCTGCGCGTTCGAGCCTCCCGGCTACCAGGGGACGACCTCGCCGCGGTGGTCGAGGAAGTGGAGACCGGAGGTGCCGTGGTGGCGCTCGATCGTCTCCACGACGCCGGGCACGCTCTCCTCCACGCTGAGTTCGGCGTCGGGCCCGCCGAGCTCGGTGCGCACCCAGCCCGGGTCCATCAGGAGGAGCGTCCTGGGGTCACCGGTGGTGCGGGCGGCGTGGCACCGCATCAGCTGGTTCAGCGCGGACTTGCTGGCCCGGTACAGGTCCTGTCCGCCCTCGGTGTTCAGCGAGACGCTGCCCTGGTCGGAGGACATCACGCCGATGGTCCCGGTCGGCGGGACGAGCGGGCCGAGGACGTCCACGACGCGCATCGGGCTGAGCGCGTTGGTGACCATGACCTCGGTGAACACCTCGGTCGGCACCTCGCCGATCGGCAGGTCGCCGCGCGTCACGGCGGCGTTCACGAAGAGCAGGTCGAGGGTGCGGCCGGCCAGCCGGTCCCGCAGGGCCGTGAGCTGCGCCGGGTCGGTCATCTCCAGCGATTCCACGGTGAGCCGTCCGCCGGCCTCCTCCGCCAGGTCGTGGAGGCCGGTGCGGTGAGTCCCGCGGACGGTGCCGATGACCTCCCAGCCCCGGCGGAGGTACTCGGCGGCGATCCCCAGACCGAGGGTGCGGGAGGCACCGACGATCAGGGCGGTACGGCGGGATTCGGTCGTCTTCGAAGTGTCGGTCATGGCTCAAGTCTCCGAGCGGCCGGGACGGTTGGTCCAATACCCTTTCAAGACCGCTGATACCGTGCGGGTATGGATCTGGACCTGCGCAAACTCCGCTACTTCGTCGCGGTCGCGGAGCACCTCGGGTTCGGCCGGGCGGCCCAGGAGCTGTACATCGCGCAGCCCGTCCTCAGCCGGCAGATCCGGTCGTTGGAGGAGGAGTTGGGGTACCCGCTGTTCACCCGGACCACGCGGCGAGTCGAACTCACGGCGGCCGGGCGGCAGTTGCAGAAGGAGGCGAAGCGGATCACGGCGACGGTCGACACCGCCCTGCGGCGCGTCCAGGAGGCCGCGCGGGGCGAACGGCGGCTGGCCGTCGCGTTCTCGGCCGGCCTGCGGGTGGCGGAGGCGATCCGGGAGTTCACGGCACACCACCCGGACGTCGGGATCGACGTCCTCCCGCTCCCCTGGTCGGAGCGGGACGCCCCGCTGCGCGACGGCCGCGCGCAGGTCGGGTACCTGCGGCGCCCGTTCGACGACACCGGGCTGCGGACCGTCCCGATCGGGCACGAGACCAAGGTCGCCTGCCTGCCCGCCACACACCGGCTGGCCGCACGCCGCAGCCTCACCTCGGCCGACCTGGACGGCGAGCCGGTGCTCGACGCCAAGCAGCGGCGGACCTCCTCCCTGGAGGAGAAGTTCGAGCTCATCGCCTCCGGGCACGGCGTCGCCCTCGTCCCGCTCAGCGTCGCCGGCTCGTACGTCCGCCCCGAACTGGTCTACCTGCCGGTCACCGACCACCCGCCCGTGGAGACCTGCCTGGCGGTGCCGGAGGGCAGCTGCACCGGCCTCGCGGCGAGCTTCCTGGACGTCGCCACGGCCGTCCTGCGCCGGACCTCCCCCTGACCGGGCCACCACCCCCTCCGCCCGGTCGCGCCGGAACCCGGGGCGGCGGGGCCGTCAGTGCCGCACGAACGCCAGATCGCCCGGCCGTACCCGCTCACGCGGTCCCGCCGCCCGCAGCACCACGTCCAGCACCCGGGCCGGGTCTGAGGCGTACGCGTGCGAGAACCACGCCATGTTGGCCTCCACCACGGCCCAGCGGTGCCCCTCGCGGTACGGATCGAGCAGCTGCCCGACGTCCACGACCACGGCGCTGGGCAGGGTGTGCCCGGCCACGGCGATCAGCCGGTCGACGAACTCGGCGATCTCCGCGTGGAGGGCCCCGTCCGCGTGCCCGGGCCCGTCCACGGGCAGCGGGCACGGGTCGAGCCGGCCGAAGACCGCGTACCGGCTCGCCGCCGCGATCCGTCCGTCCAGGAGGAACAGCCGGTACTCGGCCGCGAAGGTCACCACCTCCGAGAGCAGCACCGGTGTCGTCGGATCCAGGCCGGCGGGCAGCTGCGAACCGTCGCTGTACACGCTCGCCGGGAAGGACTTGTCCCGCGGCGGCTTGACGAACGCCGGTCCGTCGAGGGCCCACGCGTCCGTGACGGTCCCCATCCGGACCTGCCGACCGGTGAACTCCGGCGGCAGCTCGGCGAGCCAGTCGTCCACCGGTTCCAGCAGCGCGAACCCGCACCGATCGGCCAACCGCGCTCCCGCGAGCGGCCCGCCGTACCAGTGCGCCGGGCCCGTCACCGGTCCGAGCTCCTCCGCAGCCCGGACCGCCATCCCCCGCCCCGCCGCCTCCGCGGCCAACAGCTCCATCGTCGACGTCCGCCGCCCGGGCATGACCAGCATCGCAACCCCCCTCGAACCACAAAGCCGCCAGGCTAGCCTCGTCGTGGCACCACCGCAGCCGAGTTCCCGGCCACGCCTTCACCGCGCCGGCAGACCCGCCGGCGGCCGGGGGCCCACCGAAGTGGTTCACCGAGCGTTGCGCGGCGGTACGGGCGTCGTTGCCCGGGAGCGCGTGCGGGCCGGACCGCTTGAGGCTCCTCCGCCCGCCGGACGACACGATCAGCTCGGCGATGCGCCTGCTCCGGTCCGGCGTGAGCCCTGCGCCGTTGCGGGATCGACGCACCAGAACAGCTGGTCCCGGCCGGTGGTCCCGGCAGGTGGCGCCGGGCCGGCGGACGCGGGTGCGTTGGTAGATTGGGCGGCGCAGCAGTCCCCGGTCCAACCGCAGCCACCCCGGAGGGGAACCCCGTGTCACAGCCGTCCACGTCACCGTCGGTCCGGCCGGAGCAGGCGGCGGATCTCGCCGCCGCCCGCGCCGCCTACGAGGAGCTCCGCGCCGGCGGCCTCAAGCTCGACCTCACCCGGGGCAAGCCCTCGTCCGAGCAGCTGGACCTCTCGGACGCGCTCCTGACGATCCTGCAGCCGGGCGACGTCAAGGCGGCGGACGGCACCGACTGCCGCAACTACGGCGGCCTGCAGGGCCTCCCCGAGCTCCGCGCGGTCTTCGCCGAGCTGCTGCAGGTCCCGGCCGAGCAGCTGTTCGCCTGCGGCAACGCCAGCCTCACCGTGATGCACGACATGGTCGCGCACGCCATGCTCTCGGTCCTGCCGGGCGCCGAGCGGCGCTGGGCGGACGAGGCGGAGATCCGCTTCCTGTGCCCGGTCCCCGGCTACGACCGGCACTTCACGATCTGCGACCGCTTCGGCATCACCATGGTGCCCGTCCCGCTGACCGGCGAGGGCCCCGACATGGACGTCGTCGAGGAGCTCGTCGCCGCCGACCCGCGGATCAAGGGCATGTGGTGCGTGCCCAAGTACAGCAACCCGACCGGCGAGAGCTACAGCGACGAGACGGTACGCCGCCTCGCCGCCATGCCGGCGGCCGCGCCCGACTTCCGCCTGTTCTGGGACAACGCGTACGCCGTCCACCACCTCACCGCCGAGCCCACCGAGGTCCTGCCGATCCTGGCCGCCTGCGCCGACGCCGGCCACCCGGACCGCGCCTTCGTCTTCGGCTCCACGTCGAAGATCACCGCCGCCGGCGCCGGCGTGGCCTTCTTCGGCTCCTCGCCCGCCAACATGGCCTGGTACGCGGGTCTCGCCGCCGCGCAGACCATCGGCCCGGACAAGCTGAACCAGCTGCGCCACGCCCGTTTCTTCCAGGACGCGGCCGCGGTCGAGACCCACATGGAGCGCCACCGGGCGCTGCTGGAGCCGCGCTTCGCCGCGGTGTACGAGGTGCTGGAGCGCGAGCTCGGCGGCATCGCCACCTGGACGCGTCCGAGCGGCGGCTACTTCGTCAGCCTTCAGGTACCGGAGGGCTGCGCGTCCGAGGTCGTGCGGCTGGCCAAGGAGGCCGGCATCGCGCTGACCCCGGCGGGCGCCGCCTTCCCCGGCGGCCGCGACCCGCGGGACAGCCAGATCCGGCTCGCCCCGTCCTTCCCGACGGTCGACGAGGTCCGCACCGCCATGCAGGGCGTGGCCGTCTGCGTCCGCCTCGCCGCCGCCGAGCGCGCCGCCGGCTGATCCTGGGCGGCCACACCGGGGAACTCCCGGCAGGGCGCCGGCCCACCACGGTGACGGGTCGGCGCCCACCGGGGTTCGTCCCGGGCCCGGTCAGTGGTGGAAGAGCCTGAGGCCGGTGCGGGTGAGGGTGATGCCGTGTTCGCGGCAGGCGTCCTCGACCTCGCCGGACCCGAGCGATCCGCCGGGCTCGCCGATGTACCGGACGCCGTGGCGGTGGGCGTGGTCGACGTGGTGCCTGAGGCATCCACCCGACCGGGCCGACACCGATCTGCCCTGGCTCCAGTTCGGGATGACCCTCCCGATCTCGGCAGACGACCCGTCGGACCAGGCCGAGCACCTTGAGGCGCGGCTGACCGCGGGCGATCCCCGTGCCGTCGCCGAGGTGTGGGGAGGTTCGCATGACGCCGAGCGACTGGGCTACCCGTGGCCGCCGGGCCACCCGCAGTTCATGTGAACCGCCGGGGAGAGCGTCCCGGTCGCGTGGGGGCTACGTCCTGCGGCGGTCCAGGCGGGCCGGTGCGTAGTGGGCCTGCTGTCGGCGGAACGAGCGGCCGAGGTGGTGTTGGAGCCGGACGTGGCGGAACTGGTAGACCGCTCCCGTCTGGCGGAGGACTCCGCGGTGGTAGGCGTCGTCGAGGAAGGCGGCGGTGTCCCAGGGGAGCTTGCCGGTCAGGGGCAGCCAGATCCGGGACAGGACCACCCACTGCCCCCAGGCGGTGAAGGAGAGTGCGTAGGAGAGCGTCCCGCCGAGCCCGGCGATGGCTCCGATGAAGACCCCGTCCGACAGCTGCCAGTTCATCGGCCCGAGCGGCCCCTGGAGGAGGTCGACGACCAGGTCGCCGCCGAGGGCGATCGCGAGGGTGAGCATCGGGACCAGGACGAGGACCTGCCGGCGTACCTCCACCCGGTTCGAGGACAGCAGCGTGACCGGGGTGGCCGCCGAGGCGACGTCCAGGGGGGCTTCGAGTGCGGCGAGGATCCCGAAGACCAGCCCGGCGCCCGATCCGAAGATCAGACCGAAGACCAGCATGTTGATGAGCGTGCCCTCGATCACCGCGCTGTTCGTGAGCGGGATCCCGTTGTACAGCCGGCGCTCCAGGGTGAGGGCGCACGCACACCCGATCCCCATCACGGATCCGCCCAGCAGGACCGCACCGAACCTGGCGCCGAAGGTGTGGATCGGTCTGCGGCCGATGCCGGTGTGGGTGCCGGGCAGCCGGAGCCGTACGTGGGCCGGCTCGAAGACGCCGCCGCCGGTCGCGGCCATGATCCCGTACACGGATCCGAAGGCGAGGCCGGCGGCCGGCCCCATCAGGGCCCCCTGCAGGAGGGCCTCGCCGAGCCCGAGCTGGGCGACGGCGAGGGCGACCAGCCACTCGGACACGGCGACGCACAGCGCGGACGTCACCACGACGGCCAGGACGCGGGTCGAGCGGCGCAGCGATTCGCCGAACTGCCACCAGGCGAGGTCCTGCTGGTCGTTGTCGAGTCGGGCCAGGTGGTGGGCGAGGTAGCCGAGCCAGAGCTCCGCGCGCTCCGCGTCCCAGTTCCGCTCCCGCCCCCGGCGGCCTGCGACGGCCCGCTCGGGTACGCGTCGCCGGTAGACCGCCGGGACGAAGCCCGCCAGCAGGTGTTCCTCGAGGGTGTTCTCGGCGGGGAACCGCCCGGTGTCCAGCAGCTCCGCCGGGTCGCGGTCGGGGGTCTCGCTGTACATGGTCCGCGCCAGGATGACCATCAGCGGGGTCCCGAGGACCCGGGCGAGGTTCACGCTCCCCCGGGTGTTCTGAGCCCGCAGCTCCTCCAGGACCGGACCCCAGACCGCCCCGGTCCCGCCGTCGCCGCGGGCGACCGGCCGGGTGGTCCGCGGCAGGTAGGCCGCGAGGTCGTCGAGCGTGAGGTCGGCGAGCTCGATGCCGGCGGCCCAGACCAGCGGGGAACGCGCCGCGTGGACCGCCTCCGCGAACTCGCCGTGCCGGCTGGTCATGACCAGCGGCAGCGAGCTGGCGTTGAGCGCCTCCAGGGCCGCTTGCCTCAGGCCTTCCGCGATCTCGTCGAACCCGTCCAGGACCGGCAGGATGAGGTCGGTGTCGACCAGGGCGGCGGCCAGGGTCGAACCGCCGGGGGCCCGGCTGGTCAGATGCGGGTGATCACGTAACAGCAGGTCGATCATCCAGTCCCGCAGCGTGGTGGCCGTCGGGTCCCAGGATCCGAGGCTGAAGATCACCGGCACCCGGTCGTCCGAGACCGGGGACTCCAGGAAGTCCAGGACGAACCTGATCGTCAGGATGGACTTGCCGGACCCGGCGCGGCCGAGGATCACCAGCCGCCCGGACGATATCCGCCGGTACACCTCGGTCACGCTCCGCAGGTCCCCGCTCAGATCCATGCGGGGCGAGGTCGCTCCGGGCGGGAGGCGCTGGATGTTCTCCGCATGGTCCGTCAGGAACTCGGGCGCCTCCCGCCAGCGCACCGGCAGCGGAAACGGATCGTGGACCCGGCGCTGCTCCTCCTCCCGCTGCCAACGGCGCCTGACCTCCTTCGCCAACTCGTCCGCGGCGGCGGCCAGGGCGTCCCCCGTCGGGGACGCGGCGCGAGCCGGTACGGGCGGGCGTGCGGGCGGGTGTACGGGCGGCGTACCGACCTGGGCAGGTGGTGTACCGACCGGGGCGGGCGCAGCGGCGTCCTGCTCGGGTGCGACGGGAGCCGACTCGGGTGTCGCGGGAGTGGGTTCGGTCGGCGCCTTCGCCAGCGTGGCCGCCAGCCGCTGGCGGTCCTCCTGGCCGACGTCCAGGGCGTCCGCCAACAGGTTCAGCGTCCCGAGGCGGGTGTCGCTGGACTTGCCGGTCTCCAGCCGGCGGATGGTGCGGACGCTGACGCCGGACCGTTCCGCCACCTGCTCCTGTGTGAGCCCCGACTGAGTCCGCAGCCGGCGCAGCAGCGTGCCGAGCTGATCCGTCACTTCACCACCCCCGTCGACCACCGAGCGCGGTCGCCGGTGAGCCTATCGTGACGGCCGGTCATATATGGCCGGTGCCCTGTCCTGTCACGTGATCAGCACAAACACCATGATCGGTGGTGCCCGGCCGGCAACCGGCAGCGGGCGGCGCCCTCCGCAGGACTTCCGGAGGCGGGGGCGCCCGCGGTCGGTCGGACGGGCACGGGGGCGTCCGACCGACCGCGGCGGACCGACGGATCCGGGCCGCCGCCACGACCGGGGCGACACGTCCGGGGCGACGCGACCCGGCCCGACCGGCCGCCTCCTCCCGGCCCTTCCTGTGACGACGAATGGGGACTCGACATGGTCTACCGCTACTGGTGCGGCGAGTGCGGCTTCAAGACGGCATGGCTCGGCGAGTCCCAGGGCGAGCAGCAGCAGGTCGAGCACTACGCCAAGCAGCACCCGGGGATTCCCCCGGGCGGCCAGGTGGAGACCAGACGGAGGGGACCGGACGGCGGCGGCGGATGTACTGCGCTGGCCGTCGGAATCGTCCTCCTGCTGCTGATCCTCGCGGCCGTGGTCCGCCGCTAGAGGCGGGCCCGCCGGCCTTCGCCCGGCGCACCGGCCGCACCCCACCATCCCGCGATCCCACAGTCCCTCAGTCCCCCGGCCCACAGGCGGTCGGAGGGATGACCACACCTACGACATGGAGTCGGATATGAGCACGCTCGAAGCGATCGAGACCGCCCACGCGACGGACACCGACGGCCCGGCCACCGGGCGGCGGGCGCGGATGCCGAGGCGGCGGTGGCTCCTGTCCGCCGCCGTGACGGCCTGCCTCGTGTCGGTCGGCGTCGGCCTCGGCAGCCCGGCGAACGCCGGCGTCCCGACCGCGGCCGGCCTCCTGCAGGCCGGGGCCAACCAGGGAATCACCGACGGATACCCGGGCGTGATCGGCCTGGTCCGCCAGGGCGACGGCACCCAGTACGTGCACGCGGGTGTCGGCAACCTCTCCACCAAGGTGCCCGCCGACCCGAAGGCGAAGTTCCGGATCGGCAGCAACACCAAGGCGTTCACCTCCACGGTGCTGCTCCAGCTGGAGGCCGAGCAGCGGCTGTCCCTGGACGACACCGTCGCCCGGTGGCTGCCGGGAGCGGTCAGCGCCAACGGGTACGACGGCCAGAGGATCACGGTCCGTCAGCTGCTCAACCACACTTCGGGCCTGCCCGAGTACGCGGGCAGCGCGCAGGTCTCCGTCCCGTATCTCCTCAACAACAATCCGCGGCAGGCCTGGGCGCCGCAGACCCTGGTGGACATCGCCCTGGCCCAGCACGCACCCGACGCCGCGCCGGGCGAGAAGTTCGGCTACGCCAACACCAACTACGTGCTGGCGGGCATGGTGATCAAGGCCGTCACCGGCGCCGACGCCGCGACCGAGATCCAGCGGCGGATCATCGAACCGCTCGGCCTGCGCGACACCAGCTTCCCCACCGCCGATCCCGCCCTGTACGGCAACTACCTGCACGGCTACGTGCACCCGGTGACCTTCTACACGCAGGACGTCACGGTCTCCAACGTGCAGACCTACGGGAGCGCCGGTGCCATGGTGTCGACCCTGGACGACCTTTCCGCGTTCTCCCGGGCCCTGCTGACCGGACGGCTCCTGGCCCCCGCGCAGATGGCCGAACTCAAGACCACCGTCCCCATGGACGCTTCGGGCACCGCCGCGTACGGGCTGGGCGTCGAGCACCTGCAGCTGCCCTGCGGGCGGTCGGGATGGGGCCACACCGGCGCGGTCCTCGGCTACCTCAGCAACTGGCTGAGCAGCGAGGACGGCACCAAGCAGGTGCTGTACGCGAACACCGAGTTCCACCTGATCGGCGGCACCCGGGGCCAGCAGGACACCGGCAAGGCCGCGATCGACGCCTTCTGCGCGCTGTAGCCCGGACCGGACCCACTCCCCCGCGCCCGGTGCGGCCTTCGCCTCCGTCGGTCGACACCCCGGCGCAGGCGGCCCCGACGGGCCGGACCTGCTTCACACCGTGGGAGCCACCCGCTCCCGGAGAGGATCACTGATGTCATCCCTGCCACCCGCGTGGCGCCTGCGCGCCAAGACCGCCGTCGTGGCCGCGGCCCTGGCCGTGTCCGTGGCCGCGTCGCTCCCGACGCCGGCCGCACACGCCGAGGGCTCCACCCCTCCCGTGCTGTCCGACGGGTTCGGACTGACCCAGGTCGCCGGCGCGACCGAGGTGCACTCCCCCACCGACTTCACGTTCACCGTGACCACCCGGCAGCTGTCCGGCCAGCACAGGATCCGCGTCTTCCTCCCCCGCGGCTACGGGGACGACCCCGGGAAGCGGTGGCCGGTGGCGTACTTCCTGCACGGCGGGGGCGGCACCGTGGACGACGCCGCGGCCGCCCCGGCACTCCGCTCGGACTCGATGATCACCGTGGTGCCGGACGGCGGCCTGAAGGGCTGGTACGCCGACTGGGTCATGCAGAACACCTCCGTGGGCGCGGCGAACTGGGAGACCTTCCACCTCACCCAGGTGGTCCCCTTCATCGACGCCAACCTGCGCACCATCGCGGACCGGGGCCACCGGGCCGTCGTCGGCCTGTCGATGGGCGGCTCCGGCGCGCTGCACTACGCCCAGGCCCGTCCCGACCTGTTCGGTCACGTCGCCTCCCTGTCCGGCGGCATCGACTTCGGCATGGCGGAGATCCGCGGCGCGGTCCTGGCCACGGAACTCAACCTCACGGGCGCGTGGTGTGCGGCCAGCACCTCCACCCCGTCCGGCACCGGCCGGTGCACCGGCTACGGGCCGACCGTCGACAGCGACGCGGTCTTCGGATCCCCGTACCCGGTGTTCAACGCGGACCGCGTCTGGAACGCTGTCAACCCGGCCGCCACGGCCAACCTTTCCAAGCTCGCCGGAACCGAGATCACCCTCTACACCGGTGACCACGACATCATCGACCGCTACACCGCGATAGCCGCCCACCGGGTCAAGACCCGCCTGGACCGGCTCGGACTCCCGGCCCGCCTCGTCGACTACGGCGACGGTTCGACGCTGGCCCCCACCTGCAACGGCGGCCACAACTACGGCTGCTGGGCGCCCGCGCTCGCCGACTACGTCAGCCGGCTCGAGACCTCCTTCGCCAACGCGGGCTGAACCCTCCACGGAGGCCGACGCACCCGACGTGGCCGACGCAACCGACGCTGCCCACCGGGTCCCGCCATCACGTACCGAACGGGATGGCGGGACCCGTCCCTCGGTCTCCACGCCCCCACTTGTCCCCTCTCCAGAAAGAGGCCCCGCATGACGCAGCATCAGAGCCCCTCGTCCTCCGGGCAGCAGGTCACCCGCCGCCAGGCGAGGTGGGAACGCTACCGGGTCACCCACCCGTTCTCCGCCACCGACCAGGCCGGCCTGTGGGCGGCGATCCTCGGCACCGTCGGCCTCGCCCTCCTGCTGGGCTGGGCACTCGAGATACGGGGCGGCACCGTGATCGTCCTGGCGCTCCCCTTCATCATCTCCTGGTTCGAGAACCGGCGTACGGCGTTCCAGTTCGACGCGGCCGGCGTACGGGTCGGCGAGGTGCGGCTGCGGTGGAACGACGTCACCCAGTTCGTCGTCGCGACACCCCCGGACGGCCCGTACGCGTTGATCGGCGTACGGCTGCACCCGAGCGTGACGCTGCCGCCCGGCGCCACCGTCCCGCCGCAGAACCCCGCCATGCCGGCGCCGATCCACGTCGCCGTTCTCCGGAGCAAGTTCGACCTGGCGAAGATGGTCGCCAAGGCCCGCAGGTACGCCGCACCCCACGTCCAGATCGTGGTGGCCGACCAGTCCGGCGAGCGGGTCGCCGCCTAGGGTCGGCCCGGCGGATCACGGCGTCGTAGGCTGCAGGTCATGCACAGCACCCTGACGGAGCCACCCGCGCCAAGGGGTACCCGTTCAGGCCGCCGCGATCACTGTTGGGGGTGAAGTGGCACTGCCTGTACCCGGGAGCCCAGCTCCTCCCCGAGTCGGAGGCGACCCGACGCTGGTCGAAGGCCCTCGGGATCGACTTCCACGAGGTACGCATCGAGACCAACGCGCACAACCTGACCTTGCTCTTCTCCGACCTCAGGTGAGCGAGGTCCAGATTGGATACGCGCCGTTCGTCGTCGATTAGCGATCCGGGTTGATGTGGTCTCGCGACTGGCGCGGGCCAGGTACGCGGCGGGCGGCCACCGGCGGGACTTCGACGTTTTTCTGTTCAGATGGCTGCGCGGTGAGTGCCATGGGCTGGCGCCCGCCGGGGGTCTGGCCCGCACCCCATCGAGAAGACCCTGCGCGTGGGCCGGTTCACCCTGGAGACCCTCGCCGGAGCCGGCAGCGACCGACTCATGCACCACGCCCACGTGGCCACCACCACTGGCGGCTCCCGCCGCAGGCGAGGGGCTTGATCCCCCTGGCCTGACCCCGCCCTGGAACACCGGGTGGGGCGCAGCCGGTTCTGGCACAGGGCCGGGAGAAAGGCGGCTCGCACGCGCACCCGAGCGCCCCTCAGGGCAGTTGGCCAGACGCATGCAGCATGGCGAACACCAGCTGGTCCACTGCGGAGACCCGCGCACGATCGGCACAGCCGAACCAGTCCAACTCCGCGATCTCGTTCGAGGCGACCAGCGGACCGGTGTGCTCGGCGGTGCAGCAGATCATCCGGAAGTCGGTGCCTCCGTCGGAATCCCTCCGGGTCTCGAAGGTGCCGACGTGCACCATCGTGGCTGTGTCGCCCGGGACCGGGGGTTCCTCGTCATCTCGCGCGCCAAGGTCTCGGCATCGGACTCACTCGGCTCCCTCTTCCCACCAGGGAAGTAGAAGACATCCACACCGCAAGAGCGCGTCATCAGCATCCGACCGCTACGCACCCGAACCCAGGCCACCTTCTCGGCCCACTGACACAACAGCAGAGCCGGGCCTGGGTGCGGCCACATACCTGGCCCGGGAACGCGGGCGACCTGGACGGCCTCGCAGCTACGGACCCGATCCACCTGCTCGTGGCAGCCCGGTCGCCGGCGAGGAGGGAACCGCCTCGCCGGCGACAACTCGGCCACCCGACACGTCCTCAGGCGTCCTGGTCGGTGGTGGCGCGCGGCAGCGGCGGCGGTGCGAGGAACTCGGCGGGGTCCTCCGCCGGGGCGTCCGGGCGGGGGCGGGGGGCGCCGCTCGGCGGTGCCGACGGTGCGTCTCGTACCGGCCCGCCGGCTCCCGGGCCGCCCGGAGGGACCGGACCGCCAGGACCGCCCGGGCCGCCCTGGTGCATGCCTCCGCCCGCCGGGCCGTACGGGGCGGGGCCGGGTATCCCGGGTGCCTGCGCGGCCGGTCCGCGGTCGAGGGGGCCGGGTTCGGGGCCCCGGTGGCCGGCGCCGAACCCGGGGTCACTCCTCGGCGGAACCGGGTCAGGGCCGGGGTAGGGGGCGCCGGGGTGCGGGCCGCCCGCCGCGGCCCGCGGTTGCTGAGGCGGGAGACCGGCGCGACCGGGGTCGGCCATGGGCCGGTCGGCCCCGGGCCGGTCCGGCGCGAACGGACCAGGTGCCCGGCCCGCGCCTCCGCCGCCGACGAGGATTCCGCCCGCGCCGGGCTGGTGGGGTCCGGGCTGGGGCCCGTCGGCGTCGACAGGACCCCCGTGGTGCGGGCGGCCACCCCCGGTCGTGTCGCCCGCCCCGCCCGCGAGTTGGAGCGGGCGGGGAGAGGACGGGGAGTCCTGCTTGGAGAGGATTCCCTGCATCTGCCGGGTGTGCGAGTCCTCGTTCTCGGTGAGGTTCTGGGCCACCTGGTCCATCCGGTCGGCGGTGCCCCGGAACGAGCCGAGCAGCCGCTTGAGCACCTCCACGCCTATGCTCGTGGCGATCTGCTCGGCGGCGGCGATCACCAGCCGGCCGAACGCGTCCCCGGGAGCGCCCAGGTCCAGGTTCTCGACGACCTGCCGGAACGAACTGCTGTGGGAGTCGAGGTCGTCGGCGTGGCTGCGCAGTTCGAGCGCGCAGGAGGCCAGCTGGGCCAGGTCGACCCCGAACCCGGCTCCCGAGCCGCCCGCCGACCCCGGCCCGTCGCCGGGCAGCAGCTGCTTGACCACGGTCTCCACCAGGTCGGCCACCGGCTGGGCCAGCGCCTGCCCGAGCGCGGACACCGCCTCCTCCAGGATGGTGGAGAGGATCTGCCGACCGGCCGCGACGACGGCTGCGGAGCCCTCCGGCCCGATCAGCGAGGAGGCCACCAGTTCGCCCTGGGTGGCCACCAACTGGACCACGGTGGCGCCCTTGCACCCCTCGATCACCAGGGCCGCCGCGTTGAGCGCGGTCGCGGCGACACCGCAGGCGTCCACCACCAGGCCCGAGTACTTCGAAACGGTCTCCCACATCCCGGCCAGCTTGTCGGCCGAAGTGCCGTGGTAGACCTCCCCCAGCGCGGTGAGGGCCTTGTCCGCGGTCATCTGGACCGAGTCGATCGTCGAGGCGAGTCCCCGCAGTCCTTCCGCGAGCCTGACCAGTTCGTCCTCGTTCACCTGGGGCCAGTCCAGCCCGAGGAGTTCAAGGACCGCGACGAGTTCCGGCGGCAGCTCCAGTGCCATGCTTCGCTTCTCCCAACGTCAGTCGTACGGCTGCGAACACGGACCGAACGGACGGCCGTGCGCCGCTCGGCCTCGGCGGTTCGGCCGGGCCGTACCGATGCTGGTGTTCGCGCTGCACCGGGAACAGGCCAGGACACCGGCCACGCATGGCCGGTCCGCCGGACACGCTCACCGGCGCCAACGCGTCGCGTTCGAACGGCCGGCAGCCGCCCTGCGGGCAGCACACGGGACTCCGCAGACGGTCACGGTAGACAGCGTCTACGGCAAGCTGGTAGACAGTGTCTATGAGCGACGAGGGCTCCCTGCGGGAGCGGTTGATCGACGTAGGCGTGGAGCTCGTGCTGACCGAGGGCACCGCCTCCGTGGGGCTGCGCGAGATCGCCCGCCGGGCGGGGGTGTCGCACGGGGCGCCGCGCCGGTACTTCCCGACCCACCACGCGCTGCTGTCGGCCATCGCCCGCCGCGGGTTCGAGGATCTCGGCGCCCGGTACCTGGCCACGGTCGAGGGCCTGACGGAGCCGCGGGCCCAGGTGGCGGCGTTCGCCCGGCTCTACGTCGGGTACGCCCAGGAGCGCCGCGGCATGTTCGAGCTGATGTTCCGTCACGACCTGCTCGACAGCTCGCAGGAGCCTACCGACCGGCCCCGGCTGCGGACGTCGACGCTCCCCCTGTTCGAACACCTCGCCCTGCTCGTCGGCCGCTGCCGGACCCGGCCCGCCGACCCGAACGGGGCCACCCCCTCGCCGTCGGCCACGGCCGCCGCCCTCTGGGCCAACCTGCACGGCATCGCCCAGCTGTGGGCCTGGGGCAGCCTGCAACTCGTCCTCGGCGCCGCCCCGGCCGAGCCGAACGGCGCCCCCGCCGCCCTGCCGGAGCTCCCCGGGATGCCCGGGCTGCTCGGACTGTCCGGGCTGCTCGGCCCGGCGGCCGACCCGGGCGCCGTCGATGACACGGGCGCCGCGGGCCGGACGGCCGACGCCGGCCGCCCGAGCCCCGCGGCCTCCGCCCAGCTCGACCGGCTCGTCACGGCCGTACTCGACGCCCACCTCGGCCCGGCGGCCACCTGACCGCGTGACCGCACCGGCCCGGAGGCGGAGGCCCTTCGAGCGCCATGGCTCGGCTCCGGGATCTCCCCCGTGTCCGCGAGCCGCTGCATCCGGTCGGGCTGACCGGCACGGACCGCCGGCAGCAGGCCCGGTGGTCCGCCTCCGGCGCGCCCTCGTCGACGGTGGGGATCGGCCCGCCGGTGCCGCGCCTGCCGCGCCGGCCGTGCCCGCGGGCCCCGGGAGCCGGGCCTCCGGTCCGGTCCGCTCAGTTCGGTCCGTCGAAGTGGCGGTGCATGGTCACCTTCGGGCGGAACGTCTGGAGCGTGTCGACCGCCGGGCCCGTCGGCGCGGCAGCCGCCTCGCGGTCCAGGACGGCCATGACCTCGGCGGCCAGGGCGTCCGCCTTCTCGCGGATGACGGGGATCGGCTCCTCGGACGTCCGAAGCGCGTCCAGCCGGTGGTGGATGCCCGCCAGCTGCGCCCTGGCCGGCGCGCTGAGGCTGAACGGCCGCGGGGTGGAGACGACGAACTGGTACGCACCGGCCAGGGTCTGGCATCCGGGGCACTGCTCGTTGATCGCCCGGCCGAGGTTGGTGGCGGTGAGGCGGACCTGCGAGCCGGCCATGGTGACCACCTGGAAGGACAGCGCGACGGAACGGCACGGCTTCCGAGGCAGGCAACCGGCCGAGACGGCGGTGGCCCGGTTGTCGGCGTGCACGCCGAACACGGCGCCGAGTTCGTGAACGGCGAAGGTGTCCCGGAACCGGGTCGGCCAGGCGCGACTGGCATGCGTGTTCGCGCGGTCCTGGACGGCCGACACGCCACGTCCGGGGTGCCCGGAGGGCGTCGCACCGGCCGGGACGGCGACGCTGAGCGCCGCCAGGCAGGTGGTGGCCAGCACGCCGAGGCGTCTGGCGTTCCTGACCGTGGTCGAACGGCGGTACGGCGAGCGGTGGTTCACGGATGTCTCCTGAGGGTTGGTGCGGTGCTCGGCCGCTGTCCGGCCGAGGAGGGTGGGTCGGTTTCCGTCGAGCGGTCCGGCGCGGACGCCGCCCGGCTCCGTGTCGCGGCGCGGGTGGCCGACCCGACCAGCCGCCCGGTGATCCGCACCGCGAGGTAGGCCCCTCCGGCCATCGGGCACAGCAGCAGGAAGATCCCGATGGCGCCCACCAGGCCGGCGGACAGGTGTCGGTCCGCGAAGGCCGCGCCGGTCGCGGCGACCTGTTCGGTGAGCGAGTGCAGGGCGGTGGCCAGGATCCGCGGCAGGTGCCACAGGACGTAGCCGAGCTCGACGAGGAGCAGCGGGACCATGGTCAGGACCCAGCCGGTGACCACGGCGCGGGCGGACCGCTTGAGATCCGCGACCTCCGGGCTGACGGGACGTCCGGGCAGCATGCTCAGCAGGGTCGGCCTGATCTTGCCGAACAGGTCGGGGACGCCCGCGAGATCGCCGAGGATGAAGTACCCGTCCAGGCGGACGGCGGGCATGAGCTGCTCGACGATCTCGACGTGCGCGACCAGCACCGCGGCGAGGAAGAGCGGTTGGCCGGTGAGGAAGTAGCCCCCGGACAGGCCCAGTATGAAGACGACGTTGAAGTAGACGCCGCCGAGGTCGGCGCGCAGCCGGCCCGCCCGGCCGATGCGGTAGACGTCGGTGACGTCGGTGTAGAGGGAGGGCCACAGCAGGTACAGGCCGCAGCCGATGTTGCCCGGTTCCGCCCCTCCGTACGTGCAGGCCGAGGCGTGTCCGAACTCGTGGAAGAGCAGGGAGAGCACCGTGAGTGCGAACACGGCCAGCAGCAGCACGGGCTGGTCCAGGACCTGCAGGACGGGGCCCAGCGCACCGTGGAACGCGAAGAGCCAGACGTCCAGGGCGACGGCGGCCAGGAGGACGGCGGCCACCACCCAGGGGCGGTGGAGCCAGGCCAGCGACCGGGCGATCCGCGCGACCCGGTGTTCCCGCAGGAGGACCCGGCGGCCGGTGAGGCCGAGCAACAGGTCCGAGCGGGGACCGTCGACGTGGTCGCCGTCCGCGCCCGGTGGAACGGTGATCCCCATCGGTCGGAGCTTGGTCTCGATGAGGTAGTCGACGTTGCCGGCGCTGACCTCCCGGCCGTAGCGGGCGCTGACCCGGTGCGCGATGACCTCGGTGTCCCTGACACCGTCGATCGAGCTCGCCACGAGGTGCAGCAGCCGCGACAGTTGGACGACCTGGCCGTCTCCGCGGCGGGCGAGGTACCGGGGCTCGGTGAAGCCGCTGCCCTGGTACTCGCCGTGCAGCGCCAGTCCTGCGCTCAGCCGTGGAACCGGGAACGGCGCCGCCGGCGGGCGGTCGTCCGCCGTCGTCTTCTCGTCTCCAGCCACTTCTCGTCTCCCGCCACGGTGGGCCTGGTCAGGCAGGTCGGGCCTGGTCCTTCTCGCGGGTGGACCGCGCCACGGCGGGCGCGGTCCACGTCGCGTGCGGGTTGTCAGCGCTGGCTGACGCTGACCCACTGGTTCGCCTCGGAGGACGCGATCGCGTACGGCGAGTGGTCGTTGACGGCCCACGACTCGTTGTGGGCGTCGACGTAGGCGAAGTTGGCGTGGATCTTCACGAACTTCAGCCGTCCCAGCGCCTCGCGGCTCGGCAGCAGCTCCACGGACTCGGCGTTGAGCTCGGTGACGTTCATGCTCATGGCAATGCCTCTCTGTCGGGGCCGAGGGTTCTCGACTCCTGTCCAATCTCATCGAACGTTCTGTCCGACGAGATTGGACGCTAGCCCGCGCACCGGACTCACGGCAAGTAGTGACACGGCCACGTTTCGCAACCATCGCTCGATGGTGGGAAATCTCCAGGTGGGATGCGTGATCGCGGGGACGGCACGGCCGCTCGCCGTAGAATCGGGCCACCCGGATGGGTTCAGCCGGGCCCGACAGCAGGAAGCAACCATCCCGTGGCCAACGCACTGCAACAGATGATGAAACGGCAACTGGACGAGCACGGCTGGTCATACGGCGACGTCGCCCGGCTCGGCGGGCTCCCGCGCTCCACCGTCCATCACCTCGCGACCGCCGACCGCCTCGCCCGGATGCCGCAGCCCACGACGCTCGAACGGCTCGCCCGCGGACTCAAGTTGCCCCTGGACGCGGTGCGTCGCGCCGCCGCCGAGTCCTGCGGGATCCACCTCTACACCGAGGGCGCTCCCGACACGCCGCACGACCCGGAGGTGGCCACCCTCATCGCCAGCGTCCGGCAGCTGTCCGCGGCCGACCGCCGGCATGTCGCCGTCCTCGTCGAATCCCTGCTCAAGCGCACTGCCGACGCCGATCGGCCTGCGCCCGGCCCGGCGTGAACTCGGGCAGGGCCTACCGCCGTTCGAGGGTATGAAAGACCAAATATCAGGAGATCGGGGCTATCGTCTTCTCCTACCCCGAGGCCGTGACCCACACGTGCCTCCGGCGCGTGCAGCGTGCTCGTTGTTCACGGAGGCGATGTGCTTGTCGTTCACGGAGGCTCGAACACCGTGGTGGTCCGCGACCGGAGCGGGCGCCCCGTCGTGGTGCTCTCCGGCGAACGGCCCGAGGCCCTCACCTCCGCCATACTCACGGGCCTGCTCGACCTCGCCGCCGCCGTTCTGACGCCGGGAGAGATGGCGCGGCTCGAACGCCGCCTGGCCGACCTGCGGCGCGGCGACCTGGTCCACAGGACCCGGATGGAGATCGACGGCGTGGAGGTCACCCTCTACGGCGAGGCCTGACCGCCGAGGCTCCCCAGAACGACGTGATCCTCCGGCCGGAACGACCCGCACGACTCGGCCTCCAACGGGTGAGGGAGCCGGATGAGCCGTGGGATGGATGTGACCGCCACTGGCGGCCGGGAGCCTGGGAGCGTCGGCAATCGGGCCGTTCTCGTCATCGCGGCCCCGCTCGCGGCGGTCGGCGTGCTGCCCGAGATCAAGCCGTCCCCGCCCTTCACCACCGGCTCGGGGATCACCTGGATGGTCGAGTTCGGCGGCCCGGCCTTCGCCGGTCTGGGCATCGGCCTCCTCGTGGCCGCCCGCTCCTACGCCGCCCGCACCCGCCCCGTCTGTGCCGGCGCCACGGCGACCAATCGGTTCGAACAGCCGGGTATCGCGAGTGCCCGGGCGATCTGACGGGCCCTTCGGCGGGCGCCGAGATGCTAGGGCTTGGCGTTCGGTGGCGTGGTGCGCAGGCCGCCGAGGAAGGCTTCGAGGTAGCGGCGGGCGGTGTCGACGCGGTCGGTGGGCGGGCCGCCGTGGACGTCCACTGCGTGGGCGATGCCGCACATGAGCGGGACGAGGTCGGCGGCGACGAGGCCGGGGTGGACGACTGCCAGGACGTGCCGGGCGGGAAGGCGGCGGGGTACCGGAGCGCGAGGTCGAGGAGTTCGCGGGGTTCGAAGTGCCGGACCTCCTCGCCGAGGTGGTCGCTGTAGTTCGGGAGGCCGCTGGTCTGCTGGAGCAGCTGACGGATCGTGATGTTCCGCCCGTCGATGCCCTCGCCGTGCAGCACGCCCGGCAGGTAGTCGTCGACGGGACGGTCCAGGCACACCCGGCCCTCGGCGACCAGCTGGAGCACCAGGACGGCGACGAAGGTCTTGGTGGTGCTGCCGACGCGGACCGCCCCGTCGAGGGGCACGCGTTCGCCGGTCGTCACGTCGCCGACCCCGGCGGTCCGGCTGTCCGTCCGGCCGTGCCGGTCGCGGACGGTGATCAGGGCGCCGGGGACGCCGAGGTCCGCCACCAGGGCGTTCAGCTGCCGCTCGACGGGATCGGGGGTGGACCGGGCGGGACCGGGACCGGAACCCGGGCCGACGGGCAGGGCAACGGCCGGCGCGGCCAGTGTGAGGGCGGCGAGCGCGCCGGCCACGGCGGCGGCCGCCGCCCTGCGGCGAACGGGACGGTACGGGGTGGACGGGTGCACGTGGCGCTCCTCCGGAACGGGGGGCTCGGTCACTCCCGGTGCCTCCACACCACCATCCGGCCCGCTGACCGGTCGTCACCACGAGGACGGAGTCCGGTACGCCGCCGGTGGTACGGGCGGGCGTCGGGCCTCGTCCTGAAGGCGCACCCCCGCCGTCCGCGCACGCCGGGGATCCCGGGCCGGGGACCGGCCCCGACCCGGGATCCGGTGTCCCCGGTGGACCGGTGTCAGGGGCGGGCGGCCGTCGCGAGCCGGGTGAGGACGGCCGTCGCGCGCGCCGGGTCGGCACGGAGCCAGGCACCCAGGTGCTCGCGGACGGCCTCGGCGACGCAGGCGCGGACGGGCTCGTTGCCCAGTCGGTCGCGGGTGGACCCTTCGAACTCGGGGTCGTCGAGCTTCACGGACACGACCGCCGTCAGGCCCGCGCCGAGCCCGGTGGGGGTGAGGTCGGAGCCGGACGGGGTGCGCAGCTGCTGCTCCCGGGCGTACTCGGTGACCGCGGCCGCCAGGCCGTCGCGGAACCCGAGTTCGTGGGTGCCGCCGCCGGTGGTCGGCCGGCTGTTGGCGTAGCTCGCGACCCGCTCCTCACCCGAGTCGCACCAGCGGAGGGCCACCTCGACGGTTCCCCCCATCGCGGCGTACTCGCTCTCGAAGCCGATCACCTCCGGGTGGAGGGGCGTGGCGGCGGTCGGCTCGGCGACGTGGTCCCGCGGCCCGCCCGGGAAGCGGAAGCGGACGGCCCGGGGCGCCACGGGGTCGCGGTCGTCAGTGAAGGTGATGTCCAGGTCCCGGTTCAGGAAGGCCAGTTCCCGGAGGCGTTCGGCCAGCGCGTCGAACGAGAACTCCAGCGTCTCGAAGATCTCGGCGTCGGGCCGGAAGGTGATCGCGGTCCCGGTGCCGTCCGCCGGTCCGGCGTGGACGGGCGGCGCGACGGCCACGCCCTGCTCGTACTCCAGCACCCAGCGGGCGCCGTCACGCCGTACCTCGGCCGTCAGGCGGCCCGACAGGGCGTTGACCACGGCCAGTCCCAGGCCGAAGGAGCCGCCGAACAGCGAGCGCCGGTCGGCACGCCGTACCCCGCAGCACACCACGGTCAGGCGGTCCTCCAGCGGAGGGCCGTCGCCGGGGCCGGCGTGGCCGGCGTGCTCGACCGCGACGCCCGCACCGTCGTCGGCGACGCGGACTCCGCCGTCGGCGGTGAGGGTGATCTCGACCCGGCTGGCGGTGCCGCCGAGGATCTCCTCCAGCGCCCGCTCGGCGGCCTCGAACACCAGGTGCTGAAGGCCGCGTTCACCGACCGATCCGATGTACATCCCGGGCCGCTTCCGAACGGCCTCCAGGCCCTCCAGAACCACGATCGCACTGGCGTCGTACGTCTTGGGTCCCTCGCTCATGATGCCCCCTCCGAGGGTGTGCCGACAGAGCTCGCCCAGCCTAGGAGATTTCCGAGAAAACACCAGGTCAGCGCCGTTTTGGCGAGGCCGTGGACGGGCTCCTGACGGGCCGTCGGGAGCGCCCCGCCGGGCGAGGTCCCGGACGGCCTCCGCCATGCCGCCGCGACCCCCTGGAGGCCGCCTACGGCACCGTTCCGCACGGCTGCGGGGCCACGAATTCCAAGAATTTCCCGCGCCGGCCCGCAGGCGGCCGTGGAGGTCTGTCCCGGCAGCGTCGGCCGGCTGATCCGCCTCACTGCCGGAGGGCTCCGGTTGCGCTCAGGCCGTACCGTCCGCCCCGTAGTAGCCGTGCTCCAGCCGGTACCGCTGCGGGTCGGTGCCCTCCGCCGTGATGTGGGCACTCAGCCGTGACCTCACCGGCTCGGGCAGGTCCCGCCCGTGCGTACCGGTCCACTCGAAGGTGCAGAACAGCGCGGCAGCGCCGTCCAGTTGGGCCGGGGTCGGCGCGCGGTCCGCGAGTGCGGCCAGAACGAGATCGGGCACCTCGGCGAGCAGCTGGTCGAGCACCGCCACGTCGAACCACATCCACCCGCCCCCGGACTCCCGCGACGGCACGCCGGCCCAGGCCAGCAGGAGGGGGATGCGCTCGGCGGCCTCGGGGTAGCGCTCCCGGGTCAGCGCGGCGAGCCGCGCCTTGGCCTTCCCCAGGTCCTCCGAGTAGACGGCCACCTCGGCGGCGGCCTCGGCCAGCCCGGGCGGCGCGGCCCGGATCCAGCGCATCCGGCGCTGCTCCTCCTTCTTCTCCCGGACGGCCTGCTGCGCCTGTTCCTCGCGGGGCCCGGTCAGCCCGCGCTCCGCCAGCCACTCGGTGAGCGCCGGGCCGTCCCGCAGGTCGGCGTCGCAGTCGCCCAGACCTCGGAGTCCGGTCTGGTGGTGGAGGGTCCAGTCGGCGATCCGCCGCCCGAACCGGCCGTACACCCGGATGGTCGGCCACCCCAGGCAGAGGCACCGGTCACCCGTCCCGCCGTCCACCACGGCGAGCACCCGGGCGAGTTCGGCGATGTCATCGCCGGTCACCACGGTCCGCGCCCGCTCCGGAGCATCCGCTTCCTGGGGCGCCGCGTCGACGATCACCACACGCTTCGCCCGGCCCAGCACCTCCCGCAGACGTGCGGTCGTCGGCGCTCCCTCGTCCATGCCCATGGTCCCCCTCGGTCGGTCGGCCCCGCGAGGTTACCGATCACCGGCGGACGTGCCCAGCGCCATTTCCGCGAACTCGTGTACCGCGGCCGGGCGTATCAGCGGGTTGGGTCCTCGCGCAGCCGGTTCCACGCGGCCACGCCGAGCATCAGGCCCCACAGGACGAAGAGGCCGTACCAGAAGAGCCCCCAGGCGGCCTGCGGGTGGGCGTCCTTGGCGGCGAAGGCGGGGGCGGAGACCACCCGGCCGGCAGCGAGCAGGTACTGCAGCGCGAAGTAGGTGAAGCCCCACAGGGTCATGCCGACCGACGCGGTCAGGGACAGCGCGCAGAGCGTACGGCGCGGCACCCGGCGTCCCCGGGGCCGGACCAGGGCGAGCGCGACGACCGCACCGACCACGGCCACGGCACCCATCCCCCAGTAGCCGATCGCGGCCTCCCAGGTGCCGTGCGGCGCGGAGGCGAAGTCCCCGGGGAAGGTAGCGGCGACCCCGGCACCCCACCAGAAATGCGGCGCGGCGTAGGCGAGTGCCGCCACGGCGGCCGCATATCCCGGCCAGGTCCGGCTGTGGCCCTGGTACGCCGTTGCCGTCGCCGTCGTCATGGTTCCCCCGAAGTCTCGTTCGGCGCGGTGTGCGCCGCCTGAGGAAACTCTGCCGGAAAGACCCCGCCGCCGGTTCAACCACCGGGACGAACCTCCCTCCCCCGCACGGGGGAGCCACCGTCCGCCCAACCGACCGGCGCCCCGACGTGGCCCGGGCCAGCGGCCCTCTCCCCCACCTGCCGGCGTCAGAGGCCCCCGCCCCTACGCAGCCCGCCGCCGCTTCCGGCCCGGCAGAACGATGCCACGTCGGGCATCACTACGACGATAGGTCGTCGATTCGGGCGGCTCATCCGGCGGGTGAGGACGGGCAGTCATGGTGCACCTTCGCACCTTCGCACCCTGATGTCCGGATCCGCCCTCGGCTAGCGTGACGCGCGTACCCACGAACCGTCCCCTGTTGGAGGCGTCATGCCGGCCGTCCGGCCCCCAGGCCCGCCCGGGCTCCCGCTCCTCGGCTCGATGCTGGACCTGAAGCGGGATCCGCTCGGCGCCTACCTGGCCGCCCAGCGGGACCACGGCGACGTGGTCCGCTTCTCGGCCGGACCGCCCGGGCTCCGGGCCCGCTTCTACCTGGTCTTCTCCCCGGAGGGCGTGCAGCAGGTGCTGGCCGGCCAGGCGGCCGACTTCCGCAAGGAGAACGCGTTCTACCACGAGATCCGGCAGAGCCTCGGCAACGGCCTGCTCACCGCGCAGGACGAGGACTACGTGCGCCAGCGCCGACTGGTCCAGCCGCTGTTCACCAAGCGCAGGGTGGACGGCTACGCCGACGCGGTCGCCACCGAGGCCGCGGCCCTGGTCGAACGCTGGGCGGCGGTGCCGGACGGGGTGGTGGAGGCGGCCGACGAGATGTCGCGCTTCGCGCTCCGCGCCGTGGCCCGGATCCTGTTCGGCGCCGACGTCGAGGCCGCGATCGACGTGGTGCGCACCCGGTTCCCGGTCATCGGCCGTTACGTGCGCAGCCGTGCCATCTCCCCGCTGCCGCTGCCCCGCAGCTGGCCGACCGCGAGCAACCGGGAGGGCGCGGCCGCCCAGCGCGAGCTCTACCGCGTCTGCGACGACATCATCGCCCGCCGCGCCGGGCAGCGCTCGGACGATCTGCTCGGACTGCTCGCCGAGGCGCGGGGCGAGGACGGCGAGGCGCTGGACGCGACCGAGCTGCGCGACCAGGTGCTGATCTTCCTGCTGGCCGGGCACGAGACCACCGCCACCTCGCTGACCTTCGCGCTCCACCTGCTGGGCAAGCACCCCGAGCAGCAGCGGCGGGCCCGCGCCGAGGTCATGTCGGTGCTCGGCGACGGCCGCCCGCCCCGGGCCGAGGACCTGGCGGCGCTGCCGTACCTGACCATGGTGCTCAAGGAGGCGATGCGGCTCTACCCGGCGGCCCAGACGTTCGGCCGGCGGGCGAGCCGGGCGTGCACGGTGGACGGCGTCGACATCCCGGCCGGCGCGGACGTGCTGGTCTCCCCGTACGTGACGCACCGTCACCCGGAGCACTGGGAGGATCCGGAGCGCTTCGACCCCGAGCGGTTCACCCCCGAGCGGGAGGCCGGGCGCCACCGCTACGCCTGGTTCCCCTTCGGGGGCGGGCCACGCGCCTGCATCGGGCAGCACTTCTCCATGCTGGAGTCGGTGCTCGGGCTCGCGGCGCTGCTGCGGGCCTTCGAGATCGAGGCGGTGGACACCGAGGTCCCGGTGGCCAGCGGCATCACGCTGGAGGCCCGCGGTCCGGTGCGGATCGCCCTGACCAGGCTGGGGTAGCGGCGGTCGAGGCGGGCCCTGCCGGACGTTCCGAACCCGCCCGGCAGGGCACGCCCTCGTCAGAGTGGCAGGTTGACGCAGGCCCAGCGGTCGCCGGCGGTGCCGGCCTTGCCGTGGTCGGTCGCGGTGTGCTGGGCATGGATGACGATCGAGCCCGCCTCGCCTTGGCGGGGGCGGAAGTCGACGGTGCGGGTGACGGTGGCGTTGCCCTCGGCGTCGGCGGTGAAGTCCAGCCACACCTCGTTCCTGTCGTTGGCGTAGGCCGGATCGGTCGACGGCGACGTGGGGTCCGCCTGGTCCTGGTAGTGCGGGCCGGCATCGGCGGGCTTCGCGCCGCAGGGCTTGGTGTGCAGGTGGGCGCCGAAGGCATGGCCCTTCGTCAGGCCGCCGAGATCCAGGCGGAAGCCGGTCCCGGTGTCACCTTCCGCCTGGACGCTCACCTTCACCCGGGCGCCCGCGGGCACCGCCTCCTGGTAGGTGACGGCCTTGACCTGGTCACCGAAGCCCGCGAACTCCGCCGCCACCTCCGCCAGAACCACCGGCCCGTCGGAGGCCGTGGACGTCGGGCCCGCCCCCTTCGAGACGCCGCCGCATCCGGCCAGCAGCAGCGTCGCCGCCAGCGCGGTGCAGGTGGCCGTCATCGTCCTTCGTCGCATGTTCGCTCTCCTCGTCCCCGTGGACGGTCCTTGCCGGTCGTCGACGTGAAGAGGTACGGAGATGACCCCCCTGGTCGTTCAATCCGCTCTCCCGCCTCGCATGTGGTGAGCCTCACGGCCCGGGCCGCCTCGGCCTCCGTCGGCCGCGGTCACGGGCGGATCCGTCTCCTTCCGCCTTCGCCGTTCGCCCGCGCGCGCCGACCCCGGCCGCGACACTGGTCCGGTGAGCGAGCGAGCGGACACATCCGGCGACGAGCGGCCGGCGACTCTCGGTGAACTGGCCTCCGGGCTGCGCGTGGTGAGGCCGGAGGACCTGCCGGGGCCGGCCCCGCGCACGCTCAACTTCCACGGTGAGACGGTGTACGTGACCGGCCGCCAGGCCACCGTGCACGTGACGCCGCGGGCGGAGGTGAGCTGCCCGCTCACGGTCGGTCCGGTACCCGTCCCGGACTCGGCGCCGCAGCCGCGCACCGGCGTCGGGCAGCGCCTGGCCGAGGCGCTGGCGGAGCACGGGTCGGTCCTGCTCAGCGGACCGGGCGGGGTCGGCAAGTCGCAGCTGGCCGCGGCGCACGCGCACCGCGCCCTGGCCACCGGCGCCAGCCGGTTCGTGCTGTGGGCGGACGCCACCGACGGGCCCTCCCTCACCGCCTCGTACGCCGACGCCGCGCGGCGGCTGCTGCTGCCCGGGCTCCCGGCCCGTGATCTCGACCGGCAGGCCGCGGCGTTCGTGGAGTGGTTCCGCACCCCCGGGCCGTCCGCCCTGGTCGTGCTCGACGACCTCGCCGACCCCGCCGCCCTCACCGACGGCCTGCCGCACAGCACCGCCGAGGACCGCCGGGTGCTGGCGACCACCCGCCTGCGCGGCGCCTCCCTCGGCGGGGTGCTGGGCACCGTCGTCGCGGTCGGCACCTTCGACCCGGCGGAGTCGCTCGCCTTCCTGCGCGCACGCGTCCTCGCCTCCGAAGTGGACTACCTCGCGGAGGACGGGCACACCCCGCGGCTGGCCGAACTCGGCGAGGAGCTCGGGCACCTCCCGCTCGCCCTGGGCTACGCCGCGGCGGCCATGGTCCGCGAGTAGCTGACCGCCGAGGAGTACCTCACCGAGCTGCGCGCCCGGGAGGCCCGGCTGGACGAGGAGCTCACCCCCGATCCCGCCGGCGGCGGGCCCGGCGTCACCGCCGCCCTGCTGCTCTCCCTCGAAGCGGCCCGGAACCGCCGCCCCCGGGGCGCCGCCACGCCGGCCCTGCGGCTGGCCGCCTGCTACGACCCGGCCGGGCACCCGGACCACCTGTGGCAGGCCCCGGTGGTACGGGACCTGTTGACCGGTCAGGGCGCCGAGGACCGGCCGGGGGTCGGCCGCCGCGGCATCGGCGACGCGGCGCTGCGCGTCCTGCACGAGTACGGGCTGATCACCCACAGCCGGCGGGCCGAGCCCCGGGCCGTCCTGATGCACGCCCTCACCGCCCGGGCGGCCCGCGACACCCTCGCTCCCGGGCAGCTCGCCACCTGGGCCAGCTGCGCGGCCACCGCCCTGATCGACCTCTGGCCCGAACACGACTACGCGGACCCGGCGTTGGAGGAGGTCCTGCGGGCCAACGCGGGCCGCCTGCACGGCCACCTCGGCGACGGTCTGTACGCCGCCCCGGACGGCCCCCGGCTGCTCACCCGCTACGCCCGCAGTTCGGCTGCGGCGGGGCTGCTCCGGGACGCGGTCGACATCTGGGCCGCCCACGCCGCCACCACCGAGCGCCTGCTCGGGCCGGACGCGCCGGAGACCGTCGCGGCCCTGTGCGGTCGGGCCGAGGCCCTGGTCGCCACCGGCGACCACGCCGCCGGGCTGGCCCTCGCCAAGGAGGCCGCCGACCGGGCGGCCCGCACCACGGGCCCGGGGTCGGAGGCCCACCTGGGCGCGCGGCTGGTGGCGGTCCAGGCGCACGGCGCGGCCGGGTGGTACGCGAGGGCGGCGGCGCTGGCGGGCCCCCTGGTCGAGGACGCGCTGTCCCGGCTCGGCCCGGGGCACCGGCTCACGGTGTCGGCCCGGCTGGCCGCGGCCGACGCCGAACGGCTCTGCGACCGCCCGGACGCGGCGGCCGGGTACGAGCAGGCGGTCCTGGAACGGTCAGAGGTCCCCGGGGCGCTCGGCGCGGACGACGCCCTGCGGGTGGCGGGGGCCGTGCTGACCACCCTGCTGATGCGGACCGGGGACGCCTACGCCGCGTACACGGCGGCGGAGCGGCTCCTGGAGCGCCGCGAGGCCCTGCACGGCGCCGGCGGCCTCGCGGCGGTCCGGCACCTGCGGACCTCGGAGCTGGAGCGGGACCGGCTGCGGGAGAACGCCCAGCTGACGCACCGGCTGCTGAAGGAACAGGGGATCCCGTTCCTCTCGGACCTGTCCCACATCGTGTCCGTGCTGGTCGGCGACGAGCAGGTCTGCAAGGAGATCTCCGAACTCCTGCTGGAGCGGCACGCCGTCTACGTCCAGGCGATCAGCGCCCCGAGCGTCCGGGTCGGCGAGGAGATCCTGCGGGCCGCCCCCGGCGCCGTGCACGGCACCGACGAGGTCCGGGGCTTCGTCGAGGCACTCGACCGCATCTGGGAGGAACTCGCCCTCCCCCGCTCCCCGAGCCCGAGCAGCCCCACCGCACGGTGACCGGCCGCACGGTGACCGGCCGCCGGCGCGCCCGAGCCGAGAGTGATCGTCCGGCTACTCATCGTAGGGTTGTCGTCATGGATTGATCTCTACGAAGGAGGACGTCATGACCGGCAAGGCCAGTATCGTTTTCGCCCACGGACTCTGGGCCGACGGGTCGTGCTTCAACAAGCTCATCCCCGCTCTCCAGGCCGAGGGCCACGCGGTGTCCAGCTCGCAGCACGGCCTGGACTCGCTCGAGGGCGACGTCGCCTGCGTCACCCGCGCCATCGATCACGTGCCCGGCCCGGTCGTGCTCGTCGGCCACTCGTACGGCGGCACGCTGATCACCAAGGCCGGCGTCCACGACCGCGTGGGTGCCCTGGTCTACATCGCCGCGCTCGCCCCCGATGAGGACGAGACCTCACAGGACCAGCAGGACAAGTTCCCCCGGACCCCCGTCTTCGAGCACATCGACGTCGCCGACGGCCGCATCTGGCTCCTCGAGTCGGGCATCGGCGACTTCTGCGGCGATCTGCCCGAAGCCGAGCAGAAGCTCGTCCTCGCGACGGGCGCCGTACCGGTCCCCGACCTGTTCACCCAGCAGGTTCCCGGCACCGCCTGGCGGACGAAGCCGAGCTGGTACATCGTCGCGAACGACGACCGCACCGTGAACCCCGACCTGGAGCGGGCGGCCGCCGAGCGGATGGGTGCGAAGACCTACGCCGTCGACAGCAGCCACGTGCCCATGCTCTCGCACCCCGACGTCGTCCTCGACGTCATCCGCGACGCCGCGAGAACCCTGGAGGCGTGAGGGCGTCGACGAAGCGGCGTGGCTCCCCGCTCGGGCCGGACAGGGCCGACCCGGTGGAGTGGCCCGGCGGGTGACCGGGCTTCCGGCCGCCGAGCTTCCGGCCGCCGGGTGGTCAGCCGCCGAAACGACCGATCGCGACCAGGGCGGCGAGCGGGAACAGCACCGCGTCCATCGGCAGCGAGGACGCCGCACCCGCTTCGACGCGGCCCGCTCATGACGCGGAAGCCGTAGCACGGGTGGAGGGACTTGAACCCCCAGCCTGCCGTTTTGGAGACGGCTGCTCTGGCCACTTGAGCTACACCCGTAAAACCCGGCCCGCGCTCGACCGGTATGTCCCGACACCAGAGCGACGGGCTACCGGCCTCTCCGGCCGCAGGACTTGATTCTCCGACATGAACGGCACCAAGGTCACCAGGTTTTCCGGCCCACCGCTCCCCCGGGCCGTGCCACGAACCGGAAAAGGCCGGGCCCGGTGCGCATCGTCTGCACACCGGGCCCGGCCTTTCAGTAGCGGGGACAGGATTTGAACCTGCGACCTCTGGGTTATGAGCCCAGCGAGCTACCGAGCTGCTCCACCCCGCGTCGGTGAACCCGACTCTACGGCACGACGGGCCACAGGAGAAATCCATTCCGGCAGGCCAGGCCCGGCCGGGCCGGCATGGAGCCGGAGCGCGCACCGGCTGCCGTACGTCGCCGGTGCGCGCTCCGGCCCGGGGTCAGGCCGCAGGCGGGGTCCAGTCGGCGGGCAGGCCGGACTGGGCGAGGACGGTGGCAAGGCTGTAGTGGTCCCGGTCGGAGACGATCCGGCAGCGGTTCTCGTCGAGGTCGAGGGAGGTGGTCATCGGCACGGCGAACGGCGCGGGTGCGCCCTTGATGTGCCCCGAGTAGACGGCCTCGACCGTGACGCGGTCACCGTCGCGGCGGGTGGCGCGCACGCTGACGTGGACCCCGTCGATGAGGCCGTCCGCCCGGGCCTTCCACCCGGCGATCTCCTTGCGGCCGTGGAAGGTGACGCCCACGGCCTCGTCGATGTAGGTGCCGTCGGCGGTGAACAGGGCGCCGAGCGCCCGCGGATCGGTACCGTTCCAGGCACGCACCCACTCATTGACGATCCTCAGCGGGCGCCGGCCGGCGTCCTGTGCGGCGTGAGCGGCGGCGGCGGTCGAGGCGGTGGCGGCGCAGAAGGCCGCGGCGGCCATCAGCACCGTCACGGCGCGGGGCGGGCGGGACATCATGGTGATACTCCTTCAGGTACGGGTGCCGGGTGCGGTCGGACGTCCGGACGTTCAGGCGGCGTCCATGGCCCACAGACTCGCGTCCGGCGATGTCCACTTCCCAGACCCGACGACGGGCCGGAACCGTCCAGCACTGTCCACATCCGTCCACCCGAACGTGCTGTCGGCGCGGTGTGGGACAGTGCCGCCCATGGACGAGAGCATGCACGGAGCAGCACTGATCGACCGGGTGATCGCCCGGGTCAGCCAGGGCCGACCCGCGGCCGGTGCCCTGGACATCACCGCTCCGGTGCCGCTCGCTCCCGAGGCGATCGACCGGCTACGGCTGGCCGGCGACCGGCCGCTGCCGCCGAGCCTGCGCCGATGGCTCGCGTTCGACAGCTCCTGGCTGAGCGGCATCGGCTGGTACGACGACGCCCGGGCGCCCGTCCTGGAGGGCCGGGCACTCGGCGAGACGGCCGAGCGGATGTACGGCTCCGGCGGCGTCATGGTCGGCATGTTCGCCGACTTCGAGGCGCTGCTGCCCTCCCCGTGCCTGCCGCTCGTCGGCGGAAGCGACTCCCGCCGACTGCTCTACCTGGGCCGGCCCGACTCCACCGGCGAGTATCCGGTCCTCGTCACCGACATCGACGACCTTCCGTACGTCGCGGTGATGTACCCCGGCCTCGACGTCTACCTCGCCCACCTCGCCGGGGTACTCGACCTCGCCTTCGGCTCCTACACCGGCCTGACCGACCACCCCGAGTACGGCCCCCGGATGCGGGAGCACGCCGAGAACACCGAACTCGGCCCCGCCGGCCTCGACTTCCGCGACCTCGACGATCTCGACCTCGATCTCGATCTCGACGACGACCTCTACGACCTCGACGAATAGGCCGAGCACCGGGCCCCGGCGCTAGCCCGAGCCCGCGCCCGAGCCCGCGCTGGTGCGTGAGCGGAACGTGCCGCCGCAGGGTGGTGGCGGTGCCCATGCCGGTGGCCGCCGCGATCGTCTCGACGGTGGCGTCGGAGGTCTCCAGCAGCTCCTGGGCGTGCCGCATCCGCTGGGCGAGCAGCCACTGCAGCGGGGTGGTGCCGGTGACGGACCTGAAGTGGCGGCCGAGGTGCCGGGCGCTCATCCCCGCCCGGCGGGCCAGGTGCACACGTCCTCGACGCCGCGGTTGCGCAGTCTCGGTGAGCACGGCCATCCACGTGGAGACACCGTCGCCCGCCCTCGGCGCCGCCCTACAGGCCCAGGACGTCCTTGCGGGCGTCCACGTCCACGCCGACGTACCTGTCAGCAGCGAAACCTGGACCAGGGCGCTTCCATCCCTGCCGTCAGGTCACCTCGGGCCCGAACCGGCGCTTGTATGCCGACGGAGTGATGCCCGTCTCGCGGCGTATGAGCGACCGCAGGTTGGTAGCTGTTCCCAGCCCGCTTCGGCGTGCGACGATCTCGAATCGTGACTCGCCTCGTTCGATCAGCCGGCATGCCAAGGCGAGCCGCTCTCCCGTGAGCCACGTCAAGGGGGTCGTCCCCAGTTGCGCCCGGAAGCGGCGGTGCAGTGTCGCCGGGCTGACCGCCGCTCGCGCCGCGAGGTCTGAGACCGTGAGCGGTGAGTCGAGCCGTTCCTGGGCCCAGGCCAGGACGGGGGCCAGGGATTCGTCGGGGAGGTCGGGCATGGGACGCTCCACGAATTGCCGCTGTCCGCCGTCGCGGTGCGCCGCGAATACCAGTCGCCGGCTTACGGAGTTGGCGACCTCGGCGCCGTGGTCGCGGCGGACCACGTGCAGCCCGAGGTCGAGGGCGGCCGCGCTTCCCGCGGCGGTGAGGATGTCACCGTCGTCCACGAACAGCACGTCTGATTCGAGGTGGACAGAGGGGAAGCGGGCACGGAAGGCACCCGCCCACCGCCAGTGGGCTGTGGCTCGGCGCCCGTCGAGGACTCCGGCCTCGGCCAGAGTGAAGGCGCCGCTGCAGAAGCCGATCAGGCGTGCACCGCGGGCGTGCGCCCGTCGGATGGAATCGAGCACGGCGGGTCGGCGGGGCACTTCGACGTCGGGGCGGTTGGGGACGATCAACGTGTCCGCTGTATCGGCCGCCTCCAGGCCGGCGACTCCCGTGAGCGTGAAGAATCCGTCTCGCATCGCCGTGCGGGGCTCGGGGGAGCAGAGACTGAAGTCGTAGAGATCGCGGCCGATCTCCGGCCTGCGGAGGCCGAAGACCTCGGTCGCACAGCCGAGCTCGAAAGGGTTCGAGTTCTCGTCCACGATCACGACCACCCGGTGGACGCCCGCAACATGAGCCTGGTGCGAGGATTCTTTCGCCATATGCGATTCCTAGCACTCACGCCGACCTGGCGAAACAGCTCAGGATGAGCCCATGAGCAACCAACCCATCACCCTCAGCCAGGCGCTGGCCTCCTTCGATGCGCTCTGGAGCCCCCGCATCGTCACGCGCGTCAACGACTACGACGTCCGGATCGCCAAGGTCCAGGGCGAACACCTCTGGCACGCCCACGACGACACCGACGAGTTCTTCCTGGTACTCGACGGTGAACTGCGCATCTCCTTGCGCGAGCCCGAGGGGGAGCGCACGGTCCTGCTGCCCCAGGGGGCGGTCTTCACCGTCCCTGCGGGTACGGAGCACAAGCCGTCCGCGCCGTCGGGCGCCGCGATCCTCCTGTTCGAGCCGACCGGGACGCCGACCGTGGGTGACCGCCACGACGAGATCCCCGACCACGTGGACGCGACCATCGGACACGTCCTCAACGCGTGAGCGGACGGACAGAGGCCGGGATCACCACTGGGCGATCCTGCCGCAACCGGGCATGAAGGCGGGGCTTCCTGACCAGCTCGGCTCCGGTACACCGCCGGAGTCGAGCACCGCCGACACGGCACCGCTGTCGACGAGATACGGCACGCGGGCACGCGGGTGTGCACCTGACCGGCCGGCCGGTCGTGCCCTCCTGATCGACAGGAGTCGGGGCGGCCGGTGAGGTGACCCGTCCGCGGACGGCGGGTACGGTCGGAGGTGAACAGACTGGGGAGGGTGAGACGTGACCGCGACCGCCGACCACGGGACGCTCCGGGTGCCGCGCAGCATCAACGGGATCGAGCAGGCCCTCACGTACGAGCAGCGCGCCGGGTTCTACGCCGAGTTGGGGCCGGTGGAGGAGGCCGACGACCGGGAGGCGGTCATCACCTCGTGGTGGCTGCGCGCCATGTCGGCCGCGTACGGGCCCGACCGGGCCGGTTTCCGGGCCGCGGTGCAGCCGGTCCTCGGCACCACGCGGGTCCGGCCGGCCGAGGCCGCTGCGTGAGCCGTTGGCGTACCTGGCTCCAGGACCAGCCGGCCCGCACGATTGTCGAGATCTCGAAGACGGATCCGGACCTGTTCGCCCTCGTCACCGCGGCGATCGTCCTGCTGGACGACCGGTCCGGCACGCCGGTGGACGAGTGGGGCGACCTGCGGAGCGTGGTCCTCACCCCCGAGGTGACGGCCGAGATCTTCCTCAACCCCGACCACCCGGTCGCCCCGACCATCGACGTCGTCCGCCTGGTCTGGGTACCCGGCCTCTGCTCCTGACCTCTCCCGGGGATCGCGGTGGGGGCCACCCGAGTCGTTCGGGCGGCCCCCACCGCTTGCTGGGCCCGCCCTGGGACGTGAAGGCTTCTGAGACTGGTGGGCTCGCATGTCGAGGTGTCGCGTATTCGCCGGTGTCAGCTGGGTCCGTCACCGTGAGTTGTCGTTGGTGCTCTGCTGATCAGTCTGTGCGGTCACAAGCCCGCTCTGCTCGCGCGGGGTCCGAGCGGTGGTCCCAGACGTTCCGCAATTGCGCGTCCCGTCACAGGAGATCGTCGGTCCCATCTCCCCATGTGTTGATCAGGTAGACCGGGCGCTGCAACGCGACATACTGAGGGGGTGAGCTTCGGAGCGGGGGCAGGCGAACGTCAGTGGGTCAACGGGGTGCTCGGGGAGGTGTTGAGGCGTACAGCGGAGGGCCTCGGGGTCGTCCTGCCCGAGCCGGACAGTGAGATTTCGGCCATCGCGACGTATGGCGATGAGGGGCTCGGCCGGCGGGTGACGGTGTATCCGCCCTACGAGCAGACTGAGGGCTCTCGGCTGTTGTCGGTGTATTCGCCCGGCGAGCAGTGCGGGGGCTTCTGGATGCGCCTGCAAAGCCAAGGCGTGACCATGGCCGGTGGGTGGATCGCGGAGCCGGTCGAAGTGGTCAGGGCAACAGCGGCGTGGATCAGCGGTGCGGGGCTGATAGAGACCAAGGCCCAGGCCCCGTGCGTCGAGTTCCGCCCGTGGGCCCTGGCGCACGAGCAAGAGCCGTTCGGCGCAGTCGAGTTGGTGTGGCACGTCAAGCTCGACCGCTTTCACACATCGTGTTGGGGCCGGACCCCTCGCACGAACGCGCTGTTGGTAGCGGCGTACGCCCAGCCAGCGCTCCGCAGGCTGACGCCGATCACCAGCCACTTCAACGTGTGGTTCTCCACCAGAATCGAGCCTTCCGAGAAGAGGCAAGTCGGGTACGGCCTCTCGGAGGGGCAGGTCGGGTTCGGCCTGTTCCCGCACGACGAGCGGTTGTACGGGGTGCGGCGACGAGGCGGGGAGTTGGTCGCACGCACCGAGACGCCGGAGGAAGCCGTCGCCCTCGTGGTGGCCGCCCTCCCTGAGGGGCTCGGGCTGGTGAGCTGACGCTGGCGGATGGCTGAGGCTCGGCCGCGCTGGGTCGGAACGCCGGCGGCTCGGAGCTGGTCGAGCAGACTGGTCGAGTCCATCGGGTGTCCGGGTTGGCGGCCGGGGAACAGCCAGGAGGTGCTGCGGCTGCTGGCCCGGGCGAGGCGGGGCTGTTCCGCCAGGTAAGCGCGCACGAGATCGGCGACGGGTGCGCGCAGCGGGGACGGAGGGTCTCCGAGTCGGACGGTGAGGGCATCACCGTCGTCGATGACGCCCTTGGTCGGCGGGTGGCGTAGTGATCCGCGTGCCAGGCGTCGAGGTCAGCTTGCCGGCACTGGCGGAGGGCCGACTGCGGGCTGCGAACCAGGCGAGGAAGGCGTCGGCCTGGGTGATCTGTTGCCGGGCCTCGGAGGTGGGGGATCGTCCAAGCGGCCCAGCATCGGCCTTCGCCCGTAGGCGCCGCAGTTGGTGCCAGGTGGCGAAGCGGTGCTGGAGTTGGTGTCGCGCGGGGTCATCGACGGTTGCGAGGCGTTCGGCGAGCCAGCGTTCGTAGAGCAGGAGCCGCCGGTCGGCCTGGGGCAGGACGTTGCTTTCCATGAGCAGGTCACGCAGGACCGTGCGGCCAAGCGGCTGGCCGCCGATGGCTTCCCCGTCGCCGACAACCTCCTTGCCCGCCTCTCACCACTGCAGTTCGACCACATCAACTTCCTTGCCGGTACACGTTCTTCCGCCCGGCCGGGGCCGGGCTCCGGCCGCTGCGCGAACCATCGGTCGGTGACGATGAGAGCGAGCTATAGGTTCTGCACGGATGGCCGCACGAGGTGGGGTCCGAAAACCATTCGCGATGGCAGGGGCTTCGAGCCGAGACTGGTAGGTCGATCACATCGAACAGGAAGAGTGGCCAGCCCTGACGTACAACCGTGACACCCTGCCCTTCCCCGACAACCGCGTGCCTCGCGTCACCTACGAGGACATTCGGAACTGGGACGAATTCGACCCAGCCCGTCACCCGTTCGCCTGGGACGAGGCCGAAGACGCTCGTCTCCGCTCGCTGGTCCGCGCGTGGGTGCCGCCCGTACTCTCCGGCATGGCCGGCTGGTGGCAGGGCGAACGTTGGTGTGAGAGCCAGGTGGATGCAGTCCTTCGGGAGCGATACGGCACCTGGGCCTGGGGATGGAGCTGGTGCTACCGCGACGGCGGGCCCATCGGCAACTGGGCCAGCGGGCCGAGCTCGGTGACGACCCCCGACGAGACCGCAGCACGCGTCGTAGCCGCGCTGCTGGAGTGGCGGGAGTGGCTGGAGCGGACGGCCCAGCGCTTCGCCGAGCTGGCACCGCCGCCGGACGCCTCACCCGAGGACCGCAGCTGGCACCTGGAACGGGCCTGCGTCCGGCTCGTGACCCACGCGATGGACTCGGGCGCGGACAACGCCTGGCGCGGCCAGACCTCCATCGTCCTGGGCTGGTTCCTCACCAGCACCGGCATGGACCGGGCCGAAGCCGCGCAAGCAGTGGAGAACGCGATCGGTGGCCGGTTCAAGAGCTGGGTCTACCCGGAGCGGACACTGATCGAATCCGTCGGCGAGGATCTCGCCGTCGGCCTCACCGGCCACGCCCCCTACCAGGACCATCGTGAGAGGGCGGCGCTGGAGGAACTCCATGACCGTCACTGACAGCCTTTCAGTCTGGCTGCGCGTGCGCCGCAAGGTCGACTGGCAATATGCACCGGCCTTGCAACGGGTCCCGCCCAACCGCGATGGTTTCCGATCCTGGTGCGAGGGACCGGTGCGTCTGCGCGACCCGATTCGCGCCGAACGTCTATTCGCCGCACACGCCTTGGCCCGAGAAGATGCCGAACGCCGCACCCCGCTGGACTTCGCCCTGCTGGCCGGTTGGCAGCGCGAAGTCCTTGCCGTACCAGAGGCACCGTTCCGCGTGAGCGACGCCTATGCGAAGGCTGGCCGCGAGCGCTACGGCCTGACCCCGCGCACCCAAGCCGATTTCGATTCCTGCCTTCGCGAGACCAACGACCCGGCCATCCCGCTGGCGGCCCGCGCGGCCCGCGCCTACCTCGATGTGGCGTTCTTCCACCCCTTCGCTGATGGCAATGCCCGCGCCGCACTGTTGACCTTGATCTATGTTCTGGCCCAGGAGGACATCGTCCTTCCTGAGGTCGGTCCCCTCCAGACCACCCGTTACGCGGATGACCCGGCTGGCGCCGCCGACCTTGCCGCTCTCATCGGGGTGCTCACCCGCCGCCGACAATGAAGCGTTCGGGCGGGCGTACTGACAACTTCGCCAAGCTTCAACAAACCATCGTTTTCTGACGACCGGCGGCCGGGCCGCACGACGCCCCCAGAGCACCCGGCCGGAATGCCGGCCGGCCGGACCCAGCTGCGGCCCTGTGTCTTCGTCAACGAGGCCGACGATGTCCCCTTCCGGGGAACCACGATGTGCTCGAAGACCGCGAGCGTCGAAATCACCGCCGCTTCCCCGAGCCGGCCTCCGGGCCCGCAGTCGCCGGCGCCCCAGCCGGCCGGAGACCGGACGACCGTCCCCACCCCTGCGGCCGGCCACCACTGACACGAGCACCACCGGCACGACGACCGCCGCGGCCGACACCTCCACCGCTCCGGCCACCACTGACCAGCTGGCCCGGACCGGCGCCCAGGGTGACCGCGCACTGCTCACGGCGGGCATCGGCACGGTCCTGGTCGGGCTCGGCGCCACCACCTTCACCCTGATCCGCTGTCGCCGCCGCACCTCCTGACGCCAGCCCAACCCCCAACCCCCACCGCCCACCGGCGCCGCCCAGCGCCGGTGGGCCTCAGCCGTCCCGGACCCGACCCGCCGCCGTCCTGCGGAGTCACCCTGAGGCTTGCCCCGGCCGTCGGTATCAGAGGCCTGTCAGGATGGCTCGGAGTCGCTCGTCCTCGCGGATGATGCCGCCGGCGACGCCCGAGTTGATGACGCGCCGGTCCTGCGTGGCGAGTTCGGTGACGCGCTCGCGCTGGTGGGTGCTCAGGGCGGTGGCGCCGAGGGCCTGGAGCGCCTCGCAGGCGCCGGCGACCTCCGCTCCGGTTTCGGCCGAGTGAAGGGCGGCCTCGGCGAGCCGTCCGAGGTCCACGGCGTCGGGGCCGGCGACGGCGAGCAGTGCGAGTGCCGCGGCGGGTGCCTTCTCGGGGTCGGCGAGCAGGTGTTCCAGCCGGGGGATCAGGGGCTGGGCCGCCGTGCCGAGCAGGCCGGTGGCGCGGATGGCGCGGTCGACGGTCCACCGGTACCAGTGCTGGTTGCCGGCGGTGCGGTCGAGGACGGAGGCCAGGATGCTGACGGCTCCCTCGGCATCGCCGTCGATCCGCCACAGGGCGGTGGCGATCGCGGTGTCGAGGTCCAGTTCCGGGGTGGTCGCCTCGGCGTCCTCGCTGACGGCCGCCCGCAGGACGGGGAGCAGTCCGGCGGCGGCCTCGCCCAGCGCGGCGGCTGCCTCGGCGGCCTCGGCGAGGTCGCGGCGTCCGGCGGCGAGCACCTCGGCGATGGCGTCCAGCAGGAACGCGGTCTCGCCGGTGAGGTCGTGGTGGGCCCGCGCCGCCGTCAGCGACCCGGCGGCGCCCCGCAGCACGGCGCCGGCCTGCTCGCGCTCGGCCTGCGAACCGGCGGCGGCCACGGCGGTGATGGCAGTGGCCGCGTACGGGAAGCGGGGCAGCACGGCGGACAGTTCGGGCAGGGCGGCGGCGGCCTGCGGGCCCCACTGGCGCAGCAGGTGGACCGGGTCGGCGGTCTCGTTGGTGCCGAGGCCGTCCACGGCCAGCCGGGCGCGGACGGCGGCGAGCAGGGCGGGGTCGAAGGGGAAGGCGGGGGCCAGGAAGTCGCCTGCGGCGTCGAGCGCGCGGGGGCGCCGGTCGAGGTCCCTCGCCAGCAGCGGGGCGGCCTGCCGGGGCGCGACCCGGACGAGCACGGCCAGTGCCCGGTCGGCCGCCTCGTCGTCGGGTCGGGCCGCGAGTTCGGCGAGGACGGGTGCGGCCTCTGCGGCGGCCGGTCCGAGCTTGCCGAGCAGGCCGGCGGCGGGGCTGGCGGCGGCGAGCGGGGCGATGGCCGGGACGAGTCGCCGCGGGGCGCTGCGGGAGAGGTGGCAGGCGCGGTCGGCGGCGGCGAGCGCCTCGGCCTGCACCTCGGGGCGGCCGTCGCGGAGGGCGGCGTCCAGCAGGGCGAACGCGCTCTCGCGGTCTGAGTCGGTCGCGCGGCGCAGCAGGCTGTCGACGATCGCGTACAGCGGGTCGCGGTACTGCATGCCGTACCGGTCGACGGTGAACCCGCGGGCGGGCAGCAGGCCGAGCGCGGCGTCGTGGTGGGCGGGCGTCCACGGCTCGCCGGCGGCCAGCGCGACGAGGACCGCGGCCAGTCGCAGCGGCGCGGGCGTGTCCGCGCCGAGCAGCCCGCGGGACTCGGCGGCGGCGCCGGGGAGGTCCACCCGGCCGAGGGCGACGAGCAGTTCGGCCCGGACGCCGGGATCGGCCTCGGCCGTCCACCGGCTGCGCAGGGCGAGCGGGGCGGCCTCGGTGTCGCGCGTGTGGCCGAACGTCCAGGCGGTGAGCCTGCGGACGTCCGCGTCCTCCCGGGCCAGGAGCGGTGTCAGCAGCGGGATCTGGGTGGCCACGGCGGCCCGGACGGCTCCCGGCTCGATCTCCCAGGCGTCGTCACTCTCGGCCAACCCGCCGAGCAGGTGGAGGATTTCGGCCGTCCTGGGCCGGACGGCAGCGGCGATCCGGGCGAGGTACGGGACGGCGTCCACACTGGCGGCGTACACGGTGCCCTGGTGAAGGATGCACGAGTACAGCTCGGAGATCGTCTCCTCGATGTTCTCCCCGTCCTCGGCGAGGGCGCGCAGCAGGTCGGGAAGGTCCTCGGCGGGGCCGTAGGCGTGCGAGACGCGGGCCCAGGGGTGGGCGTCGAGGCCGGCGAGGGCGTCAGCGGGATCCATGGGCGTGATCTTCGCAGTCGGGTCCGACAGGACGATCAGATCCTCCGGGCCGAGGTGCGGCCGCTCGGCGAAGGTGGCCAGGGTCACACCGGCCGGGCCGGGCACCCTGAGGCACGTCATCACCGCAGGTCAGCCGACTGGTCGGCGGCGACCCGGCCGGCGGAACGGGGCCTTCCGTAGCCGATCCGTCACCCTGACGTCATCTTCGCCGTGAAATATCACATTGCATCCCGCGAGGGGGTGCCTGACAACGGAAGGAGTCCGTCGTGGCACGGATCTTCATGGCACGGATCTTCATCGCGGCGGCGAGCGCCGCCGGACTGGCCCTGCTGGGCGCGGCACCGGCGACGGCGGTCGAGGCGCCGTCGTCGCAGACGGTGTGCGGGGCGTCCGGGCTGCAGGCCGGGCTGCTCACCCGGGTGTGCGCCGAGGTGAACGGCGACCAGGTCCAGGTGTTCGGCCGGATCTCGCTGGCCGGACCGCCCACCCCGGGCTCCCCGGCGCCCCGGCCGCAGGAGCTCCGGGTGGTGCTGACCGGCGACAGCCCGGCCGGGACGGTCAGCCGGGACGTCAGGTTCACCGGCTCGACCGTCGAGGTCCGCGGGATCGGCGGCACGGTGGCCTGCGGAACAGGCGTGAGGGCCGCCTTCTCGGTCCAGTCCTTCCCGTGGCCGTCCCGCCCGGCGACCCTGGACCTCCCGACGGCCTGCTGACCCTGACCCCCGCCGCCGACCCGCCCGCCGTGGGGGCCGGGCGGGTCGGTCGCGTGCGGGGCCGGGCGGCCCCGGGGCCGGGACGGAATCGGGCCTACGGAGCGACGAAAAACGTGTCACCGCCGCGAGCCGGGCCTCTAGCCTGGGGCGCATGGACCAGCTCCGAAGGCGCGACCGGCGCCCGGTTCGTCGTCGCGTGCCGCCGGAACCGGCGCGGCGCCGGGCTTCGCGGCTCACGGTCGCGGGGGCGGACGTGGTGGTGGTCGGGTACTTCTCCGCGAAGGAGAAGGACTTCGCCACGCGGATGGCGTCGGCGGCCGCGGAGCTGGAAGCGCGCGGCGCTCGGGTCGTCGGGCGGATCGTGCAGCGACGGGGTGTCTCGGACGGCGGGGTCCAAAGGATGGGCCTGCCCCACTCCTCGCGAACCCTGCTGAGCAACGGGAAGGTCCGTGAGGTGGCCGACGCCCGCGTGCGGGCCGACGCCGACGCGGTGGTCTTCGTCGCCGCTCTGACCGAGCGCCAGCGGCGCGCGCTGACCGTGCTTCTCGGGTGCCCGGCCGTGAGTCTCGCCGAGGTCCTCGCTGCCCGCTGACCGCTTACTGCCGGCGGGCTTGTGAAAGGGTCCGCCGCATGCGAGGGGCACCGGCTACGCCTCGGCGGCCGAGGATCCGCAGGTCATCGCCGGGCCGACGTAACCGTGCGCATGCGGTGGACTTAGCGGACGATTACGCCCACCTGGGAGGATCGGCGCGAGCCGGATCGGACAACGGGGTCGACCGGACCGACCACGGCTCGTCAGCCGGCCTCCGGCCGGACGTGAACCACCGACTCGTACCCTTGAGCCCCCATGTCTGATCGCCCCGCACGCCTGTCCGTCCCCGGCCCGCCGCACCCCGGCAGCCCCGCCGGCCCCGGAGTTCCCGGAGGCCCCGGTGCCGACCACGGTCGGCGATCCGGGGATCCGCTGCTGATCGGCCGGGAGGCCGACCTCGACGCCCTGGTCGGGCTCCTGCGGCAGGACCCCGGACGGGGGGCGTTCGTCCTGGTCCACGGCGAGGCCGGCAACGGCAAGACCGCGCTGCTCCGCGAGGTGCTCGCCCGGGTCGGGCAGGACGGGGACACCGTGCTGTCGGCCTGGGCCGACCCGTTGGAACACGGGGTCGAGTTCGGCGTCGTACGCCAGCTGTTCGAGCACACGGTGCTCAGCGCCACCATGGACGGAGACGGCTCCCTCCTGACCGGTCCGGCCTCGCTCGCCGCGGAGGCGCTGCTACTTTCGGCGACCACGAACGGCATCACCAACCGCGCCGCCAACGGCACGAACGGCGCCGTCGCCCCGCTCCTGAACGCGCTGTACTGGCTGGCCGCCGGACTCGCCGGCCGCAGCCGCCTCATCCTCACCATCGACGACCTGCAGTGGACCGACCGGGCCTCGCTGCTCTGGCTCCAGTTCCTGCTCCGCCGGGCCGACGACCTGCCGGTGGTCGTCATCGCCACCGTCGGTCCCGCCGAGACCTCCCCGGACGCCGACGTCCTCGACCGCGTCGTCCCGCTCTTCCGGCACCGGCTCGCCCTCACCGCCCTCGACGGCGCCGCCGTCGCCCTGGCGGTCGAGGAGGTCCTCGGCGTGGCCGGGGACGAGCCGTTCCGTGCCGCCGCCCTGACCGCGACGGGCGGCAACCCGTACCTCCTCCACACCCTGCTGCGCTCGCTCGCGTCCTCCGGGATGCGACCCGACGCGGAGACGGCCGACCAGATCACCAGGTACGTCCCGGCCGACGCCGGGCGGGCCGTCCACCTGCTCCTGCGGGCCGCGGGTCCGCACGCGCTGGCCGTCGCCCAGGCCACCGCCGTTCTCGGCGGCACCCCGGCCCTCGACCTGGTGGCCGCCGTCACCGGGCTCCCGGAACCGGCGGTCCGGGACGCCGTGCACGCGCTGGAACGGGCCGGGCTGATGTGCCCGGCCGAGGAGGGCGCGGACTTCGTCTGCCCGATGATCAGGGTGGCCGTCGCCAACGACGTGCTGCCGAGTGAGCGGCAGGAGGTCAACGCCCGCGCCGCGCGGGTGATGCTGGACCAGGGCATGCCCGTGGAGCAGGCCGCGGCCCACGCCCTTCAGGCGCCGGTGGGCCTCTCCTGGACACCGGACCTGCTGCAACGGGCCGCCGCCGAGGCGGTCCGGAACGGGGATCGCGGCCACGCGGTCACCCTGCTGCGCCGTGCACTGCGCGAGCCTCTCGCGGACGACGTCCGGGCCACCGTGCTGATCGGGCTCGGCGAGGCGGAGCTCGCCTCCGACGTCCCGGCGGCCGTCCACCACCTGCGGCAGGGCCTCGACCTGTCCCGCGACCCGGCGGAACGGACCGCCGGGGCACGGCGGCTGGCCGGGGCGCTGTTCGCCCTGGACCGCTACCTCGACGGGCTGGACGTGCTCGGCGACATCGCCGACGCCCTGCGCGAGGCCGACCCGGCCCGGGCGCTGCGCCTGGAGATCGACCTGGTGTACGCCGGGATCCACGAGGCCGTCTCGGCTCCCGTCGTACTCCCCCGCCTGATGGACCTGCAGATCTCCGACGCCGCGGGAACCCCGGTCGAACGGCCGCTGGCGGCGCTGCTCGGCCTGCGCGCGATCATGCGGGGAGAGTCCCCCGCCGAGGCCGTGGCCCTCGCCCGGCAGGCCCTGTCCCACGGGATGAACCCGCCCGACGACGAGTCCTTGATCTACACCGGCGCCGTGCTCTTCCTCGGCTCCACCGGCGAGACGGAACTGGCCCTGCGCTACGCCGACGCCGCCGTGGAGGACGCCCGCCGGATCGGCTCGGTCTTCGCCCTCGTCCACAGCACCGCCATCCGCGCCTGCGTGTACATGCAGCTCGGCCGGGTCCTGGACTGCCAGCGGGACGCGGAGGCCACCCTGCAGATGCTCCGGGAGATCGGCGTCGACTCGCGGCACGCCCACAGCGTCCTGGTGACGACGGTCCTGACCGAGTCGCTCCTCAAGCAGGGGCGGCTCGACGAGGCGCAGTCCCTGCTGGAGCGCGACTTCCTGACCGCCGAACTGAACGGGCACTGGGTCAAGGACTACGTTTTCCTGGTGCGCGGTCAACTGCGGGCCGCCCAGGGACGGCCGGCGGACGCGATCGCGGACTTCCGCAGGTGCGGGCAGCGGACCGAGGCCCGGGGCCTGCCCTGCCCGTGGATCTACCCCTGGCGCTCCGAGGCGGCCCTGGCCCACCTGGCGCTCGGGGAGCACGAGGAGGCCCGGGCCCTGGCGGCGGAGGAACTGGCGATCGCCCGGCGGTGGGGCGTCCCCGAGGCCGTCGGGGCGGCCCTGCGGGCGCTGGCGCTCGCCACCGGCGGCACCGAGGGGCTCGACCTGCTGCGGGACGCGGTACGGATGCTGGAGGGGTCACCGGCGCGGTTCAGGCATGCGCTGGCCCTGGCCGACCTCGGGGCGCAGCTGCGCCGGGCCGGACGGGTGGCCGAGGCCCGCGGACACCTGAAGGAGGCGGTCACCGCCGCCCACGCGCACGGCGCCGCGCTGGTGGCCGACCGCGCCCTGGAGGAGCTCCGGGCCGCCGGGGACCGCCCCCGCACCCGGACCTTCCACGGGGTGGGCGCGCTGACCCCGACGGAGCGCCGGGTGGCGGGGCTCGCCGCCGAGGGCATGACCAACCGGGAGATCGCCCAGCACCTGTTCGTCGGCCTGCGCACGGTGGAGGTGCACCTCACCAACGCCTACGGCAAGCTCGGCATCGACGGCCGCCACGGCCTCGCGGAGGCGCTCTCGCCCGCCGGCGATGCCTGACGCCGGTGGCGTGCGGGCTCAGCGGTGCGGAGCCCGCAGGCCGCGGCCGAGTCCGCTCGCCGTCAGCGCCCGTCCGGTCGGTCCCGGGCGGCGGCTCCTTCCGTCGCGGCGAGTGCGTCGCGAGCGGCGAGGCTGCGCGCGAGGGTGTCGACGGCCAGCTTCTCCACCCTCCCCATCTGCAGCGTCCGGCAGGCGGCCAGGGACTGTTCGGCCCGGTCCGCCGCCTCGGCCGGACGGCCGGCGTCCAGATGGCAGTCGGCGATGTGCAGCAGGGAGGAGGGTTCGAAGACCGGGAAGCCGTGGGCGCGGGCCTGGGCGAGGGCCTGCTCGAACAGGGCGATCGCCTGATCGGGGTCGCCGGCGCCGCGGGCCGCGCGGCCGGCGCAGTACATCGCGTAGGCCTCGCCGAACGGGTCCCCGATGACACGGAACATGGCCAGGCTCTGCTCGGCGGCCCGGACGGCGAGGTCGGCCTCTCCGCAGGAGAGGTGCGGCATGACGCTGTTCGCCAGCAGGTTGGCCTTGGTCCAGGCGCTGCCTGACTCCTCGGCGAGACGGATCGCCGCGCGCGTGAGGGCGAAGGACTCCTGAATGCGCTGCCGCTGATGGGCGATCATGCCGCGGACGTTGTTGATCTCGGCGAGCACGGGCAGGTCGCGGCAGGCTCCCGCCTGCGCCGCCGCCCGCGCGGCGACGGGTTCGGCCTCGTCCAGCTCGGCCAGCTGCATCAGACCGCCGCCGAGCATGTACCCGGCCCGGCCCTCGGCGCGCGCGTCCCCCCGGGCGGCGGCCACCCGCATGGTGCGGCGGCAGACCTCGATGAGTTCGCGCCACAGGAACCCGCTGTCCAGGTGGGGATCGAGGGCGAGTAGGAGGTCCGCGACGGCGGTGTGGGCGCCGGGGATGTCGAGCGCCTGTCCTGCCAGGTCCAGCAGGTTGCCGCGCTCCTCGTCCAGCCAGCGCTGTCCGCCCGCCCGCTCGGTCATCGGCAGCCCGGGCACCGCCACCGGGGTGAGGACGTCGGGAACGGCGTGGCCGGGCCGTACCATCCGGTACGCGTTGGCCGCGGTGGCCACGGCCTGGTCGACCATCCGGAGGAGGAGGGCGTCCCGTTCCTCGGGCGGGTCGAGCTGTTCGGCCCGCGCCCGGGCGAACAGGCGCAGCAGGTCGTGGTAGGCGTAGCGGTCCGGGGCGGGGGTTTCCAGGAGGCCGGCGTGGACCAGGCCGTCCAGGAGGTCCAGCAGGGTGGGCTCGGCCAGTTCCAGGGCCGCGGCGGCGGCGGGCAGGGACAGGTCGGCGGTCTCCGGGACGGCCAGCAGCCGGAAGGCCCGCGCGGCAGGCGGGGACAGCTGGTCGTAGCTGAGCTGGAAGCAGGCGTCGACGGCGAGGTCGTGCAGGCTGAGCTCCGCCAGCCGCTGGCGCCGGTCGGCGAGGCGGTGGCAGAGGTCGGCGAGTGTCCAGTCGGGGTGGGCGGCGGCGCGGGCGGCGACGATGCGGATGGCGAGGGGGAGGTGGCAGCAGGCGGCGAGCACCTCGCGGGCGGCCTGGGGTTCTGCGTGGACCCGGTGGGGGCCGGCGATCCGGGCGAACAGCGCGAGTGCCTCGTCGGGGTCGAGGACGTCCAGGTCCACCTGGCGGGTGGGTGCCAGGCCGGGCAGGCGGGCGCGGCTGGTGACGAGGACGGCGCTGTGTTCGGATCCGGGCAGCAGCGGGCGCAATTGGGCGTCGTCGCGGGCGTCGTCCAGGACGATCAGGACCCGGCGTTCGGCGAGCAGGGACCGGTACATCGCGGCGCGTTCGTCGACCTGCTCGGGGAGGGCGTTCTCGGCCACGCCGAGGGAGCGCAGGAAGCGGGCGAGGACGGCAGCCGGTTCCACGGGGTCGGGGCGGGCGCCGCGCAGGTTGACGTAGAGCTGACCGTCCGGGAAGCGGTGGGTCACCCGCTGGGCGATGTGGACGGCCAGCGTCGTCTTGCCGACGCCGCCCATGCCGGCGACGGCGACGACGGCGGGAGCCGTCTCCCGGGGTTCCTCCACCAGCCGTACCAAGGCCTCGACCAGCTCGCCGCGTCCGGTGAACTCCGGTGTCCCGGAGGGAAGTTGGTTCGGGCGGGGATGGCTCGCCGGTTCCCGGCCGGCCACGGGGACGGCCGGGGCGGCCGGCGTGGCGAGGCCGGGGTCACGCCGGAGGATCCGCTCGTGGAGGTCCCGCAGCGGACGGGTGGGTTCGACCCCCAGCTCGGCGTCCAGGTGCCGGCACGCGTCGGCGAACGACTCCAGGGCCTCGACCCGCCGGCCACTGCGGTACAGGGCGGTCATCCGGAGCGCTCTGAAGCCCTCGTGCAGCGGGAACTCCTCCACCAGGGAGCCGAGTTCCTCCACCACCTCGGTGTGACGGCCGAGTTCCAGGGCGAGGTCCAGCCGCTCCTCCACCGCGGTGAGGCGTCGCTGGGCGAACCGCGCCCGCTGCCGCTCGGCGTGCGGGCCGGGGATGTCCTCCAGCGGCACTCCGGTCTGCAGGTCCAGGGCCCGGCGCAGCCGGTCGGCCGCACCGGCCGGGTCGCCCCCGGCCCTGAGCCCGGCCGCCTCCTGCACCAGGTCCCGGAACCGGGCGAGGTCCGTCGCGCCCGCGGGAAGGCGCAGGACGTATCCGCCGCCCGCTGAGACGAGCACCCGGGGTGCGGCGCGGTCCGCTTCCAGGATCGCCCGCAGCTGCGAGACGTGGTTGCGCACGGCGGCCACCGCCCGGGCCGGCGGAGTGTCTCCCCACAGCCCGTCGACGATCTCCTCCGTGGTCACGGCCTGCCCCTCGGAGGCCGCGAGCTGGGCCAGCACCGCCCGCCGCTGGGCGGGGCCGAGGCCGAGTTCCTCGGTGCCCCGCCAGGCCCGGACGGGCCCCAGCAGCGTGATGCGGATGTTCGTCACCATGTTCCCCGTTCACTCACTGACAGTCACCGCCCCGGTGCTGCGGGCTCCGTAGCCCGCCTGCGGTGGCGCGCCGGCCCTGCCCGGCCTCCGTCGAGGCGCGGGCGGTTCCCGCACACACCGGCGGCGTGCACGACCGGTGTCCCGCCCGGGCGGCGACCGTGGTGCGCCGGCCGTGGCGAGGGCGCGGTGGGAGGGTCCAACCTAGTCGCCGGCCTCCCACGGAAGCACGCCGGTACCAGGCCGAGCCCCTGGGACCGCCCTTCAGGACGCCCATGCCCGGACCGCGAGACGCCGGGGCGACACACCGGTCCGACGTGCGAGAATGCCGCTCCCGCCGGGCCGGGCGCGGGTCGTCACCGGACGACGGCCGCGGCCCGAAGGCGGGCCCGCGCGGCGGGCGGTGACGTCCCACCACCCGGCGGCACGGGGTGGCACCGGCGGGCCGGTCCGGGGACGAGTCGGGGGTAGAGCGTGGAGGGTCTGTGGATCTCTCTGCTGGGTCCGGTGCGGATCCGGCGCGGTGGGACCGAGGTGGCCGCCGGGTCCGCGCAGGGCCAGGCCGTGCTGGCGGCGCTCGCCCTGCGCGCGGGGCGGGTGGTGACGGTGGGTGAACTCGTCCGCCTGGTCTGGGGTGAGGGCCCGCCGCCGTCCGTGGCCGCGGCGGTGCGCAACCACATCTCCCGCCTGCGGGCGGCGATCGGGGCCGGCGGAGGGGACGGCGCGAGGATCCTGGTCTCCGCGGCGGGGGGCTACGTGCTGGAGCTCGCGGACCGGGGTGTGGACGCGGCGGAGTTCGAGCTGCTGGCGGACGCTGCGAGCCGCCGACGGGAGCGGGGGGAGGCGGCAGCCGCCGCCGGGCTGTACCGCGAGGCGCTGGGGTTGTGGACGGGTACCGCGCTCTCCGGCGTTCCGGGTCCGTACGCCGAACAGCAGCGAGAGCGGCTCACCGAGCGCCGCCTGGCCGTCCTGGAGAGCTGCCTGGAACTGGAACTCGGCCTCGGCGGGCACGCGCGGCTGGTGGAGGAACTGACCGCGCTGTGCGCCGAGCACCCGCTGCGGGAGAAGCTGACGGGGCTGCTGATGGCCGCGCTCTACCGAACCGGCCGACAGGCGGAGGCACTGGAGGTGTTCGCCGCCGCCCGCCGGGTGCTCGCCGAGGAACTGGGCGTCGAGCCGGGCCCCGGTCTGCGGCGGTTGCAGCAGCGCATCCTGGCCGCGGATCCCGGACTCGCGCCGCCGTCGCCCGTGCCACCGCCGCCTGTGCCGTCGTTGCCACCGTCGCCCGGGACCGGGCCTGACCACGGGACGGCGCCGCGGGCCGAGGCGTCGGCGAGGCCGGCTCAGCTCCCCGCCGACGTGGGCGACTTCGCCGGTCGGGCCGCCGAGGTCGAGGCGATCGCGAACGCCCTCACCCGGCAAGGTCCGACGGCGGCCGTGGTCGTGGTCTCGGGTGCCGTGGGCGTGGGGAAGACCACCGCGGCCGTACGGGCGGCACGCACCGTCCGGGCCGCCTTCCCCGACGGCCAGCTCTTCGCCGACCTGGGCGGCGCTCGGGGTGAACCGGCCGACCCCACCGATGTGCTGGGAGGATTCCTGCGGGCCCTCGGGGTGCCGGCGCCGGCGATCCCCGACCACCGGGCGGAGCGCGCGGAGCTCTACCGCACGGTCCTGGCCGGACGGCGCGTTCTGGTGGTGCTCGACGAGGCCCGGGACGAGGAGCAGGTCCTTCCCCTCCTGCCGGGCGGCACCTCCTGCGCCGTGCTCGTCACCGGCCGCGCCCGCCTGCCCGGGACCCGTCCCTCCCTCGGGGCGGAGCTGGGGCTGCTCACCCATGCCGAGGCCGTCGAGCTCCTGTCCGCGGTCGCCGGGCCGTCCCGGATCGCCGCCGAGCCGGCCGCCGCGCAGGCCGTCGCGACGGCCTGCGGGTGTCTGCCGCTCGCCCTGCGCATCGCGGCCACCAAGATCGCGGCGCGGCCGTCCTGGAGCGTCGCTGCCTTCGCCGCCCGCCTCCAGGACGAGAACCGCAGGCTGAGCGAGCTGCGCGTCGGCGACCTCGCCGTCGAGACCGACCTCCGCCTCGGCTACCGGCGGCTGCCCGAGGACCTCGCCGACGCGTTCCGGCGGCTCGCCGGCCCCGGCCCGTCCGACTGGTCGACTGGGGAGGCGGCCGCCGCCCTCGGACGGGGCGCGGAGGCCGCGGCCGGAATCCTGGACCGGCTGGTGGACGCCGGGCTGCTGGACTCCCCCGGCACCGGCCACTACCGCTTCCACGACCTGGTGCGGCTGTTCGCCCGGTCCGAGGCCGCGGCGCCCCCCGGCGCCCCCGCGGAGTCGGGGAGCGCCCCCGCCGGGACGATGCCGGAGACAAGGTAGGCCGCCGCCCTGTCGCTCGGATTTCCTCCCACCGCACGCCGGCAGCCCGGGTAGGCGGGACCGGGGTGCCACGGTCCGCGGCGTCGGTGGCGGTGCGGGCGGGTCAGTTGGAGGTGTCGTGTTCGGTGAGGGCGCCGGGGTGGCGGGGGATCCAGGCCGGGACGGATCTGGTCGGCGGGAGTGCCCGGGCGGCCTGCTCGTCCAGCCAGGACCGGATGCGGCCGTGATCGGCCGAGGTGGCGGCCAGCAGGGCGGTGGCGCCGATCCTGGCGGTCGTCAGGGCCAGCGCGCAGGCGTCGCGGGCGGGGTCGTGCGGGCGGATGAACTGCTCGCAGCGGTCGGCGAAGCACCTCGCCCCGCGGCCGGGCCCGGCGTCCCCGCGTGCGGGCGGTACGGCGTGGGGCAGCTGGTCCTCCGGCTCGATGGCGTCCACGGCCAGCCAGGTCAGGGCGAGCGCGGTCGGCTCGGCGGGGAACGGACCGCCGTCGGCCCGGACGGTCTCCGCCCGGTCGCCGAGCCAGGCCTTGGCCTCCACCGGGTCGCCCCCGTGGGTCTCGACGATCAGCGTCGCGGCGCGACGGGCCAGCCAGGCCACGACCGCCAGGATCCCCTCGTCACCCGGGTCCTCCGGGCCGGACAGCCATCCCTGCAGCAGCGCACGGCCGTCCCGGTCCCCCGCCGCGTCCTCCTGCGCCGGCCGACCGTCCGCGGCGAGCAGGCCGGCCGCCGCCAGCCTGAGCAGACCCACCCCGACCGGGCCCGGCTCCCACGACGACTCCGGACCTGCCCAGCGTTCACCCATGGCACTGCTCCCCGTGTCCTGCCCGCAGTCCCCGATGCCGCGGGCTCACCCGGGCCGCGGCCTCGGGCGATGACAGGGGACGTTACCCGAGCCCGCCCGCCGGAAGCCTCCCGGGGGCCGGGAGGCCGGGGCGGCCCCTACGGCAGGGCACGCCCGAAGGCCGACTCGAAGAGGGCCGGCAGGGGGCAGGACGGGACGACGGGGGTGTGGGAGGCGGAGACCCGGTCGGCGGCCAGGGGCAGCAGGGCGAGCTTGGACGCCTCGATCGGCAGGCGCGGGGCCCGTGGTTCCAGCCACGGACCGGGCAGGAACAGGCGGCGGCCGGCGCGCGGCCGGGTGTCCGGGACCACCAGGTCCGCATCGGTGAGCTCGGCGCCGATCGTCCGGTGCCGGGCCGCCGACCAGCCCGTCCAGAGCCGGACCCGGCGGTCCGTCGGGTCCGGCAGGGCCAGCAGCATCAGGTGGAGCGCGGCGGCGTCCGGAGTCAGACCGAGGAGGTCGGCGCTCCGGGCCACCAGGTGCGGGACGCTCCGGCGCGGGTCCTGCTCCCACCCCGGCTCGCGCCCGGGGTCGGCGGCCAGGTGGGTGGCGAGCTCGCCGAAGCCGTCGGAGAGCAGGAGCCGCAGGTCGGCGACGGCGGGCAGGCCGGAGGGGGCGGGCAGCCACTGGGAGGGCTTGAGCTGGTCGAGGTAGTCGTCGAGGGCGTCCAGCGCCGGGTCCTCGGGGCCGGTCAGGGCACCGGGGAGGACGCGCACATGGCGGAGGTCAAGGACGGGGTCCTCCTCCACCGTGACGGCGGGGTGGGCCGTCGGGACCTCCGGTGACGGCGGTTCGCCGGTGAGGCGGTCGGCCCGGATCGAGTAGACGGTCACCAGCTCGTCCACGGTGCGCAGCCGGGCGCAGGCCGCGCCGACGGCGGGCCGCAGTGGATCCCCGGCGGGGGTCCGGTAGGCGAGCCAGGCGGCGGCACGCGGGGTCGCGAGCGGGAAGGGGGCCGCGTCGAGCACACCGGCGCCGGTGGCCACCGCGCCGACCAGCGCGCCGCCGCGCACCTGGGGCCGGTGCCGGATCAGGCGGCACCGCGGATCGATCCGCCGGGGCTGGGCCCAGCCGCCCTTGGGGACGGTGAACTCCTTGGCGGCCTCGGCGGCCGTGTCCGCCGGGAGCGGGGGCGTCGGCCCGTGGCGGGCCGTCCACCAGGCGGCGGCCCGGTCGATGTCCGGGCCGTGCGTCCAGAGGCGCTCCGGGTCGTCGGGCAGCAGCCGCTCGTACAGCTCGGCGAGGGCCGGGCCGCCGAGGGCGTCCTCCAGTGCGTCGACCGCGCGGTCGGCCTCGGCGTCGCGCAGCCCGTACGCGGCCCGGCCGGTGTGGTGGGTGGTGAACCGGTCGCGGCGGACGGAGTCCCGGCCGGACTGCGGCTGGGCGAGCAGCAGGACGGCGGCCTCGGCGGGGGTGAGGCCGAGCCGTTCGGCGAGCCGCGCGGCCGCCTCGGGCCGGGCGGGCACGGGCCCGTGCTGCCGGTCGAGTTCGAGGTAGCGGCGGCACCAGGCGCGGCTGCGGACCGGGGTCAGCTCGTACGCCTCGACCACCCGGGCGCCGGCCGCGTCGAGCGGCCCACCCGGTGGGAACTCCCCGTCGGGCGTCCACTCCAGCAGGACCGCCGGGTGGTCGGGGCTGCCGGACCGGACGGTGCCGGCGACCGAACCGGCGGTACGGAAGACCGCGCCGGCCCCGACCCGCTCGGGGGTCGCGGTGGGAAGCTCCGTGCGGACGGCGCGCCAGCGACCGGTCGCGGGCTCGGCCGTGAACGGGTAGGTCGGGTAGGCGGCGAGCACGGTGCGGGCCTGGTGGCCGCCGCGCAGGGCGGTGGCGGCCAGGTGGGCGTGGACGTCCAGGCAGCGGTCCGCGTCGAAGAACACGGCGACTTCGGCGGTGGGCCGGGCCAGGTCGCCGTCCCAGACCGGGCCGTCGAGCCGGTCGTGCATCTCCTGGCCGAGCCGTTCGAGCTCGCCGGGGCGGCGGGCGGGCGGTGGCGCGGCCGGCCCCGGACCGCAGTGGTCGACAGCGGAATTCCCGTTCACGGCACCCCCGGATGTGATCGTCGCGAACCACCCTAGGCGAGGCCGCCGACACCTCCGGTCCGGGGCCGGGGCTGCGACACGCTAGACGTGGGGCGTGCGCAGCGCCACGAGGACGTCCTCCAGGGTCTGTTCGAAGAACGGCTCGGGATCCGCGAGGGTGAAGTCCAGGTGGCCGAAGGTCTCCAGGGCGACGAGGCCGTAGATGCGGGTCCAGGCCTGGACGAAGCGGTGGAGGACGGGCAGCGGGACGGGGTCGGTGAGGTGTTCGCGCAGGTCGTCGAACTGGGTCCACCAGGTGGGGGTGGGTTCCCCGGGCTTCGGCGACGGGACGGCGCCCTCGCGCCAGAGCTGGGTCATCAGGCCGAGGAAGACCTGGCCGAAGCGCCATCCGGCGTCGTGCGCGGGGTCCTCGGGGGCGGTGCCGGCGTCCGGTACGGGCTTGCCGAAGATCAGGGTGAACTCGTGGCGGTTGGCCAGCGCCCAGCGGCGCAGGGCGCGGGCGGCGTCGGCGAGCCGGTCGGTGGTCGGGGCGTCGGGGCGGGCGTCGCGGGCGCCTTCGAGGCCGGCGGCCAGCTCGCGGTAGAGGTCGGCGACGACGGCCTGGACCAGGGCGCGGTGGTCGGGGAAGTAGCGGCACAGGCCGGGGGCGGTCATGCCGACCTCGCGGGCGGTGGCGCGCAGGGTGAGCGCGGTCGGCCCGTCGCTGGCGAGCAGCCGCCGGGCGGCGGTGAGGATCTCCGCCGCGGTCCGCTCGCGCCGGCGCTCGCGGTGGGTGAGCGGCTGGTCGGGCATCACGTCTCCACTTGACTTTGCTGACACTGTCAGCTTTAGCTTACACCGTCAGCAAGGGCTGGCCGCCTGGACCGTCCCACGCCTCGTCAACCTGCCTGCAGAACAAGGGATTCGATCGATGTACATGGTCATGCTCGGCTACTCGTTCTCACCGCAGTGGCTCGCCCTGCCCCGCTCGGAGCGGCAGCGCCTCAAGGCCGCCCACATCACCCCGCTGGTCGAGAAGTACGCGGACCGGGTGCGGGTGCGGTTCTTCGACGCCGAGGCGTTCCAGACCCGCTTCAGCGACTTCGCCCTGATGGAGACCGAGGATCTGACGGCCTACTACTACCTCGTCGAGGAGATCCGGGACTCCCCGCTGGTCGGCCAGGGCTACCTGACCTTCCAGGACATCGTGCTCGGCATCGAGGACGGGCACGGGCGGTTCGAGCGCGACCTCGCCACCGGGCCCGCCGCCTGAGGCTCCCGCCTCCCACCTCGCCGGTGGCCGCGCGCCGGCGCGCACCGGCTCGACGAGGTGTCACCGCACGCCCCCGGGCCCACCGGAAAGAGTCGATACGACGTGTTCCGTTCAAGCTCCGATTACCCGGCCATGACACCGTGTGCCCGCGCCTACGCGCGTAGCGCGCACCCTCTGTTACCCCTCTGGCACGAGGAGTGCTGACACATGGTCAGACCCCTGGACACCGTCCGCCCGCTGGCTCTCGCCGCCGCCGCACTGGTGGTCCTCGCCGGTACGAGCGCCGTACCGCACCGGGCCGCAGCGGCCGGGACCGCGATCACGGCCCCGGCCACGGCTGCGGCGAGCACCCCGAAGCGGATCCTGTTTGACAACAGCAAGGCCGAGACCGCCGGAAACGCCGACTGGATCATCTCCACCGGCCAGCCGGACCCGCTCGCCCAGAACGCCAACCCCACCACCGAGACCTCGTGGACCGGCGCGCTCTCCGCCTGGGGTGTGGCGCTGCAGCGGACCGGTCAGTACAGCCTGAAGACCCTCCCCGCCGGGTCCACCATCACCTACGGCACCGGCGGTGCGCTCGACCTCGCCAACTTCGACGCGTTCGTGCTGCCCGAGCCCAACATCCGGCTCAGCGACGCCGAGAAGACCGCCGTGATGAGGTTCGTGCAGAACGGCGGCGGCCTGTTCCTGATCTCCGACCACACCGTCAGCGACCGCAACAACGACGGCTGGGACTCCCCCGCGATCATCAACGACCTGATGACCGCCAACAGCGTCGACAGCACCGACCCGTTCGGGTTCTCCGTCGACCTGCTGAACATCGGCAACGAGAACCCCCGCGCCGTCGCCGACCCCGCCGACCCGGTGCTGAACGGCTCCTTCGGCACGGTGACCGGCTCCATCATCCGCAACGGCACCACCTTCACCCTCAAGCCCGCCGACAACCCTGCGGTCAAGGGCCTGGTCTACCGCAGCGGTTACGGCGGCACCACCGGCGCCTTCTTCGCGACCTCGACCTTCGGCAGCGGCCGGGTGGCGATCTGGGGCGACAGCTCGCCGATCGACGACGGCACCGGCCAGTCCGGCAACACCCTGTTCGACGGCTGGAACGACCCGGCGGGCACCGACGCCGCCCTGGCGCTCAACGCCACGGCCTGGCTCGCCCAGGGCGGTGGCGGCAGCACCGGCACCGTCTCCCTCACCAACCCGGGCTCCCGTACCGCCACCGCCGGTACCGCGACCAGCCTCCAGCTCTCCGCCACCGACACCGCCGGCGGCACCCTGCGCTACGCCGCCACCGGCCTGCCCGCCGGACTGGGCGTCAACGCCACCACCGGCCTGATCAGCGGCACCCCGACGAGCGCCGGCACGTACACCGTGACCGCCACCGCGACCGACTCCACCGGCCCGTCCTCCTCGGCGACCTTCACCTGGACCGTCAACTCCGCGGGCGGCTCCGGCTGCACGGCCGCCCAGCTGATCGCCAACCCGGGCTTCGAGACCGGCTCCACCTCCTCCTGGACCGAGACCAACAGCGGCGGTGTCTCCACCGTCAACAACAGCGCGAGCGAGCCCCCGCACTCCGGCGGGTACGACGCCTGGCTGGACGGCTACGGCACCACCAACACCGACACCCTCGCCCAGACGGTGACCCTGCCGACCGGCTGCACCAGCTACACCCTCGGCTTCTGGCTGCACATCGACAGCGCGTCCTCGACGACCACCGCCTACGACAAGCTGACGGTCACCGCCAACGGCACCACCCTGGCCACCTACTCCAACCTCAACGCCGCCGCGGGCTACCAGCAGCGGACCTTCAACCTCGCCGCCTACGCCGGCCAGAGCGTCACCCTGAAGTTCACCGGTGCCGAGGACTACACCAAGCAGACCTCCTTCGTCCTCGACGACATCACGCTCAACGTCTCCTGACGCCGCGCCTCCTGAGCACCGGCCGGTTGCCCGCCCCGCGGCGGGCGACCGGCGCACCCGTCGGCGGCCCCACGGCCACTCGACGGGACGTCAGGGGCGTGGGAGACCCCCCGGGGGCTGTTCTCGGACAGCGACCCGTCCCGATCCGGACAGCGCCCGACGTCTGTTCGACCGCAGGACACCCCGGGGAGGGAAGTCGTTCACGTACCGCCCCTAGCGTCACAGCGCCCGGGTGATTCCCGGGTGCGCGCCCGGCGCTCGTCGGCCGGTGCGCCGACGACACGTCAAGGAGACATCCTTATGCAGCGCAGGTCCTTCAGGGCCGCGATGGTGCTCGTTCTGTCGAGCGCCATGGTGGGGGGCGCGGCCGTGGCCGCCTACTCCGAGCCTGCGGAGCACGACGACCAGCGGTACGAGGACCGTGGCGGCGAGATCCGCAACGTGATCTACCTGCTCGGTGACGGCATGGGCCGCACCCACGTCACCGCGGGCCGCGAGCGCTACTACGGCGCGGCCGGCCGCCTGAACATGGAGCGCCTGCCGTACGTCGGCCAGGTCTCCACCTACGCGGTGGAGAAGGGCAGCACCAAGCCCGCCCTGGTCACCGACTCGGCCAGCTCCGCGACCGCCTGGGCCTCCGGCGTGAAGACGTACAACGCGGCGCTCGGCGTCGACGCGTACGAGAAGCGGGTCGCCACCCTGATGGAGCAGGCCAAGGCGGCCGGCTTCGCCACCGGCAACGTCTCCACCGCCGAGGTCACCGACGCCACCCCGGGCGGCCAGTTCAGCCACGTGCTGCTGCGCGGATGCCAGGGCCCGACCTACTCGGACGCCGCCTGCCTGCCGAAGAACGCCGACGGCAGCTACGAGGCGAAGCCCTCCGACACCACCCTGATCACCCCGGTCGCCGAGCAGATCGCCCGCAACGGCACGGCCGACGTGGTCCTCGGCGGCGGCCTGGCCCGCTTCGAGCCGGACGACCAGAAGGCGCTGGAGGCCCAGGGCTACCAGGTGCTCGGCAGCTTCGGCGACGCCTCCCTGCCGGCCCAGAGCGCCGCCAGCCAGAAGGTCGCCACCAAGGCGGACCTGGACGCGGCCAAGGCCAAGAAGGTCGTCGGCCTGTTCAACCGCGGCAACCTGACCGTCGAGGCGGCCAAGGCCGCGCTGCCGGCCGGCGCCCCGGAGAAGGCCGAGCCGACCCTGTCGGACATGGCCGGCAAGGCGATCGACCTGCTGTCGAAGAAGAACAAGAAGGGCTTCTTCCTGCAGATCGAGGGCGCCCAGATCGACAAGCGCTCGCACGCCAACGACGCCTCGCAGACCCTGGCCGAGATCAAGGCCTTCGACGACGCGGTGGCCAAGGCCGTCGACTTCGCCAAGAAGGACGGCCACACCCTGGTGATCGTCACGGCCGACCACGAGTGCGCCGGCTTCAACATCATCGAGAAGGGCACCTTCACCAACGCCGAGGCGGCCGCCCCGCCCACCAACAACGACGCGGGCAACCCGGCCAACAACGGCACCCCGGCGCGCACCTCCGGCAACGTGAAGGACGCGGCCCGGTCCACCGGCATCGTCAACGGCGCCGGCAACAAGGACCCGAAGAACTTCGCCCCGGCCACCTTCCGCACCCCGGACGACGCGGCCGGCGTCGCCGACGGCACCCCCGAGGCCAGCCTCTGGCTGACCTACCTGTCCGGCAACCACACCGGTGCCGACGTGCCGATCTTCGCCTACGGCCCGGGCGGCCAGCGCTTCGCCGCCAGCCAGGACAACACCGAGCTGTACGGGAAGATGTACCGCGCGCTCTTCAACCGCTCGCCGCGCTGACACCGATGCCGCGCCACCGACGTGGCGTGGCGCGTCCGAACCGCCGTTGACGGTCCGTCACCGACGCCACCGACGTCACTGACGTCCCGTCACCGAAGGGCCGGGAGGGTCCCCCTCCCGGCCCGCTGCCACCTCCGAGGAGCACCGTCCATGACGCGCGCCGCCGTGCCGCACCCCGCCGCCGCGAAGCACCCCGCCCGTACCGCCGCCGTCCTGGCCGCCCTGGCGCTCGGCCTGCTCACCGGCTGCTCGGTCGCGGGCCCCGCCGAGCCCGCCGGGGCGCCGGCCTCGCCGAGCAGCGTGCTGCTGCCCGCGCCGAAGCAGGTCGCCGAGCCCGCCGCCGTCCTGGCCACCCCGGCCGGGGTCGGCGAGATCCGGGTCGAGCCCGGTCCGTTCACCGACCGGGTGAAGCTCACCGCGCTCACCCTGGCCAAGGGTTCCACGGTCACCGGCCACCTGGCCGTCACCTCGGACGTCAGCGACGTCCTCGCCCTGGAGCTGCGGGCCGCCTTCTACGACGCGGGCGGCCACCTGGTCGGCACCGGCGCCTTCCGCTACCAGGAGGAGGAGGCCGCGACCGGCGAGCACGACGGCCCGCGGGCCGCCGGTACGGGCATCGACTTCTCCGTCCCGGCCGACAAGCTGACCGGCGCCCCGGTCGGGGTGGTGCTCTCCCTGCCGGTGCTGGTCAACGAGTAGCGGCCCGGGCGGAGCTCGGCGCTGGTGGGGCGTCAGCCCTCCGACGGGTCCGGCTGCCGCGGCGCCGGCAGGTCGATACAGGGGTCGATCCAGGGCAGGAGTGCGGCCACCGAGAGGAGTTCGTCCTGCTGCCCCGGGCAGGTCGCGCACCTTCGGATGTGCCGGAGGATCCGCTTGCGCCACAGGGCGCTCGTCCGTCCGTCCCAGTCGGCGGTCACGGCGTCCAGGCCTGGGCAGCCGGGAACGGCCGCCAGGGCGCGGACCACGCGCCGGCTCCTGGTCAGCCGCTCCTTCATCCGCTGGATCCGCACCCCCGCATGACAGGGGGTGACGCCGAGGGTGCGGGCGACCTCGCGGCGGGTGAGGCCGCCGCGAATCTCGAGACGCAGGAGCGACAGCAGTCTGACGTCGCCCGGGTCGAGCCATCCGACGCTCTCGGCGAGTTCCCGGCCGGCCTCGGCCAGGGACAGGCGCAGCAGCGCGGCGTCGACGAACTCGGCGTCCGGGTCGGGGAGATCGTCTCCCGCCTCCTGGGTGGGGGCGCGCCGTCTCCGGCGCCAGGCGCGGCGCAGCTCGTTCAGCGTGACGCTGGCCAGCCACGAGCGGTACGCGCCGGGGTCGCGCAGCTTGTGCAGGCCCTGGAGGGCGCTGGCCATCGTCTCCTGCACGATGTCGTCCGCGTCCTCACGGGTGTTCAGGGCCCGGTTCACGATGCCGTGGACGAGTGGGAGCGAGGCGGTCATCACCCGGTCGAGGGCCTCCGGGTCCCCGCCCCGGGCGGCGTCGACGTCGGCGTTCAAGTCGGACCAGTCCGTGTCCACGGTCCTCCCTTCTGTCCCCCTGTTCGGTGCGTCAGGCCGGGTACGGAAGGCGGCTGTGTGCCGCTGGCGGCGGCGCGGCCGCCGGCAGGGCGGGTGACCGCGCCAGGGGAGGAACGGGCCCGGTGGCGGCTTCGGCTGGTCGCCGGAGTACCGGTGCCGGCAGCCGCTCGACGCGCCTGTTCGGGGGATGCGGCGGCGATGCGACTGGCCGGCCCACCGCGGTCTGCGGCCGGGCAGCGGTCCGTGCCGGTTGACGACCCCGGCGGGGTCGGCGGCACCGAGGCCTTCCTCACCGTGAGTCTGCGTTCCGCGCTCGGACCGTGTCAAGGTTTTCCCTTGAGACTCGGACTGTCCCAGGAGTTCCCGGAGGCACCAACGACCGGTGGTGAGCGGCCAGTTCGCCGTGCACCCGCGGAGGCCCCGGCCTCGACGCCTGCGGATCCCCTGTTCGTCCGGGGTCGGCGGGAGTTGACGCTGCGTAGTGACGGAACCGGAACGGGCGCCGGACCGCGTCCGGGCGTTCTCTCGCGCGGTGGGGGTCGGCACCCTGTCAGGAGGGTGGCCTAGGGTCGCGACCGTGACGACTCTGATGATCGATGCAGGCCCGGTCGGGGCGGACGCGCCGGTGACCCGGGTGGGTGGCGTCCCGCTGGCGCCGGAGGGTACCGCCTGGCCCGGCTGCTCGGCGTGCGACGGCCCGATGCAGTTCCTCGCGCAGGTGCTCCTGGACGACCTCGGGGGCGGTGGGAGCGAACGCCGGGGCGTACTCGCCCTGTTCGCCTGCCAGAACGACCCCGGAGCGTGCGCCGACTGGGATCCCACCTCCGGTGGGAACCGGGCCCTGCTCCTCCCGCCGGACGGCCTCCGGCCGATCCCGCTGCCCGACCGCGCCGAGGCCGGCGCCGACGACGAGGCCGGCGACGAGGACGAGGACGAGGACGAGGACGAGGAGAGCGTCCTCCTGCTCGGTGCGACGCGGGCCGTCCACCTGCAGGACGAGGACGAGCCCGACTACCACCTGGCCCGCGCGGCCTGGGCGACGAGGGCCGGGAGGCCGGAGTCGGCCGTTCTCGGCCGGCTCGGCGGGAGCCCCGACTGGCTGCAGTACGACGAGACCCCGACCTGTCCCTCCTGCGCCCGCCCGATGCCTCTGATCGCCCAGCTCCAGGAGGGCCCGGACCCGATCACGGCGATGAACTTCGGTGGTGGCGGCAGGGCTTACGCCTTCGCCTGCGAACCCTGCTCCGGGGCCGCGTTCCTCTGGCAGTGCTGACGGGTCCGTCCGGAGGACCGGCGCCGCGCCCGGCCGGGCTCAGGGGGCGGCGAACAGCGCGGGGAACGCCGGGGCCAGCCACGGCCGGCGGCCCCAGGCGAACACCTTGCCCCGGGCCAGGGCGCCGGTGGCGCTGCAGCGTCCCAGCGCGATGAGGAGGAACGTCACCGGCTCGATGAGGATCGTGCAGTCCGGACGGCGCGGCGGCTCCTGGCTCACCACGGCGGCGCCGTCCGTGAACGTCACCGCGAACCCGTCCAGGCCGCGCACCCGCAGCCGGTAGCAGGCGTTGTGGCCGGCCGAGGCGCGGGCGTCCAGCACCCACGGCATCGCCGTCCGCACGAACGGCATCGTCAGCCCGACGCGGTGCCGGTCGATCGGGTGCGGCCGCCCGAGCGCGACGGCGATGTCGTACAGGTGGCCCAGCATGTGGGTCAGCAGGTAGGAGCCGAGGGTGTCCAGGTCCATCGGCCCGAGCGGGGTCAGCACCGGCTCGGAGCCGCTGTGCGGGCCCGCCGCCGCCGTGAACTCCCGTGCCCACCGCGCGATCTCCCCCGCGAGGACCGCCGGGTCGCGCTCCGGCCGCTCCGCCAGCGAGGCCGCGTTCGCCGCGGCCAGCGAGCCCGGGGTGCCGTCCCCGTAGGGCCGCTCCTCGCCGGCCGCGAGCGCCGCCATCAACTCGTTCGCCATCGCCAGGTGGGCTGCGGCCTCGGCGACCGTCCACTCGGCGCCCGGGATCGGCGTGTCACCACGGCAACCGGCGAGCAGGGCGACGGCCTCGTCACCGAGCGCGGTGACCGCCTCGAAGAGCGCGCTGCGCGTGGCAGCGGCGAGGGGCAGGGGAAGCGGGAGGTTCATGGTGGTGAAGACTGACCCACCCGCGCACCGCTGTCCAGACCTTGACACCGGTGGGCCCTGGCCGGTGGCACGGCGTCGGCTCACCGGTCCGCCTCAGGGTCGACCGCCGGCGTGCTGGTGCAAGCGGGCGGCTCGGGTGGTCAGGTACCGCTGCTCCGGCACGCTGGTGGTCCGGGCCGCCGCCGCGCGGTAGTGGTGCAGCGCGGCCGCCGTGTCCCCCGCCGTCTCCAGCAGATGGGCCCGCACGGCGTGGGCCCGGTGGAGGTCGGGAACGGGTCCGCCGTCGGCGTCGAGGTGGTCGAGGAGGGCCAGCCCGGCGGTCGGGCCGTCGACCATCGCCAGGGCGACCGCACGGTTGAGGGTGACCAGGGGACTGCCGGCCACCTGCTCCAGCAGGCCGTACAGGCCGAGGATCTGCGGCCAGTCGGTGTCCTCGGCGCGGGCGGCCCGGTCGTGGACGGCCGCGATGGCGGCCTGCAGCCGGTACTCGCCCGGCCGTCCTCGACGGGCGAAGGTTCCGACGAGCAGCGCGGTGCCCTCGGCGATCAGCTCGCGGTCCCAGCGGGTGCGGTCCTGCTCGGCCAGCGGGACCAACTCGCCGTGCGGGCCGGTGCGCGCCGGCCGGCGGGCCTCGGTGAGCAGCATCAGGGCCAGCAGTCCGGCGGCCTCGGGCTCGGCTGGCAGCTCCCGGTGCAGCCGGCGGGCCAACCGGACGGCCTCGTCGGACAGGTCGACGCGGTGCAGGTCCGGGCCCCCGGAGGCGGTGTAGCCCTCGTTGAACATCAGGTACAAGACGTGAAGGACGCAGCGGAGCCGCTCCGGGAAGTCCGGCGCGCCGGGCTCCGGCACCTCGAACACCGCCGAGGACGCCTTGAGGCGCTGCTTGGCCCGGCTGACACGCTGCGCCATCGTCGCTTCGGGGACCAGGTAGGCGGCCGCGATCTGGGCGGTCGTCAGGCCGCCGACCGCCCGCAGGGTGAGGGCGATCGCCGAGGCGGGGGTGAGTGCCGGGTGGCAGCACATGAACAGCAGGGCCAGGGAGTCGTCGGCCCCCGGTGCCGGCGGCGGGGCCGGTTCCCTCGCCACGCGGTCCTCGCGTCGTCGCCGGGCCGTCTCGCTGCGCATCCGGTCGGTGTGGCGGCGGGTGGCGCTCTGCAGCAGCCAGCCGCGCGGGTTGTCCGGCACGCCCTGTTCGGGCCAGTGCCGGGCGGCGGCGATCAGGGCCTCCTGGACCGCGTCCTCGCACTCCAGGACTCCGCCCGAGCGACGTGCCAGCACGCCGAGGACCTGCGGCGCCAGCGAGCGCAGCAGGTCCTCGATCACGGGCTGGTCGGTCACAGGTCGAACGCGAGGTCGGTCATCACCTGGCGCACCTCGACGGGCTGCCGGGTCGGTATCCCGCCGGGGCCGGGCACCGCCGAGATCCTGGCGGCGATCTCCAGGGCGCGGGCCTCGGAGTCCACCTCGACGAGGTTGAAGCCGGCGAGCACCTCCTTGGACTCCGGATAGGGGCCGTCGGTGACCACCGGGGCCGAGACGCCGTCGGAGCGCACGATCCTGGCCAGCCGCGGATCGGCCAGCGGGGTGAACCGCACCATCTCACCACTCGCGACCAACTCCTCGGTCAGGGCCGCGTAGTAGTCGAAGTGGGCGGCGATGTCCTCGGGCGCCCACGCGTCCATCGGCTCCTCGACCGCTCCGCCGTCGTGGTTGACCATCAACAGGTACCTGGGCATGTGCGCTCCTTGATCGTCGGCGCGCCCCAGTGTGGCGCACTCGCCGGTTGAACGGAGCGGACGCCCGGTTCTCTACATCGCCCGGGAAGAAGTTTCACCACCCGACCACCCCACGCGTCCGGGGCCTGGGCCGGGACCGGGTCTATCCCTGGCAGCGGGTGCCCGCCGCCGGGACGGTGCCGGAGACCAGGTAGGCCGAGAGGGCGGCGTCGATACAGGCGTTGCCCTTGCCGAATGCGCCGTGTCCCTCGCCCTCGCGGGTGAGCAGGGTGGCGTTGGCGAAGCCCTGGGCCAGCTTCTCGGCGGCGGCGTACGGGGTGGCCGGGTCGCCGGTGGTGCCGACCACGAGGATCGGGGCGCTGCCGTCGGCCCGGACGGTGTGGGCCTGCTCCGGGGTCTTGAACGGCCAGTTCACGCAGGTGGCAGTGATCAGATCCTCCGGGATGAGGTACTTCGCGGTCATCGGGGCCTCGGCCTTGAGCTTGGCCATCTGCTGCTTCTGCTTCTCGGCGGACGGGGCGGCCGCGCCGCCGTCGGCGCACTTGATCGCACGGTTCGCGTCGCTCAGGCTGGTGTAGTGGCCCTGCGCGTCCCGGCCGACGTAGCGGTCGGCGGCGGCGAGCAACCGGTCGCCGCGGTGTTGGCCGAGGGCCTCGGCGAGGGCTTCGCGCAGCTTCGGCCAGGCGGTCTTCTCGCTGCCGTAGAGGAAGGCGCCCGTGCCGGTCCGGCCCAGGCCCCCGGTGAGCCGGCGACCGTCCGTGGTGTCCAGCGGGTGGTCATGGAGACCGTCGAGGAAGGCGTCCAGCTTCTGCGGGGCGGTGGCCGGGTCGCCGCCGAGCGGGCAGTCGCCGGCGTGGGTGCGGGCGCAGTCCTCGGCGAAGCGCCGGAACGAGGACTCCATGCCGATGGCCGACTCGATCTCGAAGTCCAGCGGATCGGCGGCGGTGTCGACCGCGCCGTCCAGGACGAGGCGGCCGGTGTTCCCGGGGAACTCCTCCGCGTAGAGGGCTCCGAGGTGGGTCCCGTACGAGATGCCGAGGTAGTTGAGCTTCCGGTCGCCGACGGCCTGCCGCAGGACGTCGAGGTCGCGGGCCGTGTTGCGGGTGCCGACGAAGGGCAGGATCCGGCCGGACCTCGCCTGGCAGGCGGCGGAGAGGGCCTTGTCGGTCAGCTCCAGCTCGGCTTTGCGCTGGATCGGTTCGCGCGGGAGGTCGTGCTGGTACAGGGCGTCGGACTGCTTGTCGTCCAGGCACTGCACCGGGGAGCTGCCGCCCGTACCGCGCGGGTCGAAGCCCACCACGTCGAAGCGGTCGTGCAGGGCGCCGTCGAACCGCTTGGCGCCGGACCGGACCATGGCGACGCCCGAGGCGCCGGGCCCGCCGGGGTTGACGATCAGGGAACCGACCCGCTGGGCGGGCTGGGCGGCGGGCAACTTGATCAGGGCGAGGTCGAGCGCGTCGGCGGCGGGCCTGGTGTAGTCGAGCGGGACGTGGAGGGTGCCGCACTGCAGGCCGGAGGCGGCGCCCTGGCCGTTCGGGTCGGCCGGGTCCGCCGGACACGCGCTCCAGCTGACCTGCTGGGCGTAGAAGGACGCGAGCGCCGGGTTCTCCGCGCCGCCGGGCCCGCCCGAGGCGGTGGCGGCGGTCGTCGCGGGTCCGGCGGACGGGTCCTCACAGCCGGTGGCGAGCAGTAGCACGCCCGCGGCGAGTGACGCAAGGAGCACGCGGGGGCGGGTGGGGCGCGGAGATGTCACGGTGATTCCTGTTCGATCCGGGAGCAGAGGTGCGGGTGGCGCCGGTGGGCGCCGCATCCGGCCGGTGGGCCGGGTTCCTGAGCGCCCGCCGGACCGTCAGGTCCCGGGTTCGGTGCCGTTCCCCGGACGGGCACGGCTCCATCCGATCAGGCGGATCCGCCGTTCGACAGCGAAGGACCGCGCCCGCGAGCAGATCCTTCGGTGCGGCGGCCGTAACCCTTCGGTCCGCCCGGACGCCCCACGACCCCTCGGCACGAAAGGAGCGGGGGCGGGAGGACGTGGTGTCCTCCCGCCCCCGCGGGGGTGGTGCGACGGTCAGGAGGCCTGGATGGTCCAGTTCTGGTAGGCCTCGCCGTTCGGCTGCTGGAGCTCCAGCAGCGAGCCGCCGTAGTAGCGGCGCTTGCTGATGCCCAGCAGCAGGGACGAGCCCTTGGCGGTCAGCGTGTAGCCGCTGCCGCTGGCGGCGACCTTCCACTGCTGGTTGTCCGCGCCGGAGCAGGCCTGCTGGGCGATGTACTGGCCGCGGACGGCGTTACCCGCGATCTGCAGGCACTTGCCGGACTTGGCCGACTTGATCTTCATGGTGCCGTTCCCGGCGTCCTCGAAGATCCACTGCTGGTTGCTGTACCCGGTCTTCTGGTAGCCGATCAGCACGGCACCGTCGGCGGTCGAACCGCCCCACATGTCCGCGGCCTGGCCGGTGAAGCTGTTGACCATGGTGTACGCGGTGCCGGCCACGGTCGGACCGGTGGCGGCCAGGGTACGGAAGGCGGTGGTGCGGCCGGGCTTGGAGACCTTGCCCGAGGCGTCCTTCACCGCGATGGCGATCTTGTACTCGGTGCCCGGGGTGAGGTTGATGAAGCGGACCGCCGTGAACGGCACGGTGGCCAGCGGACGGCCGTTCAGCTGGATCTCGTACCCGGCCGCACCGGCGACCCGACGCCAGCTCAGCACGGCCGAGTTGGCGGTGATCTGGCTGACCGTCACGTTGGGACCGGCGGTCGGACCCGCGGTGGGCGAGGGGGTGCCGGTCGGCGTGCCGGTGGGGGTCGGCGAACCGGTCGGGGACGGCGTGGAGGACCCGGTCGGGGTCGGCGAGCCGGTCGGGGTCGGCGACCCGGTGGGGGTGGGGGTGCCGGTCGGCGTGGGCGACCCGGTCGGGGTCGGCGACTTGGTCGGGCTGGACGACCCGGTCGGGGTCGGCGTGGCCGTGGGCGACGGGTTCGGGTTGGGGTTGGGGTTGTCGCCCTTGATCAGGAACTGGTTGTTGGCCACGTTCCAGTGGGTCGCCAGGAAGCTGCCCGGCTTGGGGTCGGTGCTGTAGTAGTCGTCGTGGTTGCAGTCCAGACGATCGTCACTGGCCCGGTTCGGGCACACCGTGCGCATCTTGGGGTAGTACGGCGAGTCCGAGTAGCACATGATGTCGTACTCGTCGACGCAGTGGGCGCCCTTGCTGGTGTTGGGAGCGCTGTTGATCACCGCGCCCAGGTTGTGGCCGAGTTCGTGCGCGGCCACGCTGCCGGTCCAGCAGGAGGTGTCGCTGCGGCCGTACGAGGGGCCGAAGTTGCTCCGGTTGTCCTGGCCCGGGCGCTCGTCGCCCGCGAAGGTGCCGATGCCGCAGTAGACCTGCGCGTCGGCGAAGACCATGTACTTGCGGTCCTTGCGGTTGTAGCCCTGGGAGGCCAGCGCGTTGTTCATCGCGCCGAACTCGCCGATGGCGTTGGCCGGGACCTCGACGTTCAGCACCGAGACCGAGCAGTCCGGCTGGGTCACGAACCGGATGTGGCGGACGCCGCCGGTCTCCTGGGCGCTCGCGTTGTAGATGGTGTCGGCGTCGGCCGCCCACTTGCGGAACGACTGCACGTACTCGGCGAAACGGTCCTTGCCGGGCGCGTGCACGTACATCACCTGGACACGGTTGCCGGCGGAGCCGTCACCCTCGCAGACCACGCCGGCCGCGGCCGCGGTGCCCGTACCGGCACCGGTACCGGTGGCCGTACCGGCCGGCGAACCGGCCGCCGGGGCCGAGGCGGCCGCCTGGGTGGCACCGGTCTTCACGTCGAGCACCGGCGTCGCGGCGTTCAGCAGTTCGGCGGCGGTGGGCTCGGCCGGGTCGCCGCCCTGGAGCACCGGCTTCTCCGCGGGAGCCGCCACCGGCGCGGTGTCCTTGGCTATGTCGCCGTCCTTCGGCGGCGCGTCCGGGCCGTGGGTGCACAGGCCGGCCTCGGACACCTTGTACACACCGGCGCAGCGGTCGCCGGCCGGCGCCGGCGTCAGGCCGGTGTAGACCATGCCGCGCGCGGGTTCGCTCTTGGGCACCTCCTTGATCGGCGTCGGAGGCGTGTCGTGCTGGGGCTCGGCGGCCTGCGTGGGGGCCTCGCCGTCGATGGCGTCGCCCAGTTCGTCGGAGACTCCCGCCGCGGCCACGTGGTCCGGCTTGGCGCCGTCCGTCACGTAGCCGACGCCCACCCCGCTGGCGACCAGCGCGGCGGTCACAGCGGTCACGGTGATCATCAGCCTGCGGTGTTTCCGGCGCTCGGGGGTCGTCGCCGTTTTCCTGCGTGCCATGTCTCTCCTCGTCGGCAGTCGTAGGTTCGGTACTGCTTGCCGACACAGGGGAGATCGCTGGTCACCGGCCGAATAACGGAAACTGGCACGAGTTTCGGACGAATTTTCGCCAGAAGGTTTGGCGCGGGGTTCGGCGGGACTCGCGGGCGCACCGGGAAGCCCTCCCCTGGCACCCGCGGGTGACGGTGTGGTGACGGATCGTCATCGGAGCGGTGAAGCGCTCGACTTCCAGCCTGTCAGGGGCGTCCGGGTCGTCAGGGTCGTATCCAGGTCATCCGGCGGACCAACTGACGGCTGGTGGGCGGACGGCCGCGCAGAGCGGTTGCCCCCGGCCGTCGGTGAGGCCCAGTCGGGCGACCAGCAGTCCGGACGCCACGGCCGCCTCGACGATCCGCGGGTCGACGGCGTCCAGCATCAACTTGGCGCGCCGGAACATCGTGAGGCTCCCGCCCTCGTCGACGGTGACCCAGGACAGGTAGACGAACCGGGCGTGCGGGCCGCCCTGGAGGTGGGCGCCGCGCAGGTCGATGCCCTGCGGGGTCCGGACGGCGGTGCACTCGAGCGTCCACGTCGCGGTGGGCGCGTCGCCGGGCCGCAGGCCGAGCAGTTCGTCCGGTCGGCCACGGCGCTGGACGCCGACGTGGATGCCGGTCGCGCCGGGGAAGGCCGGGCCGGCGCAGCTGCGGCCGGGCAGGTCGGTGGCTTCGATCCGGAGTTCCATACGCTCCACCGTCCCGCAGCCGGGCGCGTCCCCTCCTCCCCCGGCCCGACCTCGCCGAACCTGTCGAACCTCGCCGAACCTCTGCGGTTCCTCAAGTCGCTTGCCGCTCAGGGAACAGGGCCACCACGATGACCGGTATGGCTGGCTTCCTGGGAGTGAACACCAAGCACAACGTCGTCCTGGTCATCCGGGACTCGGACACGATCGCGACGGCCCTGGACCAGGCGCTGGCCGAGGCCACGCCCGAGGACCGTCCGGGCCTGGAACGCGCCGCCGCGCTCGTCAGGGCCACCGCGGCCACCGGCGAGACCCGGCTGCGCGCCCGCTGGGTCCGCTCCCGGCTGGCCGCCGTCGGTTTCACGGGCGCCGTCGACTCGGTCGCCGCGGTGAAGGCCCTGCGCCAGGCCGAGCCGAAGCTCAGCCTGCTGGCGGCGGTACAGCTCCAGAAGGACGCGGTCGCGGAGCCGGAGTGACCTCCGGATCCGGCCGCTTTCCGTGGGGAGCCACCCGAACGGGTTCGGGTGGCCCTCCCCGCGCGGCATCCGGCCTGCACTCCACACCCTGCGCGGGACGCGGTCGGCTGAGGCCGCTGCCTGCGGCCGTCAGGACGCGCAGTCCCGGCAGATGGGCTGGCCCCTCCCGTCCACGCCGGCGAGCTGGGCACGGTGGTGGACCAGGAAACAGGTCATGCAGGTGAACTCGTCCTCCTGCAGGGGCACGACCCGAACGGTCAGTTCCTCGCCGGACAGGTCGGCGCCCGGGAGTTCGAGGCCCTCCACGGCCTCGGGGTCGGCGTCGACCGCCGAGCCCTGCTTGTCGTCCCGCTTGCTCTTCAGTTCCTCGATGCTCTCGTCGCCGCTCTCATCACCGGTGTCGCGTGGGGCGTCGTAGTCGGTTGCCAAGGCCGTACCTTCTCATCAGGGGTCGCTTCCGGCAGGCGGGTCGTGCCGCGTGCCGGGCGGAGTACCGGCCGGCGCGTTCCTGGTGACCGATCCCGCCCGTAGCGCACCACCATCCCACCTGTCGGCCGTCGAACCCGGCCATGCCCTGCTCGACACACACGATCAGCCGCAGGAGCCGGCAGGAGGGGCGGGCCGGAATCCGTTGGCCACCGCGCCGACGGGGTCCGTAGGGTCGGCGGAATGACACCGAACCCCCTGGATCCGGCGACGCTCACGACCGGGACGGCCGAGCGGATCCGTACGTGGCGCGTCGACGAGGACGACAGCCGGCGCGCCGTGGCCGCGGCGTCCGACCTCCGGGGCTCCCGAGGTGCCCGGTGAAGTTCCTGCAGATCCCGACCGGCCACCCCGATGGGGTGCGCGCGGTGGCGACGGCCGTGGTGGAAGGCCGTCCGGTCGCCGTCGCCGCCGGCGGCACCGGGTCGGTACAGGCGTGGGAGCTGGACACCGGCCGGCCCGTCGGCGAACCCCCGGTCGGCCAGGCCGGCGCACCCTCCACCGGCCGCACCGACTGGGTGTGCGCCATGGCGACGGCCGTTGTGGAAGGCCGCCCGGTCGCCGTCACCGGTGGCTGGGAGACGACGCGGCTGTGGGACCTGGCCACCGGACGGCCCGCCGGCGCGCCCCTCGTGGGCCACAGCGGCGGCGTCTGGGCGGTGGCGACGGCCTCGGTGAGCGGCCGACCGGTCGCCGTCACAGCCGGGTACGACCGGACGGTGCGGCTATGGGACCTGGCCGCCAGCCGGCCGATCGGCGAACCGCTGACCGGCCACACCGGCCCGGTTCAGGCGGTGGCGACGGCCACGGTGGACGGCCGGCCGATCGCCGTCACCGGCGGGGTGGACCGGACGCTGCGGGTGTGGGACCTGATCACCCGCCGCCCGATCGGCGCACCCCTCACCGGCCACACCGGCACCATCCGGGCGGTGACGGCGGCCGTGACGGAGGGGAACCCGGTGGCGATCACCGGCGGTCAGCAGTCCGTACGCGTATGGGACCTGACCACCTTCCGCCCTATCGGCGAACCCCTCACCTGCCACGCCGGCCCGGTCCACGCGGTGGCGGTGGTGGACGGCCGACCGGTCGCCGTCACCGGGAGCGGTGACACCATCCTGCGGGTGTGGGACCTGAGCACCAGCCGGCCGATCGGCGAGGACCTGGAGTTCCCCGACCGGGTGGACGCCGTGGCGGTGGCCCCGGACGGCCGGCTGGTGGTGGGATCCGGCCGGGAGGTGGCGGTGCAGACCCGCCGCTGAGCGGGCCCGGCCAGGTTCAGGCTCGGGCTCAGGTTCGGGCTCGGGCTCGGGCTCGGGCTCGGGCTCAGGCGGACGCCGGGCCCGAGGGCCACACGCCGAACCACTGCTCGGCGCCGTACTCCTCGAACCGGTCCACCTCGGTGAACCCCAGCTTCTCCGCGACGCGCATCGAGCGTTCGTTGGCGGTCTGGGTGCTGAGCACCACCGGGGCGCCGGGCACCGCGCCGGCGAACCAGTCGAGTGCCGCCGCGCACGCCTCGACGGCGTACCCGCGTCCCCATGCCTCAGGCAGGATCAGGTAGCCGAGCTCGGTCTCCCCGCCGTCCGGACGGATGTGACCCCGCCGCTCCGCGGCCCGCGGGTCGAGCGTGACCATGCCGATCATCTGCCCGTCCAGATCGATCACGAAGACGCCGGGGCGCCGCCCGGGTACCTCGGGCATCGTGTCCTCGACCTCCTCACGCGATCGGGCCCCACCGACGTAGGTCCCCACCTCGGGCGAGGCGAACAGCGCGACGAACCCCGCACGGTCCCGGGCCTCGGACTGGCGGAGTACGAGCCGCTCCGTCCGGATCGGAGCCGGCGGCCAGGCGACAAGTCCAAGATCAGTCATGCCGGGCAACGTACCGCACATCCTCCGGACACGAACCCCGAACGCCCGACACCGCCACCACCCCGGCTGTCGGAAGCGCCTGCTAGACATGCGACATGGACACCCACGACGACCGGTTCGCCTGAACCGCCGACCTCATCCGGGAGACGCTGGGCTCCTCGACCGTCCGGAGTTGGTTCCGCGGGAGCTGGACGCGTACGCGACCAGCACCGTCGGCGTCCTGGGCCGCTCGGGTGTGAGCCTCGTCGCAACGACGGACGGGCCGGTCGTGGTGTGGTCCGCGCCGGGCGAGTTCGAGGAGCGGATGGCGGCCGGGCTCGCCGGGCCCTTCCTCGCGCTGCACCTGGAGCCGGACTCCGGCCACTTCCACGTCGGCCGGCCGGCGCTGGTCCGGGTGGGCGGGCAGCTGCACCTGGTCGCCGAGCTGCCTCCGCAAGCGCTGGACTCGGCCAGGGAGTTGGCCGCCGCGCTCGCCGTCCACCCGGACCGCCGGCACCGGCGCACGGCCTCGTCACCGCCGCACGCCTGCACTGAGCCCCCGACGGCGGTCGGGCGGCGAGGCGCGGGCACACGCGGCGAACTTGCCCTGTACGGAGGCGGGAACCGCCGCTGACTGACCGTCACGCCCGACCGGGCGGTGGCCCGCTTTCCCGGGCGGAATGGCGGGTTCGCCGGAGCCCGGAGTGGACGCGGGACAGGAACTTCACTACGGTCTGTCGTCAAACCTATTTTCCTGATCATCACTCGTATGAGTGAGCCCAGCTGGAAGAAGGAGCGGGACCCATGGCCTCCCACCGCCGTCCGAAGCAGCCGAGTCGTGCACGGGTCTACCTGTTCACCGGTGCCGCCGCGACCGCGGTCGCCCTGACGGCCCAGGTGAGCGCGCACGCCGCGCCCGCCCAGCCGAGCAAGGACGAGGTGAAGGCCCAGGTCGACAAGCTGGCCGAGGAGCAGGAGCAGGCGGCAGAGAAGTACAACGGCGCCAAGGAGCGGGCCGATCAGCTCCGCAAGCAGGCCGACCAGCTGCAGGACCAGGTGGCCCGCGGCCAGGCCCAGCTGACCGAGATCGCCACGGGTCTGGCCGCGGTCGCCGCCGACGAGTACCGCCACGGTGGCGTCGACCCCTCCATGCAGCTGATGCTCTCGACCGACCCGGACGGGTACCTGGCCCAGGCCTCCAGCTTCGAGCAGGCCGCCACCACCCAGGCGGACACCCTCAAGGCGCTCAAGGACCAGCAGCGCCGGCTGGACCAGCAGAAGCAGGAGGCCTCCGCCGTCCTCGCCGAGCTGGACAACTCCACCCAGGCGCTCAACAACGCCAAGAACGAGGTGCAGCACAAGCTCCAGGAGGCCGAGAAGCTCCTCAGCACGCTCAGCGCCGCCGACCGGGCCGCGATCCTCCGCGGCACCGACGGCACCGCCTCCCGCAGCTCCGGACGCATCGACCCGTCCACCCTGCCCCCGGCCAGCGGCTACGCCGCGACCGCGGTGAGCACCGCCCTCGCCCAGCAGGGTGCCCCGTACAAGTGGGGCGCCACCGGCCCGAGCACCTTCGACTGCTCCGGCCTCATGGTCTTCTCGTACGCGAAGGCCGGCGTCTCGCTGCCGCGCACCTCGCAGGAGCAGGCCACCGTCGGAACCAACGTCGGCAGCGACTGGCACAACGCCCAGCCCGGCGACCTGGTGATCTACAACAGCAACCGCAGCCACGTCGGCATGTACATCGGCAACGGCCTGGTGGTCCACGCGCCGCGCACCGGGGACGTGGTGAAGACCATGAAGGTCGACGCCATGCCGATCTCCATCATCCGCCGGGTGTGACCCCCCGCCGGGCCCCTCGGCCCGGCGAACTCTCTCAACCCGGCAGACCCCTCGGCGCGGCGAACCCCCTTCAGCCCGGCAGACCCCTCGGCCCGGCGGGCCGCTACCGCGGGTCGGCCCCGAGCAGCCGGCGGCGGAGCAGGTCGATCACCTCGGCGGGCCGGTCACTGAGGTAGAAGTGCCCGCCGGAGAACACCTGGACCGGGGTGCGTCCGGCCCGCTGCAGGTGCAGCGGTTCCGCGCAGGGCGCGAGCGCGTCCGCGATCCGGTCGGCCAGCAGCCCGATGTCGTCGACCGGCGGTTCGAGCCGGCGGTCCTGCCGGCCCGGGTACTGGACGGCGATCACCTCCACCCGGGGGCTCAACGCGGTGGCGACCGGCCGGAAGTAGGAGGCCGAACCGCCGGCGTGCGGGAAGCAGACCAGGCGGCGGTCGGCTCGGGGCCCGGTTCGAAGGTGCGGCACCAGAGGCTGTCAAGGGGGGCGGAGGCCGTCATGGCGGTGTGGGAGTCCATTCGGGAAGGCGGCACCGGGCTGCGGTCGGCGACCGGCTGAGCCGGGGCGGGCAGGATGAACAGCCAACTTGTCATGCCTTGCTCACCATTCGCCACCTCAAACCTCTCCGCAGAGGCTGGCCGGGGATGGCTTGAATCGGTCATTTGGTACCGAGTGTTTGATCGAACGGCCTGTTAAGCATAAGGAAGTGCACATACATTCACACCATCACCGCCGTCGTTACCGACGTGCGACCCGGGGGGATCGCGGTCGCCGTCGTGGCCGGCGCGCCTCATCCTGCGCCCTGAATCGAGTGATCACGTGCTGTTCAGCATGCTGGGCCCGCTGTCCGTCGAGGTGAACGGACGGGAGTGCGTCGTCTCGGCCCCGCGCCAGAGAGTGGTGCTCGCCCTCCTCCTGTGCAACGCCAACCGGGTCGTCTCGATCGACCGGATCGCGGCCGCGGTCTGGGACGGCGGCCCGCCCCCGAGTGCCGCCTCCACCGTCCGCACCTACGTCATGCGGCTGCGCCAGGTGCTCGGACGCGAGGTGGGCCGCCGGATCCGGACCCAGGCACCCGGCTATCTGATCGAGTTGGGGGACGACGAGACCGACCTCGGCCGATTAACCGCCCACCGCGGCCGGGCCGCCGCCTTCGCCCGGTCCGGCGAGCTGGAACGGGCCTCGGAGGAGTACGCGGCCGCGCTGGCGCTGTGGCGGGGCGAGCCCCTGGTGGACATCCGGTCCCGGACCCTGAGCGACGTCGAGGGCCGCTACCTGCACGAACTGCGCCTGCAGACCCTCGAATCACGGCTGGACGCCGATCTGGCCCTGCGCCGGCACACCGAGATCCTGCCCGAACTGTGGCGTGAGGTCCGGGAGAACCCGCTGCGCGAGGCCCTGGTGAGCCGGCTGATGCTCGCGCTCTTCCGCGCCGGCCGGCAGTCCGAGGCACTGGCCCAGTTCCAGCTCACCCGGACCGCGCTGATCGACCAGCTGGGCGCCGAGCCGGGCAGCGAACTGCGCGAGATGCAGCGCCGGATCCTGGCCGCCGACGACCGCCCACCCGGCCCGATCCCCGGCGCGGCGGGCGAACGGGAGCGACCGCCGTCGAGCGGGCGGCGCTGGCCGAGGCCCGCTCAACTGCCCGCCAGGATCCCGGTGCTGGTCGGCCGGAGCGCCGAACGCGCCGAACTGGTCAGGCTGCCCACCGCCGACGAGGGGGCGGAGGGCGCCGCCGCCGTGACGGTGGTCACCGGCGCCGGGGGCACCGGCAAGACCGCCCTCGCCCTGCACGCCGCCCATGCCGTACGGGAGCACTTCGGCCACGGCCAGCTCTACGCCGACCTCGGCGGACGGGAGCGCCCGCTCCCACCGGTCGAGGTGCTGCGGAGGTTCCTGGTGGACCTCGGGGTGCCGGAGGACGAGGTGCCGACCACCGAGAGCCAGGCCACCCTGCTCTACCGCTCGCTCACCGCCGACCGCCGCATCCTGGTCGGGCTGGACGATGCCGCAGCGCCGCGCAGATCCGCCCGCTGGTCCCCGGCGGCCCGGGCAGCAGGCTCGTGGTGACCAGCCGCTACCGCCTGGCCGACCTGGACGGGGCGCATCCCGTCCGGCTGAACCGGCTCGGCGAGTCGGCCTCGCTGGAACTCCTCGGCTCGATCGTCGGCCACCAGCCGGTGGCGGCGCATCCGAAGGGCGCCCAGGCCGTGGTGCGCTACTGCTCCGGCCTGCCGCTGGCCCTGCGGATCGCCGGTGCGCGGCACCTGGGCCGCCCGCACCGGGACATGGACAGCCTGGCCCGGCGGCTGGTACGCGCCCCGCGGCTGCTGGACGAGCTGCGCATCGGGGACCTCGGGGTCAGGAGCAGCCTCGACGTGAGCTACCGCTGGCTGCACGAGGACGCGTACCTGCCGTCGGGCGCACCCGATCCGGCGGCCGCCCTGCGGCTGCTGGGCGCGGTGGGCGCGGTGAACGCCGACGCCGAACTGGTGGCGGACGCCGTGCGCGGTGACCAGGTGGCGGGCCCGGCCAGGGTGCCGCCCCGCCGGTGAGCAGGACGGTGCCCTCCGGCCCCGCCGGGGGCCGGCGGGGCCGGGGTCCGGTGCGGCCGGGGTGCGGGTGAGTCGCGGGTCCGGGAGGCCGCGCTGGCGCTCGCCGTGCACGACATCCTCGCCGAGCAGGGCCTGCACCCCGCGGTGCTCGGCGGCCTGAGTCTCGGTGCCATGACCGCCAGCTCGCTGGCCGGCGCGGTCGGCCGGCGCGAGCTGATCACGATGCTGGCGCACGGCGCCTCCGCGCCCGGGCCGGCCGCGGAGGCTCCGGGGCAGGGCATGGCGCTGGCCTTCGCCCCGGACGGGACGGATGTGGCGGCGCTCGCCGCACACCGGCCCGGCGTCCACCTCTCGGGGGACTTCGGGCCGACCGCGGACGGCTCGGCCCGCATCCTCATGCTCTCCGGAGAGCGCACCGCCCTGGAGGCGATGGCCGCCGAGCTGCCGCCCGGTCTGATCACCCCGCTGCCGGACCGGCCCATCGCCGTCCACTCGCCGCTGCGCGCCGACTTCCGCGCCTTCATGGCCCCCACATCGACGCGATGGCCTTCCGGGAGCCCGTCCTGCCGCTCGCCTCCTGCCTGGAGCCCCGGACCCTCACCACCGCCGAGGACGTCCGGGACCTCTTCCACCGCAACGCCACCGATCCGATCAGCCTAGTGGACGTCCACACCCGGATGCCGGCGCAGCACGTGGGCGGTCCAGCGGTCGAGATCCGTGGCCAGCCAGAGGGAGCCGGGCCACATCAACAGCAACGCACCCCACCGCCGCCCCTCGCCGCGGATGGGGGCGGCCGCGATCGCGAAGTGGTACGGCGTCGCGATGGCAGTCGTCGACCGGGACGACTGGGCGACGCCGGTGGAGTACGGCAAGGCCGGGCAGGTGCGGCTGACGGTCCTCCACGAGGACCTCCTGCTGCCGAACGTCCTGGAGCGCGACCAGGCGCTGAGGTACGACTGCGCGGGGGTCTGGCCGAGCGACGGCGTCGCCAACGTCCGGCCGCTGCAGGTCACCACCACCGCACCCGAAGGCCTGTACTGAGGGCGAAGTCCGTGAGAGCAAGCGAGGGGCCATGACCAGGACGGGACGACAGGGGCGGCCGGACCATGGCCGATAGGAACCTGCTGGCGATCAGCGACCTCCATGTGAACCATCCGGAGAACCGGATGATCCTGGCGGACCTGCGCCCGGAGACCGACGACGACTGGCTGATCGTCGCCGGAGACGTCGGCGAGATGCTCGACGACATCGGCTGGGCACTGCGCACCCTGCGCGAACGGTTCGCCACCGTCGTCTGGGCGCCCGGCAACCACGAGCTGTGGACGCCCCGGGAGGAGAAGCTCCAACTGCGAGGCGAGGAGCGCTACCGGCACCTGGTCGGGCTCTGCCGCGGCCTCGGCATCCACACCCCCGAGGACCCGTACCCGGTGTGGGACGGGCCCGGCGGGCCCGCCACCGTGGCGCCGCTGTTCGTCCTCTGCGACTACACCTTCCGCACCCCGACCGCGCACACCCGGGAGCAGGCCCTGGCCGAGGCCTACGAGCGGGGGGTGGTCTGCACGGACGAGTTCCTGCTGCACCCCGACCCCCACCCCAGCCGACAGGCCTGGTGCGACAGCCGGGTCCGGCTGACCGAGCAGCGCCTCGAAGCCTGCGATCCGGCCCTGCCCACCGTCCTGGTCAACCACTACCCGCTGGTCCGCGAACCGACCCGGGTGCTCCACCACCCGGAGTTCGCGCAGTGGTGCGGCACCGTCCGCACCGCCGACTGGCACCTGCGGTTCCGGGCCGCCGCCGTGGTGTACGGGCACCTGCACATCCCCCGCACCACCTGGCACGACGGCGTCCGCTTCGAGGAGGTGTCGGTCGGCTACCCGCGCGAGTGGCGCCGCCCCGGCCATCCCCGCACCGTGCCCCGGCGCATCCTGCCCCACCCCGCGCGGGGGGCCGGGCGGTGATCGAGGCGATCCTCCCCGCGGGCGTCGCCGTCCGGGAGGCCTTCCACGACCTGCCGGAGGCCGAACTCCTCCCGGACGAGGCGCCGTACGTCGCCCGCTCCGTCGCCCCTCGCCGCCGGGAGTTCGCCACCGCCCGGCTCTGCGCCCGTCAGGCCCTGGCCCAGCTGGGCCTCCCGTCCGGGCGGCCGCTGCTGAAGGACCGTCACGGTGCGCCGGTGTGGCCGCCGGGCGTGGTCGGCAGCATCACCCACTGCGACGGGTACCGGGCCGCGGCCGTGGCGCGCGCCTCCCACCTCACCCTCCTGGGGATCGATGCGGAGCCGGCCGAGACCCTGCCGGATGGCGTCCTGGAGAGCATCGCGCTCCCCGCCGAGCTGGCCCGGGTCCGCCGCCTGCTGGACGTCTACCCCGGCATCCCGTGGGACCGCCTGCTGTTCAGCGCGAAGGAGGCGGTGCACAAGGGCTGGTACCCGTACGCCGGGCAGCGTCTGGAGCCCGAGGACGCCGACCTCACCCTCGACCCGCGGGGCGGCTTCACGGCCCGGCTGCTGCCCCGGCCCCCGCCCGGGAGCCGGCCGGTGCCGTACCCGCTCCAGGGGCGCTGGCTGGTCCGGGCGGGTCTGGCCGTGTCGGCGGTCGCCGTGCCCGCGGGGCCGTGGCCCGGTCCACCGATCGTGTGACCTTCCGCGGGTAAACGAGTGAAGCGAGCGGCGATCACCCGACGGCCCGCCCCGGCGCTCTAGGGTCGTCCGGGTGTGCCTGACGCCCCGTCCGCCCACCCCGGTCCGTCGGTACCCGGTGCAGGCATGACGAGGTCCTCGGCACCGCTACGGCGCCGGGGCCCACCGGCGCCGGGGCGCCGTCCGGTCATGGCGCACCGCAGACCCGACCGACACCCGGAAGGTGTGCGCATGTCGCTCATCGACGCGCGGATCCGAGCCGAGGCCCCGGCGCCGCCCCACGTACGGACCCACACCTGGCGCGGCTTCCACTGCGAGTCCCGGCTGGTGCGGACCTGATCGCGGACGCGATCTGCACATGCTCAGCGAGATCGGCCTGGACCGGGTCAACATCCTGGGCGGGTCCTACGGCACGGCCCTCGCCTACCGGATCGCCCAGATCCACCCGGAGCGGGTCACCGAGCGCCTGCCGACCTGGGCCCGGGTCGCCGGCCCCCCGCCACCGGGACGGAGAGCCACCATCCGGGTCCGCTCCGTCCCCGCCCCAGAACGGTGGAGTCCCGCCCCGTATGCGGTCACCGTCGACGGGTATCACCCCACCAGCGAAAGGACCACCGCATGAACCCGCAGGAGTACACCGAGTCCCGCAGCGCCGCCGTGGTCAGCCTGCCGCACCGGACGGAGAGCCCGGAGTTCGACCACCTGGTGGACGAGATCCAGCACCCCGAGACCACGGAGGCCCTCTACGAGATGCCGCTCAGGACGCCTCCCGAGGAGTCCTGAGCCCCGCCCGCGGGCCGACGAACCCACCCGGCCCGCCGGGCTCCCGGCTACGGCAGCCGCGTCCTCACCGGTAGTCCTCCTCGAAGCCGAGGGCCGCGCACTCCTCCTCGGTGACGGCGTCCGCGTCCCCGCCCTCGAATCCGGCATAGCACTCGACCTCGTCGCCGGGCCGGTCGCCGACCACCACGGTGAAGATCTTGAGCGACCTGCCCCGGCCCGCCCGGAGGCTCAGGCCGGCGAAGGGCGGGAACGGCAGGTCGTACCGCTTGCTCCACTGCCGGCCGGCCGCGAAGGTGATGAGGCTGATCCGGACCGGGCCCGCCGCTTCCGCCGCGGGGGAACCGGGGAACGCGCCCTCCGTGAACCCGAGCGACCCGCACTTCTTCCGGGCCTCGTCCGCGGTGAGTGCGCCGCCGTCGAACTCCACGACACAGGCCACCCCGCCGTCGGGGTCGCCGGCCTCGACCGTGACCACGTTCAGCACCTCGTAGGCGTCGACGCGGATCCCCAGGCCGGGGAACGGGGCGAACGGCAGGTCGAGATCCCGCACCCAGGCCGTACGCTCCACCGGCAGGACGAGCCTCGCCCTGTACGACCCGGTCCGCTCCTGACTCCCCATCGCCAGCCCCCCTCGAATTCGTCCGACCCACCGGCGGCCGTCAAGCCCGCCCGGCCACGGTGATCACTGGTCCCCCGATGCTAACCGCCCCCGCCGGCCGACCCCGCCACCGTCCGTTTCGGCGACGGCGGGGCCGGCGTCGGCCCACGCCCGGTCCGGTCAGCCCTGCTGCTGGACGATGTCGACGAGCCAGGTGATCCCGAAGCGGTCCGTGCACATGCCGAACACGTCGCCCCACATCTGCTTCTCCAGCGGGACGACGACCGTGCCGGTGCCCGAGAGCTTCTCCCAGTACCCCCGCAGTTCCTCGGCGTCGTCGCCGCTCACGCTCACCGAGATGGAGTTCCCCGGCGTGTACGCCGTCCCCGGCGGGTTGTCGGAACCCATGAGCGTGAACCCGCCGGTGGTCTCCAGCATGCTGTGCATGATCTTGTCCGCGGCGGCCCCGGCGGCCTCCTTCCCGCCGAAGTCGCCGAAGGTGTTCACCTCCAGGGTCCCGCCGAAGACCTCCCGGTAGAACTCCATCGCCTCCCGGGCGTTGCCGTCGAAGCTCAGATAGGGGTTGAGGCGCGAAGGCATGGCATCCCTCTTCTCGTGACACGACGTCGGTGACGGCAGGCTAGGCGACGCGGTGCCGCGGATCGGGGCGCAGCGCCGTTCGTCCCCTGGGCCGAGCGGGTGGGCTCCGGCGGTGGCGGGTGTGGTGGCCGGGGTCACGGGGGGTGGGGGCGGGAGGCTGGTGGGCGGAGGCAGAGGTGAGCGAGCGGGTCAGCCGGCGGGGTCGGGAGGTCGGGCGCGCCCCGGCCGTGGGAGGGGACCGGGTGGCCGGTGACGCGGGTGTGCTGGGGACCGCACTCGCCGTGGTGCTGGCGTTCTCGCTGGCCGAGGGCTCGTGGCAGTGGTTCTCCACCTATCTCGGTGTCACCCTGCTCGCGGTGGTGCTGTCCTTCGGAACCGTACCGCTGCCCGATCCGGCCCGCCCGCTCACCTACGTCTGGCGCCTGACGGCGTACGCGCTCGTGGTGGGCCTGTGCGTGGCGCTGGCCCTGGCGCCGGCGCTCCAGCGCTGGGACTGGCTGTTTCCCATGTCGGGCACCCGGCTCAGCTGCGTGGAGTCGGGCCGTTACGGGAGCCTGCGGGCGCAGGCCGGTCTCGGGGAACTGACGGGCGGTGACGCCGCCGCGCTGGCGTACGCGCAGCAGGTCCAGCGCGACCAGGCCGTCGACGAGTGCCTGGCGGCGACGACCACGCGCTGGCTGCCGGTGTACGCGTTGGGCGCGGCCGTGCTGGTGGGGGCGGGCGCGTGGTCATGGGGGCGGTCCCGGGCGCGGAGGACCCTACCCGGGCCCGCCTGACCCCGCGCAGCCGAGCCGGCTCAGTCCTTCGCCGGAGAAGGTCAGCCCGCCGCCGGACAGCGGGCGGCGTGCCGGTGCGGGGGCCGACGGCTCCTCCGACGGCGGCGGGAGGAACAGGGCGCGGTCGACCGTCGGCACCGGACGGCGGCCGGGGGTGATCGGCCGGTCGACGGAGGACGCGGAGAACGCGGGCAGGCCCAGTGGGCGGCGATCTTCATTCACGTCCCGCAGTATGACGGCCCGCCAGGCCCGCGCACACCTCGATTCCGGTGACCGTGCCCGGCCGCCCACCGTTCGTTCCCCCGGTCCGGTGCCCGGCGGTGGCCCCGCCGGGCACCGGACGAGGTGTCAGGACGCCGGCGCCGGCTTCTCCGGGTCCAGCGCGTTGCCGGCGGGGATGCGCCCGCAGTCGGACGGGGCGGGGCGGCCGGCGAACCGGTCGTTGATCCAGCCGAGGGCCAGGGGCGCCCAGACGACGGGCACGCCGAAGTGGCTGAGCGGGTCGAACTGCTGGTACGCGATGGCGCCGTTGCCGGTGGCGCAGTACCGCCGGGCGAGCGCCCGGACGTCGCCGGCGACCATGACCCCGTCGCCGGTCCCGATGCCCGGGTGGTGGCTGAAGGTCCCCTCCAGCACTCCCCCGTTGCCCTGGGCGACGTACCCGGGGATGGTCGGGGTGGGGGCGGAGCCGAGGTTGACCCTGTTCACCGCGTCGAGGAAAGCGGGCACCGAGTTGGGGTCGGCGTACTGGGGCTTCGCCAGCTTCTTCCAGGTCAGCCCGGGGTAGTGGCCCAGGGCGTCGATGATCGACCCGCGCTGCAGCTCCTGGTACACCGTCAGGCCGTACTCGTTCAGGTAGGGCTTGAGGTCGATGCCGAAGGACCGCGAGACCCCGATGATCGCCATCGGGATGACGCCGCTCCACACCAGGGAGCCGTCGACGTACCTGAGGTTGTGCGCCGGGTCCACCAGCAGGCCGCCCTCGGCGAAGCCGACCAGCTTGGCGTTGACCTCGGGGGCGTAGCTCGGTGCGAGGGCGGCGGCCCAGTTGGTGGCGATGGCGCCGCCGGAGTAGCCCATCAGGGCGAAGGAGGTGTCGGCGTTCATGCCGGTCTCGGCGGATCCGGTCGCGGCGCGGATCGAGTCCAGCGTGTTGGTGGCGTACTCCGGGCCGGCCGCGAAGTCGGCGGTCTGCCCCTCGGTGTCCGGGATGACCAGGTTGTAGCCCTGGAGCAGCAGCGGCGCCAGGAAGAGGGCTTCGACGTTCGGGATGAGGCCGCCCAGGCTGAGGTCGCCGGCGATGGCTCTGGACGGGCCGTCCTCGGGGTCGAGGGAGTCGTAGAACGACTGGTAGGACACCGCCTTGCTGCCGTCGCCGGTCAGGCTGCGCACCACGGTGGTGACGTTGGCGGCCGGACGTCCCTGGGCGTCGGTGGTGCGGTAGAGCAGCTGGACCGCCGTCACCGGGGTGGGCAGGCCCACCAGGTGGTACGGCAGGGTCCGGGTGTTCAGCACGGTCCCGGGCGCGTACGAGGCCAGCGGACGGCTGCCGGTGTAGCGGTAGAACGGGTCGCTCGCGGTGGCGGCCGTGACGGTCGGGGCCGGGGCGGCCGTGGCCGCGGTGGCGGGGGCTGCGGTGGCCGCCAGCGCGGCGACGACGGCGACGGCCAGGAGCCGGGAGGTGTGGGTGCGCACGGACAAGGCGGTCCTCCGGTGCGTGGGGGTGTGGGGGGTGCCCGTACGGGTGGGGTGCCCGTACGGGTGGGGTGCACGGGCGGGTGGGGGTGGGACGGTACGGGTGGGGTGGGACGGTGCGGGTGGGTGCGGGGGTCCGATGGACGGGGTGGGCTGGGTGGGTGGGGGCGTGCACGTCTGGCGGTCCATCGGCGAGAGTGTTACCAACGGGTAAGTAACGTCCCGGAAACCATGATGACCGCGCCGGGCCGGTCCACATCCGGACCGGAGGACAGAGATTCGCGAGGTGGATTGTGACCGTGTCCAACACGGCGGACCGCGGCTCGACGCCGCACTTCGGCGGCATACCGGTGCACCAGCGGCTCCTGGCCGCCGCGGCGGTCCTGGCGCCCGCGGTGACGGCACGGCTCGTCGAGCAGCTCCCCGCGTACGGGGAACTCCCCTCGGAACAGCTCCGCGGCGAGGTCACCAAGGAGGTGGACCGCGGCATCCGGGCCTTCATCGAGGTGCTGCGCCTCGGCGAGCTGCCGGGGCCGGACGAACTGGCGAGGATCCGGGAGTCCTCGGCGCGGCGCGCGGACGAGGGCGTGCCGCTGGAGGCCGTGGTCGGGGCCTACCACTTCGGGGCGGAGGAGTGCGCGGCCCGGGTCCTGGCGGCCGCCGAACCGGGTGACCTGCCGGACGTGCTGCTGGTCCAGCACCGCCTGCTCGGCTACCTCCGGCTGGTGAGCAGCGCGGTGGCGGCCGGGTACGTCCAGGAGCGGCAGACCGCGCTGGGCGACGAGCAGGTCGCCCGGCAGTCGCTGCTGTCCAGACTGCTGGAGGGCGGCGACCCGCAGGCCGCGGCCGACCGCGCCGGCATCCTGCTCCCGCCCTGCTACCTGGTCCTGGGCATCGCCATCGGGCCGCACCCGGACGAGCTGCTGCCCGGGGTGAACCACGCGGTCGCCACCCGCCGCAAGCTGCGCCGCCTGCGCCACGAGGTGCAGCGCCAGACGACCGGGGTCGCGCTGTCCGCGCTGTCCGGGGACGGCGGGCTGGTGCTGCTCCCCTCCGCGGCGGCGGCCGCCGACTTCGGCGGCCCGGACCGGGAACGGCTCGCCCGGCTGGTCGAGCACCTGGGCCGGATGTGCGGCGCCGACCTGCTGGTGGCGGCGGCCGCCGCCGCACCGGACGGCGTCGCGGACGCCGCCCGACTGGTCGGCGAGGTACGGGAGGTGGCGGAGGCCTCCGGCCGGGGCCCGGGGCTGTACCTGCTCGACGACGTCCTGCTGGAGTACCAGCTGAGCCGCCCGAGCCCGGCCAGGGACGGACTCGCCGCGCTGCTCGGCCCGCTGACCCGCCGCCCGGAGCTGCTCGACACCCTGCGCACCTTCCTCGCCTCCGGCCTCGACCGGCGCCTGGCCGCCGCCCGGCTCCAGGTCCACCCCAACACGGTGGACTACCGCCTGCGCAGAGCCTCGGAGCTCAGCGGCCTGGACGCGTCCCGCGGCGCCGACCAGCTGACCCTGCGCGCCGCCCTGGCCGCCCACGACGCGGCCCGCCGCGGCGGTCCCGCCCCTGCCTGACCCTCACCGGCGGAGGCTCCCTCAGCCGAGGACGGCGGGTGATTCGGCGTCCTCGGCGAGGATCCGGGCTCGAAACCGCCCGCGCCGACGGCCGACTGAACCGAGGAAACACGGCGCCCGCTGTGCGGGAAGTCGAACGGTCGTGACTTCCCGCGCAGCGGGCTCGTTCGGGGGTGAGCTCCGGTCAGCTCGGGGAGCCGGACCAGGTGACGCCCTTGCGCTGCAGCCCGGAGCCGTGGTCCAACTCGACGGTGAACGGGGCGGCGGCGTCGTTCGGCAGGGCGTACGCGGACTGCGCGGTGGCCTCCTTGCCCGGGGCGAGGGAGCCGGGGAGGGACGTCCGCCGTCCGCTGCCGTCGAACAGCTCGAAGACCAGGGCCCCCTTGGCGTCCTTGACGAACAGCAGCCCCGACCCGTAGAGCGAGATGTCCTGCGACCCGGTGTTCACCACGGTGACCTTCAGCTGGATGATCGTGGCGTTCTTCGGGGCCTCGAACACGGTCTCCTTCGGGACGTACGGCTCCGGCGCGGCCAGGGTGACCTTCAGTCCGTCCTCATACGTGTAGGACTGACCGATCGCCAGGCGCCGGGCCTTCTCGTCCGCCGCCCGCCTCCGCTGCTCTTCCTCGACCCGCTCCTTCTCCTTCGCCACCCGCTCCTCACTGCGGATGCGGGCGGCCTTCTCCTCGGCCCGGCGCTCCTCGTTGACCGCGTGCACGCGCGTCGCGACGACCGCCCCGGTGCCCACGGAGACCAGCAGGCCCGCGATGCCGAGGATCACGCCCGAGAGCGCCATCGCCTTGTTGGTCGCCTGGCCCTTGCGGACGTAACCCAGCCCGACGGCACCGAAGATCACGGCCAGCAGGGCGGGTATCCAGGACATCCAGAACAGGATGATGGTCAGGCTGAGGACGGTGCCGACGATCCCGAGCACCATGGCCGCGACGCCCAGGCCGTTGCGGGGCTGCGGCGCGGCCATCGGGTACGGCGGCCAGTACGGCACACCCGGCACACCCTGGACCGGGCCCGAGGCGGGAGGGGTGGCCTGAGCCTGGGCGGCCGCGGGGGCCGCCGCCTGACCCGGCGCCTCGCCCCGGTCCGCGGCCTGATCCGGGACCGGCGGTGCCCACGGGTTGGCCTCGGCCGCCTCCCCGGCGGACTTCGGGCTGTCGGGCGGGGCGGGAGTGGTCATACGGAATCCTTCGAGCAGGTACAGACGGTGAGCGGCTGGTCGGCCTCGACGCCGAAGTCTGTCCTGATCCCCCGGCGACAGCGACCCGATTTTCCCGCCGAACAGTCACCAGTCCGGCCGGACCCGCACGTCGGTTCCCCGAACGGAACCCCCGACACCTTCGGCGAATGATCAACATACAGGCGACCGGCCCCGGCCCCGACACCGCACCCCGCGGCCGAACCGGCCCCGCTGCCGAGTCCACCTGATCCACGGGTCTGACACCGGGTCGTCACGTTCAGCCGGCACGATCGACCCCCGGCCGATCCCGGGTTCGCACCGTAGCCGTCAGCCGGCCGCCAGGATCTCCACTCCGTGCACGGCGAGTTGCTCGACGACCAGGTGGCCGGGGTCGGCATCGGTGATCACTCCGCTGACGTCCTCCCGGACAGGACGCGGACGACCGCCGCCCCGGCCGGCCCCGCTCCGGGGCACCCGGTCCTGCCATCGTCCCGCGTGCACGGTCCGCGCAGTCCGCAGGATCAGCGCCGCAGTCCGGCCCGCTCCGCCACCGCTTCGGCGAATCGCCCGAGCGCCTCGGGGTCGGACTGAAGGAACAGGTTCGGTTCGATCAGCTCCAGCTCCAGGACCACCGGCTCGCCGAGGTTGTCCAGCACCAGGTCCACCCGCGCGAACAGCGGTGCGCCGGGCGGCGGGACCGCTGCCAGCGCTGCCGACGCGGTACGGATCTCCGCCTCGGTCGGCCGGTACGGCGCGACGCCGAGATGCGGCACCCGGTCGTTATCGATCACACCCGGTTCGGTCAGCAGGGCATCCTTGCGGATCGCGTGGCTGAAGGCACCGCCGAGGAAGATCAGAGCCCGCTCCCCCTCGGCCACCCGGGGCAGGTACGGCTGGACCATCACGCCGCGGCCCTGGTCCAGCAGCATCCGCGCATGCCGGGCGGCATCCGCCTGCCGGCCGGGTTCGTAGCGCGCGGTGTCCACCGCGCCCGCGGAGATCGCGGGCTTGACCACCACACCGTCCGCCCCGTCGAACTCCGCGGGGGTCAGGGGTGTCCCGGGCTCCAGGAACCGGGTCGGCACGACGGCGACCCCCTGCCGGGCGAGTTCCCGCAGGTAGCGCTTGTCGCTGTTCCAGCGGACCACGGGCGCGGGATTCCACAGCCGGGTGACGCCCGCCGTCGTGTCGGCCCAGGTCAGGAACGCGTCGAGCCGTTCCACGTAGTCCCAGGTCGACCGGATGACCAACAGGTCGAACCGCTCCCAGGTCGCCGGGGCCGTGTCCCACACCACCGGCTCCGCCGCCAGGCCGCGGGCCCGCAGGGCGTCCACGATCAGCGGGAGGTCCACGTCGTACGCGACGCCGGCCTCACTGGTCACGACCGCGACCGTGGCGGCACCACGCATGCGACTCTCCTCCGAACCCGTCCCCGGCCAGCGTCGCTACCGTAACCCGCGCCCCAGGAGGGTTCACCGGAGCGCGTCGGGGGATCACTCACCAGAGGATCCGACGGACCCGGCCGGGCAGCCGAACAGGCACCGGGACGGGACGCCGACTGCCGCGCGGGGAGGCCAGCGTGAGTCTTGTGGGCTGGATACTGGTGATCGCCCTGGCCGCCGCGGGCACGGTCGGCTGGCGGCTCTACCGCTACCCGGGAGGCTGGCGGTACGCGTTCGCACGGGAACACACCGCCGCGCGCCGCGACCTCGACGCCGCACGGGGTGCGCTGCGCGGCCTGGAGCGGTCCGCCAAGCGCGAGTTGTCCGGCGCGCGGGCCGCCGTCGAGGCGGCGACCGCCGCCCACCGCCGCCGGGTCCGGGCCGCCGAGGAGCACCTCGCCCACCTGCGCGATCCGGGTCGCGGCGGACTCCGGGACGAACTCCCCGGCCTCTCGCTCTACGAGCACGTCCTCGCCGTGAAGTCCGACGACTGGCAGGGCGACCTCCCCCTGGACCGGATCGCGGTCCGCTCCGACCACACCGCGAAGGCCGGCCACATCTACCTGATCGCCCCGGACGGACACCAGCACCTGCTGACCTACCCCACCGAGACGACCGACGAGGAGTCCGTCCGCGCGTTCGTCGTCGACGTCCACAACGCCATCGCCCAGGCCAAGGCCTTCCAGCGCGACCGGCCCGCGCGCATCCGCCGGGCCGAGGCCGACCTGCTCCGCGTCCGGGACGACACCGCGGTACGCGAGCAGGCCGAACTCCACCTCGACGAGGTCACCGCCCGCCAGAACGCCGACCCTCGGATCCCGAAGGCCCGCCGCAGCCTCGACGCCGCCCACGACCGCTGGGAGAACCTCACCGGACACCGCCCCACCTGACCGGCCCACCGGCTCCGCCGGCCGGGTGGGCGCCGTGGTTGGGGTTGATGTACTCCCAGATCTCCTTGGAGCCCAGCTTGATGAAGTCCTCGGACGGTTCCATGAAGGGCACCGCGTTCAGCGTCATGGTGCCGAAGAGCACGTGCCGGTAGAGGACGAACTCCCGGCGGCGGGTGTGCACGTCCACCGGGATCGGGGGGACGGCCGGCAGGGCGGGTTCGGTGTCCGGCGTGGTCGGGTCCCCGCCTCCGGGCAGCGGCTTGGTGACCCGGAACTGCATCATCTCGGTGATCTCCGGCCCGCCGCCCCCGGGGAGGTGCACGGGTGCGTTGTAGTTCGCCAGCGTGATGTCGGTGCCCATCGGCATCCCGCTGAAGCCGACGAGCAGGTCGTACCGCTCGGCGGGCGAGATCAGGCAGTTGAGCATGCGCAGCGGGGCGCGGAGGCCGGAGTCCGTTCCGCCGCCTCGTGTGACGTCACAGGGGTACCGGGGTGGTGCGGGGCTTGTCGGAGCACGCCGGTCCGGTCCGGGAAAAGCCACTCGCCCGGCCGATCCCGGCGGGGGTTCGACGGACATCGGAAGGCCTTATGATCGGATTTTTCCGAGGAATTCCCGCCTGGATGTCACCGGCGCGGATCCGGTGGGCGGGTCGGCCGTCCCGCGTAGCCCGAATGCCCGAACCCCGGCCGAAACCCGCCCCCCATCAGTGTGAACATCTCATCAACCACGGGAATCCGACAATAGGTTGAATACGACCCATTGTCTCGTTCGGCGATCGAGCGAACACCCGAGGAGTGCACATGACGGCAGAACCGACCGCGGTCACGGGCGGCGTGGCCATGACCCTGGCCACCATCGCGGCGACCGGGGCGACCCCGCGCCCGTCCGGGGAGACCCTGTCGGCGCAGCGGCAGCGCATCGCCGCCGGCATCACCCGGCAGCTCGCCGACCGCTCCCTGGCGACCAAGGGCACCTGGGAGCTGGTCTGGCTCGCGCTGAGCCCGGACAACGCGAACATGGCGTACATCGCCGAGGACACCTCCGGCTCGAACGAGTTCGCCGTGGTCGTCCGCGGGACGGTCTCCAGCGCGATCGACACCATGGAGGACCTCGACGTCGGCACGGTGGTCCCGTTCACCGCCGGCGGGGCGGCGCCGGTCTCCGTCTCCAAGGGAGCCATGGCGGCGTTCACCCAGGTCGCCGGCATGACCGACGAGTCCTCCGGGACCACCCTCGTCCAGGCGCTCACCCGCCTCCTCTCGGACGCGCCCCCGAGCCCGACGGTCAACGTGGTCGGCCACAGCCTGGGCGGCTGCATCGCCACCGTCCTCGCGCTCTACCTGCAGGCCCTGCCGTGGAACGGCATCGCGCCGCAGTTCGGCGTGGTCACCTTCGCCGCCCCGACCGCCGGCCTCCAGGACTTCGCCACGCTCTTCGACTCGGTGAAGTGGAGCGTGAGCGAGGGGTACGTCAACGACTACGACATGGTGCCGCTGGCCTGGGCCGGCCTCGCCACCGCCAAGCAGTGGTACCCCGCCGTGCACGGGCCGGTGGCGCCGGCCGTCGTCAAGGACGTCCTGATCCCGGAACTGGAGGCGCTGCCCGGGCCCAACACCTACGTCCAGCCGGACAACGCCGTCCCGCTGAACCCGCACTACGACACCTTCGACCCCGCGGTGGTCAGGAGCTCGGTCGGGGACTTCCTGGCCCAGGTCGCCTTCCAGCACGCCAACCCCACCTACCTGGCGCTGCTGACGGCGCCGCCCGTGCCGTCCGGACCGGTGGTGACCTCCCTCAGCCAGAACGTCGGTGCCGCGGGTACCCGGATCACCGTCGCCGGCAGCGGCTTCGGCCCGGACTGCGTGGTCGACTTCGGCCCCTTCGCGTGTGCGAGCCCCGAGGCCGTCGGCGCCACCCAGCTCACCGTGACCGTGCCCGCAGGGGTCGGGGTGGTCGACGTCCGGGTCACCGGGAACCTCGGCACCTCCCCGGCCGTCCCGTTCGCGCAGTTCGCCTACGGCGGGCCGGAGCCGGTGGTGGTCACGGCCGTCTCCCCGAACTCCGGCAGGTCGGGGGCCCCGGTCACCATCACCGGCACCGGCTTCGCCACCAAGCCCACCGTGTACTTCGGGAAAAGCCCCGCGACCGTCACCTCCGCCTCCGAGACCCGGATCACCGTGACGGCGCCGCCCTCGGGCTCGCCGTTCGGCAAGACCGTCGACATCAGGGTCCTCTCCAACGGCTACCTCTCCCCCGCCGGCCCCGCCGACGAGTTCACCTACACCGGCTGACGCCGGGGCTACGGCTGGGGCTGCTCCCGGGGCTACGGCTACGGCTGGGGCTCCGACCGGGGCTGCTCCGCCGTGACGAGGTAGTAGTCGAGGATCCCCCGCCGGTACGCCTGCAGGAAGTTCCGCGGCCAGGTGTCCGGGGCCCACCACCGGCTCAGCCACAGGTCCCAGCCGGGCCAGACGTGCCGGCCGATCGACGCGGCGCGTGCCCCGGTGAGCCCGGCCGCGGTGAGGGCGTCCGTGAGCTCCCGTACCGGACGGGCGATGTCCAGGCCGTTCGCGAAGGTCTCCAGGAGGCCCGCGAGTTCGCCGGGCCGGCCGGGCGCGTCGTCGACGGTGAAGAAGCTGGCGACGACCACCCGGCCGCCCGGCCGCAGGACCCTCGACGTCTCCGCCGCGAAGGCCTGGAGATCCGGGAAGTGCTGGGCGGCCTCCACGCTGACCACGGCGTCGAACGCGTCCTCGGCGAGCGGGATGCGCTCGGCGGCGCCGTGGACGAACCGCAGCCGCTCCGGCTCCCGGCGCAGCAGGTCGCGGTGGGTGTCGCGGGCCCGCCGGAGCTGGTCGGGGTGGATGTCCAGGCCGGTGACCGCGGCGCCGGCGCACTCCTCCAGGGCGAGGGCGCACCCCATGCCGGTCCCGCAGCCCACCTCCAGGATCCGCGCCTCCACCGGCGCCCCGGCGGCCGCCAGGACCTGCCGGTAGAGGTCCTCCTGGCTGCGGATCCGGTCGCGCTCGTCCAGCGGCCGGCCGAGGTCGATCGCCTGCCAGTGGCCGAAGTTGATGAACCCTCCGGCGAACACCCGGTCCCGGCTCAGATCGGCCGGGCCGTACGTCTCACGGACGGAGGGACGCATGGCGGGGCCCGCCTGCCGAGTACCGTCTGCCACCGTGCCACACCTTCCGGAGAGTGACCGTCACCCTGTGCGACGCCCCTTCCCCGGGCAGTCCCGCGGTATGCGCCGCACGACCTGACAACGCCGCCCCGCGCCTCCGGTGACGGCCCGGGCGTCAGGATCACCCGGGCCGCTGCCGTCGGCGCCCTCCGGCTCCCGCTCCCGGCCGCACGAGGCGGCCCGGAGCGAGGCCGCCGCCGAGGCCGAGCGGGTCCGCGCCGAGGCCCTCGCTACCCGCCCTCCTCGACGCCGGTGATCCCGGGGGCGACGAACCGGCGGTGGAGCGGGGTCATGGCGGTCCGGGGGGCGCCGGGGATCCCCGCCTTGTCGATCGCCGGGGCGAGCCGCTCGGCCATGAACGCCTCGAATGCCTCCGGGGAGTCCCACACGTCGGTCACGTGCAGGCCCTGGGCGTCGAACCAGGCCACTGGACCTGTCCCCCGGCGGCCGGGACCTGCTCCCAGTCCACCGCGGCCCGCACCTTCCGTACTACCCGGTGTGGTCGATCCCCATGATGGCCATCGACCTGCTCATCATCTGGGCGTTGAGCAGGTTCCAGGCCGGCCGTCCGGGGTGACGTGCTTGGCTTGCGGTGACGCAGGCCGGGGATCCGGCGTGGTTGATCAGCTCGTGACCGTCGAGGACCAGCCGTCGCCGGTGCCCCGGCATGTGCCCCGGGTCGGACCGGGGCAGCTGATTCGGCCGTCCGTCACCGTGTCGCACCCGGCGATCACGGGTGGCGCGACGCATGGTGGAGCGCATGAACGCGAATGACACGTGGCCGTACTACGAGGGCCCGGCGATCGTCGTCCTGGACGACGGCTCCGAAATCCAGGTCAATGCCGTGGTCTATGACGTCGAGCTCCCCGGGCTCCTCCGGATGTGGGGCGCCGGCCTGGACCAGATGGCCGGCGGCCCGGCGCTCGAACCCGTGAAGCTGGCCGGGGAGGGCGCGCTGAGCGTCCACGGGGTCCACGGGCGGTTCCACGTGCACACCTTCGACCACGCCACGGGACGCCTGACCGTCACCGGGGTCGGCGAACCGCCCGACTGGCCGCGGCCCCGCGACCTGCCGCAGTAGGCCGGACCGGCCAGTTCCGGGAACGGTCGTCGGGACCGCGGAGTCACTCGAACGGCCCGATTCCCCGGGTGTCACGGGGGTAGGCCAAGGCCCGTCCTTCCCCACCCCTACCACTCCTCCCCGGACGGAGATCCCGTGCCCGAGAAGAACAGCCCCTACCAGGCCGGCACCCCCTGTTGGATCGACCTGATGGTCCCGGACCAGCAGGCCGCGCTCGACTTCTACCGCGACCTCTTCGGCTGGCAGGGCGAGGTCGGTCCGCCCGAGACCGGCGGCTACGCCGTCTGCGCGCTCAAGGGCCGGCCCGTCGCCGGGATCATGGCCGCCATGAACCCGGACGGTTCCATTCCCGACCCGATGCCCCCGGCGGTCTGGACGACGTACCTGGCCACGGACAGCGTCGACGACGCCCTCACCAAGGCCGGCGACGCCGGCGGCAAGGCGGTCATTCCGGCCGTCGACGTGATGGACCTCGGCCGGATGGCGGTCGTGACCGATCCGCAGGGCGCGGTGTTCGGGCTGTGGGAGGCCCGGTCCTTCCCCGGCGCCGGGATCGTCAACGAGCCCGGCGCGCTGATCTGGAACGAGCTGAGCACCACCGACCCGCAGGCCGCCGGCCGCTTCTACGCGGCCGCGCTGCCGATGACGGCCACCCCGTCCACGATGGAGGGCGCCGAGGGCTACACCGAGTTCCAGGTCCAGGGCCGCACCGTCGGCGGCATGATGACCCTGGAGAAGGCCCCGCCCGGGACTCCCCCGCACTGGATGGCGTACTTCGCCGTGGACGACGTCGACAGCACGGTCGACGCGGCGGTCCGGTCCGGCGCCAACGTGCTCGCCCCGCCGTTCGACATGGTCGCGGGCCGGATGGCCGTCCTGGCCGACCCGCAGGGCGCGGTGTTCTCGGTGATCGCCGGGCAGGCGGGGGCACAGCCCGCCTGACGCGGTGACGCGACCGCCGCCGGGGTGCGGGTGCTCCCCGCATCCCGGCGGTTCGGGGGTCTGCCACGGAGCCGTGGCGGCCCGCGTGCTGAGCGGCCTCACGGTGGCCGACCTGCCGCCGGGGTGGCACGACAGGTTCGGCATGCGTCCGACCCGCTCGGCCGCCGCACTGTCCTGGGCACTGCACCGCGGCATGCGGCACGTGACCACCCGGCTCCCGATCACTTTCGCCACCGCCACCGTTCCGCCACCACCGACGCCACCGACGGGCGGCCGGGTCCGCGCCGTGCGCCGGCCCGCCCGGCGGCGCGGGCGCGCCGGGTCCGCGTCGCCACTCCCGCCGGGCCCGTCTGGAGGCCTTCTTCCACCAGGTCCTGGACCAGACCGGTGACGGGCGGTCGACTCGGCCGACCTCCAGGCCGTGGTCCACAACGTCTGCTGGCAGCTGGAGATCCCCACCGAGCAGGAGGACGTGCTCTACGCCGCGTTCGAGACCTGGTGGGGGCACCTCTGCTCGGCCGTGGACGCCGACGGCGACGGCGCCGTGGACTGCGCCGAGTTCGTGGCCGCGGTGCTCGGCGGCCTGGACCGCGACCCGGCCTACCTGGACCAGGGTCTGGGGCCCGCGGTGCGTGCCCTGTTCAGGGCCGCCGACACCGACGGCAGTGGCCATCTGTGCGCGGACGAGTACCGCGTCCTGTTCGACGGATCCCGGGTCCACCCGGCCGAACTCAACGACGGCTTCCGGCAGTTGGACGCCGATGGCGACGGCCGGATCAGCGAGGAGGAGTTCGTCACCGCGTTCGCCGACTTCCTCACCGCCCGGACGGACTCCGCCACCGGCGCGGCACTCCTCGGCCGCCCCTGACCTGCGGGGCGCTGCCCGCCCTGCGCCCCTGCGCCCCGGGTGTCACCCGGCGGCCGGCGGTGTGCCGTCGTGGAGCCGGCTCTCCAGGGCGCGGACCTCCGCCAGGCCGGGGCGTACAACTGCGGTATCTCCGCGACTAGTTCGTTCAGCAGGCCGACCGCCTCGGCGGCGGCACAGATATTGACGTTTCGTCATATCCTGCCCGCGGGAGCGACCGGCCATGTCCGGCGCGGAACCCGATTCCGGCGAGGCTCGACCACCGGAGCCCCCGTAGGAACGTCCGATTATCGACGGTAGTGGGAACACGTACTGATGCCCCGTCAGTTTGTCTCCACGGGGTCGGACACGGCCCCGCTCGCGCCGCCCGCCGCAGGACGGGGCGGCGCGCAGGCCGGCCCCGGAACGTCCAGCCGGCTCATATCACCAGGAGACACCGTGCGCATACTTTTCACCGGCCCGGCTTCGCCGAGCCACCTGTTCCCGATGGTGCCCACCGCCCAGGCGCTGCGGGCGGCGGGACACGAGGTCCTGTTCGCCACGCCGCAACCGGTGGCGCAGCTCGGGGTGGCCGGGTTCCCGATGGTCGAGATCGGCTACGAGGAGGCCCTGCAGGAGGCGTTCGAGGCGGTCAGCGGGGAGGGAGGGATGACCTACGCCAAGCCCGACATGACGCAGGAGCAGATCCTCGACCTGGCCGGCGCCGCCTTCGCGCACGCCTCGCGGTCGACCGTCGACGACCTGCTGGAGACCGCCCGGGGCTGGGGGGCCGACCTCCTGGTCCACGATTCCTGTCTCGCCTCGGCGCAGTTGGTCGCCGCCAAGCTGGAGATCCCGGCGGCGTTGCAGAACTTCGGCTTCACCTCCGGACTGGACATGGCCGCGCGGCTCGCCGACCACTTCACCGACGTCTACGAGCAGCACGGCGTGGCCGCCCCGGCCAAGACCACCCCGCTGAACATCGTCCCGGAGTCCCTCGGCGGCGATCCGGGCGGGCTGCGGATGCGGTACGTCCCGTACAACGGCGGTGGCGTGGTCCCGACCGGCCTGCTGGGTCGGGGGGAGCGGCCGCGGGTCGCGGTCACCCTGGGGACGGTGATCACCCGGATCGACGGTCTCCAGGCGATCACCCGGCTGATCGAGGCGGCCGCGGGGGTCGACGCCGAGTTCCTGCTCGCCGTGGGTGACGCGGATCTCACCCCGCTCGGCACCCTTCCGGCCAATGTCCGGCCGCTGCCGTGGGTGCCGCTCGCCGAGCTGCTGCGCGTCTGCGACGCGACGGTCCACCACGGCGGCTCCGGCAGCACCCTCACCGCCCTGCAGGCCGGCATCCCCCAGCTGCTCCTCCCGCAGGGCGCCGACAACTTCGTCGTCGCCGGGATCCTCGCCTCCACCGGCGCCGCGCTGCGCAGCGCCTCCGAGGACGTCGACACGGAGCTGCTCGCCCGGCTCGTCACCGACCCGGACCTCCGGGCGGCCGCCGCCCGCCTCCGGGCCGAGAACGACGCGCTCCCCACGCCCGCCGCCGTGGTCCCCGACATCGAGGCCCTGGTCACCGCCCCTCGCTGACCCGACCCTTTCAGGCCGGCAAGGCCGCTCAGGCGCCGCAGGGTGACATCCTGCGGCGCCGCCCGGGACCTGCGGGGTCAGCGAACGGGGACGCGGATCTCGCAGGTGCCGGGCGAGCAGGCTCGGCCGCTGCCGGTCCAGGACGGGACGGCCGGCGTTGAGAGCGAGGCCCTGGGCTGACCTGCGGGTCAGACCGCCCTCGCCGGGCACGTTCCCGTGTCGAGGAGATGTTGGGCGGTGGCGATGACCCCCTCCGCCAGGCCGCTCGCGTGGGTGGACCCGTCGATCGCCGTCGCCAGCTCGACCATCGGTTGCAGGGCGGCGGGGTAGCCGAGTTCGGCTGCGGCTTCCTGCCAGATCAGCCGGGCGCCGTCCAGTGGATCGACCTCACGCTCCACGATCCGCCGTGCCCACCAACCGGCTGCGGCCCAGCGCGCCGTGCGGAGGTCCTCGGGGAGCAGCGGCAGCAGGTCCAGTTCCTCCAGCACGCGGTCGAACAGCTCCGGGGCCTCGCCGTACTCCCTGCGGCCCAGGCCCGCCAGCAGGCGAAGTGACGGGGCGTCGACGCCGGCCAGGAGGGCGTCCAGGCCCAACCGGGCGAGCCGCTCGCCCGAGGGCCGTTGCCAGAGGGCCAGGGCCCGATCCGCGGCGGCCATCCGGATCAGACTCATCGCCACGACCGCGTCCACGTCGTACCTCGCCTTCAACCGGGCCCCCTTGCGAGGATGTCATACCACCGCTCCGCACCCTGCCGACGCCGTCGAGCCCTTCCCCGGCGGGGAAGGGCTCGACGGCGGTGGGTCAGGCGCGGGTCTCGTCCTGCGGGGTGTCGGGGATCCAGGAGCCGTGGATGCCGGCGGTCACCCGGCGGGGCAGGTGGACGGTGGCGACCTGGTCGAGGCCGGAGGCGTCGAGGACGAGGAGCTGGGAGGCGTCCTGCTTGAGGTCGGAGACCACGGTGAGCAGGTAGCCGTCGTCCTCGCGGGTGGCTCCGGCGGCGGGGACGAACACGGCCTCGCTGGGCAGCCGGGCGTCGCCGATCTGGTGGATGCGGCGGGCGCCGGTGGTGCGGTCGTACTTGACGACGCCGTAGCCGCCGAAGCCCTTCTCGTCGGGGAAGGAGATGGCGTACTGGAAGCGGTTCTCGCGGCCCAGGTACTCCTCGTTGAGGGTCGGGAACTCCACCGCCAGGTCGTCGATGATCTGCTCGTCGACGGTACCGGCGGCCGGGTCGATGACCCAGCGGCGGGTGAAGGAGTAGGCGTTGGGCTCGCTGCCGCGGTCCGGGGCGCCGACCCACCAGTTCCAGGAGAGCTCGAAGCCCCGGCGGTCCACGGTCGGGCCCTCCAGGACGATCCGGCCCCGGCCGTCCTCGTAGGCGTTGGAGACGTGCAGCATGTTGCCCGGCTCGATGGAGAACCAGCGGATCTGCCGGGCGCCGTCCTCGCCGCGGGGCATCACGCCGATCCGGGAGGGCTGCTGGTCGCTCCAGCCGTACGGGATGCCGGAGTGCTCGGTGGGGTCGAAGGTGACGTTGCCCTCGATGAAGACCACGTGGCGGCGGGTGATGGCGAAGTCGTGCTTGAGGGAGGCGGTCGCCCCCGGGATCTCGGCGCTGTGGACGAGGACGCCCTTGGCGTCGGCGACGTGGTACATCAGGTACGGCGGGAAGGGCGAGGACCCGAAGAAGTGGAGCTCGCCGGTGACCGGGTCCTCCTTGGGGTGCGCGGTCATCGCGCTGCGCAGCTTGCCGTCGAAGTCGTGGGCGCCGACCGTCTCCAGCTCGGGGGTGAGCTCGAAGGGGAGGTTCGCCTCGCACAGGGCGAGCAGGCGGCCGCCGTGCTCGATGATGTGGGTGCCGGCGACGCTGGCGGTCAGGTCCGGGCCCTTCTCGGTCATGTACGGGGCGCCGTCGTCCAGGGCGGGGGTGTGCACCCAGCGGTTGCGGTACCACTCGGCACGGCCCTCGCGGAGCCGGATGCCGTGGACCATGCCGCTGCCCTTGAACCAGTGGGTGGGGGTGACGCCGGGCTTGGGGTTGTGCCCGTTGCGGAGCAGGCGGCCGGTCAGCTCGGGGGGCAGGGTGCCCTCGACGGTGAGCTCGGTGGCGGTGATCTCGTCGGCGACGGGGGCGTAGTGGCCGGTCAGGAAGGGCGGCTTGGCGGTCATGGCGGGTCTCTCTCTTGTTCGGTGGTGATGCATCAACGGGGAGACGTCGGTGGGCCGGGGCGAGCGGATCCGGCTCAGCGGGCCTGTTCGGCCTGCCGCTTGAGCTGGGTGAGCCAGTTCACGAGGGAGTCGAGGAGGGCCTGGCCGAGCTGGTCGGCGGCGGCCTCGACGGGGGCTCCGCTCCAGGACTCCTCGGTGTGGACGGTGACCTGGTCGCCGGTCTGCTCGAAGGTCCAGACGTGGATGCCGGTGATGCCGGCGGTGGGGCCTCCCCAAGCGATCCGCTCGCCGGGGACCAGGTCCTGGATGGTGGAGGTGATGTCCAGGCCGTGGGTGTGCCAGCGGAAGGAACTGCCGGGCGCCAGGGGGCCGTCGAACTCGACCTTCTCGATGTCCGGGTGCCAGGTGGGCCAGGCGGCGATGTCGGTGTGCAGCTGCCAGACCGTGGCGAGCGGCGCGTCGATCACGGTGCTCAGGCGGACCACGGCGGGGGCGTTCTCGTCGATGGTGAGCATGGCGGTACTTCCTTCCGGGGAGGGGGAGTTATGGCGGGTCGGGTTCAGCGGGTCCGGGAGATCTGCGGGGCCTGCGCCGCCTGCCGGGTCTCGTGGCCGGGCGCCCGGTCGGGGTCCGGGCCGGCGGCCGTGGCCCGCGGTCCGCTGTGGCGGGCGAGGAGCAGGGCGAGCAGCGCCGTGGCGGTGAGGACGGCGGCGGAGACCGCGAAGGCGGTCCGGAAGCCGGCGGTGAGGGCCTCCGCCGGCGCGGCGTGGACCGCCGTTCGGGCGGTGACGGAGCCGGCGAGGGTGGCCAGGGCGGCGAGGCCGATGGCACCACCGACCTGGCGGGTGGTGTTGACCAGCGCGCCGGCCAGGCCGGCGTCCTGGGGCGGGAGGCCGTCCACGGCGAAGGCGGTGAGCTGGACGAAGGCGACGCTCAGGCCGGTGCCGACCAGGAGGCTCGGTCCGAGGATGTCGACGAGGTAGCTGCCGTCGGCGCGGATCAGGGAGAGCCCCAGCATGCCTGCGGCCTCGGTGAGCAGGGCGGCGGTGACGGTGGCGGTGGGACCGATCCGCCGGGAGAGCCGGGGGGCGAGGGTGGATCCGAGCATCACGGCGGCGGCGAGCGGGAGTTGACCGGCTCCGGTGGCCAGCGGACCGGCGCCGAGGACCTGCTGCTGGTAGAGCGGCAGGAAGACGAACAGGGCGATCCACACGGAGCCGAGCAGGGCCATCAGCAGGTTGCCGGCGGCCACCCGGCCGGTGCCGAGCAGGCGGGGCGGCACCAGGGCGTCGGGGCGGCGGCGTTCGATCGCGGCGAAGGCGGCGAGCAGGACGGCACAGGCGCCGAGGGCGCCCAGCACCGTGCCGTCCGTCCAGCCGGAGCTGCGGGCGGTGGTCAGGCCCCAGACCAGGCAGGTCAGGGCGAGGGTGACGGTGGCGGTGCCCGGCAGGTCGAACCCCCCGGCCGCGCGGCCGTCCGTGCGGGGGACGAGGACGGCCACGGCGGCCAGGACCAGGGCGGTTCCGAGGGTCACGGCGTGGAAGATCCACGGCCAGCCCCAGGCCTGGGTGAGCGCTCCGCCGAGCAGGACGCCGCCCGCTCCGCCCGCTCCGGAGACCGCGCCCCACACGCCGAGGGCCTTGCCGCGTCCGGGTCCCGAGGGGTACTGGGCCATCGCCAGGGCGAGCGCGGCGGGGGCGATGGCGGCGGCGCCGAGGCCCTGGGCGGCGCGGGCGGCGATCAGCAGGCCCGGGGTGGTGGCGAGGCCCGCCGCCAGCGAGGAGGCCGCGAAGAGGGCGAGGCCGGCGATCAGCACCCGGCGGCGGCCGAGCAGGTCGGCGGCCCGTCCGCCGGCCAGGAGCAGCGCCCCGAACGCCAGGCCGTAGGCGTTGACCACCCAGGTGGTGGCGCCGTCCGTGAGGCCCACGCCGGTACGGATCTGCGGCAGCGCGACGTTCACGATCGAGGTGGCGAGCATGACGGTGAACTGCGCCGCGGCGAGCACCGTGAGGACGGCCGCCGGACGGGGAGCGGGTGGTTCCTGCCCCGGCTGTCTGCGTGGGAGGTTCATGGCGCACAGCCTGCTGCGCACCGGTGTCCACTCTCCAGGCCCGGCAGGGGTGGGCACTGTCCACTCCTGTCCGGGCCTGTCCACTTCCCGGGGCCGCCCTGTCCACTTCCCGAGGGCGACGGGGTCAGCGGGGGCCGTGCAACTCCTGCTGCCAGAGCGCCTCGCAGAGCAGGTCCATGCCCTGGCGCAGGTGGCGGCGGTAGGTGCCGTACGGCAGGCTCAGGCGGCGGGCGGCGGCCTCCTGGGTGGGTGCGCCGGAGAAGTAGCCCGCGGTGAGGGCCTCGCGGGCGCGTTCGCCGCGCGGGTCGCGGGCGAGGTCGTCGACGCTGCGGCGGAGCAGGGTGCGCAGTTCCTCGACGGGGTCGGTGAGGTCGGCGGCCAGGCGGGCGCGCATCAGGGCGCAGACGGCGAAGGTCCCCGGGTCGCGCCAGTGCGCCAGGGCCTCGCGGACGGCCTGGTCGAAGGCGGTGCGGGAGAAGCCCGACGGGCCGGACGGGGCGGGGACGGCGGTGGACGCGATGAAGTGGCGCAGCCAGGACTCGACGGGCACCTGGCGCCAGTCGACGCCGAACACGCCGTAGGTGTGGTCGCCGACCCGGGGGCGGGCGCCGGTGTCGAGGAGGCTGCCCTTGACGCGGGCGGCCCAGGCCTCGGCGTCCCGCCAGGCGGCGAAGCCGTAGGCGCGGCCGCGGGCGCGGGCGGACTCGGCCTGGGCGCGGGAGCTGCTGAGGTCGATGACGCGGGAGGGGACCTGGTACCGCTCGGGGTAGACGGTGAAGCGGCTGACGCCGATGTGCTCGCCGGGGCGTACCGGGTCGGTGGCGTCGGTGTAGGCCCAGGCGGCCGCGACCACGGGGTCGGTGGCCAGGTCCTCGGGGTCGGGCGGGGCGGGCAGGGCGAGGCGGGCCGTGAAGGCGACGATCCGGCCGGTGGAGACCAGCCGGTAGACGCTGAAGGCCTGCGGCTGGCGCTCGGCCCAGTAGCGGACGATCTCCGCGGATGCGGGGCCCTCCGTCTCGGTGGCCATGCCGAGCAGGACGGGCAGGTCGTCCGGGTGCAGGGGCCGGTCGTGCACCTCCTCCTCGCGGGACCGGGTGCTGCGGGTGCGGGCGACCATCTCGCCGTCGCGGAAGAGGTGGAAGAGTTCGTCGGTGACGGTCCAGACCTGTTCCTCGGGGGCCTCGCGCAGCAGGCGCAGGTACTCCTCGGCCAGGCGCTGGCGCATCGTCAGGAAGCCGTTGGGGGCCCGCCATCGCAGGTCGGCGGCCAGGGTCTCGCGGGCGGCGTCGTGCGGGTGGAGGCCGCGGTGGGTGGCCTCCATGAAGGGGAGGTCCCGCAGCCAGCCGAACAGCAGGTGCGCGTCCTGGTCGGGCAGGAGGGCGGCGAGGAGTTCCTCGGAGGTGGAGTACGCCTGGGCGGCGACCTCCAGGGCGCGGCGGTGGGCGGCGGTCGGCACCTCGCCGATCAGGCCGACCAGCAGGGTGCGCAGGGTGTCGGCGGAGGGGGCCCAGAGGTCGTCGCCGTTCCAGGTGGCGGCCCCGGCGGCGGCGAGGGAGAGGGCCAGCGGGTTGCCCCCGGCGAAGCGCAGGACGCGTTCCCGCAGTCCGGGCAGGACCCGGGCGGCGGCGAGCAGGCTGCGGGCCTGTTCTTCGGAGAACGGGCCGAGTTCGGTGACGTCCAGCAGTCCGGCCCAGGCGGGGTCGGCGGTCCACTGCGGCTGCGGGGCGAGCCGTCCGGCCAGGACCACCAGGGCGTCGTCCGCGGCGCGCGGCAGGAAGCGCTGCCACAGCCAGCTCTCCAGCCACTGGCAGTGCTCGAAGGAGTCGAGGATCATGACCGTGCCGGGGACGTCGAGGAAGGCCGCGGCGGCGCGTTCGAAGTCGGCGGGGTCGCGGCTGACGAAGCGTCCGTCCAGTTCGACGAGTGGACGCCCGGACGCTCGGGCGCGGTCGGCGAGGCAGCGCAGCAGGGCCGACTTGCCGATGCCGCCCGGTCCGAGGACGTAGAACGCGAACGGTGCGCCGGGGTCGCCGTCCAGGGCCTGCCCGAAGCGGGCGAGTTGCTCCTCGCGGCCGATGAAGGCCCGCTTCCTGGTCCTGCTCAGTCGCTCTCCGACGGAGGCCACGGCGGCTCCCTCCCGTGTTCCGGCCCGGACGTCCCGCCCGGGATTGCCCACCGGGCCCCGCCGGTCCGGCCGGGCCTCGGGGTGGGGACGCACCGGCCCCGCCGTCGCCGCCGCCCAGGCTGCCGTTCGCGCCACCCGCCGGCCAGATTCAAACACCCGTCCGGCGCATTCTCCGAACCGAGGAGACAGAAGCCCCACCGCCGCCGTTCTCCGGCCGAAACGGGGGAGGACGGCGGAGATCGGATATCGCGGGCACCCCGAAAAGCGGTTGGACTGCACGGTAGTTCGAGTGGGAAGCTCGGTCGCTTCCTGATCCCCGATCACCTCCCGGAGTCCTCCTTGCGCCTGCGCCAGTCCGCCGCCCTCACCGTCGCAGCGGCGACGTCCGTCCTCGTGTTCCCGGCGGTCTCGGTCGCCGCCGACACCCCCGGCGGCACGCTGTACGTGAACCGGACCTCGGCCGCGTGCGCGGACGCGGGCGGCGGATCCGAGGCGCGCCCGTTCTGCACGATCTCCGCCGCCGCCGCGGTCGTCCTCCCCGGGCAGACCGTGGAGGTGGCAGCCGGATCGGGCACCTACCAGGAGACGGTGAGGATCACCCGCTCCGGTACGCCCGAGCAGCCGATCACCTTCCTCGGTGTGACCTTCGACCGTCCCCAGGCCGGCCGGCCCGTGGTGCTCCAGCCCTCGTCCGGTGCCGGTTCCTTCGTCCTGGCGGAGGTGCACGACGTGGTGGTCCGGGGCTTCGACGTGCAGGGGACCCGGACGGCCGGCTCCGCTCCGGCCGTGGCGGTCTCGAACTCCTCCCGCGTGACGCTCGACCAGAACCGGTACTACGGCACGATCGACCCGAGCGTGCGGACCTCCGGCGCCAACGGGCAACTCACCGTGAGCCGGAGCCGGTTCAGCTCGGCGGGCGGTCTGGTCGTCGGTGCGGGCGCCCATGACGTGCTGATCACCGGGAACGACTTCGACCGGTCCCGGACCGCCGCGGTCACCGTCACGGACGCGCCGAACACGGCGGTGACCTCCAACACCATCGCCTTCTCCTGCCTGGAGAGCGTGCGGATCGACGGCGCCTCGCCGGGCGCGGTGGTCGAGAACAACGTGATCACCGCCGAGCACACGGACGACACCACCGTCACCCCCGCTCCCGCGTGCGCCACCGACCCCAGGTTCAAGGGGGAGGCGGAGATCGTGGTCTCCGCCGGGTCCGTGAGCGGCTCGAAGGTGGACTACAACCTCGTCCACCCCTGGTCGGACGGCTCCGGGTACGCCTGGGGCGGGACGGCCTACCGGACGGCCGCCGCGTTCAAGGAGGCGACCGGGCAGGCCGGTCACGACGTCGACGTCCGACTCTCCTTCAACCCCATCGTGAACATCGACCACAACCGGCTGCCGGAGACGGCGACCGCGGCCATCGACTCGGCCGACCCGAGCGCGCCGGGCCTCGACCGCGACCTGCTCGGCGTGAAGCCGGGCGACGACCCGAAGGTCCCCAACACCGCGCCGAACGGCGGGATCCGCGACCGCGGCGCGTACGAGGTCCACGGCCAGCGCTCGCTCGGCCTGACGGTGACCGCCGACGTCCCCTCCCTCCAGGGGCCGACCCCGTTCACGGTCAAGGCCACCGCCGCGCCGGTGAACGCCTGGGGCGTCGACCAGGTCAACTACCGCTTCTCGTTCGGCGACGGCACCCGGATCGACTCCCCCGAGCCGACCGTCACCCACACCTACACCAAGGCCGGCACCTACTTCGTCTCCTGCCTGGCGACCGACGCCCAGGGCGCGAAGATGTTCTCGGAGTACAAGCAGGTCCTGGTCCGTGACCCGGCCGACCTCACCGCCGACCTCACCTACCGGCTCGGCGACTCCCTGGACCTCACGGTCACGCCGAGCGCCTCCTCGCCGTGGGTGATCACGGGCCGGCAGGTGGACTTCGGTGACGGCACGAAGCTGTCCCAGCCCGCGGCCGACGGGACGTTCAAGCACCAGTACGGCGCCCCCGGCAGCTACCAGGTCGCCCTGACCACCACCGACGAGGGCGGGCGCAGCGTGGTCACCCGCCGGACCGTCGACGTGCCCGGCGCCGCGTACACGGCGGCGCTCGCCCCCGGGGACCGGGTGCAGCTGTTCGGCGGCCGGACCGGCTCCCCGTCCTCCCTGATCAACGCCGGCGCCAACTACACCCGGGGGGTGTGGAGTCCGTTCCTCCCGGTGTCGCCGCAGGGCGCCCCGATCGAGGGCAAGGGCGTCGCCGCGACGGCCTCGGTGACGACCGCGGACCAGTACCTGCGGGCGTTCGTCCTGGTGGACGGGAAGGTCTACAGCGCGGACCGCAACCTCGGCCCGGCCTCGGGCGGGGTGGCGCAGGGACAGTGGCTGCCGTGGTCGGAGGTGACGGGCGCGGCCCGCGCCGGCGACCTGCCGGGCATCACGCAGCTGACGGCGGCGGCGATCGGCAACCGGGTGCACCTGGTCGCGGTCGCCGACGGCCGGGTGTACGAGGCGTCCGGTGAGCGTTCGACGGGGACGTGGTCCGCGTGGGGCGACGTGACGGCGGTGCTGGGCTTCCCGGCCGGTGTGACCTCGGTGGCGGCCGCCTCGACCGGCAATGTGCTGCACGTGGCGATGCTCGGTGCGGACGGCCGCGTCCGGGTCGGCGACGGCGACTACGACCGGGGCCGGTGGAGCGGCGGGGACCTGACCGCGGCCATCGGCGTGCCGACCAACGCTCCGCTGGCGCCGATCACCCAGCTCGCGGCGGCCACCACGCCGGGGTCGAAGTTCCACGTCGTCGCGCAGGTGCCCGGCGAGATCTACGAGGCGGTCGCCGACTACGCCGCCGGGCGCTGGAGCGGCTGGGGCAACATCTCGCGGGAGACCGGAACCGGGCTGTACAACACCCGGCAGATCGCGGTCGCGGCCACCGGCAACACCCTGCGGGTCTTCGGCGTCGACCGGTTCAGCAACGCCGTGTACACCGCGGACGGCGACTACACCGCCGGCCGGTGGAGCCGCAGCGCCCAGGTCAACGTCCCCGGCGCCGCAGGACCGCTGTCGCCGTTCGATCCCGACGCGGACGTGGTCTCCCTCTCCGCCGCCGGTCTCTGACCGACCGTCCACGCCGCCGCCGCTGTGACCCGCCGGGGTCGCGGCGGCGGCGGCCGTTTCCGCGGTCTACGCACCCATGGTCTGCTCCACGACGGGCAGGGCGAGCGCCGACGGGTGGTGGAGGGAGATCCGGACCGGTGCGAGGCGGGTAGTGGTCGCCGCGGGTTCGCCGGTTCCGGTGTGGCGGGCGAAGCGCGGGTGGGCTCCGCCGCTGATCTGCAGGCGGATCCGGTGCCCGGCGGGGAAGCGGTGGGCGGTGGAGCTCATCGCCACCGTGACGGTGGCGGGGGTGTCGGGGCCGCCCTCGGGGAGGTGGAGCCGCCGCAGCCCGTCGCAGACGTTGGTGGAGCGGTTGCGCGGGTCGACGTCGCAGAGCCGGGCGAACACGTCCGCGTGACCGGTGTCCGTGCCGATCCGCAGGACCGCGTCCACCGCTCCCGCGATGGTGACCGGCTCGGGGAGCGGGTCGGTGGTGAAGGTCAGCACGTCGTCCCGGGCCTCCAGCGGGCGGTTGTCCGTCCGGGCCCTGCCGCTGACCAGGGGGCCGCCGAGCGAGGGCGTGGGATCGGCCGGGTCGTAGCGGAAGGTCAGCGGCGGGTCGGTGTCGGCGGGTGGGCGGGTGGTCAGGGTGCCGTCGGCGGCGGCGTACCAGGGTCGGCTCCGGTGGGCCGGCGGCCAGTCGGGGAGGTCGAGGCGGCCTTCCCGGTCGCCGAGGTGGACGCGGACCGGCGTCGGCCGCAGTCCGGACCGGTCGTCGCACAGGTGGGCCCGGAGCCAGGCGAGGCTCTCGGTGAAGACCTCGGGCCAGCCCTGCTGGAGCGCCGACTGGTGCGTCCACGGGCCGACGAGCAGCGCGGTCTCGCAGCCGGAGCGCCGCAGTCGCGCGTACTGCCGCAGGGTTTGGTCGAGGTTGACGTCCTGCCAGCCGCCGATCAGGGCGGTGGGCACGGTCAGGCCGTCCGCCGCGTGCCCCGCGTCGACACCGTGCCAGTGGGCGTCCTCGGGATCGGGGTGGGCCATCGCCTCCTCCAGGAAGGGCACCGGGCCGCCCAGGGCGGGCCGGTACGCCTCGGTGAGGGGCAGGGTGCCGGTGGGGGGGGGGGGGGGGGGGGGGGGGGGGGGGGGGGGGGGGGGGGGGGGGGGGGGGGGGGGGGGGGGGGGGGGGGGGGGGGGGGGGGGGGGGGGGGGGGGGGGGGGGGGGGGGGGGGGGGGGGGGGGGGGGGGGGGGGGGGGGGGGGGGGGGGGGGGGGGGGGGGGGCCCCGCCGAGGTGGCGCCGGAGCCGTAGGGTCGCGCGCAGCATGGCCGGGGTGCCGCGGTGCTGGGTGGTGAGACCGGCGGTGGCGACCAGCGCGTTCTGCAGGGCGAACGCGCCACTGCCGTGGAAGAAGTCGTGCGGGTCGTGCATCGCGATCTGGATCACCATCGCGCGCAGCTCCGGCGGCGGGTCCAGGGCGAGGGCCCACTGGACGTAACCGAGGTAGCTGGGGCCGATCGTCCCCAGCCTGCCGGTGAACCAGGGCTGCCCGCGCAGCCAGGCGACGGTGGCCAGGCCGTCGGCGGCCTCGTTGCGCCACAGGTGGAACTCACCGCCGGAGCCGCCGGTGCCGCGGCAGCTCTGGAGGACGACGTGGAAGCCCTGCTCGGCCAACAGGACGCCGTACATCGGCGCCCAGGGGAAGCCCCGGCCGTAGGGCGAGCGGACCAGGACCGTGGGGAAGTCCCCGTCGCCCAGCGGGAGGTAGCGGTCCGTCAGCAGCGGGCTGCCGTCGGCCGCGGGCACGACGAGGCCGGGTTCGTGGGCGACCTCGTACCGCCGGGGCGGCAGTCCCCGCAGGGCCCGTCGCATGATCCTGGCGCTCAGGGGCGGCTTCCCGGTGGCCGGGCGGCGGGTCGAAGGCATCGGTGGTGTCCCCTCCTCAATTTCTCGTACAACGTACGAGAATAGCTCATGCTTGGATGGCTGCGGGAACGGCGACCGGGAAGGAGGGAGCGACATGGCCCGCGTGGATGCCTCCGGAGGCCCGGCCGGCGTGGATCCGGAGTCGCTGTGGTCGGTGGTCGAGCGCCCGCGCCGGGGCAGGCCGCCGGCGCACAGCCGGGCCGCGATCACCGCGGCCGCGGTTGCCCTCGCCGACGCCGAGGGGCTCGCCGCGGTCACCATGCGCGCGGTCGCGGCCCGGCTCGGGGCCGGGACGATGTCGCTCTACAGCTACGTCCCCGACAAGGAGGCTCTGCTGGAGCTGATGGTCGACGAGGTGAGCGGCGACCACCGGCTGCCGGCCGCGCCCTCGGGCGACTGGCGCCACGACCTCCGGCTGATCGCCCGGGAGCAGCGCGCCCTGATGCGGCGCCACCCCTGGCTGCCCGCCGCCCTGCCGGTCCGTCAGACCCTCGGCCCGAACACCCTCGCCGTCCTGGACCACGCCCTCGCCGCCCTCGCCCCCACCGGCCTGGACGCCCAGACGAGGCTGGAGGCCTTCAGCCTGGTCACCGGCTTCGTCGCCGGCCACATGGCGTACGAGCTCGCGCAGGAGCGCGCCCTCGAGGCCGCGGGCCGCTCCCCCGGTGAACTTCTCGACGCCCAGGCCCGCTACCTGCGCTCCGCCGTCGCCGACGGCCGGTACCCCCACCTGGCCGCGGCCCTGGCCGAGCCGGGCGGCCGCGACCGGAGCCCCGAGGCGGTCTTCGAGCGCCTCCTCGACCGGGTGCTCGACGGGATCGCGCCGGGCGGGTGAGCTGGTCCGTGCCCTACACCGCTTCCCGCGTGCCGGATCCCGCGCGGCTGAGCGGGTGGCCGCGGCCGGGGCGGGCCAGGTGCAGCAGGACCACCGGGATGCCGGCGTAGCCGACGAGGTAGTCGGGGCTGATCTGCCGGGGGACCTCGGAGATCCAGGCCCGGCCGTCCGGGGTGTCCACCGCGAACGCCTCCAGGATCCCTGCCAGTTCACGGGCCCGGGCCCGGATGTCGGGGGCGTCGAGGGCGAGGCCCGCGTCCTGGAGGAACTCGGCGTTCCCGGCGAGGCCGTGGCACAGGGTCGGTCCGCTCCAGCGGGCGCCCAGGGCCACCGCGCGACAGACGGCGCGGAGGTCCCCGGTCGGGTCGGGACCGACGCCGAGGCGGCGGGCGTGCAGGAGCAGCCGGCCGATACCGGTCGCACCGTGGCACCAGAACGGCGCGGCCGGCGGGCCGCCCTCGACCACGGCACCGAGTCGCCACGGGACGGCTCGCACAAATGATCCAATGGGTTCATGAGCGACGACAGGGCAACCCTCGGCCCGCTGACACCCCTCGACGACCGCTGGGCGATGGGAAACCCGCGGCCGGACGGCAGCTGGCTGGAGTTCCGCACCGACGGACTGTACCTGCACGCGGGTGCCGCCGAGGGCGAGTTGACCCCCTGGCCGAGGATCACGGATGTCAACGGCCTCACCCTGGGCTCCAAGAACCCCTTCCCGGGCGACTACAGCCCGATGGCCTTCCTCAACGCCCTGCCGGGCCCCTGGAAGGGCCACGGCCACGGCTACCTCCACCTGACGCTCCGCCACCCGTACGAGGACATCGCCGCCCGCTTCGACCTGCACCCCCGCCTCTACGGCGGCACCGACCTGGCGCTGCTCCAGGAGCTGCTCGCCCAGATCAACACCACCCGCGAGCCCCACCGCCTCGGCGACACCGCCTGGCTCACCCGCGCGGTCACCCACCTCAGGGAGCACCGCAGCATCACCACCCGCGGCATCCAGCGGGCCGTCACCGAGGCCCTCGCACTCTGACCCCACGGCCGGACGGCCGGAGGGAGGAGCCACGCCGACCGCCAACGAGTCCGGCCAGCCGGACTTCGCGGACCAGGCTGCCGAGTCAGTGCCAGGGCGGGCTGCCGGTGCCCTCCGCCCACAGGGCGAGCGCGCGGCGGTCGACCATGCGGATGCCGACCTGGGCGCAGAACGCCGCCGCGGCCTTGGTGAAGGTGCTGGTCGTCACCACCACAGCGAGGTGGCAGCGGTGGACGTCGCGGTAGGTGCCGTTGACTTTCTGCACGTCCTGGGAGCCGACGAACGTGCGCGGCCCGTACCGCTTCGCCTGGATCAGGATCCGCTGACCGCCCGGGGTGGTCGCCAGGACGTCCGCGGCCAGGTCGCCGGCCCCGCCGACCACCGTCACCTTGGTGCAGCCGTCCCTCCGACACAGGTCCGCCAGCGCCTGCTCGAACGCCTTCGGGCTCATCCCGAGGAACACGCCGATGTGCCGCAGCTGTGCCGCGCGGGCCTCGAACGCGCGCCGGTCCGCGGCGATCCGGCCCCGGACGACGGCCACCGCTACGACCAGGAGCACGGCGAGCGCGCCGAACACCACCAGCAGGTGGTGCGCGAGCCAGGTCACCACGGTCACCGCCAGAGCGAGGGCGGCGAGGGCGCCCACCCCGAGCAGGATCGCGTTGTCGCGGGCCTGCCGGGCCCGCCGCGCGGCGCTCCGGCGTCGTCGTACGGGCCTGCGGGCCACGGCGTCCTCCCCCTCGGACCACGGTGTGCCCGTGAGCGTAGAAGCGGACGCCCGTCGGCTGCCGGGGAACCGGCCGAACGCCCTCCGGACCGCGGCGAGTTGACCGGATCACGCTGCTCCGTGGCCGAACCACCCACCCCCATCGGCCGAGTTCGCCGATGCCCACCCCCACTGATCGCCGCCACCCCGCCGGGGCAGGCCATCCTCGACCCATCGCCTCTCTCACCCGGTTCGGCACCTTCGGACACCCCTGGGAGCGCTCGCTCTGCGTGCTCGGCGCCGGACTCCTCGACCTGGTCGAGGAGTCCGTGCACCGGGTGCTCCCAAGGGTCCTGCGCAGGAACGGAACGCCGGCCGGCTGACAGGAGGTCAACCCGTCCGGTGGCGGCGGGAACCGTGCCGCGGTGGGCGGCGTTTGATCACAGGTCGGGTCGTCAGACAGAGGGGGAGACCGTGAGACGTAGGGCGTTCCTGCTGACCGGGGTGGCGGCGGTACCGGTGGTGGCCGCGGGGTGTGGCTGAAGCAGGGGGTCGACGAGATCGACGCGGAGACGGCCGCGGCCGTGGCGGAGGCGGACAAGTCGCTGGAGGTGTCCACCGACCTGGCGCCGGTGCAGCGGGACCTGGTCCGGCTCGGGCGGATCGTCTCGACGCACTGGGTCCAGTCCTCCTCGGCCCGGCCGGGCGACCGGCTGCCGATCGGCCCGACCGACTACTTCTACGACGTCATCGCGCAGCTCACCCCGGGGCAGGTGGCCAGGCTGACCGGCGGCCGAACGATGGTTCCCGCCACGCTGCCGCCGGTCCAGCCGGCCGGCGCCAAGCCGTGGGACCACCCGGCCCCGGCTCCGGGCATCCCGGCGAACCTGGCGCCGTTCCTCCCGTCCGGCGCGTCCTGGGTGCGGAACGAGGAGTTGGACAGGTCCCTGGTCGGGGCGAGCGGCGCGCATCTGTAATTCGACCCGGCGTCCGACACCGTCTACCTGTCCGCGGTCAACCTGTGGGACCCGAACAGCCCGTACACCCACCTCGGCCCCGACGGGACGACGGTCACGGTGACCCCGTCGCCGATTCCCGTCCCGTCCTGACCGCCGGCGCCCACGCCGGGGGCCGGCCCGCGTCACACACACCGGCTCCCGGCCGAGCCCGAGCGGGCCGCCGGGCACTCAGCCCGACGGCGGGACGTACCACTGCTGGGACTTGTTGCCCGGCGTGCAGGTCTCCATGGTCACCCCGCGCCCCGAGCCGTTGTCGGTCAGGCAGGTCGAGCTGCTGTAGTCCTTGAGGTAGACGGCGCCCTGGGTGGGGGCGCTCGCCACCGTCCACCTGGTCAGGACGCTGAACCCGGGCGAGAGTTCGACGCTCTTGCTGTCGGTGTTCTGCACCAGCACCGGCTTGCTCATGTTGCAGGGGCTGAGGGTGTACCAGCCGCCCGGGTCGGGGGCCGAACGCACCCAGCCGTAGGCGGTGTTGCGGCCCATCACCGCGTCCGTGCCCCCGGCCAGGCTGTCCGCGGCCAGGCCGAGCCGCTGCCCGCTGCCGACGCCGGTGACGTACCCCCAGCCGTTGCCACCACAGCCCTGCGGCACGCTGGGCTGCTCAGGGGTGGCCGGGGGCGGGGTGTTGGCCGGGGGCGCGGTGGTCCCCCGGGTCGCCGTCGTACCGCCGCCACCGCCTGCCGCTCCCCCGCCTGCTGCTCCCCCGGCCGCCGCGCCGCCTCCGCCGGCGGCCCCGCCCGGGACCTGCGCCGGGTTGGCCGGCTGCTGTCCGGGCGTGGCCTGCGGGTCGGCGGGGTCGCCCGCCGTCGGCGAGGGGGACGCCGGCGGCGAGGCCGACGCACTGCCCGAGGCAGCGGGGTCGGTCGGAACGGCGCCGGGGGTGAGCGGGGCGGCGGTGCCGGGCCGGTCGGGGCCGGTGCCCTCGGCGCGGGAGTGCCACGGCGTCCGGTCGATCAGCACGGCGGTGCCGACTCCGATCGAGATCACCACCGGGATGACGATCGGGACCACCAGCCGGCTGCGCCGCCGCTGCTGCTGCACGGTGGCGGGCGTCTCGTCCTTGGCCGGCTCGCGCCGCGGCGCGGGCACCGTGGCGATCACGGTGGGCCCCCGGACGGCCTCGCCCGCGCCCGGCCTGGCCGCGGCCGCCCGGGCAGCGGCGGCCATCGCGGCGGCGTTCGGGTGGCGCTCGGCCGGGTCCTTGGCGAGCGCGGTGGCGACGAACTCGCGGACGGCCTGCGGGAAGGCCTCGGAGAGCTGCGGCGCGGGCTGCTGGATGTGCTTGAGGACGATCTCCAGCACCGTCTCGCCGGTGAACGGCAGCCGCCCGGTGAGCAGTTCGAAGCAGACCACGCCGATCGAGTAGAGGTCGGAGCGCGGGCTGGTGGCCTGGCCGTCGGCTTGCTCGGGGGCGATGTACAGGGCGGTGCCGAGCACCGAGTTGGTGGTGGTGATCTTCGTTCCGGCCATCGCGTGGGCGATGCCGAAGTCGGTCACCGTGACCCCGCCGTCGCTGCGCAGCATCAGGTTGGAGGGCTTCAGGTCCCGGTGCACGATCTCCCGCTGGTGTGCGACGTGCAGCGCGTCCAGGGCGTCCGCGACGATCCCGAGCGCGCGGGCGGGCACCATCGGGCCCTGGGCCGCGAGCACCTCGTTGAGCGGCTTCCCGTCGATGAACTCCATGACGATGTACGCGATCCGCTCGCCCGCGTCCTCGCCGTCGCCCCCGTCGCGCCCGTCGCCGTCCGGGGCCGGCTCGCCGTAGTCGTGCACATGGACGATGCCGGGGTGCCGGAGGGTGGCGAGGATCCGCGCCTCGCGCCGGAACCGCTCGGTGAAGCCGCGGTCCTCCAGCAGCCCGGGGTGCATGATCTTGACGGCCACCTGCCGCTCCAGCACGCCGTCGTCGGCCCGCCAGACCTCGCCCATACCGCCGCCGCCGACCCGTTCGGTGAGCGTGTAGCGCCCTCCGAGAACGGTCCCCCGACCCCACATACCGGCTCCCCTGGTCCCGTGAATTGTCACTGACAGGCCGTCAATTCGCGCACAGTCTGCCAGATCACGGACGACCCGGGACCTCCGGGAGCACCACCCCGGGGAGAGCCGCCCCCGGGGTGGTGGAGCCGCCCGGGGTGGCGCCGCCGTCAGGCCGCCACGGCCGGGGCCGGCGCGGCCGGTCACGCCGCGAGCCGCTCGGCCTGGGCCGCGGTGATCTCCCGGATCACCAGGAGCAACAGGATCCCCGAGACCGCACTGATCAGGGCGACGTGGAGCGAGACCATCGGGTTCGGCATGATCCGGCCGACGGCTAGCGCCACCGGGAGCTTCACCAGCCTCACCCACCACCACCCCTCGATCAGCCGGGCCGGACCGGTGAGGCCGCTCGCCCGGCGGACGTCGAGCATCACCCGCCGCGGTATCCAGAGATTGCCCACCGGGATGAGCCAGCCCCAGACCGCGAGGCCCGGGCCGTACCGGTGGGTGCCGGGCGCGAACGCCTCCGCGTTGAGCCGGCACCGCCGCGTCCAGCACACGGTCACGACCAGCGAGAGGGCGCTGACCAGGATCATCACCGGCATCGCCCAGACCCCGGCCCCGCCGGATCGTGACCGGCCGCCACCACGCCGAACTGTGCCGCCAGGTCCACCGGGACGGCCACCTGCGCGGCGAGCGCCAGCCGCCTCGGATCGGCCACCGCGGGGACGGCGGTCGCGGGTGCTGCTTCGACGGTTTCAGGGTGCACGGGAGGCCTATCGGGAGGGGGAGCCGCGGTGCCGGTCACGCGCGGCGAGCGGGAGGCAACCTGGCGGCCGGGTGGTCGAACCGTCCACAGAGTTGATCTTCACCGACCCTCCCCCGGACCGGTCGCGGTCGAAGGGACCCCGGCGGGACGGGCGTACCGGCTGGTAGATACCACCATCCACTCACTAGACGCATGTCTAGTCAGTGGGTGTGAGTATGGCTAGGCTGACGCCTCCGCCCGGCGACACCCCTCACCCGCCGGCCAAGGACGCAAGGACACCTTCATGTCATCCCCGTTCCAGCCCCATGCCCAGCGGGCGGCCGCCGCGCCACCGCCCACGGCCGTCCCACCGGCCGCTCACGGCGAGCTCGACGCGCTGCACGACACCCGGATGCGGCTCGCCCGCGGCTTCGCCGTCGCCAACGGCGCGCTGTTCGCCGTCACCCTCCTGCTCGCCTGCACGGCGGGCGGACTGCTGGGCACCGAGGTGGCCGGCCGGATCAACCTGGGGATGGCGCTCGGGCTGGTCCAGGGCGTCCTCCTGCTCGGCTCCGCCGCCCTGTTCGACCGCCGGTCGCGCCGTACGGGCGACCGCGCCGCCGACCGCCTGCGCGAGCGGATCACCGCCGCCACCCGGCGGCCGGCACAGCCGTCCCCGGCGGCCGCGGGCCCGTACGGCGGGTACGCCGGATACGGCGGATACGGCGGGCAGAGCGGGCAGGGCGGTTACGGCGGCCACGGGTACGACGCCATGGACGCCTACCTCTACGACGGCCGGCCCCCCACCGGCGACGGGGCGGTGTGGCGATGACCGCTGTGAGCCTTCTCGGCGGCACGCCGACCGCGGTCCTGGTGGCCTTCCTCCTGTTCGTCGGCGGTTCGCTGCTGCTGTGCGTGCTGGTGGGCCCCGAGGGCGACCAGGTGTCGGACTTCTACACGGCCAACCGGTCCCTCACGCCCTTCCAGAACGGGCTGGCCCTCTCCGGCGACTACATCTCCGCCGCCACGCTGCTCGGCACCACCGGCATCGTCGCGCTCGCCGGGTACGACGGGTTCGCGCTCGCTCTGAGCACGGTGCTCGGCCTGGGCGTCCTCCTGGTGCTGGCCCAGCCGATGCGCAACGCCGGCTGTTACACCCTCGGCGACATCCTCCAACTACGTGCCGCCGGCCCCGCCGCGCGGATCGCCGCCGCCGTGGTGACCCTCGCGGTCTCGCTGCCGTTCCTCGTCGTCCAGCTCTCCGGCGCGGGCTCGGCGACCGCCCTGCTGCTCGGCTACACCAGCGACGGCGCCCAGCAGTTCTGCATCGCGCTGATCGGCGTGCTGATGGTCTGCTACACGCTCTTCGGCGGGATGAAGGGCACCGGCGTGATGCAGATCGTCAAGGTCCTGCTGACCCTCGGCACGGTCGTGGCGGTGGCCGTGGGCGTGCTCAGCCGCTTCGACTGGAACCTCGGCTCCCTGCTCACCGCCGCGGGCACCGGCAGCGGCCGCCCGGCGGCGTTCCTGGAGCCGGGCCTGCAGTTCGGCGCCACGGCGGAGGGCCGGCTCGACTTCATCGGCCTCCAGCTCACCGTGGTCCTCGGCGCGGCCTGCATGCCGCACATGATCATGCGGGTGAGCGCCGCCCCGAACGGCGCCTCCGCCCGCCGCTCCTCCCGGTACGCGGTGGCGATCGTCGGCGCCTTCCTGCTCGGCGTCACCGTGCTCGGCCTGGGCGCGGCGGCGATCGTCGGCGACCGGGTGATCGCGGCGGTCAACCCCAACGGCCAGGCCTCCCTGCTGCTGCTCGCCGCCAGCCTGCACGGCGGCGTCGGCACCACCGCGGGCAGCGCGCTGTTCACCACCGTGGCCTGCGCGGTGTTCGTCACCGTGCTCGCCGTCGTCGCCGGCATCACCCTGGCCGCGGCCGCCGGGCTCGCCCACGACCTGGTCGCGGGGGCGCTGCGCCGCGAGGGGATGTCCCAGGGCGCGGAGGTCCGCGCGGTGCGCTGGTCGGTGGCCGCGGTGGGTGCCGTCGGCATCCTGCTGGCCATCGCCGCGCAGGGGTACAACGTGCAGTTCCTGTCCTCGCTGGCCGTCGCGCTGGCCGCCTCCGCCGTCCTCCCGGCGCTGGTGTTCAGCCTGTTCTGGCCGCGCTACAACCGCACCGGACTGCTGTGGACGGTGTACGGCGGGCTGCTGCTGACGATCGGCCTGCAGCTCTTCTCGCCGACCGTGTCCGGCTCGCCGGTCGCGCTCTTCCCGGGCGTCGACTTCCACTGGTTCCCGCTGCAGACGCCCGGCCTGGTGTCGGTTCCGGCGGCGTTCCTGCTCGGCTGGATCGGCACCGTCCGGGCCGAGCGCGCGGGCGACGGCGCCGACCCCCGGGTCGCCGCGGAGGCGACCGCCCGGGTGCTGCTCGGCACCGAGGACGAGCAGCAGGAGGAGCTGGTCGGCTCGGCCCGCTAGCGAGCTCCGCACGGCGGCGGCCCCGGACACCCGGTCGGTGTCCGGGGCCGCCGCCCGTTTCGGGCCTTGACGTCAGTCCTCGGTCCGGTCCTCGGTCCGGGCCGGCGGCTCGCCGCTCGCCTCGAGCGTCGCGTGCCAGTCCGCCGCCATCACGTCCAGCAGCAGGTCGCGGTCCGGCTGCCAGGTGCACTGCACCACGGTGTCCATGGCCACCTGGTGCAGCTGCCGGACGAGCAGCTGCAGCCGCATCCTGGCGCTGGCCCGGGCCGCCTCGTTGTGGCCGCGGCCCAGGTAGCCGGGCATGGTGGAGACCAGCCGCTCGATCGCCGCCGACCGGCGCTCGGCCACCGTACGGTCGATCGCCCCGGCCTCGTTGAGCGCGACCAGCAGCCGGGCGTGCGACTCGTACCAGCGCAGCGCGTCGTCCATCCAGCGCCGCAGCCGCTCCGGCGAGCCGATCGCGGCGTCCAGGGCCGCGTACCAGCCCCGGTCGGAGGGCGTCACGTCCTCCAGCAGCGCCGCCACCGCCTCGGCCTTCGACCGGAAGTGCAGGTAGAAGGTGGCGCGGCTGGTCCCGGCCCGTCCGGAGATCCCGTCCACGGTCGCCGCCGTGTAGTCCGACTCCTCCAGCACCTCGCGCACCGCCGTCAGCAGCCGCCGGCGGGTCTGCTCGCGGTACTCGGCGCGCAGGGAGGCTGGTCGGTCGGCCCGAGGACCCGGCTCGGCCGATGCTGCGGAGGTCATCCGCCCACCCTATCCCGCCACAGGATCCACACCAGACCGCCTGCTCCTCCCCCGCCCGACCGGGCACCCGGGGCTGCCCCTCCGGCCCCGCTCCCCCCAACGGGACGCCCCGGCGGCCGACTTGACCCGCCGCCACCCCGACATCCCGAGGTACCGTCGCCGGAATCCCCCTTCCGCAGGCCCCCGCTCCCGCGCACGCAACGGTGGCCGTCCGGCGGCACGGATCCACCCGGCCCGTGACCTGCCGTAACCGGGACGCCGCCGTCCGTCAGGAGCTCGGCCGGAGTACGGCGGCCCCGCCGCCGGGGCGGGTCGTGTGCAGCCACGCGCGCATGACGTGCACAGGATGACACAAGGTGAACGGACGCGGCCGAGCGCGCAGGGCGGTGGCGGGAGGGATCCGAGGTGGGCGAGGAACGACTGATCGCCGGCCGGTACCGGCCCTCAAGGAGCTGCGGATCCGCCCGGAGCGCCGTCCCCGGCCGCCGGGCACGCCGGGGTGGTCTCGTGCCCGCACGGACACCCGGCAAGACCCCCGCACCGGTCCGCGACCGCACACGAACTCCCGGCGGCCCGTCCGCCCGCCACTGCGGCGGAGAACCGCCTACGGGCCGACCAGCAGTGTGGTGCAGGCGGGCCCTCGCTGCGCCTGGGAGCCGCATTCGGCTCCGGACTCGTCCGCCACGTTCGCCGCGAAGACGGCCACGCCGGTCGCCGTCGCCGGGAGGGCGACCGGCATCGAAACCTTCTGCTCGACCACGCCCTTGTCGTCGGGGCGCAGCTCACTGTTGTAGACGTCGGGTACGTCGAGTTGTTCGCCGCCCGGCCCGAGCAGGTTGACGTACACCGCGATGCTGGCGTCGGTCTCGACGCCGTCGGCGTGGACGTCGAAGCGCAGCGTCATGGCGGTGCGGGGCCCGGTGAGTTCGACGTCGGTGATGGTCGGCCGCCCGTTCCCGCCGGCCGCCTTCGCCGCGCCGATGACCGCCACGGTCAGTGCCACCACATAGAAGACCACGCCGGCGATCAGGACGACCGTCTCCCACAGGTTGCCCCGCCGGGTGGGGTGCATCAGCAGGGCGACGATGCTGCACACGATGGCGATGATCGCGCAGAGCGAGGCCACGTAGATCGGCCAGGACTCGTTGTTGAGGGCGACGAACACCAGGTTGCTGGTCAGCCCCAGCCCGGTCATGATCCCGGCGACGGCGACCAGCGCCCCGGCCAGGACCTTGGCCACCTCGTCCAGGCGCTTGCCGATCGCGGCCTCGCGCGCGGCGTCGGCCGGGTCGGCCGGGTCGGCGGAGTCGGAGGCGTCGGAGGCGTCAGCGGACTTCCCGGCGCCCTCGCCTCCCTGACCGTCCGTCATCTCCGCCTCCCACTCGATGCGCATACGGACGACCACCGTGCCGCCCTGCCGACACCCCGGTCCACGCTAGCCCCGGTCCGCCGGACCCGGACGGCTCCCGAGCGGAGGCGCGCCACACGGCACCCCGAACGGCCGTCGTCCGCCCGGGCGCCGCGGGTGCACGGCGACCGGCCCCGGGCGGGGGTGCCGCGCGGGGCCGGGAGTCCGGCGGAGGGGCAGGGGGAACTCAGGTCGCGCCGTAGCTGCCGGCGTCGTGGGCGGCGCCGGCGCGCGGCGGGTTGGCGCCGACCTGGGCAGCCTGTTCGAGGAGCCAGGACGGGACGCCGCCGCCGTCCAGCGCGTCCGCCCCCGCGGGTGCGGCGGAGGCCGGGCGGGCGTGGCCGCCGGGGTCGGCGTCGGCCACCGGGGTGTGGACGGGCGCCCGGCCGGCGTCGGCGGGGTCCGCGGCGGGGTGCCGGGTGCCCGGGTGCTGGCGGGTGGCGGGGGCGCTGCCCGCGGAGTGCCCGTCGAGGTGCGGGGGGCCGAAGGTCTCGGGGGCGGTCTGGTCGTCGGTGACGGTGATCTGCAGCTTCATCGGGGCTTCCCTCCTAGTTGAGCACCGCGTAGCGGCCCTCGAAGTCCAGGGCGGCGGCGCTGAGGTTGGTGACGGTCAGCCAGTAGGTGACGGTGCTGCCGGTGGCGCGCTCCACCTCGACGTCCCAGTCGAGCTGGGCGGCGCCGGGTCTGGGGGTGGTGGGCATGAAGGTCCAGGCGACGTGCCAGTCCGCGGGCCAGCTGTGGGTGAACCACCGGCCGGTCGCGCCGGCGGCCAGCGTCCCGGTGAACTGCGTTCCTACCTGCATGGTCGTTCCTCTTCTCGTCTCGGTGGCTGGGGTTCGCCGGTGGTCACCAGCCGAGGACCGCGAAGCGGGCCTCGAAGGCGACGGGCTCGCCCACCAGGTTGGTCACGTCGATCCAGTAGGTCGCGGTGGCGTCGCTCGCCCGCTCGACCTTGACGTGCCAGCGCAGTTGGGGCGCGCCGGGCCTCGGCGAGGTGGGCACGACCGTCCACAGGACGTGCCAGTGCGCGGGCCAGCTGTGGGTGAACCAGGTGCGGGTCTGGCCGCCGGGGACGGTCCCGGTGAACTGGACGCCGGTCCAGTGGGCGGTGGTGAGCGCGGCGGGGATGAGCTGGCGCAGGTCGGGGCGGTTGCCGATGCGCTGGGTGGCGGGCCGGCCGGGGGCGTCCTGCTGGGGCGAGCCGGTGGTGCGCAGCAGTTCGCGGGCGCGGGCCGGGGACAGCGCCGTACGGCCCTCGGCCCGCAGCACGCCCTGGACGCAGGCGAGGACGCCGACCACCATGGGCGAGGCGCTGGAGGTGCCGGAGAAGGTGTCGGTGTACCAGAAGTCCGGGTTCGATCCGGCCTGGAGGTCGCCGTAGCCGGTGGTGGTCACCTCCCGACCCCAGCCCTGGGTGTCCACGCAGGAGCCGAAGTTGGAGAAGTCGAGCCGGGAGCGGTCGGGGCCCCAGACCGAGGTGCCGTGGGTGCCGGGCGGTGGGGCGCCGGCGCCGACCAGGACGGCGCCGGAGTCCAGTTCGCGGCGCCGGAACGGGTTGTGCCACCAGGTGGGGAAGCCGGCTTGCGGGGTGTCGTAGCTGGCGTCGTCGAGGTCCTCGGCGCCGTTGCCGGCGGCCTCGACGACGACGATGCCCTTGTTGACGGCGTAGCGGATGGCCTCGTAGTCGTCCGGCCACCACTCGACGGCGATGAAGCCCTGCTGGCCGCCGCCTCCGCTGTTGGGGCCGGGGCGGTGGATCTCCAGCAGGATGATGTCGCCGGGGCCGAGCCGGTCGGCGGCGGCGTGGATCGCGGTGGCGGTCGGCTCGGAGAAGGAGGAGGCGCTGATCACGGCGTCGGCGGCGATGCCGGTGATGCCGAAGCTGTTGGCGTCGCCGCTGATCTCGCCGAGGACGGCCGTGCCGTGGTTGGTGTCGGCGCCGCCGGTGCCGGCCACCACGCCGCCCTGGTTCTGCAGCAGGTCCTCGTGGGTGAAGCGCCAGCCCCACTCGCAGTCGATCACCCTGACGCCGCTGCCGCGGCCGCCGGGACGCGTCCAGGCGTAGCGGGCGTCGACGCCGGCCGGGGCCGCGTCCAGGTAGGTCTGGCGGACGGTGAAGTCGGGGGTGGCGGGCGGGGCGTCGGGGCCGGTCGGCGCCATGTCGTTGATCGGTTCGATCACCGTCCGGGTGGACGGGTGCCGGACGGCCTCGGCGAGTTCGGCGGCGGGTTTGACGTACGCGCTGTCGATGACGTCGAGGGCGCGGAGTTCCTCGGCGAGGGCTTCGAGACGGCCTTCGGGGGCGTCGACGTGGTAGTAGCGGGCCATCCGGGCGGCGGCCTCCTCGGACTGCCGCACACCGGGGCCGCCGACCGTGCCCCGGGTGCCCGCAGGACCGGGTGCCGCCGGTCCGCCGGACAGCCGGGCGACCAGCCGGTCCTCGTCCGCGCCGAAGAGCGGGGTCATGGTGATGTCCGGCGCCGCCGCCAGGTCGTGGAGGCGGCTGACGTCGGTGCCGGGGGCGGCGCTCGCGCCCGAGGGGGTGATCCGGACGCCGGCGCCCTCGGTGACGATCGCGATCAGTTCGGGTCGGCCGCGGGCCTCGTCGGAGTGCCGCTGGGGTCTGCTGGGACCGTTGCCGTTGCTGCTGGGGGACACGGGGTCTCCTTATCGACGCGGGGTGCGGCCGGCCGCTTCCGGGCGGATCCTCCTCCCGCCCGCGGGCCGCAGGGCGCCGGGGCGGGGCCGGGACGGTCCGCGGGCGGGGCCGCTCGGGGCCGGGTCCGGGTCCGGCGGCCGGTGCGGGCTGCGGCGAGGTGGCCGTGGTCGCCGCGGTGGTGGCCGCTGCGGGGTGTTCGCTGGGGTGGTGGCCGCTGCGGTGGTGGGCGGCGGGCACGGCGGGCGGTTCCGGACGACCCGCCGGCGGCCGGCCCTCCCCAAGCGTGGTGGCGCCCGCCCACCGCCGCCATCGGGACACCGCCGAGCGGGGCAGAGGGGCCGAGGGCTCGTACCCGTCCGGACCGGCGGGCGGGGCCGCTCCCCCGGGCGGGGGAGCCGGTCACGCCTCGGGGCGGACGTCCGGGCCGTGGGCGGCTGGGAGCGTGGAGTGCGGCGGAGGGAAGACGCCCCCGCCGGACCGGCTCATCACGAGGAGCGACCCATGCGCAGGCTCGTTGCCGTCATCGCACTCACGACGGCGCTCACCGCTGCCGTCTCGACCGCCGCCTCGGCGGCCCCGGTGCCCGCACCCGGGGGTGACCACCGGCTGAGCCTCCGCGGCTGGGCCCTGCTCAACGAGCACGGTCCCGGGCCGAACCCGGGCGAGCGGCTCACCGCCTCGGTCGACGCCCGGACGGTCGAGGGCCGGGGTACCGGGGGCCGGGCGCGCGGGCATGCCACCGTCCAGCACGTGTTCGAGGAGGGCACGGTCCGGGTCGAGATCGCCGTCGACTGCCTCACCGTCGACGGCGCTGCGACCACCGTGACCGGCACGATCGAGTCGACCACCCTGACCGTCCCCGCGGGCCACACCCCGCCGACCCCGCCGCCGAGCAGCTGGCACCCCGAGGTGGCGATCACCCTCCCCACCGGGGACGCGGACGGCGAGCGCCGGGTCGGCTGGTCGGGCGCGGACCTCCTGGACCCCACCGCCCCGCCGCGGGCCACCCGCTGCACGCCCACCGACCCCAACCTCTGGATCATCCACGGCGGGTTCGGCCTCCGGCGGCGGTAGGGCGTGTCTGACGGATCTTGTCGGATCGGACCGCGGCGTCCGGGTGCGTTCATCGCAAGGCGGAGGACGGGGGCACCTCCCAGCCGCCAGGCTGGGGGCAGGCGCCGCAGGCCCGGCAAGATCCGTCAGACCCGCCCCCTGTCGGCGGCCGCCGCGTACCGCCTCCGGTCGGCTACCCGGGGCGGCGCTCGCCGAGGAACTCCAGGAGCAGCGCGGTGATCTCCGCCGGGCGTTCCAGGGAGGGCAGGTGGCCCGCCCAGGGGAGTTCGAGGTGGCGGGCGTCGGGGAGGAGGCCGGGGAGTTCGGCGGCGATCGTCCGGAAGTCGGGCAGGTCGTGGGCGCCGCCGACGGCGAGGGTCGGGGCGGTGACGGTGCGGAGGTCGATCTCCGGCTCGGGCTGCTCGTAGCCGGGGTCCTCGGGAGCCACCGCGCTGGCGGCCTCGTACCCGTGACGGAAGTTGTCGCGCTGCATCCGGGTGACCAGGGCGTGGGTCGCCTCGTCGGCGTCGGGGCCGAGCCAGGTCCGGGCGTTGAGGGCGGCCGCGCCGTCCAGGTCGCCGGCGTCCAGCAGGGCGTCCTCGGCCGCCCCGAACGCCCGGGTCTCCGGGCCCGGCCGGTGTCCGGGACGGCCCGCGCAGAGCAGCGCCAGCGCGGTCACCCGCTCCGGGTGCAGAGCGGCGACCGTCAGCGCCACGCGCCCGCCGTACGAGGCGCCCACCAGGGTGGCCTCGGTCAGTCCCAGGGTGTCCAGCAGGGCGAGGACGTCGCCGTGGTCGGAGTACGGCTCGGTGGCGGCCGGGGAGCTGCCGCAGGTGCGGAAGTCGGCGCGGACCACGCGGTATCCGGCGTCGGCGAGCGGGCGCCACTGCGGCTCCCACATCCGGCGGTCGCAGACCGAGGAGTGCAGGAGGACCACGGCGGGGCCCTCGGCCGGGCCGTCCACATCATGAGAAATGATCATGCTGGGCATGGTCGCAGAGCGGCCCGCCCGGGACGAGGGGTTTTCCGGGCGCACGGACGGGTCGATGCCCAGGGCGCGGGCGGACTCAGACCGGTCGGTCTCAGTCCCGGATCAGCGTGCCCGCATCGGTGTTGGCGCCGCAGAGGATCACGCAGACCTTCTCGCCGCTCGCGGGACGGTAGCCGGAGCCGGGTCCGCCGCCGGGCCGGTCGGGTGTGGTCAGCGCGGCGAGGGCGGTGGCGGCGCCGTGTTCCACGGCGATCCGGCGGTGGTCCCACAGTGCCTGGCGGGCGTGGACGATCTCGGCGTCGGGGACGAGGACGGCGCGGGTGCCGTCCTGCCGGGCGGCGTGCAGGGCCAGGGCGGTGGCGCGCCGGGCGCCGAGAGAGTCCGCGGCGACCGAGTCCACCGGGACGTCGACCGGGCGGCCGGCCTCGACGGCTGCGTGCAGGGCCCGGCAGTTCTCCGGTTCGACCGCGACCGTGCGGATGCCGTGGTGCCCGGCGGCGGTGGCCACTCCGGCGAACAGGCCGCCGCCGCCGACCGCGACCAGCACGGTGTCCAGGTCCGGGATCTGGCGGTGGATCTCCTCGACGAGGGTTCCCGCCCCGGCGGCGATCAGCGGGTGGTCGTAGGCGTGCGAGGCGAGCGCGCCGGTGGCGGCGGCGAACTCCTCGCAGGCGGCCAGCGCCTCGGCGTACTCGGAACCGGTCAGGCGGACGTCGGCGCCGTAGCCGCGGAGCTTGGCGACCTTGACCCGGGGGGCCGTGGTGGGCAGGAACACGGTGGCGGGGACGCCCTGCTGCCGGGCGGCCCAGGCGCAGGCCAGGCCGGCGTTGCCGCCGGAGGCGATGGTGACACCCGTGGCGGGGAGGGTGCCGGCGTCGCGGTGGGCCTGGAGGAAGTTCTGCGCGCCGCGGGCCTTGAAGCTGCCGGTGTGCTGCATGAACTCCAGCGCCAGCCAGACCTCGCAGGCGGGTTCGGCCCCGGACCCCGGGGTGTCGCGGCCGGCGGCGCGGATCGCGCCCGGGTCGGCCGGGGTCACGGTGACCGCGCGGACGCGTCCGGCGATCCGGTCGGCGGCGGCCTTGATGTCGCCGTGGGTGAGCTGGTGCATGCCGTCGCTCCTGCTGAGGGTGGGTCACGACCGGTGGCCGGCAGGGCCGGTGAGGGTCGGATCGGGTGGTGCGCAGACCCATTGTCCGACGGTTCGGCAGGGCCGGGGGCGCGAAGGCCGGGTGTACGGGGTGCGGACGGTACTCGTCCGCGGCAAGCGGGCAGGGCGGGCCCGGTTCGGGCGGGTCACGGCGAACTACGCTTGTCCCGTCCGGTGGTTGTATCGTGCCGGCGATCCACCGGCCGGGCACCCGCCGCGGCCCCGAGCTCCTCGGGGGAGATCCATGCAGCAGCCGACACCGCCGCCGTCCGCTCCGTCGGGTGAACCGCCGCTCGCCGCGGCACCGACCGACCACGGGTCGCGGGTGAAGGTCTGGGGGGGGCGGCGGCCGTGGTCAGCGCGATCGCCGGAGTCGCCAGCGCCGTCGCCGCGTTCATGGGCGGCGGTGCGTCCCCGCAGTCGTCGGCGGCTCCGCCCGCGGTGACCGTCACCGCCGTACCGCCCGCCGGCGCCTCGGCCGCGGGCACCGGCGCGCTGCCGCCCGTCTCCACGCCGGCCGCCCCGGCGCCCGGCGCCGACGAGGTGCACTGGTCGGGCCCGATCACCCTCGGCCTGGAGGGCATCGACCTCTCCCAGCCGGCGCCCGAGCGCGGCACGGACCCGGCCGGCACCCTGCGTCCGGCCGCCCAGCGCACCGGGGGCAGCGGCATGATGATCAAGGGCACGGTCGCCCAGTGGACCGGCCCCGGCGAGCCGACCGCCCAGGGCTGCCGCGACCTGCTGCGGACCCGGTCCCAGGAGAAGGTCGACGTGGTCGCGGGCGACCGGGTCTGCACGGTGGACGGAGGTTCACCGATCGCCCTGCTCAAGGTCACCAAGACCCACTCCGACCAGGGCGGCTACGGCGAGCTGGACGCCGACCTGACGGTCTGGAACCTCCGGAAGTAGGGGCGCCCGGGGCCGTCCTGGAGGCGGCGGGTCAGGCCAGGGCGCGCAGCCGGCGGACCGGGCTCGCCAGCAGGATCGCGGGGCTGGCCAGGCTGGCCGTCGCGAGCAGGAGCAGCGCGGTCCGCGCACCCCAGGCCTCGGAGGCGGCGCCGGCGGCCAGCGCGCCGACCGGGATCGCGCCCCAGGAGACGAACCGGACGGTGGCCATCACCCGGGGAAGCAGCTCCGGCGGGGTCTGGGTCTGCCGGTGGGTGCGGGTGACGATGCTGGTGACCACGACGCCCGCGCCGAACCCGGCGTAGCCGAGGGCGAAGACCAGCGTCCCCCAGCCGGAGTCGGCCACCGGGAGCAGGAAGGCGAAGGCGGCGGCGACCACGGCCGCCCGGCGCAGGGTGCCGCCGGCGCCGATCCGGGCGACCAGGCGGGGTGTGACGGCGGCGCCGATCAGGCTTCCCAGGCCGCCGGTGGCCATCAGGGCGCCCACGGCGGCGGCCGGGGCGTCGAGGGTGCGGACCAGGAACACCGGGGTGAGGGTCATCAGCCCGCCGCAGACGAAGTTCACCGCAGTGGCGTCGGCGGCGCACGGCCCGATCACCGGGTGCCGGGTGACGAACCGCCAGCCCTCGCGGATCTGCTCGCGCATCCCGACGGCCCGCGCCCGGTCGCCGGCCGGCTGCTCGGCGCGCGGCAGGCTGCTCAGCAGGACGGCGGAGACCAGGTAGCTGACCGCGTCCAGCAGCATCGAGGCGGCGCCGCCGAGAAACTGCACCAGCACGCCGCCGAGGGAGGGGCCGGCCAGTTCGGTCGCGGAGGAGCTGGCGGAGACCAGGCTGTTGCGGGCGGTCAGCTCCTCCTTGGCGACGATCGAGGGCAGGAAGGTGGAGTTGCCCACGTCGAAGACCACGCTTGCGAGGCCGACCACCAGGGCCACCGCCACCAGCTGGGGCAGCCCGAGCACGCCGAGGAACGCCGCCAGCGGCACCGAGGCCACCGCGGCGCCCCGGACCAGGTCCATCACCACCTGGGTGCCGCGCAGCGGCAGGCGGTGGACCAGCACGCCGGCCGGCAGTCCGATCAGCAGCCAGGCGACGTACGAGGCGCCCGCGATCAGGCCCACCTGGAGCGCGGAGGCGTGCAGGGTGACCACGGCGACCAGCGGCAGCGCCACCGCGGTCACCTGGTCGCCGAGCCGGCTGACCGTGGAGGCCGCCCAGTAGCGCCAGAACACCCCCGCCCGGCCGTCGCCGCGTCCGTCGCCGTGCGGCGCCTCGCGCCGTTCGGCTTCCACCGCCCCCGTGCCCGCCGACGCGTCCACGATCCCCCCGTCCACCGTGTCCGTTGCCATGTCTGTCCGCCCCTTCGCCGCTGCCGGAACCACCCGAGTGAGTCTCTTGAGGGAACTCACTATAATCGGTATCCATGCGGCACACCGGAGCACTGGACCCCGACTGCGCGATCTCGCAGGCCCTGGCGGTCGTCGGGGACACCTGGAGCCTGCTCCTGATCAGGGACGTCGCCGGCGGCACGCACCAGTTCGACGCGCTGCGGGACGGGCTCGGCATCAGCCGCAAGGTGCTCACCGAGCGCCTCAAGGCGCTGGTCGCCGACGGCGTGCTGGAGAAGCGGCTGTACCACCCGCACCCGCCGCGCTACGAGTACCACCTGACGGAGACCGGGCGCGGCCTGCTGCCGGTCCTGGTCGCGCTGCAGGACTGGGGCGGCCGGTACGTCCTCGGCGACGGCTCGCTCTCCGCCACCGGCACCGCCGACTCCGCCGAGACCCGCCGGGTCCTCGCGCTCCCGGGCCACCGGCTGCCCGCACTGGACCTCGCCGCCGCCTCCGGGGAGCGGGTCGACCCGGTGGCCGCGGACCACGCCTGGACGGTGCTGTACTGCTTCCCGGGCGCCTACTTGCCCGGCGGCCTGGACTACCCGCCCGGCTGGAACACCATCCCGGGCGCCACCGGCTGCACCCTGGAGTCCTGCACCTACCGCGACCGGATGGACGAGTTCACCGCCCGCGACGCCGCCGTCTACGGCGTCAGCACCCAACGCCCGGACCAGCTGGCGGCGTTCGCCGAACACGCGCGGATCCCGTTCCCGCTGCTGTCCGACGCCGACCTGGGGCTGGCGGCCGCCCTCCGCCTGCCCACCTTCCGGGCCTCCGGCGTCGACCGGCTCAAGCGGCTCACCCTCGTCCTCGACGCCACCCGCACCGTGCGGGGCGTCCTCTACCCGGTCACCGACCCTGCGGGCTCCGTCGAGGAGGCCCTCGGCCTCCTCGACGACCTGCGGGCCCGCTGACGTCCGCTCATCCCCTCACTGCGCCGTACCGGCCAGCAGCCAGCGGCGGACCGGAACTTCGAGCAGGACGCGGTCCGGACGCTCCGGCCGGTAGGGCGCGGCCACGTCCCAGGCGTACTTCGCGGTGAAGGCGGCCGTGACCGCCTCCGGGAAGCGGCTGCGGTGCACCACCGCCTCGCCCTCGGCCACGACCGGGGCGCGGCCGTCCTCCAGGGCAAGGGAGACGGTCGGGAACACCTCGATGTTGCGGACCTTGACCGAGAGGGCGTCCGCGCCGATCCACCACCGTCCGTCCCGGAAGACGAACCAGACCGGTGTGACGTGGGGGGAGCCGTCGGGGCGGACGGTGGACAGCCAGACGTTCCGTTCGACGGCCAGGCGGTCGAGCACGGCGGTCCCGGGCAGGGGCGAATGATCGTTCATACCCCCATCCCACCGCTCCCCCGGCCCGGTGCACCTCGGTCCGACGGTCCGGCCGCCTCGGTCCTGCGCCCTACGCCCTCCGCGCTCCGCCGTCACGTCCAGGACCGTTCAGAGCGCGGCGAGTTCCGTCCGGACACGCTCCGCTGCGGCGTCCCGCCCGAGCGTGCCGAGGATCGCGAGCTGGGCGTCCGGGGCCTGCCGCAGCCGGCGGCCTACCGGTCCGGCGAGCGAGAGCCGCGGCGCCACGGATCGGCGGCCTTCGGGACCGCCGTTTCAGCGGCGCCCGGCGGTCTCCGTCCCCCAGGATGGCGTCAGCGCCCGCACGAAGGACCTCACCGCCACCGGGAGTACCTCGATGACCGACCCCGCCCCGCGCCGCCGCATCCTGACGGTCTGTCTCGGCAACTACTGCCGCAGCCCGTTCGCCGCCGTCGTGCTCGCCGACCGGGGCGGGGAGGCGCTGGAGGCCCGCTCCGCCGGCCTGCTCGACCTGTGGGTGGGCGGGACGGCGCACCCGCAGATGATCGCCGCCGCCGCGGACCTCGGCTTCGACCTGACCGGGCACCACCCGGCCCGGGTCGACCGGGAGATGATCGACCGGGCGGACCTGGTCCTCGCCATGGACCGCTCGGTACTGGCGCAGCTGCGTCCGGTCGCCGGCCCGGCGAACCAGGCCAAGCTCCGGCTCTACCTGGAGGACGGCGACGTGCCCGACCCGATGGGCCGGTCGCAGCGGGCGTTCGCCGAGTCCGCGGCGATCATCGTGGCCGGTGCCGCCGCCCACCTCCCGTGAACGCCGGCAGCCCCGACGCGCCGTCAGCCGAGCGGAGCGATCGGGGCTTCCGATCGGAGGTCGCCGAAACCGGTTGCCAGGGGGCCGGTGGGCATGACAGGGTGTGGTCCGCGCTCCACACGGGAGCGCCGTCCTCACTCCAAGGGAATGAAGTCCATGGTCTCGGCGCCCGTCAGCGGCCGCCGCCGGCACTGAGCGTCTGCGTCCGACGCAGCCCCTGTGCCACGCCTCTTCGGCGGCCCCACGCGCGGTGCTCGGCACCGCATGCCATCGCTCGCCCCGCGCGGCGGTGGTGCCGGCCCCTCGTGCCGGCCCGACATCCTGCGCGGCCCTCCCTGCCCGCCTCCGGCGGTGCGGTTCTGCGGCCACGCCCACCCTTGTCATGACGTGAGGTCACCATCACCGTGGACACCCCTGTCCAGAGCTTTGCCGTCGCCAACCTCCGCCGCCGTCCCGTGGTCGTCGAGACCGGGGGCTTCGTGGCGGGTTTCGACCCCGACACCACCAGCCCGTACATCAACTACGCGACCCCGCTGCCCGGCGCCGAGCCGACCGCGGCGGAGGTGGCCGGCCTGGTCGCGGCCTTCCGTGAGCGCGGGCTGAAGCCGCGCCTGGAGTTCGCGCCCGACGCCGCGCCCGCCGTGGAGGCGGCCCTGTACGCGGCCGGCTTCACCGTGGAGGCCGAGCACGAGTACCTGGTCTGCACCCCGCAGTCCCTGACCCCGCCCCGCTCCGGGGACCCGGCCGCGCCGGTCGTGGACGCCCCCACCGGCGACGCGGACTACGCGGCGATCGACGGCGCCCTGGCCGAGGCGTTCTCGGGCGAGTTCGCCGCCTCTCCGGAGGGCACGGCCCGCCTGCGCCGGACCGAGGAGCAGGGCGGGGCCGTCCGCTTCGTCCGCTCCCCCGACGGCGGCTGCGCGGGCGGGGCGGTCTGCTCGGCCCCGGCCGAGGGCACCGCCGAGCTGGCCGGGGTCGGCACCCGGCCCGCCCACCGGGGCCGCGGCATCGCGGCGGCGGTCACCGCCGAGCTGGCGGCGACCCTGTTCGGACGCGGCGCCTCCTCCGTGTGGCTGGAGTACTCCGGCGAGGGCTCGCGCCGGGTCTACGAGCGGGTCGGCTTCCGCCCGCAGGGCCGCCGCCTGTACATGTCCCTGGAGGACTGAGCCGGCCCGGGCACGGCCCGCCCCTGCCGCCGGCGGGTGGCGGGCCGTGCCCGAGGCCCCGCTCAGCGGCATGACGGGACGTCACCTTGCCTGCGGACCCTGGCAGACTCGAGGGATGATCTCGTCGACGCCGAACCCCGACCCGAACCCGAACCCCGACCCGCCGGAGCCCGACGGCGGCCTCGCCGCCTCCCTCAACCGGACGGCGGCGCGGCTCGGCCTCGCCCTCGCCGCACCGGCGCACCCGGACCAGCGCCGGGCGGAGTACGCCGACGGGGACGGCAGCCGGGTCGTCGTCGCCGACCTGTACCGCGCTCCCGGCTACTGGATGCAGTGCCACCGGCAGGGCGCCTGGCTCGCCTTCGGGGTGGCCGAGGATCTCGCCGGCGTGGTGACGGCCGCAGCGGCCTGGATGGGCGGCGCCGGAGTCGAACGGACCCGTCAGGCCGCGCCGTTCATCCGGTTCCGGGACTGGGCCCTCGCCCACGAGCGCGAACCGCTCGACCCCGTCGAACTGGCGTGGCAGCACCAGTTGGACTGGATGCACCTCAGCCCGGACGCGTACCGGCCCCGCGCCCGCAGCCTCGCGATGCTGGAAGCGGCATACGCCGATCCCCGGCTGCGCCGGCTGACGCCGGTCTTCAGCCACTTCACGCTCCGGCTCTCCAGCACCACCACCTTCCCGCACGTCCGGGTCGGAGGCTCGATCGACCCGTTCCACGAGCGCCACTGGTACGGCGTCAAGGACATGCGCGGACACCTGGTCGCCCGCACCGAGACCCCGGAGGAGGCCGTCGCCCTGGTCGCGGCCATGCTCCCCCACGACACCGAACAGGACACCGGACCGGCGCGCTGACGCTCCGGCCGCCGCGCGACCTCCCTCAGAACCTGGTCAGGGCGCGGACAGGCATGCCCCCGCCGAGCCTGCCGGAGCCGGCAGGACGGCTTCGGACCTACGACTCCGCCCGCTCCCTGGACTTCGATCCGCAGTCCACTTCCATTATCGAGCCGTTAATTGAAGGCGGCAGCCTCCTGATGGGTGTAGAATCGTAGGCAACGGAGGCGATCGAAGCCCGACATCGCAGCGATGTCGACCGATCACCCCCGGCCATCAGGAGGGGACCACCATGACCTACCAGCTCGAAGCCGCGCGCACGACCATCGACGCCCGCCTGCGGGAGGCCCAGCAGTACCGCCTCGTCCGTGCGCTCCAGCTCAAGAACCGCGCCGAGCGCACCGGCCAGCGCGCCCGCCAGGCCATCAGCAAGCTCGCCGGCTGAACGGGCACGGCCTGCACGGCCGTTCAGCCGTAGCGGTACAGCCGGACGGCGACCGGGAACGCGGGGCCCGACCAGGCACCGCGCGCCACCGGCCGCTGCCCGACGGCCGGACACGCACCGGGGACGAACCCGTCGGGGACGACCTCGAGTCGAGGAGCGTCAGGGGCGGGCGACTTCGGCCCGCCCGGCTCCAGCACCACCACACCCGCGCACCCGGCACGGCGGACCGCCACCGGGACGCCCGCCGACCGCTCAGCGGCGACGGAACCGCGCGCGGTACTCCCCCGGCCGCTGCCCCGTGTGCCGGAGGAAGACCACACCGAACGCCCCGGCGTCGCGATAGCCGACCTCGGCCGCGATGCTCGCCACGGTCCGGTCCGTGGTCTCCAGCAGCCGCCCGGCCCGGCGCACCCGGGCCGCCTGCAGGTACGCCAGCGGCGACCGGCCCGTCTCCTCGCCGAAACGGCGCAGCAGCGTCCGCGTGCTCACGTGGAACTCCCGGGCGAGGATCCCCAGGTCGTACCGGGCCGCGAGGTTCCGGTCGAGCCACCGCTGGACGCCGCGTGCGAATCCACCGCCCGCCTCGGACAGCAACTCCGGGTCGACGTACGGTGATTGGGCCGACCGCGCGTCGTCCACCAGCGCGACCCGCGCGGTCCTCCGGGCGACCACAGGGCCGTCCTGGGACCGGATGAGGTCGAGCGCGAGGTCGTACATGGCGCTGAACGCGGCCGTGGTGGTCACTCCCCGGTCGGTCACCACCAGACGCTCCGGGCGGAGCCGCACCTCGCCGTACCGGCGGGCGAACCGCTCCGCGTGGAGCCAGGACGTGGTCGCCTCGCGGCCGTCGAGCAGCCCGGCCTCGGCGAGCAGGTACGCACCCACACAGATCGACACCACCGCGCCGCCCGACGAGGCCTGGGCCCGGATCGCGGCCGTCTCCGGCCGGAGGTCCGCGAGAGCGGCGTCGGGGTCGTCGGCCGGGGTGAGTGCGAACCCCGGGACGACCAGGACGTCCACCGGGCGGACCGCCGACACGTCCAGGGCCCAGCCGCCGGACGCGCTCACCCGCCGTCGGGGCGAGACCACCGCCACCCGGTAGCCGGGTGAGGCCGGCCCCGGTGCGGCCGCCGCGACGTGCGAGGCCATCGCGAGCAGGTCGGGAACACCGAACACCTCGGAGGCGAAGCAGCCCGGGTAGGCCAGCACCCCCACCCGCAACGGTCCCATGACACCCCTCCCCCAGCTGTGGCGAGATCACCCCGATCCCTGGCGATACCGCCGGTTCCGCGGCCGGTCCGCCGCCGGACATCATCTCGCCCATGACCACGCTGCGAGGACGGAACGACCCCCTGGACGACTTCTCCCGCCGGACTGTCCGCATCGACGACCCTGGCGGCCCCGAGGGCGGCGACGGCGCGGAGAAGACGGTGTACGTCACCGGGACGGGCCCGGCCGTCGTCCTGCTGCCCGAGATGCCGGGGATCAGCCCCGACGTCGCGCGGCTCGCGCGCTGGCTGCGGGACGCCGGTTTCAGCGTCTACCTGCCGTCCCTGTTCGGCGTCGACGGCGCGTACCCGCTCGCCGAGTCGGGTGAGGCGGTCGCTCGACGGGCCTGCGTCAGCGCGGAGTTCCGGGCGTTCGCCGGGGGCGGCACCAGCCCGGTCGTGGGCTGGCTGCGCGGCCTCGCCCGGCTGGCCCACGCCGAACGCGGCGGGCCGGGCGTCGGCGCGGTCGGCCTGTGCTTCACCGGCAACTTCGCGCTGACCATGGCCCTCGAACCCGCCGTGATCGCCCCCGTGGTCAACCACCCCTCCCTGCCGCTCGACGATCCGGACGGCCTGGAGATCGGCGACGCGGACGCCGTCGCCGTGGCCGACCGTCTCACCCGGGACGGCCTGACGGTGCTCGCCTACCGCTTCGAGGGCGACCGCTGGTGCACCGGCCGGCGTTTCGCCGCGTACCGGGCGCTGCTCGGGGACGCCTTCGACGGCCGGGTGCTGCCCGCCGGCGCCGCGAACACCGATCCGCCGCCGTTCTTCCGGGAGGTCGTCGGCGGCCCGCACAGCGTCGTCACCGCGCACCTGGTCGACCGCGAGGGCCACCCCACCCTCCGGGCCCGGGACGAGATCATCGCCTTCCTCACCGCCCGCCTCCGGACCGGCGGCGTGGACCGTCCCCCGATCACCTGATGAGCGGGTCGTAGGGCCCGTTCTCCGGCGTGAAGATCAGGACGTAGTCCCGGCCGACCCCGGTGGCGACCTCCCGCAGGCGGGCCAGCACATCCCCCTCGGAGGGGAGGTCCAGGGCCAACGCGGCTGCGGCGCCGTCCCGTTCGGCCGGCAGCTCGGGCATGTCCTCCAGGTACTCGGCGGCCAGCTCGGCGCTCTCCTCCGCGGTGAACTCCCGGCAGTCGCGCCACCAGGGCGCGACCAGCAGCAGCCGCAGGAGTTCGGGGAGGCCGATCGCGACCAGGGCCGCGCCGCCCTCGGAGTCCGCGTACAGCACCGGGCGCTCCTCGCCGCCCTCGCCGCAGAAGAAGTACGTGCCCCCGGCGCCGTCGCCGGCGAACCCCTCCAGCGCCGCGCCGGACGCCAGGTGCACCTCCTCGACGTGGTCGCCCCGGTCCAGGTCGAAGTCGCCCGGCCACGCCAGGAACCGGGCGGCGGCCTCGTTCTCGCGCACGGCGGTGATCAGCGATCGCATGCCCGGCACCCTACCGACCACCGCCGACACCACCCGAGCGCCCTGGACCGGAGTCGACCACCGTGAGCCCGGGGTTGTCGTGGAGGTTGGGGGCGTCTCATCGCCCAGAGCGTGCCACGATGCTCGGCATGTCTACTCGTGCACTGGCCTTCGGCGCCATCGCGCAGGCCTACGAGCGGTTCCGGCCGGGCTACCCCGACGAGCTCTTCGGCCTGGTGACGACGTACGCGGGCCGGCCGGTGCGGACGGCCTTGGAGATCGGTGCGGGGACGGGCAAGGCCACCCGCCTGTTCGCCGGGCGCGGTGTCGACGTCACGGCGACGGAGCCCGACGCCGCCATGCTCGCCGAGCTGCGAAAGACCGTGCCCGCGAACGTGACGACGGTGCGGGCCGCGTTCGAGGATCTGCGGCCGGGGAAGACCTTCGGACTGGTCTACGCGGCGGCGGCCCTGCACTGGACCCGCCCGGAGGACCGGTGGTCGAGGGTGGCCGCGCTCCTGGAACCCGAAGGCGTGGTCGCCTCGTTCGGCGGCCCGTTCCGGCTGGCCGACGCGGCGGTTGCGGAGTCCGTACGGGCGGCGCGGGCGCCTTTCCTGGAGAGCGACGAGGTCCCGTCCCCCGACGGGACCGCTCCGGAGGCGGAGATGCAGTGGCCGGGGACGGAGCTGCAGCGGTCCCCGCTGTTCGTCGACGTCCGGCAGTCCGTCGTCGATCGGCGCCTGACCATGCGAGCGGCGGACTACGTCGGCTACCTGTCGACCGTCTCGGCGTACCTCCAGTTGCCGCCGCTGCGGCGACGGCAGGCGTACGACGCGATCGCGCGGGTGCTGCCCGAGACGGTCGGGATCTCCGCCGACCTCACCGTCCATGTCGCACGCCGGCGAGCGGCGTAGCGGCGGGCTCAGAAGAAGCGGGCCCGGGGCCGCGCGAAGTCGTCCGGGTCGCCGGTGTCCGGCCGGATGGCGGCGGTGAGGTCCTCGGCGGAGAGCACCAGGCGGAGGCGTCCGTTGAGCAGGACCGCGGAGATCGATATCTCCCCGGACCACTCGATCACCAGCCGGTCGGTGCCGCGCGTGTAGCAGTTGCGTCCCCACGCCGAACCCCGGCCGGCGAGCTCCGGGAAATCGGCGGGGCCGGGCGACAGGACGCGTGACCAGCCCGCGCGCTCGATCTCTGCATCCCAAAAACCTGGGCCGGCAATCATGGCGTACCTCCTTGGAGGTGTGCACGATACCTGCACATCCCGGGCCGATTCCCGACATGTCCCGGCTTTCGGCTTCACCGCGGCCGCCGCGCCCCGAGACAGCGGGCTTCCCGCCCAGGGTCCTCGTGATCACCGCTGACGAGCGTACGCCGTCGCCGGAGGCCGCCCGCGGGCCCCTGAGTCACCTCGCGGCCGGCGCCGGGTCGGCAACACGGTCACGCTCGGGAGCGGCCTTCGCGTCGGCGTCCGCCTCGGCGACCGGGTCCAGCGAGCGGACCCGCGGAATGGGCGACGGGAGCAGCCACAGGGCGGCGAGGACCCCGCCGAAGGCGGCGAGCACCAGGGTGGGCCGCAGGCCGACGAGGTCGGCGAGGAGGCCGCCGGTGAGGGCGCCGAGGGGGCGGATGCCGTAGTTCACGGTGGCGAAGGCCCCGGAGACCCGGCTGCGGACCTCGTCGGGGATCACCGAGGTCTGGAGGGAGTTGAGGGGGATGTCGAAGAGCATCACGCCCGCCCCCATGAGGAACTCGGCCGCGCAGAGGGTGGCCGCCCGCGCCCAGGCGGGGCCGCCGGCCACGGCGGCGAGGGCGAGCGGCGCGGGGAAGAGAACGGCGCCGAGGACGATGGTGCGGCCCATCCCGAGTGCACGGGAGATCCGGGGGGCCAGCAGAGCGCCGAGCAGCGCGCCGGTGGATCCGAGGCCGAGGGCGAGGCCGATGGCGCCGGCGGAGAGGCCGAGGGTGCGGCCGGCGAACAGCACCAGCAGGCCCTGGGCGATGAAGGTGAAGAAGTTGACGGTGGTGGCGCAGCCGAGGGCGGCCCGCAGGACCGGGTGGCGGAGGGTGAAGGCGAGGCCGTCGCGGGCGCGGCCCACGAAGGAGGCGTCGTCGCCCCCGGTGGCGGGCTGCGGTTCGTCGAGCGGGATCCGGCCGATCAGGACCGCGGAGACCAGGAAGGAGAGCGCGTCGGCGACCACCGCGACAGGAGCGGTCAGGGCCTGGATCAGTGCGCCGCCGAGCGCCGGGCCCGCCACGTAGGAGGCCGAACGGCTGGTGCTGAGGCGGCTGTTGGCGCGGACGTAGTCGGCGGGTTCGACCAGGCGGGCGAAGAAGGAGGGGTAGGCGCAGTTGAACAGCACCCCGGCCGCTCCGGTGACCAGCGCGACGGCGTACAGCTGGGCGAGGGGGACGGTTCCGAGGGCGTAGCCGATCGGGAGGGTGAGCAGGGCGGCGGCCCGGATCAGGTCGGCGAGGACCATCAGCCGGCGCTTGCGGCGCTGCTGGTCGACCCAGGAGCCGAGCAGGATGGCCAGCAGGTTCGGCGCCCAGATCAGCGCGGTGAGGGTGGCGACCTGGGCGGGCGTGGCGTCGAGGGTGGTGACGGCGAGGAGCGGCAGGGCGAGTTCGGTGATGCGGTCGCCGAACTGGGAGACGGACTGGCCGGCCCAGAAGCGCGGGAAGCGGTTGTCGCGGGGCGCTAACGCGGTGGGCGGGTTCTGGTTCGGAACGGTCGTGGCCATGGGGTCATCTCTCTTTCTGGGTACGGTCGTCGGGGTTGCCGTCGCGGTCGTCCTCAGTCGCCGCGGTTTCCTCGGCCGGCGCGGCTTCGGGCAGGACGTACCGCATCAGCCGGACGGGCCTGCCGTCGGCCGGGTGGTCGGCGCTGTCGCGGGTCACGTACGGGGCGAGGAGGTCCTCGATCGCGCCCACGAGGCTGGCGAGTTCGTCGGGTGCCAGGACGACGCGGGTGTTGGCGAGGCCGGCGACGGCGCGCCACTCGGGTTCGAGGACCGGTTCGACCTCGGTGATCCAGCGGGCCGGGAGGTCGGCGTAGCGGAGGAACATCTGCTGGGCGAGGGCGCGGGCGGCCTCGCGGGTCTCCCCCTCGCCGCCGGCCGGGAACCGGAAGCCGCGCGCCACCGCCTCCCAGCGGCGCTGCCTGCGGTCGGCTGCGGCCTCGGCGTCGCGGACCAGGCCGAACCCGGCCAGGTGACGCAGGTGCCAGCTGGTGACGGTCGGGGTCGCGCCGACATGCGGCGAGAGCTGAGTGGCGGTGGCGGGGCCGTGGCGCTGGAGGCGTTCCAGGATGGCGAGGCGCACCGGGTGGGCCAGGGCGCGCATCGTCTGGGGGTCGGTGATCTCCAGGTCGCCGAGGGGATTGCCGGGCGTCCCGGAAGGCGTGGGATCGGGCTTGGGCTCCATGATGTGAGAGTGTGCTCTCAGATAATCTGAGAGTCAAGTCTCACATCTCCACTCCCATCCCTCCGACGGCCCGTCATCGCCCGGGCGGCCCCGCGCTCGTATGGGCTTTGCGCGGCGGTGTCGCAGGCCGCTTGGATCGCGACATGGAGATCGACCACCCGGCCGTCGCGCTCTGCGGACCGAAACGACCCGATGCCGCCGCGCGACACCTGACGGTCGCCTACTGGCCCGGACCCGAACCGTCCGTCGCCGCGCTCGTCCGTACCGCCGACGCCCTCACCACCGCACCGCCCACGTGCCCGGCCTGTGTGCGGGCGCTGGCGCTGAGCCTGTGCCGGGTGACCGAGCCGAGGTGCGTCGACGCGCTGCTGCGGCTCTCCGGCACCGTCGCACTGCCCTGGGACGCGGAGGCGGCACGGGCGCTGCTGCCGCACGTGCCCTGGACCCGGGAGGCGGATCAGCGGCTGCGGCAGTCGCTCGCCTGGTTCCTCGGACGCGCCGACTGCGGGACGGCGGTGGCCGTGCGGGCGCTCACCGCGCTGATGTCCGACCCGTCCTTCCGTACCCGCGGCGAGGCCGCCCACGCGCTCGGCCTGCGCGGCGACTCGGCGGCGGCGCCGCTCCTCCGGCGGGCGCTCGACGGCCCCGACCCGCATGCCCGCGCCCGGACGGCGACGGCCCTCGGCCGGATCGGCGACCTCGCGGCGCGCGACCGGCTACGGCGCCTGGCCGACACCGACCCGCTCCCGTTCGTCCGCGACGCGGGCCGCGCCGCTCTCCGAGCCCTGCCGGGGCGCCTATGAGCAGCGGGCCTCAGCCCCGGGACAGCGTCCTCGACGGCCGGCCGGCCGGGGTGAGGTCGACCAGGTGGACCTCCTTGTCCCCGGTGGTGAGGCGGATCCGGTCGGGTCCGTCCCACTCGGCCCCGACCAGCGCGTTGGCGCCCGCGTCGCCGTTGAAGTACCCGACCCGCCAGCGGCGCTCGGTCGGCCAGGAGCCGTCCTCGACGTAGACGTTCCAGTAGGGGTCGATCATCGCCATCCCCTCCTCCACCACGAGGTGCCGGTCCGGTCGCCCCGGCGCCGCCCGGTCCGCCGTCACCTCCTCGCCGTCTCCGAGGGCGAGCCCGAGCAGGGCCATGGGCAGCGGGCCCACGCCGACCAGGCAGGCGAGCAGCAGGGTGGTGACCCGCAGGAAGGGGCTCAGGTTCCCCGCCACCGCCGCTCCGACCAGGGCGGCGAGGAGCAACCCGCCGAACACCGCGGGGTGTTCGAACGGCAGCGCGAGGATCACCAGCCCCTCGCCGGAGCGCCGGGACCACGCGCCGAGCGCCAGTTCCAGCAGCAGGCAGGCGGCGACACCGAGCAGTCCCGGCCCCACCCACCGGCGCCGGTTGCCCCGCGCCCGTGCCTCTGTCCCCATGGTCGCTCCCGTTGTCACTCCGCTTGCGGCAGCACACCCTATCGATCACCACACCGGGGCCTCGCCTGCGGGTGGGGTCGCCCCCGGGCGGCCGACAGAGTGTCAGCGCCCGGGCGGAGAATATCGATCATGTCCGCGATCCTGCCCATGACCATCCCCGCCGAGCTGCTGGAGACCCACCAGGTCGGCCCGACCGACGAGCTCGGCCTGGTGGCCCGCCACGCCGTGGCGACCGCCGCCGGCGACACCTACGTGATGTCCATGGTCGGGCGGTACCGTTCGGGCGCCCCGGACGCCGGTCCGCCCGCCACCCGCAACTTCTGGCATTCCCTGGTCACCCGCTACGCCCCGGACGGGACGCCCACCGCCACGGCCGTGGTCGGCGACCTCCGGCCGGACGGCAGCCCGTCCGAGGTCGTCGTCGACGACGGCCCGAACCTGGCCCTCCTCCCCGACGGGCACCTGGCCCTCACCTCGAAAGCCGGCAGCACCCACCTCCTCTCCCCCGACCTGAGCCGGGTGTCCGCCTCCTGGACGGTCCCCTCCATCCTCGACGACCGGCTCGCCAGGACGGGCGACCCGTTCGCCGCGTCGATCACCGTGACCTCCGAGGGCCGTCTGCTGTGCATGGCCTCGGAGTACGGGCTGGGCAACTGGGCCGGGGCGCTGCCCAACCTCGTGGCCGTGTCGGACCCCGGCAGCGCGCTCACTCCCGGCTCCAAGGCCACCCTGCGGGCCATCGCCTCCCTGACCTCGCGCACCGGCCGGCAGACCGAGGAGGACCTCTCCCGGCACATCCTCTTCGCCGGCGCCCCCGTGGGACGGGACAACCGCCCCTCGCCCTCGCTGACCGACCTCTTGAACCGGCTGACCGGCTCCTCCGGCAGCCTCTACGGATACGAGGACTCCCGGATGACCCGGCCCGCCGCACTGGGCGAGGACCTGTTCGTCGTCCCGGTCTTCGGCAGGACCTACCGCTCCGGCAGCCGGGGCCAGGAGTTCAGCTTCGCGCTCCTCGACGACCAGGGGGCACTGCTCGGCCGCCTGGAGGGCCTGGACCGGTACCGTGACAGCCCGTTCACCGGCTTTCACTACACCGTCGTCGCCGACCCGTACCGCTCCCGGGCCTTCCACCTCAACCGCTACGGCCTGTACGCGTGGAGCGCGGATCGGCGGCTGCGCTCCCGGATCTCCACCGACGACAAGCCGTTCACGGCGCTCAAGCACTTCACCCTGCTGGAATGCACCCCGGCCGGCGAGCTGCTCCTGGTCCACGGCAAGCAGCACCTGGTGCTGCGGGTCCCGGTGCCGGAGGACCTCGCGGACCTGCCCGCAGCCGTCGCGGCCGCCCTCAAGGGGTACGGCACCGGCCGGACGGTGCTGAAGAAGCGGTACGCGCCGGCGGACTGGCGCTGGGTGGACGGTGCCGCGAAGGTGTCCCCGCCGCCGGCCCGCAGCAGACGCTCGACGAGCCCGGACGACGACTCCTCCCCGACGCTGGCCTCCCCCACGGCGCACCGGACGTCGAACTCCCGGTCCCCGGCCGCCGCCAGGATCCTCGCGTCCCGGCGGCGGTCGAGGAACGACGAGCGGTCCGGCGCCAGGTGCATCAGCAGCACGTCCTCGTCCCAGTCGGAGGTGACGGTCACCAGCCCGCCGTCCTCCCCAGCCAGGAAGCCGGCCATGCCGCGGAGCACCGTGAACGCCCAGACCACCGCGGGCAGTCGGAAGTCCGCCCGGACCTCGAAGTCGACCGTCAGCGATCCGCTCGCCTCCTCGTACCCGACCGCCAGCCTGCCGCCCTCCTCGTCGATGCCGCGCAGCAGCCCGGCGTAGTCCCCGCCCCCGATCCACCGGTCGCACTCCGCCACCGCGCCCGCCAGTTCCTCCGAGCACCCGCCGACCCCGGCCCACTCGCGCTCCCCCCATGCGGACGCCGGCACCACCGGCGCCCGGAGGAACTCCCGCAACCGCGGCCCCGCGATGACCACCGCCGCGCCGACCATCACCGACCGCGACATCCGCCCCCCCTCACCAACCCGTACCGGCCCGACCACCCCAGCACGGACCGCTGACATCCGCCGAGGGACAACTCGCCTTCGAGTAAGCAATGGTGACTGAAACTCAACAACATCTTGCACAAACGCTCAGCCGCTGCCACCATCAAGCAACGGCAGCCCCGCCCCTGACTCTGCACGGATGACATGCGCACCACAGCCAGCTGCTCAGCCGTCCGAAGTGCCCTCACCTGATCGCCCAGCCGCACTGATCACCCGCCCCAGGGAGACCCCTTGCGCCTGCTCCGGTTCCTGGTCGCCGCGGTCTGCGCCGCCGGCACCCTCGCCCTGCCCGCCGTGTCCGCCGGCCCGGCCGTCGCCGCCACCGCGCCGCAGACCGTCCCGGCTCTGCGCCAGTGGACGGCGGCCGGCGGCTCGTACACCTTCACCGCCACCGCCCGGATCGTCGTGGACCCGGCGTACAGCGCCCAACTCGCCGACGAGGCAGCCACGTTCGCCGAGGACCTCGGCACCCTGGAGGGCCGGACCGTCCAACTGGTCACCGGGACACCGGCCGCCGGGGACATCGCCCTCACCCTCGGCGACGCCTCACTGCCCGCCGAGGGCTACCGGCTGACCGTCGGCCCGTCGATCACGGTGAAGGCCGGCACCGACACCGGCGCGTTCTACGGCACCCGGACCGTCCTCCAGCTGCTGCACCAGTCCGCCACCGTGCCGGCCGGGACGGCGGTCGACTGGCCGGCCAAACCCGAGCGCGGGCTGATGATCGACCAGGGCCGGAAGTACTTCACCGTGCCCTGGGTGAAGCAGCACATCAAGGAGCTGGCCTACCTCAAGCTCAACTACTTCCACTTCCACCTGTCGGACACCTTCGGCTTCCGAATCGAGAGCTCGACCCACCCCGAGGTGGTCTCCACCGACCACTACACCAAGCAGGACATCGCCGATCTGGTCGCCCTCGGGCAGAAGTACCACGTCACCATCGTCCCCGAGATCGACACCCCCGGACACATGAACGCGATCCTCGCCGCCCACCCGGAGCTCAAGCTCAAGAACAGCTCCGGCACCGCCAGCGCCGAGTTCATCGACCTCTCGCTGCCCGGCAGTTACACCCTGATCAAGGACCTGATCACCGAGTACCTGCCGCTCTTCCCCGCCCCCTACTGGCACATCGGCGCGGACGAGTACGTCGGCGACTACCGCCAGTACCCGCAGCTGCTGTCCTACGCCCGCGCCCACTACGGCGCCGACGCCACCGCCAAGGACACGTACTACGGCTTCGTCAACTGGTCCGACGCCCTGGTCCGGGCGGGCGGCAAGACCACGCGGATGTGGAACGACGGCATCAAGTCCGGCGACGGCACCATCACGCCGAACGCCGACATCCTCGTCGAGTACTGGTACGACTACGGCCTCACACCACAGCAGTTGGCCGCCGCCGGACACACCGTCGCCAACGAGTCCTGGACACCCACCTACTACGTCCTCGGCGGCGCCAAGCCCGACACCAAGTGGATGTACGAGACCTGGAACCCGGACCTCTTCCAGGGCGGCAACACCCTCACCGACCCCACCCGCAACCCCGGTTCACTGATCCACGTCTGGTGCGACAACCCGAACGCCGAGACCGAGGACCAGATCGCCGCCGGCATCATGTACCCGCTGCGCGGCCTCGCGCAGCAGACCTGGGGCTCCCCCAAGCCGGCCGCCTCCTACGCCGGCTTCACCCCGATCGTCACCGCCGTCGGCCACAACCCCGCCTGGCCGGGGGCCTCCCAGCCCGGCAACCTCGCCCGCAACAAGCCCGCCACCGCCTCCAGCACCGAGACCCCCAACTTCCCCGCCGCCTCCGCCACCGACGGCGACGGCGCCACCCGCTGGTCCAGCACCTACAGCGACCCGCAGTGGCTCCAGGTCGACCTCGGCTCCACCCGGACCGTCGGCCGGGTCGTGCTGCGCTGGGAGGCCGCCTACGGCAGGGCCTTCCAGATCCAGCTCTCCGACGACGCCGTCACCTGGCGCACCGTCTACTCCACCACCACCGGCACCGGCGGCACCCAGGACCTCACCGGCCTCACCGGCTCCGGCCGCTACATCCGCCTGTACGCCACCCAGCGCGGCACCACCTACGGCTACTCCCTCTACGAGTTCGAGGTCTACGCTCCCGGCGGACCGGCAGGCACCCACGTCCTGTCCGTCGGCGGCAAAGCCCTCGACGTCCCTGGCAGCTCCACCAAGACCGGCACCCAACTGATCACCTGGGCCACCCACGGCGGCACCAACCAGCAGTGGCAGCTCACCGCCGACGCCGACGGCAGCTACACCCTGGTCAACGCCGCCTCCCAGCTCTGCGCCGACGTCAACGGCGGCTCCACCGCCGCCGGCGCCGCCGTCATCCAGTGGACCTGCACCGGCACCGACAACCAGCGCTGGCTCCTCACCCCGCTCCCCGGCGGCGACTACACCATCGCCTCCAAGAAGAGCGGCCTGCTCCTCACCACCGCCTCCACCGTCGACGGCGCGGCGGTCACCCAGCAACCCGACACCGCCGCCCCCCTCCAGCGCTGGCAGCTCGCCTGACCGACCACACCCCACTGACCGGCCGCCCGTGAGCCCCACCTCGCGGGTGGCCACCACCGCTCGCCCTTCGAGCGGGTGGTCAGGGCGCCGACCAGCGGTTTCACCGCGCACCCGTCGGATCAGCCGGCACCGGCCGGCCCAGGCGGCGACGGGAGCCCGCGAGAACGGGGGTGCGGCCCGCTTCCCGGCGGGCGGCTTCCGTGGCAGAGTGTGCGGCTTCGGAGGTGCGGCCGGGCCCTGGTGGAACAGGACCGGTGGCACCCGCTGTGAGGCGCCGTCCCAACCGGCGCACCCGGCGGCCCGGCCGTTCCCTCGGCCCGGGCCGCCACCCCCGACCCGTACCCCACCCACGACCCGCGCGGCCCCGAGGCCCGGCCCCCGTAGCGGGTGGCGCGGACCGGGCCTCGGGGACCGGACAGGACCTACTGCGGCGGGAACGACACCACCCGCACCGCGTCGCACCCGAAGAAGCGGTACGTGCACCCGCTGCCCGGGTCGGTGTACGCGCCCTTCACGCAGGCCTGTGGAGCAGCAGGTCGAGGTCGTCGTCGCGGACGGCCCCGGCGGCGGGGTCGGCCCGTTCGACCACGTTGACCGGGTGGCCCTGGCGGTGCGGTTCGGTGCTGCCGCCCGTCCCGCCGTAGACCAGGTCGCGCGCGCCGAAGCGGACGGTGAGCGGTTGGACGGCGGTGGCGTCGAAGGCCAGCGGCAGCCCGTACTCGCCGGCCCTGGTGGCGAGGACGGCGAGGGTGGTGATGCCCTGCGGTACCAGGACCGGGTTGACGGCCCGCTCGGGTTCGATCACCACGGCCACCGGGACGGCCCGCGCGCCCTGCGTCTCGCACCCGGTCGGCAGCTCGGCCAGTCCGGCCCGCGGGAGCGGGCGTGACCTGCTCGGCGGTTCTCCGCTAGCCTGTCGCCGCGATAATTGAACGCGTTCAAGGGAGGGTGCATGGAGGGGGTCTCGCAGCGGCGGCTCGACGTCGCGCTGTGGTGGGCGGTCGGTGCGCAGATACTGGGGCTGGTGGCGGGGTTCGCCTTCGCAGAGCCCGAGTTGCTGCGTCCGGACTACGCGGGCGGGGGCCTGCCCCTGCTGGCCGAACTCGCGGCGCTGCTGCTGTTCGCGTTCACGCTCGGGCGCCGCTGCGGCGAGGCGGCCTGGTGGGCGGTCGCCGTGGTCGTCGGCCTGGCGGCGATGGTGGTGATGACGCTGGCGGCGGGCACGGGCAGCTGGCTGACCTGGGGCGCACTCGCACCGCTGGCCGGCACGGTCGCCGTGTTCCTCAACCTGCGCCGGAGATCGCGTGCGGCCGCCCCCGACTCCCCGCCGATCGGGCGGCACCACGGCGGGATGACCGCGGCAGCCGCGTCCGCCGTCGCGCTGGTGGCGGCCGTCGCCGTCTCCTCGCAGTACCGCATGGAAAACGTGGACTTCACCGGGGGCTGGGCCGACCACGAGCACGAGGTCACCCTCGCCCTGGCCGATGCTGCGCCCGGGGGCTGGCACTACGTCCTCCGCCGGGGAACGTGCACGGAGGAGGGACCTTGGCGGCTCGACTACCCGCAGATGTCCACGTCGGTCCAGGTCTGGCTGGACCGGAAGGAGGCCACCACCTCCTGCCTCCGCGACAGCAGCAACCGGAGCGACCTCGTCGCGATCGTCACCGGCGGCACCTTCGACCACCCGGTCCTCACCGTCCACCACGGGGATGGCACCCCGTGGCGCCTGACCCGGCAGGCCGCAGGGTAGGCACGCTCCGCCCCCTGCCCCCACCCCGTTCAGCCGGCTCGGCGACCACCGCTACGCTGACCGGGAGTTGGACACCTACGAGGGAACGGACCGGCCCGGTGGACGTCGTCTTCGTCAGCCATGTGATCGAGTGGCGGGGGCCTTCGCCCTACTTCTTCGTCCCGGTGCCCGAGGAACAGGCCGCCGACATCCGGGACGTGGCGGCGATGGCCACCTACGGCTGGGGCGTCGTCCCGGTCGAGGCCCGGATCGGCGGGACGGCCTTCACCACCTCGCTCTTCCCGAAGGACGGCGGATACCTGCTGCCGGTGAAGAACGCCGTGCGCAAGCCGCAGGGGCTGGCGAGCGGGGACGAGGTCACCGTCGAGCTGAGCGTCCGTCTGTAGAACCCGGTCACCGGTCAGCCGACGACCGGGGACGCGGGTTCCCACGGCCGGACCCAGGGGTCGGGCCACGCCTCGGCCGCGGCGAGCAGCGGGTCGAAGGTCGCGCCGTCGATGGATTCGCGGATGACGTCGGCGTGACCGCCGTGCCGTGCCGTCTCCTCGATCAGGTGCAGCAGGACCCAGCGGACCGACCACTCCGTGACCTCCGCGGGGATCCAGGGAGCCCCCGGCGGCACCGGAACGGCCTGCCCGAGGTCCGCAACTCCGGCGATCACCGCGTCGGTCCGCTCGGCCGCCTCCGCGTACGCGGCCAGGACCTCGGCCAGGGTCTCGTCCGGGGCGAGCCGGAACTCGTCCGCACCCGACTCGTCCGCCCCTTCCTGCCGCAGGATCAGGTCGGTCCAGAAGCCCTCGCACCGTGCGGCGTGCTTGATGAGACCACCGATGCTCAGCTCGCTGGCGGAGGCCGCCGCCCGGGCCTGCTCCTCGGTCAGACCGTAGGCGGTGACCCGCAGCGAGCGCCGCTGATGGGCCAGGTAGGCGGTCAGCGCGGCGCGCTCGTCGGCGACGGGCGGGACGACTCTCGGCATGACGGGACCCTCTCGCGCGGTGCAAGTTCTTGCAGCAACTTTCCGCAAGACCTTACTGTCACCCCGCCTCGCCGTACACGGCTGCTTGCGCAAGAAGCTGAAACTTTTTTCACGGGGGGGTTGACCAGCCCTTTCTCCAGGCGAGAGGGTCAGCCCCATGCCCGCACACGTACCGCCGATCGCCGACGAGCGCGAAGGCCTGCTCGCCTACCTCACCCAGCAGCGCCAGGCCCTGCGCGCCACCGCCCATGGACTGACGGACGATCAGGCCAGGACGACCCCCACCGCCAGTGCACTGAGCATCGGCGGTCTCATCAAGCACGCCGCACGATGCGAGGCCGGCTGGACCGACCTGATCCTCCAGCGGCAGCGCGGCCCCCAGCGGACGGCGGAGGAGGACGACTCCGCCGAGTTCGCGCTCACCGCGCAGGAGACGCTGGCGGACGTGCTGGACCAGTACGAGGCCGCAGCCTGGGAGACCGACGCGGTGATCGCCGAGATCGCCGACCTCGGCCAGGCCGTGCCCGTCCCCCAGGGTCTGCCGTGGTTCCCCGCCGACGTGGAGAACTGGTCCGTCCGCTGGGTGCTGCTGCACCTGATCGAGGAGACCTCCCGGCACGGCGGTCACGCCGACATCATCCGCGAATCCATCGACGGCGCCACGCTGTTCCCCCTGCTGGCCGCCGCCGAGCAGTGGCCCGACCCGTGGTTCCAGCCCTGGCAGGCCCCGACCGGCTGACCAGCGCGGGCTGAGCAGCGCCGGCCGACCAGCGCCGGCGCGGGCCGTGCTCGGTCCGTGAGCGAAATGTGGCCATTCGCGGGGTACGTCATGCGACCACCCGGGTACACCAGGTGACAGCCGGCGTCGACCGGCGGACCACCGACCCCGCTTCCGTCCACGCGCGCGGCGCGTGGTCGGGAGCGTGGTGTCCGGGAGGACGAGGAGGCACCCGTGACCCACGACTGGCGCGCGGAGAGAACCCGGCGCGGCGAATCGCTCGACGCCCGGGACGGCACCACCCAGGACGAACGGACCGTCATGCGGCTACGCCTCGGCGTCGGCGTGATCGGCGTCCTGCTCCCGCTGGCACTGCCCCTGGGCAACTGGCTGTTCGCCGAGCTCAGGGGCCAGGACACCACCGACTTCTGGCCCGGCTCGATGAGCGGCGCCTACTACACCAGCACCCGGAACATCCTCGTCGGCAGCCTGTGCGCCCTCGGCGTGTTCCTGATCTGCTACCGCTTCGACCGCCGGGACGACCGCTGGAGCACGGCGGCCGGGGTGTTCGCGCTCGGGGTCGCCCTGTTCCCCACCGCGCCCCACGGCGCCACGGCCTTCCAGGAGACCGTCGGCGTCCTCCACCTCGTCCTCGCCGGGCTGCTGCTGTTCGTCCTGGCGATGTTCTGCATCCACTCCTTCCGCAACCCGCACTACGTGCAGCGGCCCTGGGTGAGCCGCGGCTACCTGGTGGCCGGTGCGCTGATCCTGCTGTTCGGCGCACTGGCCGTGGTCACCGGGCTGACCGGTGTGGGCGCGGACTGGGAGATCCGGCCGCTGTACCTCTGCGAGTGGCTGTCGGTCTGGGCGTTCGGCGCCGCCTGGATCGGTGCCGCGCTCGAACTCGGCTCCGACATCGACGCCCTCGGCCGCTCCCGCCCCCTCCTGAACGGCCTCGGCCCCGCCATCGACCCCGCCGACCTCCCCCCGGCCCAGCCGTAGCGGCTGCGGCCGTCACAGCACCGGCCCGGGCATGGCTCGGGGAATCCCGGGTAGCCGCCCCTCCGGAGCCGGGTCCCGGTTCCCCGAGCGGTGCCGGTCGACGGCGGTCCCGGGGAGCCGCGGGACCGCCGACACCGAGCGCGGAGGCAGCGGGATGATCGGGATGGCCGACATCAGGGAGTGGCGCCGGCACGACGTGGTCGACGACCGCGGCAGGCGGATCGGGACCCTGGAGTCCGTCTACGTGGACACGGGCACGGACCAGGCCGCCTTCGGGACGGTGACGGTCGGACTGCCGACCCGCCACCGGCTGGTGTTCGTGCCCCTGGCCGACGCGACGGTCGGCCCCGGCTACCTGCGGGTGGCCTTCCCGCGGTCGCCGGTCAAGGACGCCCCGGCGATCCCGACGGACGGCGTGCTGGAGGCCGAACGGGAGCCGGAGGTCTTCGCGCACTACCAGCTGGACTACGCGCCGGGCGCGGGCGGCGAGCGCCGTCTGGCCCGCCGCTGAGGCACGGACGGGAGGCCGGGGACATGGTGGGAGTGCTGCTGCTGATCATCGCCGCGATCGTGCTCGGACTGATCGGCGTGGTCGCCGACGGCCTGGCGTACCTGTTGGCGATCGGTGTCGTCGTGTTCCTCGTCGCGCTGGCCCTGGGCGTGGTCGGGCTGCGGCGTGGAGGCCGCCGACCCGTGCGCCGACCCGTGCGCTGACCGGCTTCCCGGCGCGGCGGCGGGTCTCAGCTCCCGTCCTGCTCCCGGCGGGTCAGGTTGGCGCCGCTGCGCGGGTCGAAGACGTGGATCCGCGCGGTGTCCACCCACAGCTCCACCGGCCGGCCCTCGGCGGCCCGGGTGGCGGTGTTCAGCCGGGCCACCACCCGCTGTTCCTGCACCCCGGTGTCGGCCCGGCCCGAGTCGGCGGCCAGCTCGGCGAGTTCCTCGGTCCGGGCCGGGCCGCCCTCCTCGGTGAAGTGCACGTACACGTCGGAGCCGACCGACTCGCGGACGTCGACGGTGACGGTGCAGGTGATGCCGGCGGCGTGCTGGTCCACCAGGGCGGCGTCCTCGAAGGACTCCGGGCGGATGCCGACGATGAGCTCGCGCGGCGCGTCGGCCTCCTCCAGCGTGCGGCGCAGCCGGTCGTCGAGCGGCAGGTCGCCGAGCGAGGTGCGCAGCGCGCCCTGCTCCAGGGTGGCGGCGAGGAAGTTCATGCCGGGTGAGCCGATGAAGCCGGCGACGAAGAGGTTCACGGGTGCGTCGTACAGGTGCTGCGGGGAGCCGACCTGCTGGACGAGACCGCCGCGCATGACCACCACCCGGTCGCCGAGGGTCATCGCCTCGACCTGGTCGTGGGTGACGTACACGGTGGTGGTGCCCAGGCGCCGTTGCAGGGCGGCGATCTGGGTGCGCATCTGGACGCGGAGTTTGGCGTCGAGGTTGGAGAGCGGCTCGTCCATCAGGAAGGCCTTGGGGTCGCGGACGATGGCGCGGCCCATGGCGACGCGCTGGCGCTGGCCGCCGGAGAGGTTGGCGGGTTTGCGGTCGAGGTGCCGGGTGAGGTCGAGGATCCGGGCGGCCTCCTCGACCTTGGCGGTGATGGTCGCCTTGTCGACCTTGGCCAGGCGCAGCGCGAAGCCCATGTTGTCGCGGACGCTCATGTGCGGGTAGAGGGCGTAGCTCTGGAAGACCATGGCGATGTCGCGGTCCTTGGGGGCGCGGTCGTTGACGACCTGTCCGCCGATCCGCAGGGTGCCCTCGGTGATGTCCTCCAGGCCGGCGATCATGTTGAGGGTGGTGGACTTCCCGCAGCCGGACGGGCCGACCAGGATGACGAACTCGCCGTCGGCGATGGTGAGGTTGAAGTCGCTGACGGCGAGGGCGCCGTCGGGGTAGCGCTTGGTGATGCCGTCGAGGACGATCTCGGCCACGGTTCGCCTTCCCGAGCCGCCCGGTGGGGCGGGCTCATCCCTTGACTGCGCCGGCGGTGAGGCCGGCGACGATGCGGCGCTGGAACAGCAGGACGAAGATCACGATCGGAATGGTGATGACCACGGCGGCGGCCGCGATGGACCCGGTCGGCTGCTGGAACTGCGAGCTGCCGGTGAAGAAGGCGATGGCGGCCGGGACGGTGCGGGCCGAGGTGGTGGAGGTCAGCGAGATGGCGAAGAGGAAGTCGTTCCAGCAGAAGATGAAGACCAGGATGCCGGTGGTGAAGACGCCGGGTGCGGCCAGCGGGGCGATGACCAGGCGGAAGGCCTGCCAGGGGGTGGCGCCGTCCACCTTGGCCGCCTTCTCCAGGTCCCAGGGGATCTCGCGGAAGAACGCCGACAGGGTGTAGATCGCCAGCGGCAGCGAGAAGGTCATGTAGGGGATGATCAGCCCGGCCCAGGTGTCGAACAGTCCGAGGGCCCGCTCGATGGTGAACAGCGGGGAGACCAGGGAGATCGGCGGGAACATCGCGATCAGCAGGGAGACGCCGATCAGCAGCCGCTTGCCGGGGAAGCGCAGCCGGGCCACCGCGTAGGCGGCCATGGTGCCGAGGACCACGGCGATGGTGGTGGCGATGACCGAGATGCCGATCGAGTTGACCAGGGCGCGGGTGAACTCGGAGGTCTGGAAGATACCCCGGTAGTTCTCCCAGGTCCATTCCCGGGGGATGAAGTCGCCGTCGGTGAGGGTGCTGGGGTCCTTGAAGGAGAGGGCGACGATCCACCAGACCGGGAAGAGGGCGTAGAGGAGGACGATCAGGTTGGCGACGCCCCAGCTGGTGAGGGTGCGGGTGCGGCTGCTCATCGGCGCTCCGGTTCGCCACCCGGCGCGGCGGCGCCGAAGACCTTGATGAAGACGAAGGCGATGATCGCCACGCAGAGGAAGATCAGGACCGAGATCGCCGATCCGATGCCCAGGTTGAGGGCGGTGAAGAGGTTGTCGTAGCCGAGGATCGACACCGACCCCGTGTCGTTGGAACCGCCGGTCAGCACGTAGATGTTGTCGAAGATCCGGAAGGCGTCCAGGGTGCGGAAGAGCAGGGCGACCAGGATGGCGGGCTTCATCAGCGGGAGGACGACCAGCCGCAGCCGCTGGCTGAAGCCGGCGCCGTCCACCATCGCGGCGCGGACGGTCTCCTCCGGGACGAGGGCGAGGCCGGCGAGCAGCAGCAGGGCCATGAACGGGGTGGTCTTCCACACCTCGGCGAGGATGATCAGGCCGATCGCCTGCCACTGGTCGGTGAGCGGGGCGCTGCCCTCGGGCAGCAGGGCGGCGAGGTAGCCGACGCCGGGGGTCCAGGCGTACTGCCAGGAGTAGGCGGCGACCACGGTGACGATGCCGTACGGGATGAGGACCGCGGTGCGGACGGTGCCACGGCCGAAGACCGCGCGGTGCATCACCAGGGCGAGGGCCATGCCGAGGACCAGTTCGATCGCCACCGAGACCACGGTGATCAGCACGGTCACCCACAGGGCCTGCCACCAGAACTCGGAGCTCAGCACGGCGCCGTAGTTGGCCAGGCCGACCCAGTGGGCCTGCTGCGGGAAGCGCAGGTCGTAGCGCTGCAGCGAGAGGTAGACGGCGTAGGCGATCGGGTAGGCGGTGACGGCGAGCATGACGACGGCGGCGGGGGCGCAGAGCAGCAGGCCGAGGCGGCGTTCCTGGCGGGCGCCCTCGGACAGCTCCGGGGTCTTCGGGGCGGCGCGGTCGCCGAGCGCGGTGGAGGGGGTCACGGGATCAGCCCCTTGGAGTCCAGCGCGTCCTCGATCTGCCCGCGGAGGTCGGCCACGGTGCGCTCCGGTCGGATTTCGGCGGGTGGGGAGAGGGTGTGCGAGATGGCGATCGACACGTTCTGGTAGGCGGGGGTCTGCGGGCGGATGCTGGCGTTGTCCAGGGCGGCCAGCACCTCGGCGGCGAACGGGTAGCTCTCGGTCAGTTCGGCCGCCTGGTAGAGGCTGCGCAGGGAGGGCGGCAGGCCGCCCTTGAGGGCGTTGGTGAGCTGGTTCTCGCGGTCGCGCAGGCAGAGGGCGGCCTCGAAGGCGAGGTCGGGCTGCCGGCTGTACGCGCCCACCGCGAGGTCGATGCCGCCGATGGTCACGGAGGCCGGCCGGTCGGGCAGCACGGCGGGGTACGGCGCCCAGCGGAAGTGCGGGAACAGCTCGGGCTGGTTGGCCTTCATCGAGGGGTAGACGAAGGGGTAGTTGAGCTCGAAGGCGGCGGTGCCGGATTCCATCGCCAGCCGGTTCTGGTCCTCCATCTGGTTGGGCAGGGAGGGGTCGGCGGCGGCCGAGGTGGCGGTGTCGCGCATGACCCCGGCGGCGACCACGGCGGGCGGGCCGAGCGAGGGGGCCTGGGCGTCGGGGGTGAGGATCGAGCCGCCGGCGCTGGTGACCAGGGTGTTGAACCAGACGGTGAGGCCCTCGTACTGGGCGCCCTGGATCTCCACGTAGTGCGGTTTGCCCTGCTGGGCCAGCGCCTCGGCCTGGGCGAGCATCTCGGCCCAGGTCCTGGGCGGGGTGGGCACCAGGTCGTCGCGGTACCAGAGGAGTTGGGTGTTGGAGTTGTACGGGGCGGCGAACAGGCGGCCCTGCCAGGTGGCGGTCTGGACGGCCGCGGTGAGGGTGTCCTCGGTGGCCCGGTCCTTCAGGGTGCCGGTCCACTCCTTGATCCAGCCGGCCTCGGCGAACTCGGCGGGCCAGGTGACGTCCAGGCCGAGGATGTCCACCGTCTCGTCGTGCGCGGCCATCCGGCGCACCAGCTGCTGGCGCTGGCCGTCGGCGCCGCGCGGCAGCTTGTTGTACGTGACGGTGTAGCGGCCGCCGGACTGCTGGCTGCACCGGTCGGCGGCCTCCTGGAGGGCGCCGGAGTCGTCGGGGAAGTTGTACCAGTTGAGCTTCACCGGCCCGCCCTCGGCGCCGCCCCCGCAGCCGGCCAGGACGGAGCCGAGCAGGCAGAGTCCCGCGGTGGCACTCAGCCACCGCGACCGGAACCGGCTGGACCTCGGCATCGCTCTCCCCTGGGACGGACGGGCCAGCCGACCGTAGCCCGGTACGCCGGCCGACCGGGCCCGCGGCGCGCGGGGGCTCAGCCGGACGGCCCAACCGGGCGGCCCCCTGCGGAGTTCAGCGGAATCGAGCGGCAGCGCAGCACATCCCCGGGAACGAACGGCCCACCCGGGGGCGCTGCACCGCCGGGCGCTACACGCCGGGCGACGGCGGGCGCTCGAAGAAGGTCTCCAGGACGACGGTCGCCTGGGTGCCGCTGACGCCGTCGACGGCGTACAGGCGGCGCAGTACGTCCTGGAGCCGCTCGGTGGTGGCGGTGCGGACCTTCACCAGGACGGAGGCGCTGCCGGCGATGACGTGGGCCTCCTCGATCTCCGGGATGGCGGCGAAGGCCTCGGCCGAATCCCCCATCCAGGCCGAGGAGTCGACCATCACGAAGGCGAGCACGCCGAGCCCGAGCGCCGCCGGGTCGACCTCCACGGTGGTCCGCCGCAGGACGCCGCGCTCGCGAAGCTTGCGGACCCGGTCGTGGGTGGCGCCCGCGGACAGTCCGACGGCCTTGCCCAGGGCGGCGTACGCCTGGCCGGCGTCCTGCTGGAGCAGGGCGATGAGGGCGCGGTCGGTCTCGTCGAGGTTCTCCGATGCCATGTCGGAACCATATCGCCTTCTGCCATACTCTTGCCGAACCGAACAAGGTTCTGTCATAGACGACAAGGGGTGGACTGTGTCCGGTGAAATCCAGTACGGCCTGTACGAGATCCTGGATGATCGCTTCCGTACCGGGAAGTGCGCCAACGGCGACCTGCGGCTGGAGAAGCTGTACGGGGACTGCCGCTGGGCGGAGGGGCCGGTCTACCTGCCGGCGTGGCGCCAGCTGATCTGGAGCGACATCCCCAACGACCGGATGCTGCGCTGGGACGAGGCCACCGGCACGGTCGGCGTCTTCCGCTCCCCCGCCGGCCACAGCAACGGCAACACCCTGGACCGCGAGGGCCGGCTGATCAGCTGCGAGCAGGGCAACCGCCGGGTGACCCGGACCGAGCACGACGGGTCGATCACCGTGCTGGCCGACCGCTACTGCGGCAAGCGGTTCAACTCCCCCAACGACGCGGTGGTGCACTCGGACGGCTCGATCTGGTTCTCCGACCCGGACTTCGGCATCACCAGCGACTACGAGGGCCACCGCGCCGAGAGTGAGATCGGCGCCTGCCACGTCTACCGGATCGACCCCGCCGACGGCGGGGTCCGGCTGGCCGCGGACGGCTTCACCGGCCCCAACGGGCTGGTCCTCTCCCCCGACGAGCGGCAGCTGTACGTCTCGGACAGCCGGCAGCGGCACATCCGCGTCTTCGATGTGCGCGAGGACGGCACCCTCTCCGGCGGCGAGGTGTTCGCCAAGGCCCGGGCCGGCAGCTTCGACAACATCCGCTTCGACGACGGCGGCCGCCTGTGGGCGGCCGCCCTGGACGACGGGGTGCACTGCTACGACCCGGACGGCACGCTGATCGGGCGGCTGCTCGTCCCCGAGACCGTCTCCAACATCGCCTGGGGCGGGCCGAAGAACAACCGCCTCTTCATCACCGCGGGCACCTCGCTGTACTCCCTGGTCATGGCCGTCACCGGCACCCACCGCGTCCGCCCCGCCGCAACCTGACCGCACAGCCGCTCGGGCGAATCGGACGGCCCGTCCGCCGGACCGGCCGCGGCCTCAGGCCTCGGTGACGGCCTCCAGCGGCCCGAGGGCGGCGGCGCGGCGGGCCGGGAGGGCGGCCGCGGCGGCGCCGACCGCCAGCGAGAGGAGGACGACCAGGGCGAGGGTGCCCCAGGGCAGGGCGAAGGCGTACTGGGGGATGGCGCCGTTGGCGAGCCCGCTGACCCGCCAGGCTCCGAACAGGCCGGCGGCCAGGCCCAGCAGGGTGCCGTAGGCGGCGACGGTGAGCGACTCCAGGCGGATCATCCGGCGGACGGCGGCCCGGTCCATGCCGAGGGCGCGCAGCACGCCGATCTCCCGGGTCCGTTCGGCGACCGCCATGGCGAGGGTGTTGACCATGCCGAGGGCGGAGACGACCACGCCGATGCCGAGCAGTCCGAGGACCAGGGTGATCAGCTCGCCGGCCACCCCGGCCTGGTCCTCCACCAGCCGGGCGCGGTCGCGGACGGTCAGCAACGGGCTGCCGTCCACGGCCTCGCGCAGCCGCCTCTCCAGGCCCGCCGCGGTGGTGGAGCGGTCGGCGGTGGAGCGGTCGGCGGTCACCAGGACGCGCTGGACGGAGTCCGGCAGGAGGCTGTCGCGCTGGACGTCGCCGCGGTCGGCGAGGACGTCCCGGGCGGTGGGGTTGTCCTGGTAGACGCCGACCACCGTGTAGGGGCGGTCCTCCCCGCCGGGGCCGATGCTCGCGGTGATCCGGTCGCCGGTGCCGATCCGCGCCTCCCGGGCGAAGCCGGCGGAGACGGCGATCCGGCCCGGGCCGAGGTCGGGGGCGGAGCCGCTGGTGAAGCGGAGGTTCATCACGGCGCCGACGGTCCTCGGGTCCACGCCGGACACCTGCCGGGTGAGGGCGCCGGCGGAGAGCGTCGAGTCCGCGACGGCCGAGGCGACCGCGACCCCGGGCAGCGCGGCGATCCGCCGTACCGCGGCCGCGTCCACGGCGGTGGTGGGGGTGCGGGTGCCGATCACGTAGTCGGCGCTCAGACCGGCCGCCGCCTGGGCGTCCAGGGCCCGGCGGGAGGAGTGGTCGATGACGGCGAGTCCGGCCACCAGCGCGGTGCTGATCATCAGGGCGGCGGCGGTGGCGGCGGTCCGGCGGGGGTCGCGCAGGGCGTTGTCCCGGGCCAGGTCGCCGGGGACGCCGAACCGGGCGGTGAGCCGGCCGAGGAGGCGGATCACCGGGCCGGCCAGCAGCGGGGCCAGCGCGATCAGGCCGGTCACCAGCAGGCCGCAGCCGAGCAGCGCGGTCCGCAGGTTGCGGTCCGAGGCGTTCTCGGCGTGCCGCAGCGAGACCAGCAGCCCGGTGCCGCCCAGCAGCAGGACGGCGCCGGCCGCCGCACGGAGCCGGGACCGGGCCGGGGCGGGCGGCTGCTCGGCGCTGCGCATCGCCTCGACGGGGGCGATCCGGGCGGCGCGGCGGGAGGGCAGCCAGGCGGCGAGGACGGTGACGCCGACGCCGACCGCGAGGGAGGCCAGCACCGGCGCGGCCCCGATCACCAGCGGACCGCGGGGCAGCGGGTCGTCCGCGCCTTCGAGCAGGCCGGGCAGGGCGGCGGCGACGCCCAGCCCGAGCAGGAATCCGGCCACGGAGGCGGCCAGGCCGATCAGTGCCGCCTCGGCGAGCACCGAGCGGACCACCTGGCGGCGGGTGGCGCCGATCGCGCGGAGCAGCGCGATCTCCCGGGAGCGCCGGGTGACCAGCATGGTGAAGGTGTTGGCGATCAGGAACGAGCCGATGAACAGCGACACCGCGGCGAACACCAGGGGCAACCGGGCGTGGCTGCGGGTGCGGGCGTCGATGTAGACGGACTGCTGGGCGGCCTTCGCGGCGGCGGTTGCGGCCTCGGCCCGGCCGGGCGGCAGGAGGGCGCCGATCCGCCGGGCGAGGTCGGCCCGGTCGGTGCCGGGCGTGGCGGCGAGGTCGAGGGCCGTGTAGTGGCCGGGGGTGGCGAACAGTTCCTGTGCGGTGGCCCGGTCGAACACGGCGAGGGTGCCGCCGGAGGTGACCCGGGGGTCGCCGCCGGCGACCGTCCCGACCAGGCGCATCCGCCGGACCGGACCGTCCACGGCCAGGGTGACGGTGTCGCCGAGGACGTAGCCGCCGGCTTCGGCGGTGCCGCGGTCCAGGGCCACCTCCTCGGCGGTGCGCGGGGCGCGTCCGGCGGTCAGTGGGAGGCGGGCGTCGGTGCCGTCGGGGCCCGGGACGTACCCGGCGGCGAGGCGACCCATCGGCTGGTCGGCGCGCATCGGGCGGCCGTCCTTCGCCGCCAGGGTGACCGAGCCGTCGACCGCCGGGCGGACGGCGGCGACCCCGGGGACGGCGGCCAGCCGGGCGGCGAGCGCGTCGTCCAGGACGCCGTCCTGCTCCGGGGCACCGGGGCGGAAGACGGGCTCCACGGTGACGGCGATGCCGGCGTAGCTCCTGGCCAGGGAGGCGCGGTACGCGGCCGTGGTGGAGTCGGCGAAGACCAGGGAGCCGGAGACGAACGCGACCCCGAGGCAGACCGCGAGGACGGTCATGGCCAGCCGGGCCTTGTGCGCGAGGGCGTTGCGCAGGGCGGTGCGCAGCAGGGCGGTACGCGGTGAGGGGGTTCGCGGCATGACGGGCTTTCGACGGGTACGGGTGCGGGTCCGGGTACGAGCGCCGCCGGGGTCGGACGGCGGCGGGACGGGGTGCGGGCTCACCGGGCGGCGGCCGGGGCTTCGAAGGCGAGCATCCGGTCCAGAACGGCGCCGGCGGTCGGCTCGGGCAGGTCGTCCACCAGCCGGCCGTCGGCGAGGAACACCACCCGGTCGGCGTGGGCGGCGGCGGCCGGGTCGTGGGTGACCATGACCACGGTCTGGCCGAGTTCGCGGACCGAGTCGCGGAGGAAGCCGAGCAGTTCGGCGCCGGAGCGGGAGTCGAGGTTGCCGGTGGGCTCGTCGGCGAACACGATCTCCGGGCGGGAGGCCAGGGCCCGGGCCACGGCGACGCGCTGCTGCTGACCGCCGGAGAGCTCGGAGGGGCGGTGGGCGAGCCGGCCGGCGAGGCCGACGGTGGCGACCACGGTGTCCAGCCAGGCGGTGTCGGGATGCCGTCCGGCCAGCCGCAGCGGCAGGGTGATGTTCTCCAGGGCGGTGAGAGTGGGCAGCAGGTTGAAGCCCTGGAAGACGAAGCCGACCTTCTCCCGGCGCAGCCGGGTGAGTTGGCGGTCGTTCAGCGAGGCCAGCTCGACGCCGCCGATCCGGGCCGATCCGGAGGACACCCGGTCCAGGCCGGCCATGCAGTGCATCAGGGTGGACTTGCCGGAGCCCGAGGGCCCCATGACGGCGGTGAACCGGCCGCGGGCGAACTCCACGGACACCGCGTCCAACGCGGTGACCCGGGTCTCGCCCCGGCCGTACGTCCTGGTGAGGTCCACCGCGCGGGCGGCCGGTTCGAGGGCCGTGGGGCCGGAGGGCGGGAGGGGTTGTGGCATGGCTGCTCCACCTCGGGTGCGAGGGCCGCGGACGGTCCGCGGGCCGGAGGGACACCTCCATCCTCACGGCCCTGGACTGCGGAAATGTCGTCCCGGAGGCGGGAGTTGGGCTCTGCCGAAAGGGCTGCACCCGGCGGTCGCCGCTCTGCCGGAGGGCAGAGGCCGGACCGCCGGGGTCTGCCGAACGGCAGAGGACTCAGCCGGCCAGGCCGGTCCGGTGGGCCAGCAGCGCGGCCTGGACGCGGCTCGCCGTCCCGGTCTTGTCCAGGATCGCGCCGACGTGGGTCTTGACCGTGCCGGTGCCGATGCCGAGCCGGACGGCGATGTCCTGGTTGGACAGGCCCTCGCCGAGCATCGCCAGGACCTCCCGCTCCCGGGCGGTGAGCCGGGCGATCCGCGCGTCCTCGCCGGAGCCGTCCGCCGGGTCGGGGTCGGCGCCGCGCAGCATCCGGCCGATGACCGCGCCGGTGACGCCCGGGGAGAGCACGGCGTCCCCGGCGGCGGCCGCCCGGACCGCGCGGATCAGCTCCTGCGGGCCCTCGTCCTTGAGCAGGAACCCGGCGGCGCCCTCCCGCAGCGCCCGGACCACGTTCTCCTCGTCGCCGAAGGTGGTCAGCATGACCACCCGCGGCGCGGGGTCGAGGGCGAGCAGCGGGGCGATGGCGGCCAGGCCGTCGCGGACGGGCATCCGAATGTCCAGCAGCACCACGTCGGGGTGGTGGGCGGCGGCCAGGTCGACGGCCTGCCGGCCGTCCGGGGCCTCGGCGACGACCTCGATGCCCTCGGCGTGGCGGAGGATCAGGCGGACGCCGTGCCGGATCATCGTCTCGTCGTCGGCGAGCAGGACCCGGATCGGGTGGGTGGCGGCCTCGGTCACGGGGTCTCCCAGGGTGCGGCGTCCCGGACCGACGGGACGGTGAAGCGGTCGATGGCGATGAGGTGCTCGGTGGTGTCGAAGCAGTAGCGGGCGACGGTCAGGCTGCCGGGGTGTGCCTCGGTGGAGCCGTTGAACGGGTAGATGCAGCCCACCGCCCCGGCGGGGCGCGGTGGTTCACGGCCGGTGGCGGCGGCGCGGACGGCGGCGTTGTCCAGCACGCCGGTGCCGGCCACCTGGCCGTAGCTCATGCCGACCACGGGCAGCGGGCGCGGTCCGGCGTCCGGGCGCGGTGCGGAGGCGTACACGAAGGCGGTGCCGAGGGCGGTGAGCACGCTGAGCGCCGCCAGGCCGAGGGCGAGGGTGAGCGCCTGCGCGGTCCGCCGCCCGGGGTCGGCGTCCGCCCGGGCATCCGGCGGCGCGGGGGTCTCGGTGCCGGGCCGCCGGGGGGCGGGGGTGTCGCCGGGCTCGGTGGGCAGGGTGGCGTCGACCAGGAAGCCGCCGGAGGGCAGCGGGCCCGCCTCGAAGCTCCCGCCGAGCAGTTCCACCCGTTCCCGGAGCCCGGTGAGTCCGCGGCCGGTGCCCAGGCCGCCGGCGGGTGCGGGGGGCGCGGGCGGGGCGCCGTTGCGGACGGTGACCCGGACGGTGTCCGTGTCGTGCGCCACGGCCACGGTGACGTGCGCGGCGGCGGCGTACCGGTGGACGTTGGTCAGCGACTCGCGGACCAGCCGGTGCACGGCGCGGCGGACCGGCGCCGGGCGGGCGTCCAGGTCGGGGCCGGTCCAGTCGAGGCGGACGGCGATCTGGCCGTCCCGGGATCCGGCCACCAGTGCCTCGACGTCGGCGCGGGTGCCGGTGGCGTCGGTGAGCGCCTCGGGCCCGGTGTCCCGGCCGAGCGGGCCGAGCACGCCGAGGGCCTGCCGCAGCTCGCGCATGGCGTCCCGGGTGGTCCGCCGGACCAGGACGGCCTCCTCGCGCAGCTCGGGGTCGGCCCCCTCCAGGGCCAGCTCCAGCCCGCCGGCGTGCAGCGAGATCAGGCTGAGCCGGTGGCCGACCAGGTCGTGCATCTCGGCGGCGATCCGGGAGCGCTCATGGGTGCGGGCCTCGCTGTCGGCGAGCCGGCGGGCCCGCTCGGCCGCGTCCCCGCGCTCGCGCAACGCCCGTACCAGGCGCCGCTGCTGCCCGTACGCGGTGCCGACCAGGCCGGGGACGAGCACGGTGGTGGGCGTGAGCACCAGGCCGAGCGCCAGCCCGTACGGGACCGGGCCCGGCCCGAACCGGGGCGCGGAGAGCGTCGCCACCGCCACCAGCAGCAGGCCCGCCGCGGTCAGCAGCCGGGTCCGCCGGCGTGCCTCGGCCGTCCGGCGGGCCGCCGTGTACGCGGCCGCCGCCGCGGCCGGACCGGCGCAAGGGGCCAGTCCGGTCAGGGCGGCCAGGGCAAGCAGGACGGCCTCGGGGTGGCGGCGGCGCAGCGGGAGCAGCACCGCCGCCAGGGCCAGGGCGGCGAGCTGGAGGTACGGGTGCGGCAGCAGGTCGAGGCCGGCGAGGGCGAGCAGGACGCCGAGGCCGGCCGACACCACCCCGGCCGTCTCCCCCGCGGCACGGGCGGCCGCCCGGCCCGGGGCGCCACCGGGCGCGCGTCCGGGGACGGGGGCAGGGGGACGGGGCTGAGGAGTACGGACCACGCTGACCAGTATCGATACCGGGATCGGCACCGGCGTGCACCCTGCGGCCGATCCCCGTCTCTGCCGAAAGGCAGAGACGGACGGCGGCACCGCTCCCCGGCGCCAACGGACGTGTCCGGTCGCGCCCACCGCCTGCGCCGGCCCTTCCGTCTGACGCGCCGTGACGTACCTGGCGGCCGTGGGGCGCCCTGGGTGCGGGGGTGTCGGTGGGCGCTGGTACGTTCCCCATCGATCCGGTTTGGTGGAACAGGGAAGGTCGGACGGTTCGTTGACGCATCACACGCACATATCGCGGCCGCGGTCACCGCTGCGCACGGCGGCGGCCGTGACGGCTTCGGCGGCCGCGCTCAGCCTGGCGGCGAGCGGGGGCACGTTCGCCGCCGCGGCCCCGGTCCAGGCCGCCGCGCCGGCCGGGCTGCAGGCGCAGTTCGCGGCTGCCGCCAAGGAGTTCAAGGTCCCGGAGAGCCTGCTGCTGGCGGTCTCGTACCAGCAGACCCGCTGGGAGTCGCACCAGGGCCGGCCGAGCACCACCGGCAACTACAACGTGATGGGCCTCACCCAGGTCGACCTGGCGGCGGTCGCGGCGGCGCAGGCGGCCGCCGAGCCGGAGGTCGACCTGCGCGGTGACGGCGAGCCCCGGCGGGGCGCCAAGGCGGCCAGGCCCGCCCCGGCGGCGCCGGTGGACGGCCCCGCGCTGCACACCCTGGACGCGGCGGCCAAGCTGATCGGCCGTCCGGCGGCGGAGCTGCGCGAGGACACCCTGCAGAGCATCCGCGGCGGCGCGGCGCTCCTCGCCGAGCAGCAGCGCAGGGCCAAGTCGCCGCTGTCCGGCGACCCGGCCACCTGGTACGGCGCTGTGGTCGCCTTCAGCAACGGCGGTGCGCAGGGCCAGGGCCCGGACGAGGGGCGGGAGTTCGCGGACCGGGTGTTCGGCACCCTCAAGGTCGGCGCGGCCCGGACCACCTCCGAGGGCCAGCGGGTGACGCTCGTCGCCGACCCGGCCGCCGCCGCGCACAGCCCGGCGGTGGACCGCGGGGTGGAGCGCCAGCCGGCCTCGCGGGACGCGGCCCGCACCGCGCTCACCGCCGCGGCGAGCGACCCGATCGAGTGCCCGTCCACGCTGAGCTGCGACTTCCAGCCGGCCGGGTACGCGCAGAACAGCGCCGACGTCAACGACTTCGGCAACTACTCGGTGGCCGAGCGGACCGGCTCGGACATCGACTACATCGTCATCCACGACACCGAGGGCGGCTACGCCGGCTCGCTGGCGACGTTCAAGAACCCGGCCAGCTACGCGAGCGCGCACTACCTGCTGCGCTCCAGCGACGGCCACGTCACCCAGATGGTGGCGAACAAGAACGTGGCCTGGCACGCCGGCAACAAGACCCTCAACATGCACAGCGTGGGCATCGAGCACGAGGGCTTCGCGCTGAGCGGCGCCAGCTGGTACTCGGAGCAGCTGTACCAGTCCTCGGCGACCCTCACCCGCTACCTGGCGGACAAGTTCGGCGTCCCGCTGGACCGGCAGCACGTCATCGGCCACGACGAGGTGCCGGGCCCGATCCAGAGCGCCGTGAACGGCATGCACTGGGACCCGGGCACCTTCTGGGACTGGAACCACTACATGGACCTGCTCGGCGCGCACACCACGCCGGACCAGGGCTACGTGGTCGGCGGCCGGGTCATCATCAACCCGCCGTTCTCCAACGCCTACCGGCCGGTGATCAACAACGTCCCGGCCCAGCCGGCGAACTTCGTCTACCTGTACAGCTCCCCCGGCGGCCCGCTGATCGGCAGCGGCACCCAGAACGCCTCGGACTGGAGCGACAAGGCGGTGGCGGGCGGCAGCTATGTGGTCGCCGACATCCAGGGGCAGTGGACGGCGATCTGGTACAACGGCCAGAAGGCCTGGTTCTGGAACGACGGCACCATCGCCTCGGCCGACAACCGTCCCGGCCAGTACGTGCTCACCCCGAAGCCGGGCCTGGGCAGCGTCGCGGTCTACGGCCGCTCGTACCCGGAGTACGGCGCCTACACGGCTGCCGGCGTCCCGGCGCCGGACCCGAACATCGTCGCGCTGAGCGCCACGCTGCCCGCGGGCCATGCGTACGTCCCGGCCTCCACCACCCCGGTGGCCGGCGACTTCTACTACGCCCCGACCGTGGACGGCAGCGCGCCGCACGACCGCACTCTGGTCACCGGCGGTGTGAAGTACTACCCGATCCGGTACAACCACCGGCTCGCCTTCGTCTCGGCCGACGACGTCCAGCTGGTGCCGGCGCCGACCGACGTCCTGGCCTCCGGTGAGCGGGTGCAGCTGCTGGCGCAGACCAGCTCCGGCCCGGTCAACGCGGGCGCCAACTACTCCCGCGGGGTCTGGGAGCAGTTCCACCCGATCCCGTCGGCCGGCCCGACGCCGGAGCCGAAGCAGAGCTTCGCCCTGCTCTACATGGGCGGCCAGGTCCACGCGGTGGCGCTCGCGGGCGGCCGGGTCTACACCGCCGACCGGAACCTCACCACCGGCGAGTGGTCCCCCTGGTACGACCTCCAGGTGACCGGCCTGGCCGGGCCGCTGGCCTCGCCCGTCACCGAGCTGACGGTCGCCGCCACCGGCAGCAAGATGCACGTGGTGGCGCTGTCCGGCGGCCGGCTCATGGAGGCGACCGCCGACTACGGCGCCGGCCGCTGGTACCAGTGGGGCGACGTCTCCGGCGCGCTCGGCCTGCCCACCGGCGCCCTGACGAAGATCGCGGCGGCCGCCAACGGCAACGTGCTGCACATCAACGGCGTCGGCAGCGACGGCCGGATCCACGTGGCCGACGGCGACTACAACCGGGGCATGTGGTCCTACGGCGACATCACCGGCGCGGTCGGCCCGCTGAGCGGCACGATCACCGGCCTGGCCACCGTCTCGACCGGTTCCAAGCAGTACGTGCTGGCCGTGGTCGACGGCAAGGTCAAGCAGGCCAGCGCCGACTACGCGGCCGGCGTCTGGGCGGGCTGGGGCGACGTCTCCGGGGCCACCGGGCAGACCGTCCCGGTGACCAAGCTCGCCGTCACCTGGACCGGCACCAGCCTGCGGCTGTTCGGCGTCGCCGGCGGGCGGGTCCTCAACGCCAACGGCGACTACGCCGCCGGGCGTTGGTCCTCCTGGATGGACACCGAGGTGCCCGGCGCGGCCGGCCCGATCGACCCGGTGACCACCGTGGCGGTCGCCGGTACCTGACCGGCCTCCACCCGCACCACCCGCTGCCCCGGCCGCCCCGCGCGCCCGGGGCAGCGGCGCGTCGGGACCGGTCACGGGGGCCGGGGGGACCGGGCGCGGGTTCGGCGTCCTGCCGTCCGTCGCGCGGTTCCCCCGGCCCTGGTGTGGCCAGGTCACCGACCAGCGGTCACTGACCGGCGGTGGTCCCCGGGGCCGCGCCCTGGACCGCGCCCTGGGCCGGGCCCTGGGTGGCGCTCGGGCTCGGGCTGGCAGTGGCCGACGGGGACGCCGGCGGGGTCCAGTTGAACATGGCGAACGTCATCTTCGGGCGGACCTCCGCCACCTCCGAGGCGTGGCCGCCGGCGTTCGCGCCGAGCCCCAGCACCCACTGCCCGCTCGAGTCCCGGGGGTCCATGAGGTAGCCGAGGCGGAGGGTGAACCGCCCGGACGCGCCGGGTGCCAGGGCCGACCGCAGCGAGGAGGTGTCCACCACCACCCGGCCGCAGGCGCTGTCGGAGGTCGTCAGCTTCCGCCACTGGCCGTCCGCCGTCCGCGCCTCGGCCGTCACCCGGATCGCCCGCAGCCGGCCGCCGCCGCCCGGCATCGGCGACTCGTCGCGGACGGTGACCACCGGTGCGGCCGAGGGCATCGAGGCGCCGGTGGGGTTGCGGACCTCCAGCTCCAGCTCGGTCGTCGTCCGGCCGGCCACGAACTCGCTCGGGCCGGAGACCAGCGCCGCCGTCGGCCGGGCGTCGTCGACCACCGTCGCCTCGGCCTGCACCGTTCCCAGCCGGTACGCTCGACGGTCCGCCAGTCCGTACGCGGAGACCGTGAGGGCCGCCGGCCCGACGGTGTGCGTCGCGGCCGGCCGGATCCGGTACCGGACGGTGTGGCTCGCGCCGGGCTCCAGGGCGAAGGAGCTCTCCCGGCTGTGCTCCGCCCAACTCGGGTCGGTGTCCGGCTTCACCAGGTCCTTCCAGCCGCCGCCGGTGTCGCGCTGGAGGGTGGACTGCGCGGCGGGATCGTTGCACCAGCCGTTGTCCTGCGGCTGCTCGGAGACCACCGGCGCCACTACGTCGAACCGGACCTCCGCGGTGTTGGTGTAGGTCACCGAGAAGGTGACCGGGTCGCCGCCGGCCGCCATCTTCGTCCCCTTGCCCAGGCCCTCCACGGTCGCCTTGATCACGCCGTCCTGGAAGTCCTGCGGAGAGGCCGTGGTGCTGCTCGCCGTCGGACCGGGGGACTCGGTCGGGGTGGTCTCCACCGGCAGCGGGATGCCGGCCGTCGGCGAGGCGCTCGCGGTGGCGGCCGGACCGTCGTCCTTCCTCGTGGCGTCGGGAGCGGAGTGCAGGGTGAGGAAGCCGGCCACCCCGGCCGCGAGGCCGAACAGCGGGACGGTGACCGCGTACACCGGCTTCAGGCGGCGGATCCGCGTGCTCGGCGGCGCGGACGGCTTCAGGCTCTGCGCGGTCACCTGCGAGGCCCTGGCGTTCAGGGCCTCCCGCAGGAGGCGCTCGGTGGGCGTCTCGTCGTGGGGGTGCTTGTCGCTCATCGGGCCTTCTCCAACTGCTTCTCCAGGGCGTCCAGGGCCCTGCTCGCCGTGGACTTCACGGCGCCCCGGGACAGGCCCAGGGTCTCGGCGATCTGCGCCTCGGACAGATCCGACCAGTAGCGCAGCACCAGCACCTCGCGCTGACGCTGGGTGAGTTCGTTGAGGGCGACCAGCACCCGGCGGTGCTCGTCGTTGAGGACGGCGTGGTCCTCCGCCGAGGGCGCGTCGGCCTCGTGCGGCGGGACGTACTCGCGGGCGGTCTTCCGGCGGCGCAGCACGGACCGGGCCCCGTTGACCACCGAGGTCCGCAGGTAGCCCAGCGCGTTGTCCAGGTCGTCGAGCTCCTCGCCGTACTTCGCGTACAGGGCGATGAAGGCCTCCTGCACCACGTCCTCGGCGATGTCCTGGTGGTCGACCAGCAGGACGGCCATCCGCACCAGGCCCAGCCGGTGGGCGTGGTACAGCTCGGTGAGCGTCGGCCGCTCGCGGTCGGGCGTGCGGCCGCCGCGCAACAGGCGGAACGCCGACCTTCGCTCGGCGGGGGCGCGCTCCCCCGTTCCCGCCGGCCCGACCTCCTCGGCCGCGCCGGACAGCCCGAACAGCAGCCGCAGTACTCCCCGGAGCCCGCCCGGTGGAACGATCGGTGGAACGATCTGGGCGGTCGGCGCGATGGCCATGGACATGCGTGTTCGCTTCCCCCCGGACGGACCCGGAACCCGGGACCCGTCGATAGTGATCACGGTCGATGACCGGGGAATTCGGCCACCCGCCGCCCACAGACCGACGGCGGGGGCACGAACAGTCGGTCACCTGTTCAGACGTCCATCCCGCCCCGGGGTTGCAGGCGGATCCGAGAATTCCTCGCACACGCCGCGACGGAGCCCAACGGGACGACAAACGGGCAGGGGGAAGGACGGTGGTGGAGGGTCAGACGCGGCTGCGGTTCTCAACCGCGAATCCCCCCTCCGGATCACCGTACGCAGACGGGCGCGGTAGTGGTACTGATGCCCCGTCCGGAACCGCCCCCGGCGACAGTCAGAGTGCTCCTGTCCGCTGAGCGAACTCGCGCAGCCCGGGCAACGCCACCGAGCCGTAGAGAAGGCCTGACGTCATCGCCCGCGTCGGGCCCGCCTCTCCACCTTCGCCCCCGTCCGAGGCGTTCAGGTGAGGGGTTCGGCCAGGCCGACGATGATGCCCTCGGGGCCGCGGACGTAGCAGAGGAGGTAGACGTCCTCGTACCGCACGATCTCGCCGACGAGTTCCGCACCGCGGGACCGCAGCCGGGTGACCACGTCCTCGATGTCGTCGACGGCGAACATGATGCGCCGCAGGCCGAGGGTGTTCGCCGGGGCGTCCCTCGGCTCGGGGGTGACGGCCGTCGGCCGGTGGAACTTCGCGAGTTCCACGCGTCCGTGGCCGTCCGGGGTCCGCAGCATGGCGATGTCCTGTCGGACGTCGTGGAGCCCGATGACCCGCTCCGCCCAGCGCCCTTCGAGGGGCCCCTGGCCCTCCAGTTCCATGCCGAGGTCGACGAAGAACGCGATGACGGCGTCGAGGTCCTCGACGACGATGAGCACGTTGTCCATCCGCTGGATCGCCATGCCGGAGCTCCTTCGCGTGGTGCGGCCACGGTCGCCGCGTCCGTTCCGGGGACGGACCGACACACCGTTCTCTACCTCGGCGGCCGCCCGGCTACCCGGCTTCCGGTTCCCGTTCGGCCAGGTGGCCCAGGACGGCGGAGGCGAGGGCGGCGTCGACGGCGCCGACGCCGGTGAGGTCGGCGACGGTGACGGCCTCGGCGGGCCGGTGGAGGGGGGTTTCGAGGAGGAGGCCGGCGGGGGTGTCGGCGTCCGCGGTGACCGCGCCGGCGCGGACGGCGTGACCGAAGTCGCCGTGGTCCAGGCACTGCTGGTGGTCATCGGTGGCGATCAGGGCGGCGCGGGCGAGGAGAGCCGGCGGGAGTTCGTTCTTGTGCGGCATGTCGGTGCCGATGCCGGTCACGTGGGTGCCGGGCCGGACGTGGTCGGCCCGGAGGACGGGGGTGGTGGCCGGGGTGGTGGTGACGACCATGTCGGCGGCGGCGGCCTCCCGGTCCGTGGCCGGCCGGGCCCGCAGGCCCAGGGCGGTGAGCTCTGCGCAGAGGGCCCGGGCCCGGTCCGGGGTTCGGCCGTGGACGAGGACGGTGCCGATCGGACGGAGCCGGGCCAGCCATTCGGCCTGGAGGCGGGCCTGTTCCCCGGTGCCGAAGATGCCGAGGGTGGTGGCGTCGGGGCGGGCCATGGCGTGGGTGAGGAGGGCGCCGGCGGCGGCGGTGCGCCAGGCGGTGAGCAGGCCGCCGTCGTCCAGGACGGCCCGGACCCGGCCGGTGCGGGCGCTGATGACGCAGACAAGGCCGTGGTTGGCGGGCAGGCCGGCGGCGGGGTTGCGGTAGAACCCGGTGGCGATCTTGACGGTGAAGTCGGGCCCGGCGTCGACCCGGCCCGCCTTGACGTGGCAGTCGCCGTCGGCCTCGGGGAACTCCAGGTGCAGCGGCGGCGGCACGGTGGTGCGGCCGTGGGCGTGGGCGATCAGGGCGTCGCGGGTGGCGTCGAGGACCAGCCGGGGAGTGGCGACCCGCCGGACGGCGTCGCCGTCGAGGACCGGGAGGCTCATCGGCGGGCCTTCAGCCACGTACGGAAGGCGGTGAGTCCGGCCTCGGGCTCGGCGCGGCCGACGCCGATGCGGAAGCGGTCGGTGGGGGTGGGGGTGAGGTCGGAGTGGTAGATGCTCGCGGGCAGCAGCAGGACGCCGGCCTCCTCGACCAGGCGGGTGCAGAACTCCTCGACCCCGTCCGGGCCGAGGTAGCGGGGGTAGGCGACGCAGCCGCCGTCCGGGGCCCGCCAGTCGAAGAGGTCGGGGAACTCGGCGAAGAACTCCTCGAAGAGCGGCAGGTTCCGGGCGATGAGCGACCGGTTGCGCTCCAGGATGGTGGTGCGGGCCTTGAGCGCGATCCGGGCCAGCACCTCGCTGGGGGCGGAGTTGCAGATGGTGGTGTAGTGCTTGGCGCGCTCCAGCCGGGAGAGCAACTCCCGGTCGCGGCAGGTGATCCAGCCGATCCGCAGGCCCGGCAGGCCGAGCGCCTTGGAGGTGACGTTCAGGGAGAGCGCGCGGTCGGACAGGTCGGCCGCCTGCGGCAGCGCCCGGGCGGGGTCGCGCTCCAGGCCGCGGTAGACCTCGTCGCTGAAGAGGTGGATGCCCCGCTCGTCGCACAGCCGGACCAGCTCGGTGAACTCGGCGGCCGGGATCACCTTGCCGGTGGGGTTGTTGGGGAAGTTCACGGAGACGACCCGGGTGTTGGGCCGGAGGGCCGCCCGGACGGCGTCGAGGTCCAGCGCCCAGTCCCGGTCGGGGTCGAGGGCGACGCCGGTGACCTCGCACAGGGCGAGCGGCACGGTCTCCGCGGCCTGGTAGTTGGGGGTCACCACGACCGCGTGGTCCCCGGCGTCGAGCAGCACGTTCATCGCCAGGTACAGCGCCTCCTCGGCGCCGGCGAAGCAGATCACGTCGGCGGCCTCCGCCCGCTCGTACGTCGCCGCGATCACCTCGCGCAGCGCGGGGTCGCCGAAGGTCTCGGTGTAGCCCAGCGGGAGGTTCTCGAAGGCGGCGCGGTCCTCGTCGTCGGCCAGGGCGAGGAGCTCGCCGAGGGTCATGGTCTGGACGTCGGAGGCGGTGAGGTGATGGCGGGCGGTGAACTCCCAGCGGGAGAAGTGGGTTTCCAGGCGGAAGTCGGGCAGGCGGGTCATGGCGGGTGGTTCCTTGCCGTCGGTGCGGGAGGTGGATCAGGGTGGCGCGGCGGTACGGGCCGGGTCAGGTGGCCTCCCCCTCGCCGGGCGGACGGCCGGGGGTCCTGAGCTCGGCCAGCAGGCTGTAGAGGGTGGAGCGGGAGATCCGGAGGGCGCGCGCGACGGCCGGGCCGGTGCGGCGCACCGCGAGGACCCCGGCGTCGTCGAGGCGGGCGAGGACGGCCAGCCGGTCGGCGCGGGTCAGCCGCTCGACCGGCCGGCCGCAGGTGCGGACGTAGGCGCCGACGATGTGCTGGACCTGCTCGTTCCAGTCCTGCTCGAAGAGCGGCTCGGGGCGGGCGACGGCCGGGGCGCCGAACGCGGAGAGCACGGCCGCGGCCTGCTCCAGGGGGGTCCGGTCGAGGTTGACGCAGAGCACCGCGGTGGCCGTGCCCTCGGCGTCGCGCAGCACGGCACTGACCGAGGACAGCCGCCGGCCGTCGGCGAGGAGCTTCTCGTACGGCCCGAACACGTCGTGGGCCGACGGGTCCAGAGCGTCGAGCTCGCCGAGCAGGGACGGGTCGCCCGGGCGGCGGCCGCTGGTCGGGTTCCAGATCGCCAGGACCCGGTCGGTGCCCGGGTCGTGCAGCACCACCTCGGCGTACGGACCGAGCAGCAGCGCGACGGCCTGGCAGACCGGGGTCCACATCCGTACACGGGGGTCGGTGTCCTGCTCTTCGCTACCCATGTCTGGACTGTACGTCCGATCTGGACGGAAAGTCCAGCACGCGGGTTGGCGCCCACCCGGGCCGAGCCGGCGGCGGGGCGCTCGGCAGCCCGCCCCCTGGAGGCCCGCCGAGATCCGTCAGGGGCCTCCCGCGTCGGCGGAACCCGGTCGACCGGGCGTGGCGGCCACCGGGACCCGGACCGTCACACGGGTTCCGGTCGGTGTCATGACGGCCAGCCAGCAGCCGGCGGCCTGCCGGACCAGCTTCAGTCCCCGCCCGCCGGCCGGCACCGCGGCCTCCGTGGACCGGGGCGGTTCGGGGCGGCACCGCCACCTGCCGAGGTCCTTGACCTCGACGGTGAGGTGCCCGGCGCGCTGGGTGAGAAGCACCGTGACCTCGGCGCTCCCGCTGTGGACGACGACGTTGCCCACCAGCTCGGTGACCACCACGGAGACCGCGTCGAGCGCGTCCTGCGGGATCCTCCAGCGGCGGGCCGTCTCCACGGCGAAGGACCGCAGGTCCGGCGGGGCGGAGGGCGTGACCGCCTGGGTGCACGCGGCCGCCCGCGCGCCCCGGGTCCCGGCCGGACGGGCCTGGGCCGGAACTGGGTGGGGCGGGGCCGGAACCGGGTGGGGCGGGCCGTGACGGCGGGCGGCCGGGCCGGTGGAGGCCGGGGGTGTCGTCGGGCTGGCAGTCACGTGGGGTCCCTCCTCGGATGTCGGCGGACGGGCTGCACCGCTCAGGCCGGGCTCTCGATCGGCTGCTCGCACCAGATGACCTTGCCCTGGTCCGTGTACCGGGTGCCCCAGCGGTGGGCGAGTTGGGCGACCAGGAAGATGCCCCGGCCTCCCTCGTCCGTGGTGGCGGCCCAGCGCAGGTGGGGGGCGGTGCTGCTGCCGTCGGAGACCTCGCAGACCAGGCTGGTGTCGCGGAGCAGCCGGACCCGGACCGGTGCCGTGCCGTAGCGGATGGCGTTGGTGATCAGTTCGCTGAGGATCAGCTCGGTGGTGAAGCCGAGGTCGTCAAGTCCCCAGTCGGCCAGGCGCCGGGCGCAGGCGTTCCGGACGGGTGCCACGGCGGACGGGTCCATCGGGACCTCCCACTCGGCGACCTGGTCCGGGGCCAGCCGGCCGGTCCGGGCGATCAGCAGGGCCACGTCGTCGGCGGGGTGCGGGGTCCGCAGGGCCCGGATGACGGCGTCGCAGGTCTCGTCCGGGGTGCGCCGCCCGTCGTCGGCCAGGGCTGTCCGGAGGCGCTCCAGGCCGTGGTCGAGGTCGTGCTCGCGGGTCTCCACCAGGCCGTCGGTGAACAGCACCAGCCGGGAGCCCTCGGCGAGCTTGAGTTCGGTGGTCTCGAAGGGGTGGCCGCCGACGCCGAGCGGGGGTGCCAGGGCGGCGTCCGGGTACTCGACGGTGCCGTCGGGGTGGACCAGGGCGGGGCCGAGGTGGCCGGCGCGGGCGAGGGTGCACACCCCGGACGCCGGGTCGTAGACGGCGTAGGCGCAGGTCGATCCGGTGATCGCGAAACCGCCGCACTCCTCGTCGGTCTGGGTGACCAGTTCGTCGAGCCGTCCCAGCACCTCGTCCGGCGGCAGGTCGAGCGAGGCGTAGGTGCGGATGGCGGTGCGCAGCCGGCCCATGGCGACGGCGGCGTTGATGCCGTGGCCGACGACGTCGCCGACGACCAGGGCGGTGCGCAGGCCCGGCAGCGGGATGAGGTCGAACCAGTCACCGCCGATGCCGGCACTGGCGGGCAGGTAGCGGTGCGCGACGTCCAGGGCGGTCGGCTCGGGGATGGTGCGGGGCAGCAGGCTGCGCTGGAGCGCGGCGGCGGTGCCGTGTTCGCGGGTGAAGCGGCGGGCGTTGTCGACGGAGACAGCGGCGCGGGCGGCCAGTTCCTCGGCCAGCGGCAGGTCGTCCGGTTCGAACGGGGTGCTGCCCGGCGCCCGCCGGAACTCGACCAGGCCCAGGACGCCGCCGCCGGCCCGCAGCGGGGCCGTGATCACCGTGTGCGGTCGGTCTCCGGCGGTGTCCGGACCGGCCAGCACGGCACGTCCGCCGTCCAGGCCGAGGGCCTGCGGTGAGGGGTCGGCCGCCGTGAGCGCCTGGCCCACGCCGGTCGGCGCCGGGTCCCCGGCCGAGCCGCGCAGGGCGGTACGCCGCAGCCGCCGGTCGCCCGGCACCGGGTCCTCGCCGCGGGTGACGGTCTCCGCCAGGTCGACCGCGACGGTGTCGGCGAAGCGTCCGGAGAGCGCGACCTCGGCGAGCTCCTCGCAGGTGCGGGTCATGTCCAGGGTGCCGCCGATCCGCAGGCCGGCCTCGTAGAGCAGTCGGCTGCGCCGGCCGGCCTCCTCGACCCGGTGGGTGAGGTCGTGCAGCTCGGTGGAGTCGCGGAGGGTGACCACGCTTCCGGGGAGGCCGCCGAAGGGGGCGGTGGGGCGCTTGTTGACGGCCAGCAGCCGGTCGCCGGCCTGGTGGATGCCGTCCGTGACCTCCTCGGTGGAGGAGAGCAGGGCAGCCGTCTCCGGGTCCAGGCCCAGCTCGGCCGGCGGCCGGCGCTCGGCGTCGGCCGGCAGGTCCAGCAGCCGCCGGGCCTCGTCGTTGGCGAGCATCACCCGGCCGTCCTCGCCGACGATCAGCACGCCCTCGCGGACGGCGTGCAGGACGGCGTCGTGGTGCTCGTACATCCGGGCCAGCTCACCGGGGCCCAGGCCCCGGGTCTGGCGCAGCAGCCGCCGGCGGGCCAGGGCGGTGGCGACGGCGGCCAGGGCCACCGCGCCGGCCGCGCTGCCCAGCAGCACCGGCAGCTGGGCGCCGACGACCGAGTCGACCCGGCCGAGCGTGATGTTCGAGGCGACGACGCCCTTGGGGGTGCCGTCCGGGCCGAACACCGGCACGGCGGTCGCGATCGAGTGGTACCGGGGCTTCGGCTCCTGCAGGTCGAAGGTGACGGTGCGGCCGGCATAGAGCTGCGGCACCACGTTCCGCATCACGTCCGGTGGCACCTCGTAGGGCCGGCCCACGTAGGAGGGGCGCGGTGAGGTGAGCTGGACGAAGCCAGCGCTGATCACGATGACGGAGTCCACCCCGGTGGCCTTGCGCACCGCCTCGGCCTGCGGCTGCAACACCGCCGAAGGATCCGGGCTGTCCAGCGCCTGGACCAGTCCCGGGGCGTGGGCGAAGGACTCGGCGACCCCACGGGTCAGTCGCCGGGCGTCGTTCTCCGTGCTGGACCGGGCCTGCATCACCAGGGCGGCGACGCCGGCGCCCACCAGCAGCACCACGATCAGGAGTTCGACCAGGAGGACCCGACCGGCCAGGCTGCGCACGCTCAGCAGCGCCCGGACACCGCAGGTGGGTCGGCGGGCGGGCGCGGTCACGGACTGCGGGGAGCGATCGGGCGGGTCGGACGGGAGGGACGGGTGGGAACGTTCTCGTGCCGTCGTGAGCAGGACCATGGCAGGGGCCCCCGTTCTCGGTGAGGTCGGACGCATCCGGTTCGACGGATGGCAGAACGGCGACGTCCGTTCGGCCCCCTCCCAGACCCTTCGACTCCGGTTGACTCCCGAACGACGTTACGGAGAGTTCTCGGCCCGGGGGCAGGTCCTCGCGGGCCGCAGAGGGGGCCTGGGCGGCCATTCCTCCCTATAGTCGGCAGGGGGGAGCCTCGGGAGTGGTGGACCATGACGACGAACAGCTCCGATCGGGCGCCGTTCCCCGGAACGCACCGGAGCACCTCGGCGACGATCCGGCCGAGCATCCTGTGGTACCTGGCCGCGGTCGTCGGCGAGCGGGGTGTCGACCTGGGGCCCGCGCTGACCTCCGCGGGCCTCGACCAGGCCGTTCTGGAGTCCCCGGAGCTCCGGGTCTCCTACCGGCAGGGCTGTACGGTCATCGAGCGGGCCCTGGAGCTGACCGCGGACCCCCGTCTCGGCCTCGCCGTGGGCGCCGTGCAGACCCTCACGGCCTGGGGGCCGCTGGGTTTCGCCCTCCTCGCCAGCGACACCCTGAGGGACGCCGTCGAACTGGGGATCCGCTACCAGAACCTCGCCGGGGCCATGCTGGTCTTCTCCATGCGGGACGACGAGGGCCCCCGCCCGGGCTTCGAGCTGCGCGTCGACATGCCCGACCCGGAGGTGGACCCCGCGGTCGGGGTGTTCCTGATCGACGAGGCGCTCTCCAGCACGGTGGCTCTGATCCGGCTGGGCGTCGGCGACTCGTTCGCCCCGCGCCTGGCCGAGTTCACCTATCCCCGCCCGGCCGACACCGCGGCGCACACGGAGTGGTACCGGTGTCCCCTGCGCTTCGGCACCGACGCCAACCGTCTGCTGGTCCCGCCCGAGTGGGCGCGGACCCCCATGCCGCAGCGGGACCCACGCACGCTCGCCTCGATCATCGGGATGATCGACGAGGCGTTCTCCCCGCGCCGGGAGCAGCAGGACCTGCTGGAGGTCCTGGAGGTCTCCGTCACCCGCAGCCTGCCGACCGTGCCCTCGCTCGCCGACCAGGCGCAGCGGCACTCGACCAGTGAGCGCACGCTGCGGCGCCGGATCGCGGAGTGCGGCACGACGTACGAGGCGATCGTGGACGGGGTGCGCCGGGAGCAGGTCGAGCAGTTGCTGCGCCGGACGCCGCTGACGCTGCGCGAGGTGGCCCGGCGGGTGGGGTTCGCCGACGAGCGGGCGCTGCGTCGCGCGGTCCAGCGCTGGCACGGAGTGGGGCCGACGGAGCTGCGGCGGATGCTCGGCGAACGGGCCGAGGCCGCCCCGGCCTGACGGGAAACCCCGGGAAACCGCGAGAACCCACGGGAACCAGAATTTCGATTCCGTTCAGTCGTGCAAAAGTATGCCCACATTTCCTCATTATGTGATGAGCTTGACGATCTCTCGGGCTTTGGGCTTGGATTGGGGCGGAAATCAATCCCGGCAACCTTGGGAATGTCCGCGATTTCGATCGAAAGCCGACACCAGGCGAACATTCATAATCACGTCCTGCCATTTTGGGAAACACCGCGAGAGGGGGAGGTCATGCGGGTGACCGGCGAGGAACCCACGGGACTCGCCACGGCGCTGGCCCTGGCCGCGGGTGACCCCCGGCCCTGCGCCCTGGCCGTGGCCGGCGATCCGGGGGGAGTCGTCCACCTGTCCGGCGGGGCCGTCACGGCCGTGCTGTCGCCGGGGGCACCGGATGCCGTCCGCGTCCTGCTGGCCTCGGGCCGGGTGAGTGAGCACGACTGGTCGACGCTCCAGCACCCGGCCGCCACGGGCCGGCTCGGCCCGGAGCTGCTCTCCCGCGCGCTCGTGGGCCCGCAGGAGCTCCAGGTCGTGTGCATGATGGCCGCGGCGGACGCCGCCTTCGCGATGGCCGCGGGCCGCATCGAGGGCTGTACGCCGGCCGCCACCTGCCCGTCCCCCGCGCTGGCCGCCCCGCAGGGCATCGCCCCCGACTGGCTGCTGCAGGAGACCGAGCGGCGCCTGGCCGCGCTCGCGTCCCTGCGGACCCCGCTGTCACCGGGCACCGACCGGGTACGCGCCACACCCGCCGCCCGCACCTCCGAACTCCCCGGCGCCAGGCGGGACATCCTGCGGTACGCCGACGGCCGCCTCAGCGCGGGCGGCATCGCGCTCCTGCTCGGGCGCGGCCTGTTCGCCGTGACCATCGAACTCTCCCGGATGGCCGGCGAAGGGCTGGTCGAGGTGGCGGCCCCCGAACCGGCGCCGCAGCCGCACCCGTGCCCGCAGCCGTACCCGCAGGAGCGGGCCGTGGCGGACCAGCCTCCCCCGCCCCGGGCGCTGGGCCGCCTGCCCCTGCGCCGCCGCGGCGCCAGCGGGATCAACGACGTGCTCCCGTTGCGGCCGCTCGCCGCCCGCCACGCCAGGCCGGCCGACCGGGCGCCGTAACCGGACGCGCGGCGTTTCACCCCGCCCGGCGGTCCTCCCGCAGCCACCCGGTCCTTCTCACCACGCCGGCGGGAAAGGCGCTGCCACCACCGGCCGTACCACTGAACCATCCCGATCGACAGGAGAACTGTGACCGACAAGAACGACGATCTGATCGCGGAGATGGGGGAACTGCGCGGGAGGGTCACCGGTGTCACCGGTGTGGTGGTCTCGGCGGTGGACGGTCTGCTCCTCGCCGCGGACCCGGGCGGCGGCATCGACGGCGTCGACGGGGAGTGCCTGTCCGCGCTGGCGGCGGCCGCGCTCGGCCTGGCCCACCGCGGCGGGGCGGCGACCGGAAGGAACGGTCTGCGCTGGAGCACCGCCCGGTACGGCGACGGCTACCTCGTGATGTTCCCGGTCGGCGACATGGGCGTGCTGACGCTGCTGGGCAGCGGGGACCTGGACCTCGCCGGGTTGGACGGCGTCTGCGAGCGGGCCGTCGCACGGATCGACCGCCTGCTCACCGCCCCGCGCACGCCCGCCGCGCAGGGCTGATCGACAACACCACCGGCCCGGGCGGGGACAACGCCCGGGCCCGAGCTGAGGAGCGCAGTGAACAGTCAGGGAACCAGCCTGTCCGAGCGGGTGTCGGGACTCGTCAAGACCCTCCGGTCCGAGGTCCCCGAGTGCCTGGCCTCGGGCGTCATCGACATGGCCACCGGGATGCTGCTGGCCGTCGAGACCGTGGACTCCCACCCGTCGGAGGTGCTAGACCTGCTCGCCGCCGCCACGCTCGACCTCTTCCAGGGCCGCAACGTGGTGATGATCGAAGGCCTCTTCAAGGAACGCCGCGGCGTGGTGTCGGACCGGCATTACTTCCAGGAGATCCTCGTCAACAGCGACAACCTCACGCACCTGTTCCTGCGGGCGGAGGGCGAGGAGGACATGGTCGCGGTCGTGGTCTGCCGCAAGACCGTCAACGTCGGCATGCTGTTCGCCCAGACCAGGCGCGTCCTGAAGCAGCACGGCCGGCTCTGACCGCAGGGCACCTGATCCTCGCTTCTCGCGGCGACCCGGCGCCGGGAAGCGAGGATCAGGCCTTCTTGACCACGCTCGACTTGAGCTGCATGGCGCCGAACCCGTCGATCCGGCAGTCGATGTCGTGGCCGTCCACACCGTCGACCAGACGGATGTTGCGGACCTTGGTCCCCGCCTTGATGCCCGAGGCGCTGCCCTTGACCTTGAGGGCCTTGACCACGGTCACCGTGTCGCCGTCGCTCAGTACGTTGCCGACCGCGTCACGGACCACCCGCTCGCCGCCTTCCTCCGCGCCGCCTTCGGCGGGAGTCCACTCGTGTCCGCACTCGGGGCACACCACCAGCGCGTCCATCGCGTAGGTGTACTCACCGGAGCACTTCGGGCACGGGGGCAGGTTCTCGCTCATGGACCTGGTTTTCTCTGAGTGTCACGTACTGCGGGGAAAGGGCACGGCCCCGCCACGCCCCCATGATTTTAGCAGTTGCAGATCTTCGCAATTCGAAGTCCCGGCCGGCGAGGTTCTCACCCGCTCCGGAGCCGGCCCCCCGTGTGACCGGTGTGACCGGCATGGCGGCGACCGGCACGGGTACACGCGACCGCCGAGGGGGACACCGCCGAGGGACGACCGGGAGGCCGTGATGAGCGACAGCGGCAGGGCGGACGAGGTGTACCAGCCCGCGGACGGCGGCGACGAGCAGGCGGACGCCACCGCGCTGGACCTGCAGAACGCCCTGGACGAACGGACCTACGACGAGATCCTCGACGAGGGCTGGTCGCCGCCCGACAAGCCGCTCGCCGTCCAGCGGACCGGCACCACCGCCGGTGAGCAGCGCAGCGGCGGGACGCTCGACGAGCGACTGGCCCGCGAACTGCCCGACCGGGAGCCGGACCGGGGTGGTCGCGTCGGCGACCTGCCCGGCGGCGCGAGCGGGCCGGTCGGCCCCGGGACACCTGCCGAGCCGGACACCGAGCCGGACAGCGGGGCGGGCACCGAGCGGGCCGGCCGCCTGGTCGCCCCCGACGAGGGCGCCCATCCGAGGACCGCGCAGCTGTATGCCGAGGACCTCGGCGTCGACGCCGGGGCGGCCACCGCCGAGGAGGCCGCCGTGCACATCGTGGCGGACCGCGACCTCGTCGACGACCGGGGAACGACCCGGCCCCGGCCGTGACACCGCACGGAGCCGGCGGCTCGGCGCGGCCGGCCGTGCGATTCCGGGCGCCGGTACGCGGAAGGGCCCGCGCCGGTCGGCGCGGTGACGTCGGTGATGACGCGACCGACCCGTCCGTCAGCCGCCGGCGGGATCGGAAGGATTCGACTCCGGGTCGGCGATCACGCCGTGGAAGGCGCGGATGTGGGCCTCGACCAGGTCGCCCGCGAGGTGCGCGTCGCCGGCGGCGACGGCGTCGAAGATGGCGTGGTGTTCGGCGCGGAGCCGGTCCGCCTCGGCCTCCCAGTCCGGGAGTCGGCGGAAGGCCCGGAGGACGGTGTGCCGTACGGCGTTGCGGACCGCGATGGTGAGGTCGGCGATCAGGCGGTTGCCGGCCGCCTCGGCGAGCGCCACGTGGAAGGCGGTGTCGGCGTCGTTGAACTGTTCGCGGGTCAGGCCGGGTCGGTCCATGGCGAGCAGGGGTTCGCGGATCCGGGCGAGGTCCTGCGGCGTGGCGTGGCCGGCGGCGAGGCGGGCGCTGGAGCGCTCCAGGCTGGCGCGGGCCTCGAAGACGTCGGCGAGCGGGAAGTTGGCGAGCGCGAGGTGGATCCGCAGGAGCTGGCTGAGTCCCTGGCTGGGCAGGGCGGCGATCACCGTTCCGGAGTCCGGGCCGGCGCCGACGCGGGCCACGAGGACGCCCTGGGCCTCCAGGATGCGCAGCGCCTCGCGGATGGCGGTGCGGCTGACGCCGAGCTGGTCGACGAGGTCGCGCTCGGGCGGCAGGCGGTCGCCGACCCGCAGCTCTCCGGTGCCGATCTGTTCCTCGATCCGGGCCAGGACCAGTTCGTAGGCCCGGGGGCGGGGCGCCGGCCCCCCTGTCGCGTCCGTCATGCGCCGCCCCCCGCTCGTCCCGCCGATACAGCCATCCTAGCGGCCACACGAGATTGGTCTGACCAAACCCCTCGCGCCTGTGTACAGTGGCACCCTATGGTCAGACCATTCCCCCGACGTCGGGAATCCGAGGGAGCCGCGATGCGTGTCGCACTCTTCGTCACCTGCGTGAACGACGCCCTGTACCCCGACACCGGAAGGGCCGTGGTGACCCTGCTGGAACGGCTCGGGGTCGAGGTCGACTTCCCCGCCGCCCAGACCTGCTGCGGTCAGCCGCAGTTCAACACCGGCTACCGCGCCCAGGCCGAGCGGCTCGCCCGCCGCACCGCCGACGCCTTCGCCGGGTACGACTACGTGGTGACCCCGTCCGGCTCCTGCGCGGCGATGGTCCGCGACCAGTACCCCGGGCTCGGCTGCGCGGGGCTCGGCGACCTGCCGGACCGGGTGTACGAGCTGACCGAGTTCCTGGTCGACGTGCTGGGCGTCACCGATGTCGGCGCCTGCTACCCGCACACGGTCACCTACCATCCGTCCTGCCACGGCCTGCGGATGCTCGGCCTCGGCGACCGGCCGCTGCGGTTGCTGCGGGCGGTCAGGGGGCTGGAGCTGGTCGAACTGCCGGGCGCCCAGGAGTGCTGCGGATTCGGCGGCACCTTCGCGGTGAAGAACCCGGCCGTGTCCGCGGCGATGGGGGCGGACAAGGTCCGCAACGCGCTCTCCTCCGGGGCCGAGGTGCTCTGCGGCGCGGACAACTCCTGCCTGATGCACCTCGGCGGCACCCTGCGCCGCCAGGACGCCCCGCTGCGGACCGTCCACCTCGCCGAGATCCTCGCCTCCACCGAACCCGAGGCCGCGGCTCACCCCCAGCCCGACGCCCACGCCGACCCGAACGGAGCCGCGGCATGAGCGGTACCTACCTCGGCATGCCCGCCTTCCCCGAGGCGGCCGCCGTCTCCACGCAGAACGCGCAGTTGCGTGCCAACCTCTCCCACGCCACCCGCACCATCCGCGACAAGCGGGCCGCCGCGGTCGCCGAGCTCACCGACTGGCCCGAACTCCGCCAGTCCGGCAGGGAGATCAAGGACCACACGCTGCGCCACCTGGACCGCTACCTGCTCCAGCTGGAGGAGGCGGTCACCGCCGCCGGCGGCACCGTGCACTGGGCCGCCGACGCCGAGGAGGCCAACCGCATCGTCGCCGACCTCGTCAAGGCCACCGGCGAGCGCGAGGTCGTCAAGGTCAAGTCCATGGCCACCCAGGAGATCGGCCTCAACGAGGCCCTCGCCGCCGAGGGCATCACCGCCTACGAAACCGACCTCGCCGAACTCATCGTCCAGCTCGCCGACGACCGCCCGTCCCACATCCTGGTGCCCGCGATCCACCGCAACCGCACCGAGATCCGGGACATCTTCGCCGACCGCATGGCCACCTGGGGACGTCCCGCCCCCGAGGACCTCACCGACTCCCCCGCGCACCTCGCCGAGGCCGCCCGGCTCCACCTCCGCGAGAAGTTCCTCCGCGCCAAGGTCGCCGTCTCCGGCGCCAACTTCATGATCGCCGACACCGGCACCCTGGTCGTGGTCGAGTCCGAGGGCAACGGACGCATGTGCCTCACCCTCCCCGAGACCCTCATCTCCGTCGTCGGCATCGAGAAGGTCCTCCCCACCTGGAACGACCTGGAGGTCTTCCTCCAGCTCCTGCCCCGCTCCTCCACCGCCGAGCGGATGAACCCCTACACCTCCCTGTGGACCGGCACCACCGCCGGTGACGGCCCCCGCCACTTCCACCTCGTCCTCCTCGACAACGGACGCACCGACACCCTCGCCGACGAGGTCGGCCGCCAGGCGCTGCGCTGCATCCGCTGCTCCGCCTGCCTCAACGTCTGCCCCGTCTACGAACGCGCCGGCGGCCACGCCTACGGCTCCGTCTACCCCGGCCCGATCGGCGCCATCCTCACCCCCCAACTCCGCGGTACGGCCAGCGAGGTGGACGCCTCCCTCCCCTACGCCTCCACCCTCTGCGGCGCCTGCTACGACGCCTGCCCCGTCGCCATCGACATCCCCGAGGTCCTCGTCCACCTCCGGGAACGCGTCGCCGAACAGGGCACCGGGCACCGTGCCGAGCGCGCCGCCCTCCGGGCCGCCACCTGGCTGCTCGACCACCCGGCGGCCTACACCGCGGCGACCCGGGCCGCCGTGGGAACGCGCCGGCTGCACCCGCGCCGGCTGCCGCTGCCCGGTCCCGCCAAGGCCTGGAGCGACACCCGCGACCTGCCCGCGATGCCCGAACAGACCTTCCGCGACTGGTGGAAGAAGAACCGCGGGGAAGGGAAGACCGCCCGATGAGCAGCTCCCGCGAACGCGTCCTCGCCAGGATCCGGGCCGCGCTGGCCGACGTCCCGGCCACCGAGGACCGGCCCGTCCACCGCGACTACCTCCCGACGCACATCCCCGAGGACCGCCCGGGCCTGCTGGCCGTCCTGGCCGAGAACCTCGCCGACTACCGGGCGGTCGTCCACCGCGGTACCGAGGCCGACCTGCCGGAGCTGATCGCCCGTCTGCTGGGCGAACGCGGCAGCACCTCGGTGGCCGTCCCCGCCGACCTGCCGGCCGCCTGGCTGGGCGCCGTCACCGGCGTCCGGGTGGTCACCGACTCTCCGGCCGTGACCCCGGGCGACCTCGACGCGGTCGGCACCGTGATCACCGGCTGCGCCCTCGCCGTCGCCGAGACCGGCACCATCGTCCTGGACGCCGGACCCGCGCAGGGCCGACGACTGCTCACCCTCGTCCCCGACCACCACGTCTGCGTGGTCCGCGGCGACCAGGTGGTCGCCTCCCTCCCCCGCGCCCTCCCGCTGCTCGACCCCACCCGCCCGCAGACCTGGATCTCCGGGCCGTCCGCCACCAGCGACATCGAACTCGACCGCGTCGAGGGCGTCCACGGACCGCGGTGCCTGGAGGTCGTCCTGATCGAGTGACCTCCGCACGCAGCCCGGTGCACCCGAGCCGCCCCTGGGCCGCCCACCGGTGGGGCGTCCTCAGCCCGCGGGAACCGCGGCCCGGCTCAGCTGCAGCACGCCGTCGGGCAGGTGACGGCCGGTGCCGCCGGGCCGGGTGGACGGCTGGGCCGTGGGCAGGAGTTCGAGGCGCTCGCAGCGCCAGCCGACGGTCTCGAAGACGGCCAGGTCGGGGAGGCCGTGCAGGGTCAGGTCCGTCCCGGCGGCGCGGGCCGCGGCGGTGAGGGCCCGTGCGGAGGCGGTGGAGAGGAGGTCGCAGATCCACGCGCCGTCGGCGCCGGCCGCCTCGGCCACCGCGGCGGCGAGGGCGCGGACCTCGCCCGGCGCGAGGTAGGTGAGCAGGCCCTCGGCCACCAGGAGGGTCCGGCGACCCGCCGTGCGGCGCCGCAGCAGCCCGCCGAGGACGGTGGGGTCGCGGAGGTCGCAGCGCAGCCGTTCCACCGGGACGGGCGCGGTCGCGGCGGGCAGCAGCCGGTCCTTGAGGTCGAGGACGGGCGCGCAGTCGATCTCGATCACCCCGCAGCCGCCGGGCCAGTCGAGCCGGTGGCTGCGGGCGTCGAATCCGGCGCCGAGATTGACGCAGAGGTCCCAGGGCCCGGCCGCGAGCAGGTCGGCGAGCATCCGGTCGACGGCGACGGTGCGGGCGACCACGACGGGGGTCCCGGCGGTGTGCCGGGTGATCCGGCGGACGGAGTCCGGGCAGAGCCGGGCGAAGCGCTCGGCGTACGGGTCGTGCAGCCCACTGCCCGGTTCGGCCGTCGCGCCGGCCCGGGCGAGGGCGGTGAGGAAGGCGGTGGCGGGGACCCGGTCGGCGAGCGGGTGGGCGGCCGGCACCGCTACTCCCACCGGAACAGCCGGACGGCGGCGGCCGTGCCCAGGACGACGACTCCGGCGAGGACGCCGAGGTCGAGGGCGACGTCGGCGGCGCCGTCCAGCCAGGCGTGCTGGAGCAGTTCGACCGCATAGGTCGCGGGCAGGGCGTCGCTGATGGTCTTCATCGCGGGCGGGAAGATCTGCAGCGGGATGGTCGCCCCGGAGAGGAAGATCATCGGGAAGTAGACCAGGTTGGCGATGGCCACCGCCGACCGCTCGGACGGCGCGACCGCGGCCACCACGCCCCCCACCGCGTACATCGCCAGGGCGGCGAGCAGCAGGGCGCCGACCGTGGCGGCCCCCGCCGAGGCCGAGGCCGGCAGGTGGAGGTCGAAGAACAGGTAGCCGGCGGCGACCAGCAGCAGGCCGCCGAGCAGGCTCAGCACGATGTTGACCAGCGCCTGCGCGACCAGGAAGGCGGAGGCGTCGACCGGTGTCGCGCGGAAGCGCTTGAGGACCTTGCGGTCGCGGTACTCGGCGAGGCCGAGCGGGAAGCTCATCAGACCGGTGACGGCGACCACCAGGACCAGGTAGGCGGGCACCGACATGTCCACCGTCCCGCGGCCGTCGAACTTCTCGGACGGCTCGTTGCCGTAGATCCCGCCGAACATGCAGAGCATCAGCACGGGGAAGGCGAGGGCGAAGAAGACCGGGGCGAAGTTGCGCATCATCCGCCGCCACTCGAACCGGACGATCGGCCACAGGGTCGCCATCTCAGGCCTCCTTCGTTCCGGTGGTGCCGTCGGCCGCGCCGACCAGCCGCAGATAGGCGTCCTCGAAGGTCGGGGTGGAGCGGCCGACCGCCGAGGGCGGGAGTCCGGCGTCCGCGAGCAGGCGCACGATGCGGTCGTAGTCGGCGGGGAAGCTGCCGGCGAACTCCAGTCGGCCCGGCGCGCCGGGCAGCCGGGTCAGCCCGAGGCCGCCGAGCCGCTCCTCGACGCCCGCGGCGCGCTCCGGCTCGCCGTCCGCGGCCGTCGCGAGGTCGACGGTGAAGGTGGACGGGCCGGCGTGCGCCTCGGTCAGCCGGGCGGGGGCGTCCAGCGCGACGATCTCGCCGCCCCGCAGGACGGCGACCCGGCCGCAGAGTGCCTCGACCTCGTCCATGGCGTGCGAGGTGAGCAGCACCGCGACGCCGCGGGCGGCCAGGTCGAGCACCGAGCGCCAGGTCTCCCGGCGCTGGTGCGGGTCGAGGCCGGTGGTGAGCTCGTCGAGGACGACCAGGCGGACGTCGCCGATCTGGGCGAGGGCCAGGGCGAGGCGCTGGCGCATGCCGCCGGAGAGGTCGGCGATCGGGCTGCGGCGGCGGTCGGCGAGGCCGAAGGCCTCCAGCAGCGCGGCCGAGGAGCCGGGCGCCCGGTAGATCGCCTCGTACAGGTCGCACAGTTCGCCGACCCGGGCGCGGCTGGGGAACTGGGACTCCTGGAGCTGCATGCCGACCAGGCGGGTGACCGCCTCGCGGTCGCGGCGGGGGTCGTGGCCGCAGACCGTGACCCTGCCGCCGCGGACCGGTCGCAGGCCGCCGACCGCCTCGACGATCGAGGTCTTGCCCGCGCCGTTCGGTCCGACCAGCCCGAACACCTCCCCGGGGGCGATCCGGAACGAGACCTCGCGGACGGCGGTGAACGTGCCGTAGGCGACGGTCAGCCGGTCGACGTCCACCACGGCGCCGTGGTCCGGCTCCGGTTCGGGACCGGTGGTCGCCGGATCGGCGGATGGCTGGTTGGTGGTCACAGGCTGAGCCTCCCGGGGGCCGTGCGCGCTCCGGGGGTGGAGGCGGCGCTGAGGTTGGTGTAGAAGCCGGCGAAGGACATGTGCAGCACCAGGGCGGGCAGCACGCCGCCGGTGGCCCAGGTCAGCAGGCCGCCGACCACGCCGAGGGTGAGGCTGGAGGTGCCCAGCACGTACGCCTGGACGCGGGTGGAGACCAGGGCGACCTGGCCGGCGGCGAACAGGCAGGTGCTGAAGGCCAGGGCGGGGACGGGGCCGCTGCCGAGTTCCGCCATCCCCAGCAGGATCACCCCGCGGAAGAGGACCTCCTCGAACAGGGCGGCGGCCGCCGGGATGATCCACCGGTAGTGCCGGGGCAGGGCGAGGACCGAGGCGATCCACTGGATGCGGGCGATCTCGCCGGGCACGTCCACCCGCGGGTCGGCCCGGTAGAGCAGTGACACGCCGAGGATGTTGGCGCTGGAGGTGCCGAGCACCGCCAGCAGCAGGGCGAGGGCCGTCCCGGGCGCGGGCGGGGCGAACAGCCGGTGGAGGGCGAGCGGCGTGCACGCCAGCAGCACCGTCAGGGCCAGGGCGCCCAGCACCAGGTACACCGCCGTGCCGAACACCGCGAAGGCCGCCTCGGGACGCAGGCCGGTCCGGCCGGCGAGCCACAGGGCCGTCCGCCGGCGGCGCGCCGGGTCGTTGAACGGCAGCCGGTACAGCGCCAGCCACCCGGCGACCACGGCGGTGGCGAGCGCGGCGAAGGCGGGCCCGCTCATCCGGCCGCCTCCCGTCCGCCGCCCGGCCGCAGCGCCCCGGCCCGTGCGCCGCGTTCCTGACGGACCGCCAGCGCGAGGACCGCCGCGTTCTGGGCGAGGTGCGCCACCAGCGGCACCGCGAGGCTGCCCGACACCACCGCGAGCAGCCCGAAGACCGTCCCGGACAGCGTCTTCTGCACCACCGCGAGCCCGCCGAAGAACAGGTGGCCCACGGCGTACGCCACGGCGGCCGCCGCGACCGCGACGGCGACGGGCAGCCGAAGGCGCTCGTGCAGGACGCCGATCCACAGGCCCCGGTAGAGCAGTTCCTCCGCGGCGGCGGTGACCAGGACGGCGGCCGCGTACGAGCCGCCGACCGTGCCGACCGTCGCGCTGCCGCCGCGGTGGACCGCGAGCCGCGGCAGGCCCGTTCCGGCCAGCAGCCGGGGCACCGCGCCGACCGCGAACTCCGCGCCGACCAGCGCCACGCCGACGGCCGCCGCCATCGCCAGCCAGGGCGCGCCGGTCCGCCATCCGGTCAGCGCGTCCGGGGTGAAGCCGCCGTCCGCCGCGACGGCGACGGCCAGCGCGGTCACCACCAGGTACGCGGCGGGGGCGCCCAGCAGCCCCCACCGTGCGGAGCGTCGCGGATCCGCCTGGGCGCCGGGGCCGAACGCCGTGGCGACGCGCACCAGTTCGGCGGGCGCGACGGTGGCCACCAGCACCAGCAGCTCAAGGGAGCGGGTGTGGGACCACATGGGTCACGCCCCCATGGCTGCGCATCCGGGGATGGCCCTTCGGCGGGAACCCGGGCAGGCACATGCTCAGCAGCTCCGGGACGACCGCCCGGACCACCCGCCACGGGGTGTCGGCCAGCTCCGGCGGGGTGAAGTCCAGGTAGCCCGCGTACTCGCTGACGCCGGCGAGGTCCGCCAGCAGCCGGCGGATCGCCGCCGTGTCGTCCGCCGCGTAGCCGGGCAGCCCGGCGAAGTCGACCCGGCCCTCGACGCGGCTCTCCACGGCGGCGAGCTTGCGCCCGGCCTCCCCGGGGGCGGCGAACCAGAGCACGTTGGTGTCCAGGTCGGTGTACGCCGAACCCCCTTGCGCGAAGTGCACGTTGGGCAGGTCGAAGACGGTGCTGAACATGCCGATGCCGAGGATCGCGGTCGCCTCTGCGGCGCCCCGCAGCAGGGCCCGCCGCGGGTCGGGGTCGGCCTGCAGCCCGAACGCGATGTACGGCAGCCGCCCGTCCCGGCGTACCAGGGTGACCCCGATGTTCGGCAGCGGCAGCTCCGGCCGGGTCAGCAGGCTCGCCCGGACCTCGTACGGCCCGTCCGGCGGGAGCGCGGCCGCGGCGAGGAGCTCACGGCCGTCCGCGTCCAGGTCGATCAGCGGCGCCTTGGCCCCGGTGTACCAGTTGAGGATGAACGCGTCGATCTGCACGGCCTCGACCAGTGCGCCCAACAGCGCCTTGTCGAGGGACACATGGGCCGCCGTCCCGGTGGAGAAGGACGGGGTGAACATCTTGTCGGCCGCGTTCCGGTCGCTCCGGAAGCCGAGGAAGACCAGCTGCGCCGGCAGGTACACCTCCTCCCCCGGTCTGGTGAGCGACGGGCAGGCGATCCACGCGATCACGTCGTCCTCGGTCGGCGGCTCCGGCGAGTACCGGTGCATCATCCGGGCGAGCTGTCCCTGCTGCTCGGCGTCGAAGATGCCCAGCAGTTCCAGCGGCAGGCAGCGGTGCCGGGAGGACAGCGAGCGGTAGGAGGCGTACTCGATCCGGTCGGCGAACAGCGGCATCGCCATGATCGCCGCGTAGCGCTCCACGGCCTCGCCGGTGAGCCGGGTCACCGCCTCCTCGTGGGTGGAACCGTAGCCGGCCAGGTGGTACTGCATCTGCATGTGCGGGTCGTCGAGCGCGAGCCGGTGGTACTGCGGCATCGCCGCCGTGGCCGAGCGCAGGTACGGCTCGCCCTCGACCGCGGCGACCGAGACCAGCATGCCGGGCAGGATGCCGCCCTGGTTCCCGCCGATCCGGCCGTACCGGGCGAGCGCGTCGGCCATCCCGGGGTGGCCCAGGATCGGGATGCCGCTCATCGGCCCCCTCCGAGCGCGTCGCGCACATGCCGGTCGACGACGGTCCGGCTGGAGAAGTTGATCTCCCGCACGATGTCCCGGGCGACGTGCCCGCAGGCCGGACAGGTCCCGATCCGCAGCACGTCCTGCGCCTGGATCTCGTACGTCGGCAGGTAGATGCTCAGTGCCCGGCCCAGGAAGCGCGAGGTGCCGAGCGAGCGCAGCAGCACCGCCTCGTTGACCAGGTGGGCGCAGATCAGCGACTCCACGCCGTTGGCTCCGCCGGCGCCGGCGGAGGCCGTGGCCCCGACGAAGGCGTGGTAGCCGATGTGGTCCTCCAGCCGGGCCAGCGAGCGCTGTTCGAAGCACTCCAGGCAGCCGGTGCGCGGACTGTCCGCGCCGACCACGGTGGCGAACGGGCCGTCGACCAGGCCGACCACCACCGGCTTCTCCAGGTGGCAGGCGAGCCGGTTGAGGTTGCGCAGCGCCAGGACCGAGCCCTGCCCGAGGTGCACCACCAGCGAGTCGCAGTGCGCCACGGCGGCGCTCAGCCGCTTCAGCGCGTCCGCCGCGGCTATGCCGCCCATCCCGGAGGTCAGGTCGGCGCCGCGCAGCCCGTCCAGGAAGTCGGCCGGCAGCAGCTCCAGCGGCAGGCCCAGGCTCTGCGCCTGCCCGGCCACGTAGGCGGCGGCGCTGGGCGAGTCGGCCGTGAAGGCGACCGTGGCCTCGGCGGAGGCGTCGGCGCCGTACAGGTCCAGGTTGCCGAGCAGGGCCCGGGCCATCGCCCCGCCGCGCTCGGAGGCGCGGTCGTGGGCGAGGAACCCCGCCTGCCGCAGCTCGTTGACCGCCAGCTGCAGGTTGGCCCGCTCGACGGGGATCAGACCGGTGGCGTCCGCGAACGTCCCGTCGGCCGGCTTGCCCGCCGCCAGCGTCTCGAACAGGGCGGTCATCGCGGCCCGGACCGCGGGCGACTCGGCCCTCAGGTCGACGTTCACCTCGGAGAAGTTCCAGATCCCCCAGCGCAGCCGGACCACGCCCGGCTCGACGGCGAGGAGGCGGACCGAGGTCGCGAGGACCACGCCCGGATCGGCGGGTGCGAGGGTCATGGCTCAGGCCTCTCCGTGTCCGAGGAGCGTCAGGTGGACGACATGGCGCGACGTGCCGTCGCAGCCCAGGGTCTTCTCCAGCGTCTGCTTGTCGTACCCGCCCTGATCGCAGCCGATCATGCCGAGCGAGGTCCGGGCCAGGTGCACGTTCTGCGAGATCCCGCCGACCTCGATCAGCGCGAACACCAGCCCGCTGTCCCCGTACTTCTGCGAGTTGGCGTACAGCTCGTAGACGTAGACCAGGGCGAAGGCGACCTTGTCGAGCTCCACGTCCGCGGTCCACATCTGGCGGCTCAGGTCGACGGGCCGCGGGTCCGGCCGGTACGGCACCAGGGTGTGGCTGTGCGGCTGGTACGCGTAGGCGCCGGGCGCCAGGCCCTTCACGTGCTGGGCGAGCACCGCCAGCCGGACCGGGTAGAGGCCGCCGCCGGAGGGCGCGTTGCGCAGCGCCACCGCGGCGTCGCCGTCCTGCGCGGTCGGAACGGGCAGGCTTCCCGAGACGCCCTGCGCGTGCCACAGGACGGTGGCCAGCTCCTCCAACGACGCCGGCTTGCCGGAGAAACCCCGGCCGCTGCGCCGGGTGGAGACCGTGTCGGTCAGGCCGCTGCGCAGCCGCTTGTGCGCGGGCAGGGCGATCGCCCCGTCCACCCGCTCCTGGAGGTCGCCGTGCGCGGTGGAGAGGACGGCGTCGTGGCCGTAGAACCGCGACACGCCCAGCTGCATCCCCAGGTCCCGCCCGCTGCGGCGGTGGTTGAGCAGCAGTTCCTCACCCACGAAGCCGTGCACGGCCGGACTCCACCGGCCCCGCACCACCGACTCCGGCGCCCGGACCACCGTCGTCGCGCTGTACATCGACACGGAGGTGTGCTGCTGGCCGAAGGCCGCGACGGTCGCCAGATGGCTGTTGCGGCCCAGGTAGTCGGAGACGGCTTCCTGCGAGTCCTTCAGTGACATCTCGGCCTTTCGCTCGACGGGGTGGCGCGACGGGGCCTTGCACGAGAACGGGTTGCGCGGTGGCGGCTTGCCTGCGGAGGGCGGAGGGCCTGTGCATCGGGCGGGGTCGAGCGACCCCGCCCGACCCCGGTGACTACCAGCTGCAGCACGAGCTGCAGCAGCAGTTCCCGCCGCCACAGGTGGTGCTCGCTCCCGGAGCCACCTGGACGAACGCGCCACCGGTCGCGGTGCTGCCGACCTGGCTGGAGAAGCTCAACATCTTTGCCTCACCTCCCATCGAGGGCACGAAGGGGAAGATCCGGCCCGCTGGCCGCTCGGAGCGTAGCAGCCGTCACAGCGGCAGGGGAACGGTCTTGCGCGGCTTCAATTACCGTTCGGTAATCCGTACTTGACTCTTCATCAGCTGAAGGTTCCGGCACCGCTACGGGGAGGCGCGGTCTCCTCGCGCACGGACCTTCGGCTCGGTCATCGACGCCCTCCGCCGCGTCCGTGTGCCGGCGGACCTCCGCCGAACGCCGAGCCGCTCCTCCGCAGGTGGGGCCGGGGAGGAGCGGCGGTTCACGGGGGCATACGGTCGGTGCTCAGCGGGCCGTGAGGTACATGCCGGTGGCGTCTCGGCCCGGGGTGTTGCGGCAGGACCAGTTGCCGCCGGTCTTGGCGTCGAGCAGGGTCAGGCATCGTCCGAGGGCGAGCTGGCCGTAGTAGTCGGGGTGGAAGGACTCCTCGACGGCGCCCTGGATGGTGGTGCCCAGGTCGAGGAAGCGCGCCCACTCACTGGTCGTGGCGGTGGGCGGGTTGGCGGTGGTGGCCAGGCGGGTGGCGGTGGAGCAGACCTCCCGGCCCTGGAGCATGTCGCGCAGGTCGAGGAACTGGACGCCCTTGGCGGCGGCGACCCGGGCGAGCTGGTCGGAGATCTGCGGGACGAGGCGGTCGCGGGCCCAGTCGGAGTCCTGGTCCCAGAACGGGCAGCCGCCGGTGCTGGTCCGGGACCAGCCGCTCTCGGGGTAGCGGTTCTCCGAGCTGCGCGGGATCGGGGAGGGGTAGGACTGGAGGACGATCCGGTAGCTGCCGGGGGCCTTGCCGGCCGCGGTCATGACGGCGCGGATCTCGTCGACGGACCGGCCGACACCGGCCATGGCCTGGCTCATCCTGGAGTCGATCGCGGCCTGCTGGTCCTGGTGGCAGTAGGAGCCCCAGAGTTCGTAGTCCTCGACGCAGGAGATGATGACGTCGGCGAAGCCGAGGTCGTTGCCGCCGATCGACAGGGTGATCAGCTTGACGTCGTAGCGGCTTGCCACGGCCGCGAGTTGGTCGGCCTGCGGTGCCTCGCCCTTGTACGCCTGGCCACCGCTGGCGGCGCGGGGGATGTTGGCGGACGTGGCGCCGGAGCAGGCCAGGTTGATCTGGTTCTGGGTGAGGGCGGCGCTGCGGATCTCGGCGACGTCCGAGCGGTCGCAGCCGTTGGCGGCGCTGTCGGCGTAGATCCGGGACGGGTCGTACGAACTGCCGGTCCAGGCACGGTCGGTGCCGGCCCGGCCGGTGGCGGTGGTGAGGCTGTTGCCCTTCCAGCGGCCGGCCTCGCCGGAGATGTAGCTGTCGCCCATCGCGACCGAGGCGGTGGGGTTGGCGGCCGCCCGGGCCGGGGCCGAGGCGACGGCCAGGGGCAGGGCGAGGGCGACCGCGGTGAGCGGCGCGAGGAGGCGGGAGGTGCGGCGGCGCGTGGGCACGGCGGCTCCTGGGTGTGTCCCGGGCGCGGGGGTGGTCCCGGGGTGGGGGTGGGTGTGGTGCCGCCGGCTGGTGGCCCGGAGGTGCGGGGTGACGGTGGTGGGGCGGGTTCCGGGCCCACCCCCGGGTAGGGGGAGGCGGCACCGGCAAGTCTCGGGGCAGCGGGCCGGACCGCGGCAGCGTGGAACCACCTGATCGGGCGGCCCCGCCGACCGCGTACAACCACGTGGTTCGCCGCCTGCCGCGCCGGGAGCGGACGGGCGGCGGCACCCCAGGCCCGGACGGTCAGCGCCCGGCCGGTCAGCGCGGGGCCGCTCGGCGCCCGCAGGCCCAGGTCGCGATCTGGAGGCGGGAGGTGAGGTGGAGCTTGGCCAGGATCCGCTGGATGTGTCCCTCCACGGTGCGCGGGGACAACACCAGCCGGGCGGCGATCTGCTTGTCCGTGAGCCCCTCGACGAGGTGGTCGACGACCTGCTGCTCCCTGGCGGTCAGCACCGGGTGCCCGGAGTCCGCCTCCGCGCCGGGGAACGGCTTCCGGTCGAGGGCGAACGCGACGGCCTGTGCCAGGCTCAGCTCCGTACCGGCCCGCAGGGCGTCGGCCAGCCGTTCCTCGCCGAGGTGGCGGCGGAGCCGGTCCTCGCAGGCGGCGCGGTGGTTGAGGAGCCGGCCGAGCGCGGGGGGCACGATGCCGATCCGTTCCCACAGGGCCTGGGCCGCTCCGAGCAGGGTGGCCCCGTCGGTGGCGGCGCCGGCCTGCGCGGCGGTCCAGGCCAGGACCTCCAGGGTCTGGGCCGTGGCGAAGAGGTTGTGGCCCGGCTCCTCCGCCCTCAGCGCGTCCTGGAGGACGGCGCGGGCGCCGTCGAGGTCGGCGGCGAAGTGGCGCTGCAGTCCGATCAGCCACAGGGCGTAGCGGCGGGACCATTGGGCCTGGTGGGTCTCGCAGAGGGCCAGGCTCTGCTCTGCGTAGGTCCGGGCGCGGGGGTCCTGGTCCATGGTGCAGGCGACGGCCAGGAGGAAGAGCGTGGTCCACCGGGCTCCGGGGTCATCCGCCGCGGGGTGGTGGTCGAGGGATCGTTCCAGGAGTGCGGCAGCGCGGTCGAAGTCGTCGTGGAACAGGGCGTCGAGGCCGGCGAGTTGGTCGGTGAGCGCGCGGGTGGGCCGGTGGTCGAGGTGCTCGGCGATGGTGCGGCACTCGGTCAGGCGGTCGGTGGCGGTGGGGGTGTCGCCGCGCAGGAGGGCGAGCCAGCCGTCGGCCCACAGGGCCTTGGCCCGGGCGGGGGTGGGGGTGGTGGCGAGGGCGAGGGTCCGGCGGAGCCAGTGCCGTTCCTCCTCCAGGCCGCCGTGGCCGAGGCGGTGGCTCCAGAGCGAGGCGACCATGTCGAGCGCGCTCTCGGCCTCGGCGGGTGAGGTGAGGCCGAACTCGACGGCGGAGCGCAGGTTGGCGTGGTCGTGGCGCAGCCGGGCGAACCAGGTGTGCTGCCGGGGGCTGAACCAGTCGGCTTCGGCGGCGGCGGCGAGGTGGCGGTAGTGGTCGCGGTGGCGGCGCCGGGTGTCGGGCTCGCGTCCCTGCTCGCGCAGCCGGGCGAGGCCGAAGTGGCGCAGGGTCTCCAGCATGCGGTAGCGCGGGTCGCCGGGGCGGTGTTCGCGGGTGAGCAGGGACTTGTCCACCAGTGCGGCGAGGGTGGGGAGCACCGCGTGCCGGGGCAGGTCCCGGGTGGGGCCGACGGCCTCGGCCGCGGCGAGGTCGAAGCCCGCGCTGAAGACGGACAGGGCGGTCCACAGGTCCCGTTCGCGGGTGGTGCACAGGTGGTAGCTGGACTCGATCGCCGCATGGAGGGTGCGGTGTCTCGGCGGTACCTCCCGGCCGGTCGGTGCGGGCAGGTGCGGGCAGCTGTCGATGCGGTCGAGGATCTGCTGGACCGGGAGGACGCGGGTCCAGGAGGCGGCCAGTTCGATGGCGAGCGGGAGTCCGTCGAGGCGGGCGCAGACGCGGCCGGTCGCGGTCCACTCCTCCGCGCTGTGCGGGAAGCCGCTGTCGACGGCCTGGGCGCGCTGGACGAACAGTTGCACCGCGGCGTAGCCGGCCGTGTCCGTGGGTGTCGGCGGACGGTCGGGGTCGGGGGTGGCCAGCGGGGGGAGGTCGAGGATGTGTTCGCCGTAGACGCCGAGTTGGTGGCGGCTGGTGGCCAGGACGCGGACGCCCGGTGCGGCGACGAGGAGGGTGCGGATCAGCGGTGCGCAGTGCTGGGTGAGGTGTTCGCAGTTGTCGAGGACGAGGAGGAGCTGCTGGTCGGTGAGGTGCCGGACGAGCCGGGTGAGCGGGTCGAGGGGTGCCTCGTGGCTGACGGCCAGGGCCCGGGTGATGGTCTGGGCCAGGCGGTCGCCGTCCTGGAGGAGGGCGAGGTCGACCAGGTGGGCGCCGTGCGGGTACGAGGGGTGCAGGTCGCGCGCGGTGCGGAGGGCGAGGCGTGTCTTGCCGATCCCGGCCGGTCCGGTGACGGTCAGCAGCCGCGTCCGGGCGAGCAGGTGGCGGGCGTGGGCGAGTTCGCGGTCCCGGCCCACCAGGGTGGTCGTCTCCGCGGGGATGGCCCGGTCCGGCGGTCGGTTGAGAGGCATGGTTCATGACAGCGCGTCGCGGGCGGGCGCACCACCGGTTCGGCGGAGGTGGCAGCGTGCTGCCGAAGTCGGTCCGCCGGCACGCGGGCCGGCGCGGGCGGGGCACTCGGCCCCGCCCGCGCCGTGCGGGTCAGGCGTGGGCCGGCGGCGGCCCACCGGAGACCGTCGGCGGCGGGGCCCGGTCGCCGTCCGCACCCGTGTCGAGGAACTCCCGGATGGCGAAGGCCAGCGCCACGAAGAAGGTGATCCACAGGACCACGCCCCAGGTGGGGTAGCTCCAGGTCGCCAGGATCACGGCCGCGACCACCAGGATGAGGGCGCCGATCCAGCGCTTCCAGCGGTGCACGAACGGGCCGACCGGCCCGAGCTTCATGCCGAGCGAGTACAGCGCGTCGCGCAGCGACCCGATGATCCGCCGGCAGGCGGTGCGCACGGCGACGGCGGGCTTGGACGGCCCGATCAGGAAGGCGCCGACCGCGGTCACCACGGCCACCGCGCCGACCGCGCGGACGGAGGCCCGCATGAACCGGATCAGGGTGTCGTACACCGTGCCCGCCGCGGCCTGGTTGGCGCCCGGTGGCAGGCGGTCCAGGTAGAACTCCCGGAACGCGGTGAGGGTGATGCCGAGCAGCAGCATCGCGAAGAACACGCCGATCGCGGCGCCGACCAGCGCCCGGCGGCGGTTGACGGCCAGGAAGACGCCGCCGGCGGCGACCAGCACCGTGACGATCGGCAGCCAGGCGCCCATGATCTCCAGCAGCCGGAAGTAGTTCTGGATCTTGGAGACGTCCTTCGAGGCGAAGACCACGAAGTTGGTGTGCACGTCGGGGATCTTCGCCGCGGGGGCGAACCCGGCGTTGACGAGTTCGTCCTTCACCTTGGCGACGATCGGCGCGATGTCGATGGAGACCTGGTTGTTCTCCAGCTTGACCGCGCCGCCGCCCTTGCCGGTGAGGGCCTTGTCGAGGGCCGTGTGGATGAGCCGGTTCGCCTCCACCCAGATGGTGGCGAACTGGTCGCTGGTGACCACCTTGTTCACGGTGGAGCTGACCAACTGGGTGAGGCCGCTCTTGATCGGCCCGCTGAGGTTGTTGATCAGGTTCGCCGCGTTCTGCGGCACGCCCTGCTCCGCGGCCGCGTCCGAGAGCTGCTTGACCAGGGCCTCCACGTCGATCTGCTCCAGCACGACCTGGGTGACCCGGTTGGTGACGGCCTGCTGGACGTCCGGCTCGGTGGCCAGCGGCGCGACGGTGGAGACGTAGCGGTCGGTGTTGCCCACGATGTCGGACGTCCAGACCGCCAGGACGGACAGCAGGGACAGCAGCGAGGCGATCACGATGAGCACCACGGCGCCGGAGGTCCGCCAGCGGTGGTGCTCCCGCTTCTTCGGAGCGGCCTCCAGCGCGGCGATCCGGGCCTTCAGCTGCTGGACCTCGTCCGTTCTTCCGCCCGATTCGGCGGGCGGCCCGGCGGCCGGCGGCGGTGGGGCCCCGGATCCGGGCGGCGCACCGGATCCCGGCGGCCGTCCGCCCGGGGGCACCGGTTCGCCGGGCCCGACCGGTCCGGGCTCGGACTCATGTGACGCCATCGCACCCTCCTCGGGTCGCTCTGCCCTACCAGGAGAAGCGCCGCCCGGCCCGCCCACCACCGGGATTGGGCGAACGGGTGGTCCCCGACGTCCCCCAGCAGGACGGACGGGGCCGTGCCCGCGATGATCGGGAGACGAATGCGGTGGCCTTCGCGGACCCGGCCGCACCTGCGCCCACCACCGGCGGCCGGGAGAGCGGTGTTCCGGGCGGGCCGGACACCGAGGAGAGGACGCGCATGCCCAACGAACCGACCGCCGGGCCCGCCGCCGCGCCGCCGGACCCGGTCGCGATCGTTCGCGGCCGCGGCTACCTGGCGGTGCTGGTGCTCTCGGCCCTGCTGGGCGTGCCGATCTCCGCCGCGGCGTTCGGCTTCCTCGCCCTGGTCTCCGAACTGCAGTCCCTGGTCTTCGACGACCTGCCGAAGGGCCTCGGCTTCGACGGCACCCCGGACTGGTGGGCGATCCCCCTGCTCGCGGTGTCCGGTGTGCTGGTCGCCCTGACGATCCGGTACCTGCCGGGCGGCGGCGGCCACAAGCCGGCCGAGGGGCTCAAGACCGGTGGCACGCCCACGTTCGTCTCGGTGCCGGGCGTCGCCCTCGCCGCCCTCGCCGGGCTCAGCCTGGGCGTCGTCCTCGGCCCGGAGGCTCCGCTGATCGCGCTCGGCGGCGGGCTCGCGGTCGGCGCGATGAGGCTGCTCAAGCGGAACGCCCCGCCCAGCTCCGTCACCGTGGTCGGTGCCGCCGGCAGCTTCGCGGCCATCAGCGAACTGCTGGGCTCGCCCCTGGTCGGCGCCTTCCTGCTGATGGAGGCGTCCGGAGTGGGCGGCCCGATGATGGGCGTGGTGCTGGTGCCGGGCCTGCTCGCGGCCGGTGTCGGATCACTGATCTTCACCGGTCTCGGCACCTGGACGGGCCTGGGCACCTACTCCCTGATCCTGCCCCAGGTGCCGACCCCCGGCCGGCCGACGCTCGGCGAGTTCGCCTGGGCCCTCCTCGCGGGCGTGGCCGCCGCGCTGCTGGGCGAGGCGATCCGCCGCTCCGCCCTGGCCCTCCAGCAGCTGGTGGAGCGTCACCGGCTGCCGCTCACCGCGCTGATGGGCGTGGCCGCCGGCGTGTTCGCCCTGCTGTACGCGGTGATCACCGACCGGCCGGCCACCGGGGTGCTGTTCTCCGGACAGGACGCGCTCGGGCCGCTACTGACGGACAGCGCCGGCTACACGGCGGCCACCCTGGTGGTCCTGGTGGTGTGCAAGTCGCTGGCCTACTGCGCCTCGCTGAGCGCCTTCCGCGGCGGACCGGTCTTCCCCGCCCTGTTCACGGGCGCGGCCGGCGGGCTCGCCCTCTCCCACCTGCCCGGCCTGGGCACCACGGCCGGCTTCGCCATCGGCATCGGCGCGATGTCGGTGGCCATGCTGAAGCTGCCGATGACCTCCGTGCTGCTCGCCACCCTGCTGCTCGGCAGTGCCGGCCTGACCGTGATGCCCCTGGTCATCGTCGCGGTGGTGGTCTCGTACGTCGGCACGCTCCGCCTCGCCCGCACCCCGGCCGTGCCGCCGCCCGCCGCACCGCCGCGGCCCCAGCCGGCGCCGCCCGCCGCGTGACCTGCGGCCTGCCGGCGCCGGCGACACGCGGAGGTGCCCGCCACACCACGATGTGAGGGAAAGCATGCCGACCGGGCACCGCCCCACGGGCACCCCCGCACGGCCGACGATGAAGGACGTCGCGGCCGTCGCGGGCGTCGGCCTCAAGACCGTCTCCCGGGTCGTCAACGGCGAGTCCGGAGTGGGCGACCAGACGCTGCGAGGGTTCGCCGGGCCATCGTGCAGCTGGGCTTCCGCCGGAACGAACCGGCCGGGGATCGACGCCTACCGGCGGTGCCCGCGCGACCACCCTCCGGGTGGGAACGGACCGCCGGGTACGTAGAAATCGGGCCCAACTACCTATCTGCGGCAGACCCTTATTGTTCCGTGCGGTCCGGCGGTGGTGGCATGGTCGGCACACCCGTGTAGATGTCGACGGGACCTCAGGAGCTGACATGGCCGCTACCACTCTCTCGTCCGTGACCGCCGGACCCGGCCGCTCACCCGACCGGACGCCCGCCCTGCGCGAGGCGGCCGCCTCGGAGGCGGCCGTCCCGGCCCTGCGGCACTTCGCCGCGGAGACCGCCCGGGGGTGGGACGTCCCACCCGAGGCCGTCGACCGGCTGGTGCTCGTCGTCTCGGAACTGGTCACCAACGTGGTGCAGCACAGTGGCAGCGCCGACGTGTCGGTGGCGATCGAGTACGACGGCGGGTCCCTCGTCGTCGAGGTCAGGGACTCGGGGACGTGGCGGAGCCGCTGGGCGGCGCGCGACGTCGCGGAGGGCGCCGCCACCGCCGGGCAGGGCCTGGAACTGGTGCGGCACTCCAGCACCTGGTGGCTGGCCTTCCCCTCGCCGGCCGGCACGCGCGTGGTGGCGAGCCTGGCCGTCGAACCCGCCGCCGGGTAGCTCCGCGGCCGGACGGGCCGGAGCGCACGGGCACCGAGAACGGCCGGCACCGGGATCAGGGCCCCGGTGCCGGCACCGGTGTTCCTCGGGCGGGTGTCAGAGCGAACGCTCTCCGGACCCGCGCTGGATCAGGCGGGTGGGGATCTGCAGCTGCTGGGGCTGGGCCTGCTCGCCGTCCATGCGGCGGAACAGCAGGCCGGCCGCCATCCGGCCCATGGTGGCCGGGTCCTGGGCGACCACGGTGACCGGGGTGGGCAGCATGTCGGCGAGCTCGAAGTCGTCGAACCCGACCAGGGCGGGGCTGGAGGGCCGGGTGGACAGCTCGCGCAGCACGGCGACGGTGGTGCGGCTGTTGCCGCACATCAGCGCGGTCACCGGCTCGGGGCCGGACAGCATCCGGTCGAGGGCGAACCGGACGCCCAGCGGGTCGGGCTTGCCCATCGCCACCCAGTGCTCGCCGATCCCGTACCCGGCGGCCGCCATGGCCTCGCGGTAGCCGTCGAGGCGCTCGATCGCGGTGTAGATGCCAAGGGCGTCGCCGAGGTACCCGATCCGGCGGTGGCCCTGACGGATCAGGTGGCCGACGCCGTCCGCCGCGCCGCTGCGGTTGTCGGCCAGGACGGTGTCCACCGGCAGACCCGCCGCCGGGCGGTCCGCGCAGACCACGGCGGTGCCCGCGGCCAGCTCGTCGGCCAGGTACCCGTGGTCGCCCGAGGTCGGCACGATGATCAGGCCGTCGACCCGGCGCGCGCAGAAGTCCAGGGCCAGCTCCCGCTCGCGGACCGGGTCCTCGGCGGAGGAGCCGATCAGCAGCAGCGAGCCGTGCGCCCGGGCGACGTCCTCCACCGCCCGGCTGAGCAGCGCGTAGAACGGGTCGGCGAGGTCCTCCAGGATCAGCCCGATCGACCGGGTCCGGCTGCCCTGCCGGAGCAGCCGGGCGCCGTCGTTGCGCCGGAAGCGGAGCTGTTCGATGGCCGCGCGGACCTTCGTGGCGGTCTCCTCCCGGACCCCGGGTTCGCCGTTCACCACCCGGGACACCGTCTTGAGGCCCACACCGGCGAGCGCCGCCACGTCCTTCATGGTCGGCCGTGCAACGGACTCCGGTGTCACGTGTCCCGCTTCGACTGGCATGCTCTGGCAGCCCCTCTCTGACCTGTGGCTGCCACCAGAATGGCAGGTCCGTCAGCGTAGACAACGCTGCCAGCCGACCGGAAGCCGGGGTCGGCACGGGGCGGCACGGTTCGCGCCCGGGGTCGGCGGTCAGGCGGCGGGGTGCCCGGGAACCCGGGCGCGGTAGAGGGTGGCCGTTCCGGTCAGGTGCGCCGGCCCTCCGGCGGCGGGGAGGAACACGCTGTCGCCCCGGCCCAGGGGCAGCGGCCGCCCCGGAGGCCGGAGGAGGACCGCGGCGCCCTCGGTGCAGAGCAGGATCTGCGGGCCGTCGTCGGCGATCGTGGCGAGGTCCGTGAGGTCGATCCGGGACAGCGCGAACTCGGCGGCGGATGCCGGGTAGTGGGTCTCCCCGCCGCCGCCCGGGACGGCGGACACCAGGGCGGGCGCGGCGGGCCGGAAGTCGACCACCTCGGCGAGCGCCCGGACGTCCACGTGCTTGGGGGTGAGGCCGCAGCGCAGCACGTTGTCGGAGTTGGCCATGATCTCGACGCCGGTGCCGCGCAGGTAGGCGTGCGGGACGCGGGCGCCGAGGTGGATCGCCTGGCCGGGCCGCAGCCGGACGTGGTTGAGCAGCAGCGCGGCGACCAGGCCGGGGTCGCCCGGGTAGTCGCGGGACACCGCGGCGTAGGCGGCGAAGGTGTCGACGGACGGGCCCGGGGTCGCGGCGGCGCGCTCCAGGGCGGGGGCGAGGGCGGCGGCGGCCCCCTCGCCCCGGGCGCGGTCGGCGCCGAGGGCCTCGGTGAGGACGGTGCGCAGCGCGGTCCGCGGGTCGGCGGTGCGCAGGGTGTGGATCCAGGGGGCGAGTGCGGGGACGTCCAGGGCTTCCATCAGGTCGGCGGTCCCCGCCGGTTCGCGGAAGCCGCACAGTGCGTCGAACTCGTCGAGGGCGCAGATCAGTTCGGGCTTGTGGTGGGGATCGCGGTAGATCCGGTGGGGGGCGTCCGGGGGGATGCCGGCGGCCTCCTCGGCGGCGTACCCGGCCTCGGCCTGGGCGGTGCTGGGGTGGACCTGGACGGACAGCGCGCGCTCGGCGGCCAGCACCTTGAGGAGGAAGGGCAGCCGGCCGTCGAAGCGGTCGGCGACCCGGCGGCCGAGTTCGCCCCGCGGGTCGCGGGCGATGACCGCGTCGAGCGGTTCGGGGCCGCTGCCGCGGTCGATGCGGGAGGGGGCGCCGGGGTGGGCGCCCATCCAGAGCTCGGCCTGCGGTTCGCCGGTCGGGGGGCGGCCGGTCAGCCGGGCGATGGCGGTGGTGGAGCCCCAGGCGTAGGGCCGGATCACGTTGGCGAGCGGGTCGGCGGTCGGCCGCGGGAGGGTCATGGGCGGGGCTCCGGATTGGGGGCGTCGGACGAGGCGGTCGGCGCGGTTGGGGCCGGCTGGACGATCGCAAATCTAGACAACGTTGTCAGAGGGCGCAAGAATCATCCCCGAGAGGACCGGCACGGCCGCGCACGACCCGGCGGCAGCGCCTCCCGTCGCACACCACCGGAGACGTCACCATGAGTTACGGAGCGACCCCCGCGGTCGACCAGCGCCCCTCCCCCGCCCTGCCGCTGCTGGCGGCCCTGGACGTCGGCGGGACGAAGATCGCGGGCGGGCTGGTCGACGCGGACGGGGTACTGCTGCACCGGGTCCAGCGGCCCACCCCCGCGCGGGAGGGCGCCGGCACCGTCCTCGCCGCGGTCCGGCAGGTGCTGGACGAGCTGGCGGGGCATCCGCTGTGGGCCTGCGTCCGAGCGGTCGGGATCGGCAGCGCCGGTCCGGTCGACATCGAGGCGGGGACGGTCAGCCCGGTCAACATCCCCGCCTGGCGCGCCTTCCCGCTGCGCGACGAGGTGGCCGTCCACCCGGCGGTGTGGGAGCTGCCGGTGGTGCTCGGCGGCGACGCCGTGGCGATGGCCGCGGCCGAGCACTGGCGCGGCGCGGCCCGCCCGTACCGCAACGCGCTCTGCCTGGTGGTGTCCACCGGGATCGGCGCCGGCCTGATCATCGACGGGCGGCTGCACGCCGGACGCACCGGGAACGCCGGCCACCTCGGCCACATCAGCGTGGACTTCGGCGGCCGCCCGTGCCCCTGCGGCTCGCACGGTTGCGTGGAGGGCCTCGCCAGCGGGACGGCGATCGCCCGGACCGCCGCCGAGTCCGGCTGGCGGCCCGCCGGCGGGGACGCCTCCGCCGCGGCGGTCGCCGTCGCCGCCCGGGCCGGCGACCCGATCGCCCTGCACGCCTTCGACCGCGCCGGCCGGGCGCTGGCCGCCGGGATCGCCGCCACCGCCACCCTGGTGGAGATCGAGGCCGCGATCGTCGGGGGCGGCGTGGCCAGGGCCGGCGACCTGCTGCTCGGCCCGCTCCGCCGCCACCTGGACGCGTACGCCACCCTGCCGTTCGCCGCCGGGGTGGTCGTGGTCCCCGCCGAGCTCGGCACCGACGCCGGCCTGGTCGGCGCGGCCGCCCTCGCCCGGCCGGTGCTGCGGCTCGACCCGGCCGCCCACTGACCCGACGCCCGACGCCGACCGCATCGGGGGTCACTGCCGTACGGGCGCACCGCGGTCACGGCCGTACGGCGGTCACGGCCGCGCGGGATCCCGTCCGCGGTGGCTCCGTCGAGCGCCGAGGCGACGTTCTTCCGGCCGGTGTCGAGCTTCTTGAGGACGTTGGCGACGTGGTGTTCCACGGTCCGGCGGGACAGGAAGAGCGTGTCGGCGATCTCCTGGTTGGTGGCGCCCCGGGCGAGCTGCGGCTCGTGGTCAGCGAACTGGTCACCAACGTGGTGGCGCACAGCCGCAGCGTGGACGTCTCGCTCTCCCCCGCGTTCGACGGCGTGGCCCTGACGGTCGAGGTCAGGGACTCGGGGACGTGGCGGAGCCGCCGGTCCGTGCGCCACGGCGTCGAGGCCGCCGTCACCGGTGGGCTGGGCCTGGAACTGGTGCGGCACTCCAGCAGCTGGTGGCTGGCCTTCCCGTCGCCGTCCGGTACGCGGGTGGTGGCCGGCCCGGCCGTCGAACCCGCCGCCGGGTAGCGCCCGCGGAACGGCCGGTCCCGGGTGGGCCCGGGACCGGCCGTCCGCCGTTGTCCACCGGCGGGCCCATGTCGGGGGTGTTCGGCCCCGGACCGGTCGGCCGGGGCGCGGGGCACCCGTCGGCGGCATTGCGGGAGGATGCCCTGCCGCCGACGGGACGGGTAGGGGACGGGATCAGCTCAGCGGGCGGCAGAGCAGGGCGTCGGGCACCCCGCCGTGGGACCACTTCCAGGTGAAGGCCACGCCGGCGAGGTACTCGTTGTCGGCGCACTGGCCCTTGTAGTAGCCGGGAGCCCAGTCGCTGTTCACCGAGCCGCCGGTGGCGGGCCGGTTGTCGCCGTGGTCGAACCAGACGTTGCGTCCGGTGGTCGGCAGGGCCTTGGCAGCTGGCGCGCAGAGCAGACCGGCCATGGAGTTGCCGCTGACGCTGTAGCCGGCGGCGAAGTGGTTGTCCGGGCACTGGAGCTTGTTGTACCCGCTCGCCCAGTCCTGCTTGACGTACTCCTCGCCGTTCACCGCGATCCAGGCGCCGGCGCCCTTGGCGGGCTGGTTGGCGTCGGTGCACAGGCCCCGGCCGGAGCTGCGGGCGATGGCGACCGGGCGCTGGCTGTCCGGGCAGGTGCCCTTGCGGTAGCCGGGGTTCCAGTCCGGCTTGGCCAGCATGGTCTTCGAGACGTTCTGGTCACCGAAGTCGAGGTCCAGCATGTTCCAGTGGTTGACCGGGGCGACCTGGCCGGTCGTGCTCGGGGCGTTGACCAGCTTGTTCCAGTCGGTGGCCCGCCAGTCCCCGGGGTCGTTGACGGTCAGCCGCTTGCCGGTGGCGTCGTAGTTGATCAGCGCCCAGTCGTCGTTGGGCTTGCCGGCGGCGTTCATCCAGCCGACCAGGGGCCACTGGGCGAAGTCGGCGTCGTTCGTCACCAGGATGTCGGTGAAGTTCTTGAACCACGCCCGGTCCTTGACGACGTCTCCGTTCGTGGGATCCGCGTTGCGGCCGCCCGCGCCGAACTCGCTGATCCACACCGGGGCGGTGAAGTGCTGCCCCGCCTGGGTGACGAACAGCGCCTGGTCGTTCACGACCCGCTTGAGGTCGTCGAGGCTGAGATCCCGGTAGCGGGGGTCGTTGGTCTCCCCGTTCTGCCAACCACCGCTCGCCCCGGTGTGGTTGGGGCCGGTGTAGCTGTAGAAGTGCGCGGAGTAGACCAGCTTGCCGGAGTCGATCAGGGTGTTGGAGAGGTTGCGGACCGGGGTGAGCATCGGCCGGCCGTGGCTGAACATGCCCTGCGGGATGCCCTGCCAGTTGATGCCCTCCATGACGATCAGCATGTCCGGGTCGGCCTTGAGGATCGCGTTGCCGGCCTGCTGGAAGGCGTTGTACAGATCGTGCTCGTTGCCCCAGCCCCAGTTGGGGTCGTCCCAGGTGTCGCGGCGGACCTCGTTGCGCAGGTCGGCGCCGGCCACCCGCTTGTTCGCCTTGTACCGGTTGACCAGGAACACCCAGTCGTCCACCCACTGCTGGGTGGACTGGCCGCTGTTCCACCGCTCGTTGCCGTCCAGGGAGCAGCAGAACCGGTACGTGGTGGTGTGGTTGTTGAGGATGACCGCGAACCCGTCCGCGGTCAGGGCGGCGACCACGGCGTCGAAGACCTGCAGCGGGGTCTTGCCCATGAGCTGCGGGTTGGCCGCCACGGCGGAGTCCGGCAGCACGGTGCTGTCGTGGATCATCGCGTTGGCGAAGGGCAGCCGGATGCTGTTGATCCCCAGCGCGTGGAAGTCCGCCATGATCTGGGACATCGGGGTGCGGTCGAGTCCCAGCGGGATGTTGTTCGACTTCTGGTCCGCCTGGTGGTTGGTCACGTCGTTGACGTCACCACTGCCCTCGTACGTGCCCTGGGCACCGGCCCAGTTGCCCGACTTGAGCTTGAAGCGGTCGCCGTTCGCGTCGACGACGTACCGGCCGCGGGTGCTCAGCGGACCGGTCCAGGACGCGGCCAGCTGCGGCCCGGTCAGCGCGACGGGAGCGGCGGTCGCGCTGAGCGCCGCCGTCGGGGCGGTCGCGCCGAGGGCACCGGGAGCGGTGACGGCCAGCAGCGAGGCGGTGGCGAGGAGAGCGGGCAGGCCGCGCGTGGCGAGGTGCGCGCGGCGGTGTGCGGCTCTGGTGGATCCCATGGTGCATCACTCCAGGAGGGTGGGAGGTGGGGTGGTGCGAGGCCCCGGATCCGCCGTCCACGTGCGGATCCGGGGAGTTGAGGGGCGGCTTCGAGGCTGGGTTCAGCCCTTGAGGCCGCTGGTGGCGATGCCTTCGACGATGTAGCGCTGGGCGATGAGGAACATGGCGACGAGGGGGGCGATGGTGACGACGGCGCCGGCGAAGAGTCCGGGCAGGTTGATGGTCTGGGAGGTGAGGAAGGTGGAGAGGGCGATCTGGGCGGTCCAGGAGGAGGGGTCCTGGCCGATGACCAGCGGCCACAGGAACGCGTTCCAGCTGTCGATGAAGGCCAGCGCCCCGAGGGAGGCGAGCATGGCGCCGGAGGAGGGGAGGGCGATGCGGCGGTAGAGGCCGAACCAGCCGAGGCCGTCGAGGCGTCCGGCCTCTTCGATCTCGGCGGGGAACTGCAGGTAGAAGTTGCGGAAGAGCAGGACGGCGAACGGGTTGAACAGCCCGGGCACGATCAGGCCCCACAGCGTGTTGACGCCGCCCATGGAACCGACCACGACGAACGTCGGCACGAAGGTCACCGAGCCGGGGATCATCAGCGTCGCGACCACCAGCGCCATCATGGCGCCGCGGCCGGGGACGGGGATCCGGGCGAAGGCGTAGCCGGCGGCGGAGGCGAGGAGGGTGGAGGCGGGGGCGGTGATGCCGGCGATGAGGAGGGAGTTGCCGAGGGCCTGGCCCATGTGGAGGCTGGGGTCGCCGAAGAGGGCGGTGAAGTTCTCCCAGTGCATCTGGGTCGGCCACCAGGTCCACTCGGGGGAGGTGAGGCCGCGGCTGTCCATCAGGGCGTTGCGGAGCATCAGGTAGAACGGGGCGAGGAAGGCGAGGGTGAGCAGGCCGATGATCAGGCCGCGCAGGCCCGCTCGCAGGACGCCGGTGAGAGTGGTTTTCACAGCGCTCACTCCTCGCCCTTGCCGTGGCCCTGGACCGGGGTGAATCCCGTGATCGGTGCGGTGGGGTGGGTGTGGTTCACGGTGTTCACTCCTCGCCCTTGCCGAAGCCGGTGATGCGGCCCTGGATGAGGGTGACGGCCACGATGAGGGCGGTGAGGACGAAGGCGCCGGCGGAGCCGAGGCCGTAGTTCTGGGCGCCCATGGCGGTGTTGTAGAGGTGGACGAGGGGGGTCTGGACGGGGGCGGTGCCGGTGCCGGACAGGCCGCTGCTGAACAGGTTGTAGAACTCGTCGAAGGCCTGGAACGCGGCGATGAACTGCAGCATGAGGACGGCGACGGAGGTGTTGCGGAGCATCGGCAGGGTGATCCGGCGCAGTTTGCGCCAGCCGGTGGCGCCGTCCAGGGCGGCGGCCTCGTACACGTCCCGGGGGATGGCCTGCAGGCCGGCGAGGAACAGGACCATGTAGAAGCCGACCTGGAGCCACAGCCGGAGGGTGATCAGGACGATCCAGTACAGCGGCGGGTCCGTGGTCTGGATCCAGGGGACGGCGTCCATCCCGAACCAGCCGCGCATCATGTTGGCGATGCCGGCGGGGAGGCCGTTGAACAGGCACATCTTCCACACCAGGGACGCCGCGACGTAGGAGACGGCGGTGGGGATGAGGAACGCGGTCCGCAGCACCGCCCGACCGCGCCGCACCCGGTGCACCAGCAGGGCGAGGCCGAGGGAGACGGCGAAGGTGACCGGGACGATGAACGCGGTGAACAGCAGGATCTGGCCGATCGAGCCGCGGAACGTCTCGTCGGCCAGGAGCTGTTGGTAGTTGTCGAGGCCGACCCAGTGGCCGAGGGCGATGGTGCCGTGGGCGTTGCAGAAGCTGAGCAGGAAGCTCCAGCCGATGGCGACGTACTTGAACACGCCGAGGCCGATAAGCATCGGCCCGGCGAGCAGGGCGAACGCGGCCCAGGCCCGCCAGTCGGCGCGGCGCCGACGGGGGGCGGGGCCGCCCCGCGGCCGGGCCGCGGGGCTCCCGTCACGCTCGGCGCGGGGGGTGGATGGAAAGAGGGCGGTCATCAGGGTCGCTGCTTGTCCAGGGCGGTCTGGGCCTGCTTGGCCGCGTCCGCGAGGAGCTGCGCCGCGTCCCCCTGCCCGGTGAGGATCTTCTTCGCCGCGGCGGCGAACGGGGTGCTGATCTCGCTGTCCCAGGTGTTGGGGTTGGACTTGCCGTGCTTGGCGGCGAGTTCGACGGTCTCCTTGGCGGTGCCCTGGGAGAGCTTGTCGGCGGCGACGGCGACCGTGCGGCGCGGCGGGACGTGGAAGCCGTAGCTCTCCGACCAGTCCTTCTGCAGGTCGGCCTGGTCGATCCACAGCCACTTGACGAACTTCTTCGCCGCGTCGACGTTCTTGCCCTTGGCGTTGACGCAGCTGGTCCAGCCGCCGACCCGGACCACCGGGCTGCCGCCGGGCTTGAACGCCGGCCAGGGCAGGACACCGAAGTCGTCACCGAGCGCGGTCTTGATCGCGGGCATCGCCCACAGACCGCACCACTGCATCGGCACCACGCCCTGCACCAGCGCGGACGGGTCCCACCAGTCGGTGGTGAAGCCCAGCAGCAGCGACTGGTCATCGGTGAGGCGCTTGAGCGCGGTGACCGCCTCGACGGCCTGCGGGGAGCCGTAGGCGACCTTCCCGTCCGCAACCAGGGCACCGCCGTTGGAGAGCAACGCCAGGGCGGGGCTGTCACCGATGCCGTCGTTGCCCAGGAACAGGCCCTTGGCGTTCTTCGACGTGAGCGCCTTGGCGGCGTCGGCGAGCGCGTCGAATGTGGTCGGCGGGGTGATGCCGGCCTTCGCGAGGGCGCTCTTGCGGTAGTAGAGCATCATCACGTCGTCGATCATCTTGACGCCGTACAGCTTGCCGTCGACCGTCACGTAGTCGAGGTTCCCCGGGCTGAAGTCCGCCTTCGCCGCGCCGTACACGTCGTCCAACGCCGCGAGCTGGCCGCGCCGGGCCAGGGCCTGGCTGAAGTCGCCGACCTCGAAGACGTCCGGGGCGCCGTCGGTCAGCAGACTCGCGTTCAGCTTGCTGCCGTAGTCACCCGGCACCCACGTCACCTTGACCGCGATCTCCGGGTTCGCCTTGGTGAACTCGGTGGCGTAACGGGTCAGCGCCTGCTGGGTACCGGCCTCACCGTACGCGTGGGACCAGACGTTCAGGGTGGTCTGCGCGGCCTTGCCGTCACCGCCGCCGCCCGGGCTGGTGCTGCAGCCGACCACGGCTCCGGCGACGAAAAGAAGCGAGCCGCCGAGGAAACCACGTCGGCTAAGCTCTGCTCTGTGTGCGCTCATGTCGCATTCCTCACGGGTGGGATGTGGGTGTAGCGGTCCGGTCGGTGTCCGCCGTCAATTGCTGCCAGGCAAGGGCGGACACCGGCCGGATGTGCTGTGGAACGGTGGGACGGGTGTGCCGGTGTGTCGGCTCCGCCGCGCGAGCGGGCCGGGTGGTGCGGGACGGTGCCGCGCTCTAGGGGAAGAGCGCCTGGATGCCCAGGACGGCGGCTCCTCTGGCCCACTCCTCCCAGGGGAGCGGACGCAGGGTCAGCGGGCAGTTCGCCGCGGCCTTGAAGGCGTGGGCCGCATAGGCGTCCTTGATGTGCGTGCCGAGCAGGTCGTAGGTGTCGAGCCCCTCACCGGTGACGACGACCCGCTCCGGGCCGAACAGGTTGACCAGGGTCGCGATGCCGGTACCGATCGCCCGTCCGGCACGGGCGAACGCCTCCCGGGCCGCGGGGTCGCCGCCGCGGGCCAGCAGAACGGCACCGTCGAAGTCGAGGTCCGGTCGGCCGGTACCCTCGCGGACGGCGGCGAGGATCGCGTCGCTGGAGGCGAAGGCCTCCACGCAGCCGGTCTGGCCGCAGTGGCAGCGCGGTCCTGCCGGGTCGATGCTGATGTGCCCCATCTCGCCGGCGACGCCGTAGGCGCCGGTGATCAGCCGGCCGTCGACGACCAGCCCGGAGCCGATGCCCGCGCCGATGGTGACCAGCGCGAAGTACTCGGTGCCGATGCCCTCGCCGAACCAGTGCTCGGTGGTGGTGAGCGCCTTGACGTCGTTCTCGACGATGACGTTGAGACCGGTGCGTTCCGCCACCATGGCGGCGAGCGGGACGTCCTGCCAGCCCGGGAGCACGGAGTAGCGGACCTCCCCGGCGGCGCGGTCCACGTCGCCGGAGACCGCGATCCCGAGGTGGCGGGTGCGTTCCCGGAAGGCGGGTTCGGCGTCGAGCAGGAGCTCGACGAACTCGCAGATCAGGGCGCAGACGGCCGCCGGGCTGCGGTCCGGTCCGAGGGAACGTCCGGCGGTGGCCCGCAGGCCGGCCCGCAGGTCGCAGGCCACGGCGTACAGGGCGTCGGCGCTGATCTTGACGCCGATGAAGAACTCGCGTTCCACCGTGACCGCCAGCGGGTTGACCGGGCGGCCGGCCCCCGGCGCGGTGCGCTCCGGGGGGAGTTCGTGGAGGTAACCGTCGTCGATCAGCGGCCGTGCCGCCTTGGTGATGGCGGTGGACGACAGCCCGGTACGGCGGGCCAACTCCACCCTGCTCAGCGGGCCCTCGGCCAGGAGCAGGGAGAGGATGGCGGTTTCGGCAGGCGCGGTGACCAGCGGCTGCCCGTGGTTCGGGAACACGGCTGAAACCTACCTGTAAATAAACAACCCCGTCCAGTATTGCGTTCAGAAAGCTCTAAGCCTACTCTCAGGTCACTTGCGCCGATTCGTCCACCGCACGCTCGACGCACCTCCACTCCACAGACCCACCCGCCCGCGCGGCATGCACGCCTGCACGGCCGCCGCCCGGGCGGCGCGCCGTCTGAGGCCTCTTCTCCGCACCATCCCGGGAATCCACCGTGTCTGTCACGCGCTCCTCGGCGTCCTTCGACCCCGCCAGCGGGCTCGCCGTCCTCGCCACCCCCAACAGCCGCTACGCCCTGCGGATCGGCGCCGACGGCAGCCCCCGCCACCTCTACTGGGGCCCCGCAGCCGGCTTCGCCGACCCCCCGCCGCCGGTATCCCCCGCGGACAGCAGCTTCGAAGCCGACCCCGCCGCCGACGAACTCGCCCCCCAGACCGGACCCCGCTTCGGCCCCGCCGGCCTCCAGGTCCGCTTCGCCGACGGCGTCCGCGGCGCCCAATGGACCTTCACCGGCCACACCGCCACCGACCACGAACTCCCCCTCACCCTGACCGACCGTCACTACCCCCTGACCGCCGACCTCTGCTACCGCGTCCGCCCCGACACCGACGTCATCGAACGCTGGACCGAACTCACCCACACCGGCCACCCCGACGACCCGCCGATCACCGTCGACCGCCTCGACTCCGCGTCCTGGACCGCCCCCCACCTCACCGACTACCGGCTCAGCCACCTCGTCGGCGGCTGGAACAGCGAGTTCCAACTCCACCGCGACCGCCTCCCCGTCGCCGAAACCACCCTCACCAGCCGCCGCGGCCTCACCAGCCACCACGCCAGCCCCTGGCTCGCCCTCGACGACGGCACCGCCACCGAGGACAGCGGCCACATCTGGAGCACCGCCCTCGCCTGGAGCGGCAGCTGGCGCATCACCCTCCACCGCGACCCCGTCGGCCGCACCACCTGGACCGGCGGCTACGGCCACGAAGGCCTCACCCGGACCCTCCAGCCCGGCGAAACCCTCCACACCCCCGTCTTCGCCGGCCTCCACACCACCGGCGGCTTCGGCGCCGCCAGCCGCGCCTGGCACGCCTATGTCCGCACCACCGTCCTCCCCGAGACCTCCAGGGACCGGCCGGTCCTCTACAACTCCTGGGAAGCCACCGGCTTCGACGTCGACCAACAGGGCCAGTTCCGCCTCGCCGACCTCGCCGCCCGCCTCGGCGTCGAACTCTTCGTCCTCGACGACGGCTGGTTCGGCACCCGCACCGACGGCACCTCCGGACTCGGCGACTGGACCCCCCGCCCCGAAGCCTTCCCCCGCGGCCTCAAACCCCTCGCCGACCACGTCCACGGCCTCGGCATGGCCTTCGGCCTCTGGGTCGAACCCGAAATGGTCAACCCCGACAGCAACCTCCACCGGGAACACCCCGACTGGGTCATCCACGCCCCCACCCGTCACGCCACCGAACTGCGCCACCAACTCGTCCTCGACCTCTCCCGCCCCGAGGTCGAAACCTGGATCCACACCACCCTCGACCACCTCGTCACCGACCACGACGTCGACTGGCTCAAATGGGACGCCAACCGGGCCTTCACCGACGCCGGCCACCCCGGCCACCTTGACCCCGACCGGATGTGGACCGACCACACCCACGCCGTCTACCGGATCATGGACCGGCTCCGCGCCGACCACCCCGGCCTGCGCATCGAGGCCTGCGCCGGCGGCGGCCGCGTCGACCTCGGCATCCTCGCCCGCACCGACCAGGCCTGGACCTCCGACAACACCGACCCCGTCGACCGCATCGCCATCCAGCACGGCTTCAGCCAACTCCTCCCCGCCCAGACCATGGCCGCCTGGGTCACCGACAGCCCCAACGTCACCACCGGCCGCACCACCCCCCTCCGCTTCCGCTTCCACGTCGCCATGGCCGGCGCCCTCGGCCTCGGCGGCAACCTCCCCGACTGGACCCCCGAAGAGCTGGCGGAGGCCACCGAACTCGTCGCCCAGTACAAGCGGATCCGCCCCGTCGTCCAGCACGGCACCCAACACCGCCTCACCGGCGAGGGCGGCGTCACCGCCGTCCACTACGCCACCCCCGACGGCACCGAACACGCTCTCCTCGCCTGGCGCCCCACCACCCGCTACGGCCACCCGGCCGCCCCTCTCCCGCTGCCCGCCCTCGACGACACCGCCCGCTACCTCGACCTCGACACCGGCCAGGAACACCACGGCGCCGCCCTCCGCCACCGCGGCATCGACCTCCACCTCCCACCCGGCGACCACGCCAGCCGCCTCATCCGGCTCGGCCGCCTCACCTGACCGGCCCGGCCCCCTCCCCCAGCACGCCGCTCACCGCCGGCCGTGCGGCGACCCGGAACAGCGACTGCGGGCGCCCGCACGGTCGGTGCGGCATGCCCCGAACCACCGCACGGCCGCGGGGACCACCCTCCCGTACCCGTCCCGTTCCAGGCGCACCACAGCGCGCCTGCCCGTCACCCGTACCCGACGCTCCCCGCGTCCCGCCGAGAGAACACCCTTGGACACCATCACCCCCCGCCCCGCCGACCCGACCGCCCTCGACCCCGACCCGTGGGCCGAGGGCGGGCACACGCTCCAGGCCCTCGGCGCCCGGATCACCGTGCACGCACCGGACGGCGCCGACCTCACCCTCGACCTGGAGCGCCACGACCCGGAGGGCGCCGACGCCGTGCTGACGGCCGGCGACACGGTCGGCGAGGCGGCCGGCGTGACCCTCCGGCTCGATGTGCCGCTGGGCGACGCCGCCGGCTACTGGCATCCGGACACCGGCTGGTCCCGCACCCTGCCTCCCGTCGGCGCGACGCCCTGGCAGGCCGTCTCCCTGCTCCGTTCCTCGCCTGTGGGCTGCCTCTACGACAGCGCCGGGCACAGCCTGCTCGCCTTCGCCACCGACCGCACGGTCGAGGGGGCCGAGGTCCGCTTCGGCCTCTGCCCCGAGCGACGCCGGTTCGCCGTGTGGCTGCGGTTCCCCCTCGCCGCCGGTGGCTCCTGCCGGCTGCACCTGGCCGCCCCCGGCCCCACGGTGGCGGCGGCGCTGCGGCGGCTGCGTGTCTGGCTGGCCGGACAGCCCGGCGGTCGGCCCCTGCCGGTACCGGCGGTCACCCGCACCCCGGTCTACTCCACCCGGTACGCCTTCGCCGGGGACCTCCGCGCGGCCGAGGTCGAGCGGGAGGCCGTCCTGGCCACCGGAATCGGCTTCGGCCGGCTGCTGTTGGACGACGGCTGGCAGTCGACCGGCACCGCCCCCGGGTACGCCGGCTGCGGCGACTGGCGGCCCGACCCGGACGCCTTCCCCGACTTCGGCCACCACGTCCGTACGGTCCGCGGGCACGGCCTGCCCTACGCCCTCTGGATCGCCCCGCTCCTGCTCGGCGAGCACTCCACCGCGTACCCGGCCTGGGCACCGTACGCGCCGCATCACGCGCCGCGACTGGACTGCCGGATCCTCGACCCCCGGCACGCCGAGGTGCGCCGCCACGTGGTGGACACCTGCCGCACCCTGGTCGCCGAGTACGGCCTGGACGGGCTCACACTGGACCTGCTGGACGAGGCCGCGGTCTACGCCGACGCGCCCGGACCCGCCGAGCCCGCGGCCGGGTTCATCGCGGACCCCGGCCGGGCCACCGCCCGGATGCTCGCCGACCTCCACACCGCGCTGCGCGCCGTACGCGGCGACGAGGTGGTCGTCGAACTCCGCCAGGCCGCGCCCGGACCGGCCACGGCCGCGTACGCCACCGCCCTGCGGGCGACCGCCCCGCCGGCCGACCCGGTCGCCCACCGGGTCCGCACCCTGGACCTCGCCCTGCTCGCCCCCGGCGGCACCGTGCACGCCGAACCGCTCGCCTGGGACCCGTACGCCGCCCCGGAGACCCTGGTCAGCCGGTTCCAGGGCGGCCTGCACGCCGTGCCGCAGGTCTCCGCGCGGCTGGCCGAGCTCTCCGAGGCGCACCGGGCGACGCTGCGGTTCTGGCTGGCCACCTGGCGCCGGCTCTCCGCGGTGCTCCTCGGCGGCCACTACGAGCCCGGCCGCCCGGACGAGCTGTACCCGCAGGTCGTCGCCTCCCGCGGGAACCGCCGGGTGGTCACCAGCTACGCAGACCGGCTGGTCCCGCTGCCGGCGGAGGCCTGGCGCACCCTGTGCATCGTCAACGCCTCGGCCGCGCCCACGGTCCTGGTGGAGGTGGCCGGGCCGCCGCGGCTGGTCCGGATGACGACCTACGACGCCCGCGGCGAGCGCTGGCAGTCCGGCACCCTGGCGCTCACACCGGGCGTGCACGAGATCGAGGTGCCGCCGTCGGGCCTGTGCTCGCTCATCCTGTCCTCCAGCCTGTTCGCCCTGAGCAGCGCCACCTCCTGACCCGGTCGCCACCCGCGGGCCTTCCCGCGGGTGGCCGCCCCGTCCGGCCCCGGACGACGACGGCCGCCCGTGTCAGTTCTGTTGGGCGGCCGGTCTCCGGCCACCGCGCCGGGAGCCCCCGCGCCCCGCTTCCCGCTTCCCGCTTCCCGCTTCCCGCTTCCCGCTTCCCGCTTCCCGCTTCCCGCTTCCCGCTTCCCGCTTCCCGCTTCCCGCTTCCCGCTTCCCGCTTCCCGCTTCCCGCTTCCCGCTTCCCGCTTCCCGCTTCCCGCTTCCCGCTTCCCGCTTCCCGCTTCCCGCTTCCCGCTTCCCGCTTCCCGCTTCCCGCTTCCCGCTTCCCGCTTCCCGCTTCCCGCTTCCCGCAGGACCCTACCCGGCCGCCGCGCCGGCGGTCCCTCACCGGGGCGGGTGGGGGCTCCCCACCGCCGGTGGCGAGGTCCTCGCGGGTGGTGCCGAGCGGCAGGCGGTTCGCCGCGGCGCGGTGACCACCCGCCACCCGCGCTCGCAGCCGCCCACCTCCACCCACCGCCGCCCGACGGGCACCCCGCGGCAGGAGGCGGCGAACCGTCAGGGTTGTCATCCGTAGCCCGGTCCCACGGATACTTAGGAATCGGGTCGGCACCCGTATCCGGTCGAACCACGGGTGACAGGCCCGCCGAGTTGGGGCAGGGTGATCCGGGTCGCCGGCGCGGCAGGCGCCCCCCACCGTCGGGCCGGGTCGGCGGCCCCCGTACCGCGGGATCGGCCCCCTGCACCGGCGCACTCGCGCGCCCGGGCCCGGGCCGCCGCTGCTGGACCCTCCTCCGTGGTCGCACCGGACGGAGGGGACCGGGGACGACCCTCTTGGACGACAGGTCAGGTGATCTCTGTGACGGGCGCGCACGCCCAACCATCCCTCCGCCCGGGCGACCTCCGGTTCGTCGGCCGCAGACGGGAGCTCGACCTGCTGCTCGGCCCGCTGCGCCGGCCCCCGGCGGTGGTGCTGGTCGAGGGCGAGGCCGGCATCGGCAAGTCCCGGCTGCTGCGCGAGGCGGCGGCGGTCCTCAGGGGCGAGAACCGCCTGGTGCTGACCGGCTCCTGCCACCCGCTGCGCGAACCGCTCCCGTACGGACCGCTGGTGGACGCGCTGCAGCGGGCCGTGCCCGACCTGCCCGCCACGCCGCTCCCGTCGGCCACCGGCGCGCTCGCCCGACTGCTGCCGGCCCTCGCCCCGCACCTGCCGCCCGCTCCCCCCGTCTCCCCGGATCCCCGGACGGCGCGCCGTGAACTGGTCCAGGCCGTCGGCTCGCTGCTGGCGACACTCGCCCCGGCGGTCCTGGTGGTCGACGACGCGCACTGGATCGACCCGGACAGCCGGGACCTGCTGCTCCTGCTGGCCCGCGACCTGCCGGACCGGCTCGGACTGGTGGTCGGCTACCGCGCCGAGGACCTGCCTCCGGACACACCGGTCCTCGGGGCCGCGTACCGCCACCCTCCCGGTACCGGCGGCAGCCTGCTGCGGCTCGGCCCGCTCGGCCGGGCCGAGGTGCGGGACCTCGCCACCGCCGCGCTCGGCCGACCGGCCACCCCGGCGCTGACCTCCGCGCTGTTCCGGCGCAGCGAGGGCCTGCCGCTGGTGGTCGAGGAGGACCTGGCGACGCTGCGGGAGCACGGTGGTCCGCTCGGGGCTCCGGAGGCCGCCGCCCGGCTGCGGGCCGCCGGGGTGCCGCGGGGACTGGACGAGGCGGTCCTGGAGCGCTGGTCCCGGCTGTCGCCGGACGGCCGGGCGGTCGTGGAGGCGGCGGCGGTCCTGGCGGCGCCGGCAGTCGAGTCGGTCGTCTGCGCGGTGGCCGGGCTCGATCCGGACCGGGGTGCCGAGGGGCTGGTCGAGGCGCTGCGGACCGCGGTGCTGCACGAGTCCGGCGGTCACCAGTACGCGTTCCGGCGCGGCCTGGCCCGGCAGGCCGTCTACCGGCGGATCCCCGGACCGCGGCGGGCCCGCCTGCACGCGCGGGCCGTCGCGGAGCTGGAGCGGCGCGGTCCGGCGCCGCTGGTGCAGATCGCCCGGCACACGCTGGCGCTGGGCGACCGGCAGGGCTGGCTGGCGCGGGCCCGCGAGGCGGCCGACCACGCGTTCGCCGCCGGTGACTGCGCCGCGGCGGCGTCACTGCTCCGGCAGGTCCTGCGGCGACCGGAGGCCGATGCCGGACTGCGGGCGCACGCGGCGTCGCTGCTGGCCCGGGTCGTGGTCGGCGGGACGGACGGCGACGCGGACACCGCGCTGCTGCGGCAGACCCTGACCGATCCGGCGCTGCCGGTCGCGGTCCGCGGCGAGATCAGGCTGGCCCTGGGCCTGCTCCAGGCGAGCACCACCGCCGGTACCGCCGGTCTGCGGGAGATCGCCGCGGCGGCGGACGATCTGGCGGGGTCCCCGGAGCGGGCCGCGCGGGCGTTGATCGCCCTGGCGCTGGACGAGTCGGACGGGCCCGCCGCCAACCGGGCCTGGCTGGAGCGGGCGGAGCTGGCCGTCCGGGGGACGCCCGAGGGCGTGGAGGCCGCAGCCGTCCGGGCCACCCGGCTGACCCTGCTGGCCTGGCGGGCGGATCCGGCGGTGTGGGCGCAGCTGGAGTGCCTGCCCCGGTCCGGCCCGGACCTCGCCGTCCTCCAGCAGACCGCCCGGGCCCTGCACAACGTGGGCGACGCAGCGGCCGACCTCGGGCACGACGGACGGGCCGCCGCCCTCGCCGCCGAGGCGGTCCGGGTGGCCCAGCTGTCCCACTACCCGGTGGTCGAGCTGCACGCGCAGGTGGGTCTGCTCCGCTCGGACGTCCTGGCCGGCCGCTGGGAAGGGCTCGCCGAGCGGTTCGAGGCCCTGGCGGAGGCCCACCCCGCCGCCGCGGTGATCCGGGCCGAGTCCCTGCTGTTCCTCGGGGTCCGCGCCGCGGCGCAGGGCCAACGGGCCCGGGCCGTCGAGTACTTCGAGCGGGCCGCCGACGAGGGCCGGCGCCGGCACACGCTGAGCGTGGCGACCCGGGCGGCGGCCGGGCTGGTCTCGGTCGCGCTGGCCCGGGGCGCGGCCGACGAGGCCTGGGCGATTGCCCAGCCGGCGCTGGCCCGGCTGCGCCGGGCGGAGGCGTGGCCGAAGGCGGCCGGACTGGTGGCCGCGGCGGTGGAGTCCGCGCTCCAGGCGGGCGAGCGGGCGGTGGCGGAACGGCTGGTCGAGGAGGTCGGGCGGGGCCTGGCCGGCCGGGACGCCCCGGCGGCCGCGGCCGACCTGGCCCTGGCGCACGGCCTGCTGCTCGAGGCGGAGGAGCCGGCCGCGGCAGCGGAACGGTCCGAGGCGGCGCGGCGGGGCTGGCAGGAGATCGGCCGCCCGCAGCCGAGCGCGCGGGCGGCCGAGTTCCAGGCGCGTGCGGCTGCCCGGACCTGCCCGGAGCAGGCGGCCGACCCGCTGGCCGCGGCCATCGACGGCTACGCCGCCCTGGGCGCCACCGCGGACCTCGCCCGCTGCCGCCGCACCCAGCGGCAGCTCGGCCTGGTCCGTCCGGCGGCCACCGGCCGGCGCGGCTACGGGCGGCAGCTCTCGCCGCGGGAGCGCGAGGTCGCCGCGCTGCTGGCCCGGCACGCCACCAACCAGGAGATCGCCGACGCGCTGTTCCTCTCCACCCGGACGGTGGAGCAGCACGTCGCCAAGGTACTCAAGAAGCTGGGGGCGAAGCGCGGTTCCATCGCCACCGCCCTGGAGCGGCTGGCCGAGCAGCCGAAATAATGAACCTCGTAAGGTATTGCCTCCGGAGCCGACCGCCCCCTACGCTCGGGTCATCCCCACAGCCGGCCCCACCCCCTCCGGCCTTCTCCCGCCGTACCGCGCCACGAGCCCCCGGATCTTCCGCGCCCCTCCCCCACCTGCCGTTTTCGGCTCCTTGCACCTGGAGAGCCCAGAGATGAACACCCGTAGGATCCTGGTCGTCGGCATCGACGGTGTCCGCCTCGACCTGCTGCCCTCGCTGCACACCCCTCGCCTCGACGAGGTCGCCGCCGCCGGCTTCCTCGGGCGGGTGGAGATCGACGCGGCCACCCCGACCATGTCCGGCCCCTGCTGGGCCACCATCGTCACCGGTGTCTCGGTCGCCAAGCACGGCATCTGGGGCAACCGCTTCGACGGCCACCGCCTCGACGTCTTCCCCGACTTCACCACCCGACTGGCCGCCGAACACGGCCGGCGGACCCTGGCGATCGGCGGCTGGACCCCGATGTTCCTCGCCCGCGAGGGCGGCCCGCTGTTCACCGCGCCCAGCCGGCTCAGCTACATCGCGCCCACCGCCGACACCCCCGAGGGCTGGGAGGACTGCGACCAGGCCGTGGCCGACGAGGCCGCCCGCGTCCTCGCCACCATCCCCGACCTCGACGCCGCCTTCGTCTACTTCGGCGCGGTCGACGAGACGGCCCACTTCCTCGGCTGCGGCCCGGAGTACCGCAGCTCGGCCGAGACCGCGGACCGGCGTCTCGGGCAGGTCCTCGACGCGCTGCGCCGGCGGCCCGGGTACGCCGAGGAGGAGTGGACGGTCATCGTGGTGACCGACCACGGCCACCGCGACGAGGGCGGCCACGGCGGACGTTCCGAGGAGGTGGTCACCGCCTGGATCGCCGCCTGCGGACCCGACATCCCCGCCGGCCCCGCCCCGGCCGGCCTCCGCCACGCGGACGTCGCCGCCCACGCGTACAGCGCCCTGGGCATCGCCCCCGACCCGCACTGGTCCCTGGACGGGCAGCCGTTCACCGCGGCGGCCGTCCCCGCCTGAGCCCTGCCCTGAGCCCTGCCGCGCTCCGCCGGGGCGATCCCGCCACGCGAGGCTGCGGGATCGGCCCGGCGGGCCCGGCAGTCCCTCAGTGGGCCTGCACCGGGAACTTCCCCGGCTCGTAACTCCCGGCCGGCTGCTGGGCGATGACGTTCAGCCGGTTCACCAGGTTCATGAAGGAGACCAGCACCGTCAGCGCGGTGAGCTGCTCCTGGTCGTAGTGCAGGGCGGCGCGCGCCCACACCTCGTCGGGCACCCCGCCGGCCGCGTCCGCGATCCGGGTGCCCTGCTCCGCCAGCTCCAGCGCGGCCCGCTCGGCCTCGGTGAAGACGGTGGCCTCCCGCCACGCCGCCACCAGGTTCAGCCGAACCGCGCTCTCCCCGGCGGCGGCCGCGTCCTTGGTGTGCATGTCGATGCAGAAGGCGCAGCCGTTGATCTGGCTGACCCTCAGCGCGACCAGCTCCTGGGTGGCGGCCGGCAGCGGCGATCCCTTGATCGCCTTGCCCGCCGCCATCGCCGACTTCAGGACGGTCCCGGCGATCGGGCTGGCGAAGTAGTTCAGTCGTGCGTCCATCGGGTGCTCCTCCGTCGGTCTCGGTGCCTACACCCCCGAGACGAGACAGCCCGCCCCACCGTGACACCCCCGGATGTGACCTGCGCCACCCTCCTGGCGACGGCCTCTCACTCCGTCCACGGGGACGGAACGGGAGATCCGCATACCCGTGTTCCCAGGCTGACGGACGGTGCATTCCGGGCGCCGGGAATGCGAAAATTCACCCTCGCGCACAATGACCCGCGCCCCAGCTTCCCGTCTCAGGCCGCCGCGCTCTCGGCGGCGATCATCGCGACCAGCCCGGCCCGTCCGCCCTCGGAGAGGTGGCGGCGCTGACGTCCGGCGCCGTTGCCCTCCCGGAGCAGGCGCTCCACCAGCGGCACCACCGCGCGGGTGTCGCCCAGCTCCTCCAGGACGGGCGCGAGGTACTCCAGCATGCCGTGGACGAGGTCGGCGGCCGGCCGGGAGAGTCCGGTCGCGGCGTCGTGCAGGGTGTCGTCCAGGCCGTACCGGGCGGCGTGCCACCCGGCGCCCTCCAGGCTCTCCGGCGTCCGGCCCCCGACCGGACGTCCGGCGGCCGCCTCCCGGGTCACCGTGACCACCAGCGCCCGGACCAGGCCCGCCAGCATCACCGCCTCGTCGGCGCGCAGCTGCACGTCCATCGCCCGCAGCTCCACGGTCGGGAACTTGGCGGACAGCCGGGCCTGCCAGTACACCTGCCCGCGGTCGCGGATCAGCCGGGCCTCCAGCAGGTGGTCGATCCGGCGCTCGTAGTCCTCCGCGTCCGCGAAGAGCGGCGGGATGCCACTGATCGGCCAGCGGCCGAAGACCACCGTGCGCCAGCTGGCGTACCCGGTGTCGATGCCGTACCAGAGCGGCGAGTTGGCGGCCAGCGCGATGAACACCGGCATCCAGGGCCGCATCCGGTTGAGCACCTCCACGCCGGTCTGCGGGTCGGGGATGGCCACGTGCACGTGCATCCCGTTGATCATCGCCTCGTCGGCCAGCCGCGACACGATCCGCCGGATCGAGTGGTACCGCGGGTCGTCGACGATCTCCGGGGGCGTGGTGGGCGCGTACGGGGCGGTTCCGCAGGCCGCGAGCCGGCAGTCGGCCGACTCCGCGGCCGCCGCGAGCGCGTGCCGCAGGCGCAGCAGGTGCCCGCCGACCTCGGAGAGCTCCTGGCAGACCGGGGTGGCCACCTCGACCTGCGCCTTCAGCAGCTCGTTCTGCAGCTCGCTGTGGTGCACCGCGGGATGCAGTCCGGCCACCTTCCGCACCTCGTCGACCCGGGGCAGCGGAAGACCGCTCTCCGGGTCCAGCAGCAGGTACTCCTCCTCGACGCCGACGGTCGGGGCTGCGCCCGTGTCCGGGCCGGGACCCCCGCCGCGCGCCGCGCCGGTACCGGTGTCCATACCTCCGGGCTACCCGCTGACCCGCCCGCCACACCCGTCCCACCCGAAACCGGACGCCGCCGACCACGCTCCGCCGCCCGCCGGCCACGGAACGCACCCCGGCCCCCGGGCCACCCGGCAGTCCGACACGCCGGCCCGACGACCGCCGGGCAACCCGGACCCGCCGGATCCGGCCGGTAGCGTCGGCGCCATGACCGCACAGCACCCCATCGACTCCGGGTTCGGAGCGCGCAGCACCGCGGCCGAGGTCCTGGCCGGCCTCGACCTGGAGGGCCGCCTGGCCGTGGTGACCGGCGGGGCCTCGGGCCTGGGCCTGGCGACGACGCGGGCGCTGCTGGAAGCCGGCGCGGTCGTGGTGGTCGCGGTCCGGCGGCCGGAGGCGGCGGTGGAGGTCCTCGCGGAGACGGGCGCGGAGGCCGACCGGGCGGAGGTGCGCCGGCTGGACCTCGCCGACCCCGCGAGCATCGCCGCCTTCGCGGAGGAGTTCCTGGCGAGCGGCCGCGGCATCGACGTGCTGCTCAACAACGCGGGGGTGATGGGGCTGCCCGAGACCCGGATCGGACCGGGCTGGGAGGCCCACTTCGCCACCAACCACCTGGGGCACTTCGCCCTGGCGAACCGGCTCTGGCCGGCCCTCGCGGCGGACGGCGGCGGACGGGTCGTCGCGCTCAGCTCCTCCGGCCACCGCCGGTCGCCGATCCGCTGGGACGACGTCATGTTCGAGACCGGCTACGACAAGACGGTCGCCTACGGGCAGTCGAAGACCGCCGACGCGCTGTTCGCGGTGCACCTCGACGCGCTGGGGCGGGAGCACGGCGTCCGGGCCTTCGCCGTCGACCCCGGCGGGATCATGACGCCGCTCCAGCGGCACATGGCGCGCGAGGAGATGATCGCGCGCGGCTGGATCGACGAGGCGGGCAACGTCCACCCGGCGTTCAAGAGCCCGGAGCAGGGGGCCGCCACCCAGGTCTGGGCGGCGACCTCCCCACGCCTGGAAGGGACCGGCGGCGTCTACCTCCAGGACTGCGACATCGCCGAACTCTCCGAGGACGACACCCCCGGCGTCCGCCCGTACGCGGTGGACCCGCGCGAGGCCGCCCGACTCTGGTCCCTCTCCGCCGATTTGACCGGCGTGAACGCCTTCCGCGACTGACCTGCTCCCCCTCCTTTTCGGCCCCGCGGGGTGGAGGGTGCCAGGACCGCCGTCAGCAGGCGGCCGGCGAGCGGGGTCGGCGCGCCGAAGTCGAGGCTGAGGTTGGAGACCGAGTAGACGCCGCGCGGCGCCAGGTCGCGGGTGGCGAACATGCCGCTGGCGTAGCCGTCGTCGTGGCCGGTCTTGCCCCAGAGCACGCCGCCGCCCGGCAGCGGGGTGGACATCAGGGCGGCGCCGAAGCAGGCCTGGCCGGCGCGCAGGAGGTGCCGGCGGGCGAGCGGCTTCATCTGACACTCCGTGAGATCGCTACGGGCGATGGTTCGTTGACGACGCGAGCCATCCTGATCGACCCCCGCCCACCCCGACATCCGGATCGACCCCGACCCGGCCCTGACCCTCCCCCGGTCCGCCTCCGATCCCGCCTCCGGCCCGGAGGAGCGGGAAATTCGTTGGCGGTCGCCGGGCCACGGCGTCCAGAATCCGCGGCATGGGTACTGATGCGCGTTTCGACCGGCGGCCGATCGGGGTCGAGCAGATCGAGGACTGGCTGGAGCTGCTGGCCGCCGTCGAGGCCGAGGACCGGGTGGACGAGCATCACGGCGCCGAGGACCTCCACGCCATGCTGGCGGACCCGTACTGCGACTTCCCGCGCGGCTCGCTCGCGGTGTACGACGGCGAGCGGATGATCGGCTACGGCTATCTGAAGGCCCGGACGGCCGCCGACCAGGTGCACGAGTTCTACTACCTCGGCGCCGTGCACCCCGCGTACCGCGGGCGCGGCGTGGGCGCGGAGCTGCTGGCGTGGGCGGAGCAGGCGGCCCTGCCGCTGCACCGCGAGCGCTACCCGGACCGTCCGCTCAGCCTGTACAGCTCCAGCCTGGCCCGCGACACGGCGGCCGCGGCGCTGTACGAGGCGCACGGCTACACCGCCGCCCGCTGGTTCCACGGCATGACCCGGGACCTGACCAAGCCGCTGCCCGACCTCCCCATGCCGGACGGCGTCGAGGCCCGCCGCTTCACCGCCGAGCGCTCCGAGGACGCGCGGCTGGTACGCAACGAGGCGTTCCGCGACCACTGGGGCTCCACCGAGTCGACGGTCGAGAGCTGGGCGCACATGACCGAGGGCCCCGCCTTCCGCCCCGAGCTCGGGTTCATCGCGTACGAGGGCGGCAGCGCCACGGGCGAGGGCGCCGACGGCGCGGGCGAGGCGCTGGGCATCGTGCTCGCCGAGGAGTACGCGGCGCACTCCGAGGCCACCGGCGAGCGGGACCTGTACATCAGCCTGGTCGGCACCCGGCGCCAGGGGCGCAAGCGGGGCATCGCCTCGGCGCTGCTGGTGCAGGCGCTGGCCGCGGCGCGCGAGGCCGGGTTCGCGACCGCCTCGCTGGGGGTGGACGCGGGCTCGCCGACCGGCGCGCTCGGGCTGTACGAGCAGGTCGGGTTCACCGTCAAGGACACCTGGGTCGCCCAGCTCAAGCCGCTGTGGCAGCCGGGCGACCCGGCCTGACCCCGCGACGGCGGAGGGCGGAGGGCGGCGGGTGAGGCCCGATCTCACCCACCGCCCTCCGCCCTCCGCCCCACGGTCACCCGCCCCATGAGCCTCACCCCCAGCAGGCCGGGCGAGACGCCGCAGACCGTCCACCGGATACTCGCTCGCCGTCCACCCCCGCCCGCCGTACGCTCGCGCGGTGACGATCCCCGCGCCCCACACCATCACCACCGGTCGGCAATTCCGCGCCCTGCTGCGCCTGTTGGTCGAGCACCTGGACGGCCTCGGGCCCGACGCCCCGCAGGTCGACGACCTCCTCCAGCGCTGGGCCGCCGCTCTGCCCGACGGCGCCCCGGATCCCGGCTGGCCCGGGCTGGCCGACCAGCTGCTCGGCGCGCTGGCCGCGCCGGCTCACGGCCCCGCCGAACCCGCACCCCTGGACGGACCGCCGGTCGCCACCTCCACCGAACTGCGCCTCCTGCTCGCCGCCTTGGCCGCCGACTTCGCCCGCGACCGCGCCTGGCGGGCGGACCGGCGGGCCCGCGGGCAGTGGGCCGGCGACGGCGGCGGCTGGGCGAGCGCCTCGCTGGCCGGCTTCCTCGAATCCTGGGAGTCCTGGCTCGACGACAGCCTCCACCGGCCCCCGGCCTTCCCGGACGTCCCCCCGATCGAACCGGTCACCTGGGCCTCCGTCGCCTGGCAGCTGGGCGCCGCCCGCGTCTACGAGTGACCCCGCCCACCCATGGTCGGGGACATGATCCCCCGCCACCGATTCAGACGATCCGTCAACTCACCGTGTAAGCAGACGAGTAGGGCCGAACGCCGGCACCGACGGCCTCGGCCTCGCGAGCCTCACCCACGCCTGACCCTGCACCGGCCGATCCCCCGCCGGGGCGGACCGCACCTACGGCCCGCCCCGGCTGCCCGGCCCGCCCCGGCGCGTTCCTCAGAGGTGCGCGGTGCCGCCGTCGGCGGCCATGGCCGCGGCGATCCGCCGGTTGGTCTCCCGCCACTCCTCCACCGGCGCCTTCGGCAGCACGTCGTCCCAGAGCGGCAGGCAGGTGCCGCGCAGCTGCATCATGCCCTCGGGCCGGGCGATCAGCCACAGGTGGAGGTGGGCGGAGCCGTCGCCCCACCGGTTCACGTGCACCCGGCCGACGCCGCCGAGCGACAGCACGGCCCGCTCCACCCGCTGGAGCATCGGACCGAGCTCGGCGGCGAGGTCGGCGGGCAGGTCCGTCAGGTCGTGGTGGGCCCGCGGCTCCAGCAGCAGCATGGTGGGCAGCGCGGTCGGCCCGCCCAGTCCGGCCAGCCGCCAACGGTCGTCCGTCCACAGGAAGTCGGCGTCCTCGCGGGCGCACTCCTTGCAGGTCTCCGGCCCGTCCTCGCCGTCCCGAGGCGGCTCGGGAAGCTCGGGCCGCTCCAGCACCTTGATCCGCAGATCGCCCTCGTACGGGAAGACCTCCCAGAACGGGATACCGTCCTCGGGCAGCGGGATGCGCTCGCCGATCGGCAGGCGCGCGACGTACGGACTGGTGGTGCCGTTCTCATCGATCATGGCCCCGAGCCTGTCAGATGACGAACGATCAGCCGCTGCCGGGGCCCTCCGGAACACCCTCGTCAGCGCCACCGGCCGCGCCACCGGCGCGCTGCTCACCGCCGGCCGCCGCCCCCGCACCTGGGTCGCCCTGACCCCGGCGGGCGGCCAGGCCCTCGACCGTGAGATCCGCGCTCTCCGCGCCCTCGTCCGCCGCCTGGACACGGTCGAAGGCCGCCCTCCGGTACCGGAGGCGCAGGACCGGCGCTCCGACCCGGGCCGGGACCGGTTCCGGCCCGGGTGGGACGCGTTCCGCTACGGCCGGACGCCGTCCACGGCGATCCGCAGGTGGCGGGGCCCGCGCAGCACGGCGTTCTGGCGGTACGGCGGCGGGTCCTCCAGCAGCCGCGGTGCCTCCAGCCGGCGGGCGAGTTCGGCCAGGGCGAGCTGGGCCTCCAGCCGGGCGAGCGGTGCGCCGAAGCAGCTGTGGACGCCGCTGCCGAGGCCGAGGTGCTGGACGTCCCGGCGGTCGGGGTCGAACCGGTCGGGGTCCTCGAACCGCGCGGGGTCCCGGTTGCCGGAGGCGACGACCAGGCAGAGCGGGGAGCCCTTGGGGACGGTGACCCCGTGCAGCTCGATGTCGGCGATCGGGCTGCGGTTGGGGAGCATCTGCACGGGCGGCTCGAACCGCAGCAGTTCCTCGACCAGCGGCACGGCCAACCGCGGGTCCTCGCGCAGCCGTTCCAGGATCTCGGGGTGGCGCAGCAGGGTGAGCATGCCGTTGGTGATGAGGTTGACCGTGGTCTCGTGTCCGGCGATGAGCAGCAGGGCTGCGGTGGCGAGCACCTCCATGCCGCTCATCCGGCCCTCCGGCGCGTTCCCGGCGACCAGGTGGGAGAGCATGTCGTCGCCGGGCTTCTTGCGGCGTTCGTCGAGCAGGGCGTTGAGGTACATGCCGAGTTCGAGCCGGGCCTGCTGGGCGATGCGGACGCGTTCGGCGGTGTCCACGTCGGGCCGCGGGTCGAGGGTGCTGACGAGGGTGTCGGCCCAGCTGTGGAAGCGGGACTCGTCGGCGCGGGGGATGCCGAGGAGCCGGCAGATCACGGTGACGGGGAAGGGGTAGGAGAACTGTTCGACCACGTCGAGGGTGCCGTCCCCGCCGTCGAGGTGGTCGATCAGGTCGGTGACGATGGTGCGGAGTTCACCGCGCATGCCGTCGATCCGCCGGGGGCTGTGCGGGGGGCCGAAGGGCCGGTTGGTGATGGCGCGCAGCCGGTCGTGCTCGGGAGGGTCGAGGCGCAGGAAGGTCGGCGGCAGGACGCCGTCGCCCTCGTCCTCCTCCCCGGGCAGGGCGGATCCGCCGGGCTGTTCGGCCCGGTTGCGGGCGTCGGAGCTGATCCGTGGGTCGTGCAGCAGGCTGAGGATGTCGTGGTACCCGCCGACCACGTACACGCCGGTCTCGTCGCGGTGGACCGGGCTCTTCCGCAGCTCGGTGTAGAGGGGGTACGGGTCGGCGCGGTTGGCGTAGTCGGTGATCTGCTGGAACAGCGAGGTGTCGGTCATGGCGGGTCCTTGGGCTCGTCGGCGGTGCGGGCTCGTCGGCGCTGCGAGCGCTGCGGACGCGTCGGCGCTGCGCGCTGCGGGCTCGTCGGCGGTGCTGACGCGTCGGCACTGCGGGCGGGTCACGCCCGGCCGGGCGTGAACGTGATCCGCCGGTCGGCCGGGGAGTAGCCGCTGACGGTGACGGTCGGGCCGTGCGTGGGCACGGACGGGTCGGGGAACTCGGCCGGGACCGGTCCGCGTCCGTCGGCGCGCCGGTCCAGGGTGGGGAACGGCGGCGGGAACGGCGCGGTCCGCTCGATCAGCTCCTGGTAGAAGGGCAGCCAGCGGCCGTGGTCGAAGGTGACGGCGCCGATGACGCGTCCCTGGTGCCCGTACACGGCGGTGAACCGGCGGTCGGCCAGCGAGCCCTGGGTGACCAGGATCTCCTCGCCCAGCGCGGGCACCCCGACGGACTTGATGTTCACGCCGAACTGGGAGGACCAGAAGGCGGGGACCCACAGGTGCGGGATGCGGTCCGTGGCGTGGCTGATCATGTTGTGGGCGGCGATCTCGGCCTGGGCCACGGCGTTGCCCCAGTGTTCCAGGGAGAGGAACTGGTAGCCGAACAGCGGGTGCGGGGCGCGGGCGACGTCGCCGGCCACGAACACGTCGTCGGTGACGATGCCGCGGACGTCGAAGGCCCGGCAGCCGGCGTCGCAGGCGATGCCGCGGGGGCCGGCACCGAGTCCCGAGCCGGCGAGCCACTCGGTGTTGCGGGTGGCGCCGAGCGAGACGACCACCACGTCGGTGTCGATGGTGCCGCCGTCGGAGAGCACGGCGGACCGCACCCGGCCGGCGGTGTCGCCCTCCAGGGCGGTCACCATGACGCCGCACCGCAGGTCGACACCGGCGTCGAGGTGCATCTGCCGGGCCACCTCGCCGATCACCCCGCCCAGCGCGCCGACCAGGGGCGAGCTGCCGCGCTCGGCGACGGTCACCGGGAGGTCCCGCTCGCGGCAGGCGGAGGCGATCTCCGACCCGGTGAAGCCGGCGCCGATCACCAGGACCCGTCGGGTCTCCTCGGTCAGCCGGCGGTGCAGCCGGGTGGCGTCGTCGCGGGTGCGCAGCACGAAGACGCCGTCGAGGCCGGCCTCGGCCTCGACGGGCCAGGGCCGGGCGCGGACGCCGGTGGCGATGAGCAGCCGGTCGTACTCGACCTCGTCGCCGTCGGCGAGGCGGACCCGCCGGGCGGCCATGTCCAGGCCGGTGGCGGCGTGGCCGAGCCGCCAGTGGGCGTCCACGTCCAGGCGCCGGGGCAGGGTGGTGTGCTCGGGGGCGGCCTTGCCGAGGAGCACCTGCTTGGACAGCGGCGGCCGGTCGTACGGCGGGTGGGGCTCGTCGCCGATCACGGTGAGCGAGCCGGTGAAACCCTTCTCGCGGAGGGTTTCCGCGGCACGGAGTCCCGCGAGGGAGGCGCCGACGATGACGATGCGGCCCTCGCGCCGGAGCCGGTCGATGCTGCCGTCACCGATCACCGGGGGCCTCCTCAGCCGGGCCGGGGGCGCCGTCCAGGTCGTCCACGAGGATCGCCTGGACGGGACAGGCCGCTGCGGCGCGCGCGACGTGCTCGCGCTGCGCGGGTTCGGCGTGCGGGTCGTACAGCAGGGCCTCGTCACCGTGCATGGTGAAGACATCCGGTGCCAGGAACGCACACTGCGCGTATCCCTGGCAGCGGTTGAGATCGACGACCAGCCTCATCGGGCTCCGCCTTTCCGGGAGGGCACATTCCCTGCCAGCCTCGGGCAGGCCCGCCGGTCGTGCCCACCGGAGCTGCCCGGAGGAGTGACCCGCCCCCGCGCCCCCGCGCGGCCGCGCGCCGCGGGACGAGCCGGCCGCGGGATCGAGAGCCGTGGGCCCTCGGCCGTAGGCTGCGGTCGGTGACCTACGAGCTCCACTTCCTGCGGGTCCGGCCGGGCCGGACCTTCGACGAGACCGTGGCGGAGCGGAACGCCGCCTACGAACCCCGACGTCGAGGTCGGACAGTCCGTCCGCACCGGTGTGGTGGACACGGCGGCGGCCAGGCTCGGCGGCGTCTCCGGCTTGGCGCGGGACCGGCTCACCTGACGAGCTGCCCGGTGGGACCTCGGCCGGTCGACCGTGGGGAGGCGGCCCGTAGTACAGTCCGCCCGGATGATCACTGGGAGGAACGGATGACGGACGGGCGTCGCAGGCGGATCGTGTGGGGGCTGCGGGGGTTGGCGGTGCTGGCGCTGCTGTCGTACCTGCCGGGGTTCCTCGCCTCGCGGCCGGGTGGGCTGGTGGTGGTCGAGCGGTGGCTCAACCATCCGGTGCTGCAGCTGGGGGCGGCGGTCGTGCTGACCGTGGTCTCGGCGGTGGTCGAGTTCGAGTTCCGCACCAGGTGGTCGCAGATCGGCTTCGCGGTCGTCCTGGTCGCCCTCGGGGTCGCCGGGCTGCCGGTCGCGTTCCTGTCGTTCGCTCTCGGCGGGGACGCTCGCCCGGTCGCCCGGACCGCGGCTCCGGACCACCCGGACCGCGTGGTAAACGTCACCGACGTCGCCTTCTCGATCGACCCGGTGTACCGCGTGGAGCTGCTGACCGGCAGCGGCTGGTCCACCCGCCACTGGGACCTGGGCGTCTGGGACAGGGGCGCGTACTTCCAGCACGCCGAGTGGACCGGCCCCGACCGGATCACGGTGACCGCGGACAAGCAGGTCACGGTGTTCACCGTGGCCCCGGACGGCCGCCCGAGCGAGCCCCGGCTGCAGCCGCGCTAGCGGTCAGCTCCGGGTGAGGTCTCCGGCGAAGGCGCCGACGGTGAGGTGGAGGCTGCCGTCGGCGTTGAGGGTGTAGACCTGCTCGTGCGGGTCGGCCACGCAGCCGGTGAGGGCGCTCATCGTCCGCGTCTTGAGGACCAGGCGGTCGGTGCCGACGCCGATCAGGTCGGCGACGGAGTCGCAGTACCGGGTGCCGGGGCCGGTGTTGTTGTGGATGGTCCCGACCGGGTCGCCCTTGCGGCCCTGGGCGACGGTGATCTCGAGGTCGGCCGCGATGCCGCTCTGGCGGTTGGTGAGGCTGCCGTGCCAGCCGCCCAGGAAGCCGGCGGGTATCGTCCCGGCGTCCGGCTTCGCGGACGGGTCCGTGGCCGGGCTCGCAGCGGCGGAGGTCGGCGAACTCGCCTCCGTGGACGGACCGGTGGCCGCGACCGAACGGGCGCCGCCGGCCTGCTTCCCGCCGCCCGCCTTGTGGGTGCCCGGGATGCCGGCGAAGTAGACGGCCGCACCGGCCGCCAGCACCACCGCCACCACGGCGGCGACGACCGGCAGGACCCGGCTGCGGGGGACGGTCCCGTCCGCCGCCGCCCGGGTCTCGGCGGGGAGCGGGGCGGAGGCCGCCGTGGCGGCCCCCGTGGGCGGGTGGTCCGGAGGCGGCGGCGCCACGGTCATGCCCGAGACCGTCGGAGTACGGAGGGAGTAGCCCGACGGTTCCTCAACGGCCTCCACCTGTGCGGGGGTTGCTGCCTGCGAAGGATCTGCGTCCGGGTCGAGGTCCAGCAGGTCCACCGCGAGCCGGGCGAGCTCCCCCGCCACCGGGGCCGGCAGCCAGTCGCGCGCCGTCAGCCGGTCCGCCGCCGCGCCGTCCTCCGCCACCAGCCGGGCGCGGAGCGCGGCCGGGGTCGGCCGCTGTTCCGGGTCCTTGGCGAGGCAGGCGGCGACGAGCTCCCGCAGCCCGGGGTCGAGCGTGTCGAGCCCGCCGAGGTCGGGTTCCTCGTGCAGGACCCGGTAGAGCAGGACCGGCGTGCTCACGCCCGCGCCGAACGGCGGGACGCCGGTGGCGGCGTACGCCAGAACCGTGCCCAGCGAGAAGACGTCCGAGGCCGGGCCGACGGTCAGCCCTTCGGCCTGCTCGGGCGAGAGGTAGCCGGGTGAGCCGACCATGAACCCGGAGCGGGTGAGTGCGGTCGCGGCGTCCAGGGCCCGGCTGATGCCGAAATCGATGAGCCGCGGTCCGTCCAGGGCCAGCAGGACGTTGGAGGGCTTGACGTCCCGGTGGACGAGGCCGAGGCCGTGCACCACGTCCAGCGCCTCGGCGAGCCCGACGCCGAGCGAGCGGACGGCGGCGGCCGGCAGCGGGCCGTACATGCGGACCGCCGAGCCGAGCGACGGGCCGGCGATGTAGCCGGTGGCCACCCAGGGGTGGTCGCTCTCGGTGTCGGCGTCCAGCACCGGCGCGGTCCAGCGGCCGCCGACCCGCCGGGCGGCCGCCACCTCCTGCCGGAAGCGCACCCGGAACTCCCGGTCGGCGGCGAAGGACGAGTGGACCATCTTCACCGCGACCGTACGGCCGCCGGCGGTCCGGCCCAGGAACACCTGGCCCATCCCGCCCGCGCCCAGCCTGCGGAGCAGCCGGTACTCGCCCACCTGTCGAGGGTCCGCGGACCCGAGTGCCTCCACGCCGCCGTTCCCCTCGCCGTCCTGCCGTCGCGCCGTTCTTCCGTGACGCCGCCCGTCCTTCAAGCCCGTCCTTCACGCCAGACGGTATCGGCCACCGACCCGGTTCCGGCCTGAAGATCGGAAAAACGGCGAGCGGCCGACGCGACCCGCCGCCCCCGTGACCCCGTGACCCCGCGGTACGACGATTTCGCTGGTCCGGGTGACGCGGCGGGCGCGCCGCTCCCCCGGCCGTCGGTCCGCGCTGATAGCAAGGTCGCGAACCGATCGGTTCGATGACGAATCGTCACGTCGAGGGACACCATGAGCAGCAGCGTCGCCGGCGCCGGCCCTTCCGGGCTCCGCGCCGACATGAAGCACCGCGCCGACGGCAACCACCGGACGTACGGGATCCATCTGCGCTGGCAGATCGGGGACAACCAGCCCGACCACCCGGCGTGGCCGCCGCCGGCGGACTGGGACGAGGGGAGGGCGCCGTACCCCCACCAGTACGAGGTGTGGATCGACGGCGTGGCCCGCCAGACCCTGTACCTCTACTGGCCCGCCTGGGACTGGTCCCCGGCCAACTCCCACTGGGTGGACCTGGGCGAGGCGCCGGAGGCCGAGTACCGGGTGAAGCTCCGGGCCAGGGTGGACGGGCAGTTCACCGAGTTCACGCAGGAGGTGGCCGTCCGGCGGGACGGCGCCGTGCCCTGGTCGGCCCCGGAGCCGCGCCGGAACGCCCCGGCCGTCGCCACCACCGCCTCGCCCCGGCACGGGACGATGGACCAGCCGCGCAGCCGGGCCGGGGCCGCGATCCGGGACACGGACTCCGCGCCGATCTGCGTCGAGGCGCGGCGGCTGAACACCAGCACCGACTGGCAGGAGGTGCTGCCCGGCGCGGAGCGGATGCTCGCCGACTACCCGTGGAACGACGCCCAGAAGTACCTGGAGTACCGCAAGTTCTTCGAGGGCAACACCGTCGCCTCCACCGGCAACCCGGCGTTCCGGGGCCTGGACCTGGTACCGGACGGCTCCCTGGGCGACTGGCCGGTGACGGTGCTCAAGGCCGACGCCGACAGCCACACCTTCAGCTACGACTACATGGCGTACCACACCGGGGAGTCCTGGTCGCACCGCTGGTTCCTGACCCGGCAGGGCTGGGATCCGGCCGGCGGACTGGCCTGGGAGGACCTGGAGCCCGTCCCGTTCCTGGTGGAGGTGCAGGGCGCCGACCGCGAAGAGGACTCCACGCAGTGGGAGTTCGCCACCCTGCCGCACCGGACCGGCCGCGCCGCGATCGTCCACGTGTGGGGCGGTCACGGCGGCCCGGACACCCCGGACGGGGGCAACGGCCGCAAGACGGGTGAGTTCTTCCTGTCCGTGTGCGACGTCGAGTTCCGGTAGTCCTCGGCTGAACGCCGCGGAACGCGACGGCGGCCGGGAGCCGGACGGGTGTCCGGTCCCCGGCCGCCGGGCGGTCAGGCTCTTGCTCGGGCCCTGGTTCTGGCGCCGGCTCGGGCCCTGGGCGCAGGATCAGGGCCGGAGCGCAGCGCCAGGAACGGGGCGCGGCGTCAGGAGCGGGCGAGCATCTCGAGGGTGTCGATGACGCGGTTGGAGAAGCCCCACTCGTTGTCGTACCAGGCCACCACCTTGACGTGCTTGCCGTCGACCCGGGTGAGGGCGGCGTCGAAGATGGAGGAGGCGGGCTGGCCGGTGATGTCGCCGGAGACCAGCGGCTCGTCGGCGTAGTCGAGGATGCCCTTGAGCGGGCCGTCGGCGGCGGCGGCGTAGGCGGCCAGCACCTCCTCGCGGGTGACCTCGCGGGAGACGGTGGTGTTCAGCTCCACGATGGAGCCGACCGGGACGGGCACCCGGATCGAGTCGCCGGACAGCTTGCCGTCCAGGTTGGGCAGGACCAGGCCGATCGCCTTGGCGGCGCCGGTGGTGGTGGGCACGATGTTCACGCCGGCGGCGCGGGCACGGCGCAGGTCGCGGTGCGGGCCGTCCTGGAGGTTCTGCTCCTGGGTGTAGGCGTGCACCGTGGTCATGAAGCCGTGCTCGATGCCGGCCAGGTCGTCCAGCACGGCGGCCAGCGGGGCCAGCGCGTTGGTGGTGCAGGAGGCGTTGGAGACGATCGTGTGCAGGGCCGGGTCGTAGGCCTCGGTGTTCACACCGTAGGCGAGCGTGACGTCGGCGCCGTCGGAGGGGGCGCTGACCAGGACGCGCTTGGCGCCGGCCTTGAGGTGGGCCCGGGCGTCCGCCGCGGCGGTGAACCGGCCGGTGGCCTCCAGCACGATCTCCACGCCCAGCTCGGCCCACGGGAGGTTCGCCGGCTCGCGCTCGGCCAGCACCTTGATGCGGCGGCCGTCGACGACCAGGTCCCCGCCGTCGACCTCCACGGAACGGCCGAGGCGGCCGAGGGCGCTGTCGTACTTGAGCAGGTGCGCGAGGGACTCGGGAGCGCTCAGGTCGTTGATCGCCACGACCTCCAGGTCGCTGCCGCGCTCCAGCAGGGCGCGAAGGGTGTTGCGTCCGATGCGGCCGAATCCGTTGACGGCGATGCGGGTCATTGCGCTTCCTCTCGTTGCGTTCCGCCATCCATGGTCGGCATACCGGTCGTGCTCGGACAGTGGCCCGGATGCCAGTGTCCGCAAGGATCTCGCCAGACTCCCCGCCATCGACCGCAAGGATCTCGCCACGCCTCCGCTGCGGCCGGGCGGCCGGGCGGCCGCTCAGGCCGAGGACGGCCGGCGGCTCACGCCGAGAAGGTGTGCCGGTACTCGGTCGGGGAGGTGCCGAGGATGCGCTGGAAGTGCAGCCGCAGGTTGGCGGCGGTGCCCAGCCCGACCCGGTCGGCGATCTGCTCCACGCCCAGGTCGGTGCGTTCCAGCAGTTCGCGCGCCAGGTCCACCCGGGCCCGCAGCACCCACTGCATCGGGGTGTAGCCGGTGTCCTCGACGAACCGCCGCGAGAAGGTCCTGGCCGAGACCCGAGCGTTGCGGGCCAGCGCCTCCAGGGTGAGCGGCTCGGCAAGGTGCGCCAGGGCCCACTCCCGGGTGTCGGCGAACAGGTCGCCGAGCGGCTCGGGCACGCTGCGCGGCACGTACTGGGCCTGGCCCCCGCTGCGGTACGGCGCCGCCACCAGGCGCCGGGCGACGTGGTTGGAGAGCCCGACGCCGTGGTCACGCCGGACCAGGTGCAGGCACAGGTCGATGCCGGAGGCCGCACCGGCGGAGGTGAGCACGTCGCCCTCGTCCACGAACAGCACGTTCTCGTCCACCCGCACCAGCGGGTGCCGCGCGGCAAGCGCCTTGCTGTAGTGCCAGTGGGTGGTGGCCCGCTTGCCGTCCAGCAGCCCGGTGGCGGCCAGCGCGAACGCGCCGGTGGAGATCGCCGCGAGCCGGGTGCCGCGCTGGTGGGCGGCCGTCAGCGCCTCGACCACCGCGGCCGGCGGCTCGGTGGTCGCCGGCTCCCGGTAGCCCGGGATGAACACGGTGTCCGCCTGCTCGAAGGCCTCCAAACCCTCGGCCACGTGGTACGAGAGCCCGTCGCCGCCGGTCACCAGCCCGGGCGCGGCACCGCAGACCCGCACCTCGTACGGCATGCTCGGCCGGCTGGAGAACACCTGCGCGGGAATGCCGACGTCCAGCGGCTTCGCACCCTCCAGGACCAGCACGGCGACGTGGTGCTTCCTCGTGGCCACCGGGCCACCTCCGCCTTCTCCCGCGGCCGGGTCCGGCCCCCTGTGACCCGAACCGTCCCTACCGCAAGCATCCTGCCACCGGGCGGCCCTCGGTTCACCCCGGCTCCCGCCTCCGCCACCGGCCCGGGGACGGCGTCCAGGGGATCCGGACGGACCCGCCGGCCCCTCGCTCAGTCGCCCCTGACGAGGAAGTCCGGCCCGGGTCTGCGGCCACGCGGTCCGCAGGTAGTGCTCCTCGGCGGCACGCCAACGCCCGATCCACGCCTCGGAGTTCTCCCCGCGCGCCCGGACGCGCCGCAGGCAGGTCTCGCGCGGGGTGTCGACGTAGACGGTGAGGTGGTACCAGGGCGCCAGCTCGGGGCGGGCGGCGTACACCCCCTCGACGATCACCACACCGCCCGGGGCGACCTCCTGCCAGGCGCCGAGCCGCCCGGTCGACCAGTCGTACACCTGGTAGCGGGCCGGGCGGTCCGAGCGCAGCGGGTCGAGCACCTGCTCCCGGAGGCGCTCCCAGTCGAAGTACCGCCGGTACCCCTGCTCGGCGTCGAGCCGCTCGCGCTCGGCCTCGGGCATCGGGCGGTAGAAGTCGTCCCCGTGGACGACCACGGCGCCGGTGATCAGTTCCGCCACGGCTGCCGCCAGGGTGGTCTTGCCGGACCCGCCGGTGCCGTCGACGGCGACCAGCCTGGTGGCCCCCGGGGTCGCGGCGGATCCGAGCACGGCGTCGGCGATGTCCCGCGCCCGCACGGCCGTCTCCGCCATCCGCCGGGGAGTGAGCGGCTCGGCGCCCCGGGCGGGGCTGGTGAGCACCAGCTCCTCTGCCGTCCCGAGGTCGCCCGGACTGCCTCCGAGGAGGGCCCGGGTGACGAGGACGGCGTCCATGAGCTCCACCCCTCGCTCCGCCAGCACCCGCTGGACCCGCTCCATGCCGCCGTCCTCGGCGAGCAGCGGCTCGCACTGCCGGGCGAGCGCGGTCAGCCGGACGACCCGGTCGGGGTCGAGGCCCCGGATGTCTGCGAACACGAGAAGCATCGTGGGCGGCCTCCGCGGCCCGGGGCAAACGGCTTTCCCCCGATGCGGTCGGCGACCTGCAGGACGGTGAGCGGGTCGGTCCCGCGGTCGGCCATGAGAACTGCGCGAAACCGGAAGATGCCCACCGAAAGCCCGCGGCGGACGGAGGATTAACCCACCTACCGCCCCCAAGTACAGGCGAGCCCCTCCCGCTGCGCACAGCACCCCGCGCGGCCCGGGCGGACAGCACCCCCGCGTCCTAGGCTCGTGTCTGCCCGCCGCTCGCCCCCGGCCCCGTGCCCGTGCCCGGTCGAGCGGCCCGGACGGACGAAAGGACCGCGGATGTCCTCCGAGCAGACCGCACCGGGCCCGGCCGCCCCCGCCCCCGCCCCCGACGGCGCCCCCGACGGCGCCTACGGCGAGTCCCTCTTCGAGCCGTGGAAGCCCGGCGAGGGCACCCGTATCGACCTGGGCTCCCTCGCCTACGACCACGTCACCCGCGCCCGTCTGCGCTCCCTCGGTGCCGGTCCGGGCGCGCGGTGCTGCGAGATCGGCGCCGGGACCGGCACGATCGCCCGCTGGCTGGCCGGGGAGGCCGGGGTCCGCGAGGTACTCGCCGTCGACCGGGACGTGCGGTTCGTGGAGCCGTACGCGGGCGGGCCGCTGCGGACGCTCGCCGCCGACGTCACGGCGCCGGACTTCGACCCGGGACGGTTCGACCTGGTCCACGCCCGGTTCGTGATGATGCACCTGCCGGAGCGCCGCCGGATCATGTCCCGGCTGCGGGATCTCGTCTCCCCGGGCGGGCATCTGCTGCTCGGCGACGCGATCGACCTCACCACGGCCGGTCCGCCCGACACCCCGTACCGGCTGGCGATGCGGGCGATGTGGGCGGCGCTGCGGGCCACCATCGGGACGGACGTGACCTGGACGCCGGGCTATCCGCGGCTGCTGCGCGAGCTCGGGCTGTCCGAGGTCGGCGCGGAGGTGCACGTGCCGGCGCTGGTCGCGGGCAGTCCGATCGGCGCGTTCTGGCTGGACACCTGGGACCGCAGCCGCGCGGCCATGCTCGCCACCGGCATCCTCGACTCCGCCACGCTCGACGAGGCCCGGAAGGCCCTCACCGCCGGAACGGTCGCCGACCTCTCCCCCGGCCTGATCACCGCCTGGGGCCGGGTCCCCTGACCGCACCGCCCGCGCCGGCCGCCCCTGCCCCCGCCTCCGCCACGACCTCGAACACCGCCGGCCCCACGGTCAGTACGCCGTCGCTCAGCGGCGTGCACCGCACCCCTCCCCCGCCCCGCAGGGCCCGCTGCGCGCCGGGACCGATCTCGGCGTCCATCCAGGCGCAGGGCCGGGCCGCACGCCGGACGGCGAGGAGCACCGGGCCGGTCCCGCAGTCCAGGGACACGGTCGCGCCCACGTACGCGTCGATGTCCACGCCGCGGAGCAGCACGTTGCGCCGGGTCTGCCGGAGGTCCACGGCGGGGTCGATGTCGAGCGGGAGCCGTTCGGCCGCCATGAGGGTGAGGGCGGCGTCGCGGTGGGCCGGGCGGGCGAAGTAGCGGTCGCCGACGATCCCCAGGCCACCGCGCACCTCGGCCCGGGTGACGAGTTCCCCCGGGGACTCCGCGGACGGGCCCTCGGCGGGGCGTCCCTCGTAGCGGTGTCCGGGCGACACCAGCAGCTGCACCACCTCGATCGCGACCATGGGATCCACCCTACGGTCCGGAGGCTCCCGCCCCGACCCGGCCGCGGGGCCGTCCCACGGTGAGGGGCCGGCCCCCGGCCGCGCGGTGGGTCAGGAGCCGAGCAGGACCGGCAGTTCCTTGCGGCCGTTGGAGATGAACGACTCCAGCGGGCGCAGCTCCTCGACGGGGGTGGCGAGGGTGAGCCCGGGGAAGCGGTCGAAGAGGGCGGTGAGGGCGATCCGGGCTTCCAGGCGGGCGAGTTCGGCGCCGAGGCAGAAGTGGGTGCCGTGGCCGAAGGAGAGGTGGTCGCGCCGGGTCTCGCGGGTGAGGTCGAACCGGTCGGCGGTGGCGCCGTGCAGGCCGGGGTCGCGACCGGCGGCGGCGAAGCCGATGACCAGCATCTCGCCCTCGGGGAGGGTGATCCCGGTCTCCTCGTCGTACACGTCCTCGGTGGCGAAGCGGGGGATGATGTTGGCGACGGGGGCCTGGTGGCGCAGGGTCTCCTCGACCACGTCGGTCCACGCGGCCCGGCCGTCGCGGACCAGGGCGAGCTGGTCGGGGTGGCGGACCAGGTTGACCACGGCGTGGTCGAGCAGGTTGACGGTGGTCTCGTGGCCGGCGCCGATCAGCAGCAGGAGGCTGTCCAGGAGTTCCTGCTCGGACAGGCCGGTGCCGGTCTCGTCGTCGTGGGCCTCGATCAGCACGCTGGTGACGTCGTCGCCGAGGTCCTTGCGCTTGGCCTCGACGAGTTCGGCGAGCAGCCGGTAGACGGCCTGGCCGTTGAGGACGGACTGCTCGGCGCTGACGTCGGTGTCGAAGAGGCTGCCGACGGTGGTGCGGAAGGCGTCGTGCATCGACTCGGGTACGCCGAGCAGGGTGTTGACGACCATCAGCGGCAGCACCCAGGTGAAGCGGGCGTGCAGGTCCACGGGCCGCTCGCGGTCCTCGGCGGCGAGCTGCTCGATCAGGTCGGCGGTGATCCGCTCGATCGCCGGGGTCAGCGCGCGGACCCGCCGGGTGGTGAAGGCGCGGCCGATCAGCCGGCGCAGCCGGGTGTGCTCGTCGCCGTACGCGGTGAGGGCGTTGCGGACGTCGACCCAGATCCGCAGCGGCCAGTCCTCGGGCACCTCACCGGCGAGGTACGCCGTCCAGTGCCGGTGGGCGTCCTTGGAGACCCGCGGGTCGGTGAGCAGCCGCTTGATCAGCCCGGGGTCGGTGACCGCCCACGCCCGGATGCCCCCGGGCAGCTCCACCTCGGCCGCCGCCCCCTGCGCCCGCAGCGCGGCCGCCTCCCCGTGGAGGTCCGCCCCGGTCGGGTCGAGCCGGTACGGGCATCGCTGAGCATCCGTCAGCTGTGTGTCCATCAGAAAGCCTCCACAGTCGGATCGGTGGCCACGCCCTGCACCCCCCGATACAAGATCAACGACCAGACTGTACCCGCACCACCCCCACCCCGGAGGCCCCTTTTCCGGCCAGGGCCGACCGCCCGCGGTTCCGCGGGGCCGGTCACCGGCCGGGCAACGGAGCCGGTCCCGGTAGGGTGGCGATCATGGTGGGGTGGGGGTTGCGGGCGGCGTCGGTGGCGGATGTCGAGGCGGTGGCGGAGCTGCGGGCGGTGGTGCTGCGGGCGGATCTGGAGCGGCTGGGGCGGTACGACGGGCGGCGGGTGCGGCAGCGGCTGCGGGGGGCTTCGCGCCGGAGCACACCTGGGTGATCGAGGTCGAGGGCGCGTTCGCCGGTTGCGTGGCGCTGCGGCCGGCCGGGGACGTCCGCCGGCTGGAGCACTTCTACCTCTCCCCGCATCTGCAGGGCGCCGGCATCGGCGGGGCGGTGCTGGGCGAGCTGCTGGGGCGCTGCGACCGTGACGGCGTCGCGGTGCGGCTGAACGTGCTGCGGGGCAGCCCGGCCCGGCGGCTGTACGAGCGCCACGGCTTCACGCTGGAGTCCGAGGACCCGGTGGACGTGTTCCTGGTGCGCGAGCCCGCCGCGGGGGTCGCCCCGGGTCGGTAACTCGGTGGCGGTCCCCGGCCGTCAGCGACGATCGTGGTCGCCATGAGCGATCAACCCGAGCGATGGACGCAGGCGACCGTCCACCCCGACATGTGGGCCGACCCGGCCGACGACCCCCGTCACACGGAGGGCACCGGCCCGGACGGCGAGCTGGCGACGCTGCGGGACTTCCTGGTGAACTACCGCGTCACCCTCCGGATGAAGTGCGAGGGCCTCGACCCCGAGCAGCTGGCCCGTCGTTCGGCCGCGCCGTCGACCATGTCGCTGCTGGGCCTGGTCCGGCACCTCGCCGAGGTGGAGCGGGACTGGCGCAACTGGCTCACCGAGGCGGACCCGCTGCCGAAGCTGTACGGCGTGCGGGACGGCGACTTCGACGGCGCCGTGGCCGATCCGGCCGTGGTCGACGCCTCCTACGCCGACCTGGAGCGCGAGCAGGCCGAGACCGACGCCGCGCTGGCCGCGTTCACGGACCTCGGCGAGCGCGTGGGCAAGGACCGGGTGGCGATCCGCGAGCTGCTGGTGCACCGGATCGAGGAGTACGCCCGCCACTGCGGACACGCCGACCTGCTGCGCGAGCGCATCGACGGCCGCGTCGGCCAGTGAGCCGCCTCCGGCGATGAGCCGCGGTCGGCTCGTCGTTCACGAGTGAAGCCCCGACCGGGCCCGGTCCGCACCCGCGGAGCCGGGCCCGGCGGCGTTCCCGGCGGCCCGCCCCACGACGCACGCACCCCTCTTGTGAAATGCGTCCAGTGGACGCATGATGGTGCCGCCGCTCAGCCGACCGTCGAGAGGGGACCCGGTGTCGGAGACGATCAGCGCCTTCATGCCCGTCCAGGAGGGGCTGGAGTTCGCCCTTCCCCCGCAGTTCGCCACCGTCGAGGAGGAGCGTGAGCACCGCAAGCAGCGGTTGGCGGGCGCCTGCCGGATCTTCGGGCGGTTCGGCTTCTCCGAGGGCGTGGCCGGGCACATCACCGTCCGCGACCCGGAGTTCCCGGACATGTTCTGGGTGAACCCGTTCGGCATGTCCTTCCGGCAGGTCCGGGTCTCCGACCTGATCCTGGTCGACCACGAGGGGCGGGTCCGGCACGGCCGGAAGCCGGTCAACCGCGCCGGTTTCGTCATCCACTCGGCCATCCACGCCGCCCGCCCCGACGTGGTCGCCGCCTGTCACGCCCACGCGACCCACGGCAAGGCGTGGTCGAGCCTGGGCCGTCCGCTCGACCCGATCACCCAGGACGCCTGCGCGCTGTTCGAGAACCACGTGGTGGTGGCCGACGGCGGCGGCGAGGTGGTGGTCGACGAGAAGGCGGGTGCCCTGCTGGCCGCCGGGCTGGGGCCGCACCGGGCGGCGATCCACCAGAACCACGGTGTCTTCACCGTGGGCGAGAGCGTGGACGAGGCCGCCTGGTGGTTCATCACCATGGAGCGCAGCGCCCAGGCGCAGCTGCTCGCCGAGGCCGCCGGGACGCCGAGGGTGATGAGCCCGGAGGCGGCCCGGTACACCCGCGAGCAGACCGGCTTCCCGCTGGCCGGCTGGTTCTCCTTCCAGCCGCTGTGGGAGGACATCGTCCGCTCCGACCCGGACCTGTTCGAGTGAGCACGCCGGCGGCAACACCGCCCCCGCAGCCGGGTTCGGCGTCCTGGTGGCGCCAGCGGTACGCCGACCGGGCCGGCCGGCGGCCGCGGGTGGGCGGGCTCTCGCTGGAGGCGATCACCGGCGCGGCGCTGGAGATCGCGGACCGGGACGGGCTGGACGCCCTGACCATGCGCCGGCTGGCCGACCACCTGGGCACCCGGCACACCTCGCTGTACCGGCACGTGGCCAGCCGCGAGGAGCTGCTGGTCGAGCTGGTGGACCGGGTCCTGGCGGAGGTGGTGCTGCCGGCAGAGCAGCCGGACTGGCGGGCGGCGGTCGCCGCGGGCGCCCGCGCGTTCCGGCGGGTGCTGCGCGACCACCCGGCGGTGGCGCCGCTGTTCGTCGCCGGGCAGCTGCTCGGGCCGAACGCGATGCGGGCCCGCGAGCACGGCCTGGGCCTGCTGATCCGGGCGGGCTGGCCGCCGGCGAGCGCGGTGCACATCTACCTGACGCTGATGCACTTCGTCATCGGCGCCGCCCAGATGGACGCCGGCGGTGCCGCCCGCACCGCCGACCAGCGGGCCGCCATGGCCGACCTGTTCGCGAGCCTGCCGGCGGACACCCATCCCGTGGTGCGGAAGCACGCCGAGCTGCTCAACACCCCGGACAGCGACCAGGAGTTCGACTTCGGCCTGCAGTCCCTGCTGGACGGCATCGGCAGCCGCCCGGACCACCCGGACCACGCGGAGGGCCCGTGAATCCGCTGACGCCGATCGAGGACCCGTTCCCGCCCCTCCGTGAGTGGGTCGCGGGCGGCCGCCGCCTGGCCGTGGGCGGGCACACGCTGTTCGTCCGGCAGGACGGCCCCGGGGACGGGCGGCCGGTGACCCTCGTCCACGGCTTCCCGACCTCCTCGCACGACTGGGCGGGCGTGGTGCCCGCCCTGGCCGCCGGCGGCTGCCGGGTGACCACCCTCGACCTGCTGGGCTTCGGCGAGAGCGACAAGCCGCGCGACCACGCGTACTCCCTGCTGGAGCAGGCCGACCTGGTCCAGGCGGTGTGGGAGGAGCTGGGCATCGGCAGGACCGCTCTGGTCGCCCACGACTACGGCGTCAGCGTCGCCCAGGAGCTGCTCGCCCGCGACCCTGACCGGATCGTCCGGATGGCCTGGCTGAACGGCGGCCTGTACGCCGACCTGCACCGCCCGGCCCTGGTCCAGCGGCTGCTGCACGGCCCGCTGGGCCCGCTGCTGGCGCGGGCGATGACCGAGCGCGGGTTCCGCGCCTCGATGCGGCGGGTGCTGTCCCGCCCGGTGTCCGACCGGCTGCTGCACGAGATGTGGCTGGGCGTCGCCCGCGCGGACGGGCGGCTGCTGGCCCCACGGCTGCTGCGGTACATCGACGAGCGCCGGACGTACGGGACGCGGTGGAACAGGGCCCAGGAGGGGTACGCCGGGCCGACCCTGTTCGTCTGGGGCCCGGCCGACCCGATCAGCGGCGCCCACGTGCTGGCCCGGGTGCGTCGGCGGATGCCGCGTGCCACGGTCGTCGAGCTGTCCGGCCCGCCGCCCACCGGCCACTACCCGCAGGTCGAGAACCCGAGCGAGGTCGCCGCAGCCCTGGCGGAGTTCCTGACCCGCTGACCGGCGCCCCGCGTCCTCCCCGCGCCTGCGGGGGTCAGCCGCTAGGTGGAGTTCCTCGGTGATGTCCGGCGCGGCGATCGAGACGATGGTCTGGTCGATGAAGGTCATCGCGCTGGCGAACATCATCGCGGCCAGGGCGAAGCGCTCGTTCGCCCGGCGTTCCGGCCGGCCGTCTGCGGCGGGGGGCGGGGGCTCGGGTCTCGTGTTCACAGGCCAACGATCGCGGCGACCGGGTGACGTCGCACCTGCTCTCACCCGGCCGGTCCGGGCCGACGTGCCCTCAGGAGGCCGTCCCCGCCGTCCCCGCACCGCCGTCGGCGAGCAGCTTCCGGGCCCGCTCGGCGGGGTCGTAGTCCGGCCCGACGCCCTCGACCAGCACCAGGTCGCCGTCGATGTGGTCGGCGCGCAGCCGCTTGATGGCCTCGTAGGCGGGCGAGTCGTACCAGGCGCGGGCGGTGGCCAGGTCGGGGAACTCGATCAGCACCATGTTCCCGGTCCAGCTGCCCTCCACCACCTCGGTCCGGCCGCCGTGGATGCGGAAGCGGCCGTGGAAGGGGGTGAGGGTGTCCTGGATCCGCTCCAGGTACTCGACGATGTCGGGGTGCGGGCGCCGGTCGTGAAGGTGGGCGAAGCCGTATGCGGGCATGGTCTGCCTGCCTCTCCGTCGGATTCGGGTCCCGGTTCGGGTCCCGGTCGGTGGGCCGGTCTCCGGTGGAGGCCGCCGACGTCGACGCTAGTCACCCGCGCCGGCCGCGGCGATTACCCCGGAGGGAAGGGCGACCGGCGCTGAGGCCCTCGACGGCCGACGGGTGAGGCGGTGTCAGGGGAACCGGAGCGTGAGGTCGGCGGTGTGCACCTGGCCGCCGGTCTGGAACTGCAGGTAGAGCCGCCAGTCCCCGGACATGGCGAGCGCGGAGTGGAAGGTCAGGGTGGGGCCGCCGTGGTCGCCGGCCACCGCGTCCAGCGGGTGGAGGTGGGCCAGTCCCTGGTCGCCCGCGTGGAAGGCGCTGAGGTGGGCGTAGCTGTCCAGGTACGGCTGGAGGTCGGTGACGGGCTGTCCGTCCTTGCTGACGGTGGCGGTGAGCTGGCTGCCGCCGCCGGTGGCGGGCACCTGCCGCACGCTGACCGTGTAGCCGTCGACGGTGGCCCGGCCGACGTCACCGGCGGGGCCGGCCGGGGCTGCCGGGGCCGCCGCCGGGGCGGGCTGGCCGGGCACCTTCACCGTGCGGCTGAGGATGAGTTCGCCGCGGTGGCTTCCGCCGGCCCCGGGGACGAAGGAGGCGTACAGCCGCCAGTTGCCCGGGTCGAGGGCGGCCAGGTCGGCGGTCCAGGTGCCGTCGGCGGCCATCACGGGGTGCAGGTGCTGGTAGCCGCCGAGGTCCTCGCGGATCGCGTAGAAGTGCATCGGCTTGGTCTGGACGGTGGTGAACTCGGTGACCGGGCGGCCGTCCGGGCCGGTGACGGTGAACGGGTAGCCGCTCGCCAGCCCGGCGGGCAGGTCGGTCACCGGGGAGTTCAGCCGGTAGCCGCCCAGTTCCTCGGCCAGTCCCCGGGCGGCCGCGAGCACCCAGGGCGAGGTGGGCATCGCCGGATCCGCCGGCGGGACGGCGGCCGGGGGCGCGGCCGCCGTCCCGGCGCGTCCGGTGGCCGCCCTGACCGCGACCTGCTCGTCGGCCGGGGTCGAGCCCAGGAGGAACAGCGTGCCGCCGAGCAGGGCGGGGATCCCGGCGGCCAGGGCCCAGCCGCGGGAGAACGAACGCGGGGAGTCGAGCATCATCAGGTGGTTCCCGTCCTGGCGGCGCCCGCGAGCGGGGCGCGGGTGAGGGGGCGGAAGGCCCGTACGGTGCGGTGGTGGCCCGCCATGGCCGTCCTCCTTCCCCTCGCGTGCTGCCCGGCGGCGGGCGGAACCCGCCCGGACCGGGGTGCGCCGCCGAGGCGCACGGTGGGGAGACCCGCAGGGCGGGGCGCGATAACGGAAAGTCGAGCGCCGATCCAAGCGAGGCCGTGGTCAGGACTCGACAGGGGCGGCTGGCGGCAACGAGCCCAGGGCCCGGGCGAGCCGTTCGACCTGCCGGGGAGCGAGGTGCGCGGTCAGGTCGGCGGCGGCGCGCGGGCTGGCCGCGGCGTCGCAGCGGACCAGGCCGGGGACGGACCGCCCGGCGGCCGGACGGGACCACGGCAGGCGGTGCCAGGGCAGGCGGCGGCGTGGCTCCGGTACGGCCGGGGGCGTCCACCGGGCTGCGGGCCAGATCGGGCGTTCCAGCAGGAACCGCGCGGCGTCGGTCGCATCCGGAGTCGGGACTCCGGCCGCGGCGAGCGCCGTGCCGATCACCTCGGGCGCGTCGGCCGGGGTGTCCGCGTCGCCGAGCGCCGGGAGCAGCAGGAGCAGCCGCGCCCGCGGGTCGTGGACGCCCGGGGCGGCACGGTCCGGGGTGCGGGCGAGGTGGGTGAGCTCCGTCCAGGACAGGCCGGGTCCGGACTGCCGCTCGGGTGTGCCGAGGCGCTGCGCGAGGTAGCGGTCGAAGGTGGCCAGGTTCAGCAGACGGGGCGACCAGTCGGGGTGGTGGAGGGTGACCTCCGTCCCCCACTCGGTGGGGATTTCCAGGCTCGAAACCCGGAGGGTGTGCCCGCCGTCGAGGGGCAGTCGGAACTCCGAGGCGCCCCACAGGTACCCGTCCCAGGCCGCCTCGGCGGCGGTGGCGTCGGTGCCGAACCAGGCGGCGAGACGGCGGCCGTCCGGTCCCTCCAGTCCCCACATGCGGGTCAGGTAGGCGGGCCACAGTGTGGGGAAGAGCGGGCCCTCCCCCGGGATCAGCAGGTCGTCGCACTCGCCGTCGGTCAGCACCGGTCCAGCCTGCCAGCACCGGCGGGGCGATCCTCCGCCGGGGCCGCCCCCGGATCGTCCGGGGGCGAGAAGGTGAAGGCACACCGAGCCGCGCGGCGAGCTCGCGGCCGACCGCCGACGCCGCCGCCTCCGGCCGGACCGACGCGCTTCCGGCCACCGCGCTTCTGGTCGCCGCCCGGCCGGGCAGTCCGGCCGCCCGAGCGGCCACCCCCGGGCCTGGGTGCGGTCCGCCGCCTCCCGGACGTCGAGCGGTAGGGCGTGCCGGATCGGGTTCTCCGTGACCGCCGTCCGACGACCCGCCGGCCGGTCCGCGCAAAGCCCTTCCGTCCCGCCGGCTGCTCGGGGTTCAGTAGACGGGCTGACCGTCCGCCAGGTGCCCGTACCCGCCCGCCTGCCAGACCAGTACGCGGAACTCGCCCAGGCTGAGCGCCCGTCCGTCGCCGCCGGCTCGCCGGCCGAGGTGCACCGTGGCGCAGCGGGCGCAGTACCGGCCGCGGGACCAGACCGCCTCCGCGGCGGGCCGCCCGGCGAGCAGCCGGCGGTACAGGGCGCGGCGGTACGCCGACCAGGCGAACAGGGCCACCGCCACCAGCAGGGCGGCGAGCGAGATCCAGCCGAGGAACGCAAGGTCCACGTCGGCGCCGCGCGGCTGCCGGGCGTAGGTCGCATAGCTGACCAGCTCGGGGAGGTCGTCGTCGTTCCCGCTGAACCAGTGGCCGCCGGCCGCCCCGCCGATGAACGTGCCCAGCGAGACCAGGGCGGCGAGCACGCCCAGCGCCGTACGCCCGGCCGTCGGCAGTGGGTTCTCCGGGACGGGCGCCAGGGCGCGGGCGAGGGCGCTGGTGGTCTCCCGGGTCACGGTGCGGTTCGTGCCGTCGGCGTCCTGCGCGGCGGGCAGGGTCACCCGGTCGTGGCCGCCGAGGTAGACGGCCGGGACGCTGCGCACCTGGTCGTCCCGCCCACAGCCCGGGCAGGGCTCCAGGGCGGCCCCGGGCTCGGCGTCGTTCGTCCCCATGGTCTCTCATTCCCCCCGTGCCGCAGGCGTACGGCCGTACGGCGTCCGTCCACCCTATCGACCCCTGGAACCATCGCGCCTGATTGTTCGTCACCGACGGTGGTGACCCGGAACGGCGAGGAGGTCGGGATGCCGGAGTGGTTGCTCGCGGTCGCCGTCCCGGTGGGCGTGCTCGGGCTGGTGGGCGGCGGGTTCTGGCTGTGGGCGCGGCACGGCACCCAGGACCCGGTGGAACATCACAGCTCCATGCCCGACGAGTACACCCCGCCGGACGGCTGAGCCGCCGCCCCCGGCGTCCGCCACGCTCCGCGCCCGCGGCCCCTGCGGTGCCCGGCGGCGGACGGGGTCAGCGCCGCCGGGCGAGGGTGACGCCGTCGCGGACCGGGAGCATCACGGCCTCGACGCGGTCGTCCGCGGCGATCAGCTCGTTGAGGCGGCGCATCGCGGTTGCGGCCTCCTCCCGGCAGCCGGGGTCGAGGACGCGGCCGCCGAGCAGGACGTTGTCCAGGACGACCAGGCCGCCGGGCCGCAGGCGCCGGACGATCTCCTCGTAGTAGTCCGGGTAGCCGGTCTTGTCGGCGTCGATGAAGGCGATGTCGATGACCCGGTCCTCGGGCAGGGCGCGCAGGGTGTCGATGGCCGGGGCGATCCTGAGGTCGATCCGGTCGGCGACCCCGGCGCGCTCCCAGGCCCGGCGGGCCACGGCCGTCCACTCCTCGCTGACGTCGCAGGCCAGCAGCCGCCCGTCGGCGGGCAGGGCGCGGGCGATGCACAGCGAGGAGTACCCGGTGAAGACGCCGACCTCGACGGCGAACCGGGCGCCGGTCAGCCCGACGAGCATGCCCAGCAGCACGCCCTCGTCGTGCGAGACCTGCATGCCGGCCGCTCGGCCGGTGGCCTCCCGGGTCTCGGCGGTGAGCTCCTGGAGCAGCGCGTCGGGGGCGGTGCTGTGGGCGACCAGGTACGCGTCGACGGCGGGGTCGCGGAGTTCGAGGGTCTCCCAGCCGCGGGGCTCGCTCCAGTCCACGGCGAGCTCGTCCCGGGCGGCGAACCGCACCAGGTGACGGGTGATCACGTCCTGGACCTTGGCGAGGCCCTCGAAATCCTCGGCGCGGGCGGTGAGTTCGATGGTCCCGGCGGTCGGGGCGAGGTCGCAGCGGCCGTAGTCGAGGGTGATGGAGCCGCGGCCGTCGGCGGCGAGTTCGGTGGTGACCTTGTGGGCCATGTGGGAGACCAGCTGCTTGATGTAGCGCTCGGGACGGTCGGTGGTGACGAGCGCGGTCGACAGAGGCATGGGTGGGCCTTCCTGATGCTTCCGGGAAACCAAGCGTCGAGAAAAGTGGACGCTTCGACGGAACGGATTCTGACGCCCCGTCGACCGGCTTGTCAAAGCGTCGAGAGTTGTGGACACTTTCCGGCGTGACGGACGCGGACGACGAGAACGGCACCACCGACCGGGGTGAGGACACCCGGACCGTGGTGCTGCGCAGCCCCGAGCAGTTCAAGGCCCTGGGACACCCGGTACGCCACCGCATGGTGAACGCGCTGCGGCAGCGACCGGCGACGCTGCGGCAGCTCGCCGAGGCGATGGGCACCAGCAAGGGGACGGTCGACTACCACGTCCGCGTGCTCCGGGAGGCGGGGCTGGTCCGGCCGGGCGAGACCCGGCAGGTCCGCGGCGGCACCGAGCAGTACTTCGCGCTGACCGGCGACTCCTTCGTGTTCTCCGAGGAGTCCGCGGGCGGCGCCGAGTTCCTGATCAACGCCGCGCTGTCCGAGATGCTGCCCCCGCGCCCGGGCCAGCCGGAGCACACCGTGCTGCGCCACCTCTGGCTCACCGAGTCCGAGGCCCGGGCCCTGGCCGACCGGATCCGCGCGGACGTCGACGGCCCGCTGCCCACCGACAGCTCCAGCGGGGAGCCGTACGGCCTGCTGGTCAGCCTCTTCCCCGCCGACATCCCCGGCCTCGGCCCCGACCCGGACGCCTGACGCGCGACGCCGACGGTGGCACCGCCACCGGGGGCAGAACGGACGCGGGCCCGGTGCGCGGAGAGCGCACCGGGCCCGGCCATGTGGTAGCGGGGACAGGATTTGAACCTGCGACCTCTGGGTTATGAGCCCAGCGAGCTACCGAGCTGCTCCACCCCGCGTCGGTGAACCCCACTCTACGGGCTACCGGCCCCGAAAAGGAAATCCGATTCCACCGCCGACCGCCCGGCACCGCCGACCGCCCGGCAGCGCCGTGGACCGGCCTGTCAGTGGGTGGGTGGAGGATCGCCTCATCCGCCGCCCGACACCCGAGGGGGTTCCCACCGTGCCGATCACCGACCCGAAGGTCGCCCAGCACCGCTTCCTGCACGCCCTGGACGGCGACGACTACTACCCGGACGCGCTGCTCGACCGCGGCCGGGACATCCTGGTGCGGCTGTGCGAGCGGATCGAGGCGGAGCTGCCGGCCGACCTGGTGGCCCTCTACGCCCTCACCGCTGCCGCCACCGAGGAGTTCAACGTCCTGCAGGACGCCTCGAGGCGGCGGGCAGCGAGATCGAGACGGTGGCCCGCGAGGAGATCGCCGAGGACTTCGGCTTCATCGCGGACGCCTACGGGTTCGCGGACGCGGATGTGGAGGAGCTGATCGCCGTCCGCGACTGGTGACGCCGCGCGGGCGGTCGGAGCGGACCGGAGGGCGTCAGACCTCGCCGGCGGGTCTCGGTGCGGCGAGGCCCTCGGACGGGAGGGGGGACTGGCAGACCGCGCACAGTTCGTGCCGGCCCTCGTCGGTGATCACCGTGCCCCAGCCGCGGCAGGCACCGCAGTCCCGGGCCAGTTCGACGTTCGCACGGATATGAGGAGTTCGGGGGTGGACTCCATAAGTCATCAGTGATGTTCCTCGGTAGAGCGTTATCACGTATGACCAGTTTGCCATACTTTGCATATCTATAAACGCGGCTGCGATGACATACGGCGCCTGCGGTTCCCGGGCCGTGCCACGAACGGACCGTCCCGCGTTGCCCACCGGCCGTGACCGCTCCTCCAATGGCATCGGGTGGCGGCACGCCCGCCGCCCGCCTCGGCGTGCCCGCCCGAGGACGCCCGAGAGGACTGGGAGCTGCGATGCACCTGCGTACCGTCTACGCGACCGGCGACCCCGCACTGATCGACAGTGCGTTGGACGCCCTGACCGCCGAGGCCCCGGGGCTGCTCGCGCCCCAGCCCGGCTACCAGGGCTTCGGCCTGTTCGCCGACCGCGAGCTGGGCAAGATCGTGATGGGCAGCTGGTGGGAGACCGAGGAGGACCAGCAGGCCAGCGACCTGCGGCTGCGGGACCGGCGGACGGCTCTGCTGGGACCGTTCGCCAGCAGCATCGCCACCGACGTCTGGGAGGCGGCGGTGTACACGCCCCCGGCGCGGCTCGGCGCCGGGGCCGGGTTCCGGATGCTCCGCTTCGACTTCGATCCCGCCTCGGCGGAGCAGATGATCACGGCGGCCCGGGAGTCGGTCCTGCCGGCGCTGCGGGAGACGCCCGGGTTCGAGTCCTTCACCCTGCTGGTCGACCGCGCGGCCGGGCGCGGTTCCGCGGGGGCACTGCACACCGACCGCGCGGCGCTGGTCGCCTCGCGCGGCCCGAGCGCGGCGGTCCGTGCCGCGGGCGTGCCGCGGACGGGCGTGGTGATCCGCAGCCTGGAGGAGTTCGAGGCGGTCCTCCTGCACCGGCCGGAGGGCTGACACCGCCCGGACCGGCCCCGCGTCGCCGCGGTGACGGACCGTCGGGTCCGGGATGGAGCTGGGAAGGTGCCGTTCACGGGGTCGGCCGATGGCGTGGGTGGTGGGGGTCCGGTGGCCGTTGCGGATGCCGGGCCCGCCGGGCGGCCCTCGTGGACGCCGCTGCTGGCGGTGTGCGCCGGGTACTTCATGGTGATCCTCGACGTGACGATCATCAATGTCGCGGTGCCGGTGATCGGCCGCGAGCTGTCCGCCTCGCTCACCGAGATCCAGTGGATCACCGACGGGTACACCCTGGTCTTCGCCGGGCTGCTGCTCACCGGCGGCGCCCTCGGCGACCGGCTGGGCAATCGCCGGGTGTTCTGCACCGGCGTCACCGTGTTCGCCGCCGCCTCGCTGGTCTGCGCGCTGGCGCCGGACACCCCCGCCCTGGTGGCGGGCCGGTTCGTGGAGGGGCTGGGTGCGGCGCTGATCGTGCCCGGTTCGCTGGCGCTGCTCCAGCAGGCGTACCCGGATCCGGCGGTCCGCTCGCGGGCGTTCGGGCTGTGGGGGTCGGTGGCGGGTGTCGCCGCCTCGGCCGGGCCGCTGCTGGGCGGGCTGCTGGTGTCCACCACGGGGTGGCGGTGGGTGTTCCTGATCAACCTGCCGGTCGGGGTCGCCTGCCTGGTCCTGACGCTCCGCCACGTCGACCGCTCGCCGCGCCTGCCGTCCCGTCCGCTGGACTGGCCGGCCCAGTGCGCCGTGGTGGCGGCGGTGGCGCTGCTCACCGGGGCGCTCAACGAGGCCGGGCGGCTGGGCTGGTCCTCCCCCGCCGTCCTGGCCGGGTTCGCCCTGGCCGGACTGGCCGTCGCTGGGTTCGCGCTCCGTGAGCGGCTGGCCCGGTCGCCGGTCCTCCCGCTCGGGCTGCTGCGCTCCCGGGCGATGAGCGGCGGCGCGGTCATCGGGCTGCTGTTCAACTTCGGCTTCTACGGCATGGTGTTCACCGCCAGCCTGGACTTCCAGCACCAGCGCGGGTACAGCGCGCTGGTGACGGGGGTGGCGCTGTTCCCCGCGGTGGCGATGACCATGTTCGCCTCCGCCCTGTCGGGCCGGCTCGCCCACCGGACCGGCGACCGCCCGCTGGTCGTCGGCGGTCTGCTGCTGGCCGCGGCGGGGCTGGCCGGCTGGGCGGCGGCGGGCACCGAACCCCCGTACCCGGCGCTCGTCCTGCCGATGATGGCCGCGGGGTTCGGCACCTCCTTCGCCCTCACCGGGTCCACCGGCACCGTGATGGGGTCCGCGCCGGCGGGCTACGCGGGCACGGCCTCCGCCCTGTTCAACACCACCCGCCAGGTCGGCAGCGCCGTCGGCGTGGCCCTGGGCGGCACCCTGCTGGCGACCGCCGTCGACTACGGCAGCGGGGTGCGGGTCAGCATGGCGGTGGGGGCGGCCGCCTACCTGGCGGCGGCGGGGCTGGCCCGGCTGTGCGTACCGGCGCGGCCGCGCTCGGCGTGACCCCGGGCCCGCCCGGCTCCTGCGGCGCCGTCAGACCGGCGCGGCCCCGCCCCGGTGTGGCGTGCGGGGGTCCGGGGTGGTGGCTACGCTGGACGTGATCCCCGGCCCGCCGGTCGGGCGTCGGCGGGACAGGCAGGGCCTGCGGGGTCCGGCGGATTCCGGCGCGGCGGGCGGCCGGGGTCGTATCCCTCCGTATCCCTCGGCGCGTGCGCCGAGCCCCCCGTGGGTCCGTCCGGACGGTTCGTCCTGGGCGCGGGTGCCCGGGCGTCGTGACCGTGTGTCACGCGACGGCGGGCGTGCCGGATCAACGCCGTGAGGGAGATCCTCCCGTGGACCTCAACACCATCACCGAAGTCGTCCGGCGCCCGGCCGACCGGCCGGGGGCGCAGTGGCGCCCGGGGGACGCCTGGCTGGCCGGCGGGACGTGGCTGTTCTCGGCGGAGCAGCCCCGGCTGCGGCGCCTGGTCGACCTGACGGCGCTCGGCTGGGAGCCGCTGGTCGCGGACGACACCGGGCTGGAGATCGCGGCGACCTGCACGATCCGCGAGCTGTACGCCTTCTCCCCGCCCGCCGAGTGGCGGGCCGGCCCGTTGTTCGCGGCGGGTTGCGAGGCGTTCCTGTCCTCGTTCAAGGTCTGGAACGCGGCGACGGTGGGCGGCAACATCTGCCTCTCGCTGCCCGCCGGTCCGATGATCACGCTGGCGGTGGCGCTGGAGGCCCGGTACGAGCTCTGGGCCCGGGACGGGTCCGTCCACGTCGTCGACGCCCTCGACTTCGTCACCGGCGACCACCGGAACGTCCTCGCCCCCGGGGAGGTCCTGCGGCGCATCAGCATCCCGGCGCACGCGCTGCGCAAGCGGGTCGCGCACCGGCGCTTCTCGCTGACCCGGCTCGGCCGCTCCACCGTGTTCCTGGTCGGGACGCATACGCCGGGGTCCCAGGACCTGCTGCTGACCGTCACCGCGGGCACCACCCGTCCGGTGCGGCTGGCCTACCACACCCTGCCCGACGAGCGGACGCTCCGGCAGGGCATCGACGCCGTCCCCGCCGAGGTCTGGTTCGAGGATCCGAACGGGACGCGCGACCACCGCCGGCACCTGGCCCGGCACTTCGCCGAGGAGATTCGCCGCGAACTCGCGGCCGGGGACTGACATGACCTACCTCGTGAACGGCAGGGGCTTCGAGCGGGAGCCGGCGCCCGGCCAGTGCCTGCGGACCTTCCTCCGCGAACTCGGCCACCCGGGCGTCAAGAAGGGCTGCGACGCGGGCGACTGCGGCGCCTGCACGGTGTGGCTGGACGGCGTTCCGGTGCACAGCTGCGTCACGCCGGCGTTCCGCGCGGAGGGCCGTGCGGTGACCACCGTCGAGGGCCTGGGCACGCCGGGCGACCTTCACCCGGTGCAGCGCCGGTTCCGGGACGCGCCGGGGTTCCAGTGCGGGTTCTGCACCGCCGGGATGATCATGACCACGGCGGCCCTCACCGAGGAGCAGCGGCAGGACCTGCCACGGGCGTTGAAGGGCAACCTGTGCCGCTGCACCGGGTACCGGGCGATCGAGGACGCGGTGCGGGGCGTGGTCGGCGTGGCGGGGTCGGCGGAGCCGGGCCGCGCGGTGGGGACGAGCGTGGGCGCGCCGGCGGCCGAGGAGGTGGTGACCGGGCGGGCCGAGTTCACCATGGACGCCCGGATGGACGGCATGCTGCACCTCAAGGTGCTGCACTCCCCGCACGCGCACGCCCGGATCGTCTCCATCGACAAGTCGGCGGCCCTGGCCGTGCCGGGCGTCCGGCGGGTCTACACCTGGGCGGACGTGCCGCGGCGGCGGTTCACCACGGCGATCCACACCGACCACCTGGTCGATCCGGACGACACGTACGTCCTCGACAACACGGTGCGGTTCGTCGGGCAGCGGGTGGTGGCGGTGCTGGCGGACTCGGTGGCGGCGGCGGAGGAGGGCTGCCGGCGGGTGGCCGTCGAGTACGAGGTGCTGCCGGCGGTGTTCGACCCCGAGGAGGCGATGGCCGAGGGGGCGCCGCAGGTGCACGCGGCCGACGACCCCTTCGTCCGTGACCCCGCCCGCAACATCCTTCTCGAACTCCACAGCGACATCGGCGACGTGGAGGCCGGGTTCGCCGAGGCGGACGTGGTCCACGAGGGCACGTACTCCTCGCCGCGGGTGCAGCACGCGCACCTGGAGACCCACGGTTCGATCGCGTGGATGGCGGACGGGCGGCTGAACGTCCGCACCAGCTCGCAGTCGCCGTCCATCGCCAAGGTCAAGCTGGCGTACCTGTTCGCGCTGCGCCCGGACCGGCTGCGGGTGTTCTGCCGGCGGGTCGGCGGCGGGTTCGGCGGCAAGCAGGAGGTGATCTCGGAGGACCTGGCGGCGCTGGCGGCGCTGGACACCGGGCGGCCGGTGAGCTTCGAGTACACCCGCGAGGAGGAGTTCACCACGGCCTCGCCGCGGCACCCGATGACGCTGACCGTGCGGCTCGGCGCCAAGGCGGACGGCACGCTCACCGCGTTCCAGGTCCGCAACGTGTCGAACACCGGCGCGTACGGCAACCACGGCGGCGAGACGCTGTACGCGGGCGGCGCGGCGGTGATGCTGTACCGGTGCCCGAACAAGCGGTACGACGCGTACTCGGTGTACACCAACACCGTGCCGAGCGGGGCGCTGCGCGGGTACGGGATGACGCAGCCGGCGTTCGCGGTGGAGTCGGCGATGGACGAGCTGGCCCGGGCGCTGCACCTGGACCCGTTGGAGCTGCGGCGGCGCAACATCGTGCGGCCGGGGGATCCGCTGGTCGCCCTGCACGACGGCCCGGACGACGTGGCGTTCACCGAGGACGGGCTGGGGCGGTGCATCGACCTGGTCGAGCGGGCGCTGGCCCGGGCGCCGCAGGAGCCGCCGCCGGGATCCGGCTGGCTGGTCGGGACGGGGGTGGCGAGTTCGCTGCACGAGACCGCGCCGCCGACCGAGCACCTCTCGGAGGCCTGGGTCACCCTGGGCGACGACCTGGTGTACGAACTCGCGGTCGGGACGGTCGAGTTCGGGGAGGGCACCTCCACCGCGCACGTGCAGATCGCGGCCGACCAGCTGGGGACGGTGCCGGCCCGGATCCGCCTGGTGCAGTCCGACACCGACCGGACGGGCTTCGACACGGGCGCGTTCGCCAGCGCGGGGCTGTTCGTGGCGGGCAACGCGGTGCTGCGGGCGGCCGGCGCCGTCCGGGACCGGATCGTGGAGTTCGCGGCGGCGTACACCGGCGTCCACCCGGTGCTGTGCTCGCTGGAGGACGGCGAGGTGCTCTGCGGGGAGCGGCGCGTCCCGCTGGCGGAGCTGGTGGCGGAGGCCCGGGCGCGGGGCATCCGGTTCACCGCGGCCCGCAAGGCGTACGGGTCGCCGCGCAGCGTCACCTCCAACACGCAGGGCTTCCGGATCGCCGTGCACCGGGTGACCGGTGAGATCCGCGTCCTGTACAGCGTCCAGGCGGCGGATGCCGGGGTGGTGATCAATCCGGCGCAGGTGCGGGGGCAGGTGGAGGGCGGGGTGGCGCAGGGCATCGGGTTCGCGCTGACCGAGAACCACCGGCTGGACGCGGACGGCGCGGTGGCCAACCCGAACCTCCGCAACTACCGGATCCCGACCTTCGCCGACGTACCGCGCACCGAGGTGCTGCTGGTGGACACCTCGGACTCGTTCGGACCGGTGCGGTCCAAGGGGATGGCGGAGTGCTGCATCAACCCGGTGGCGCCGGCGCTGGCGAACGCCCTGCACGACGCCACGGGCGTCCGCTTCCGTTCGCTGCCGCTGACCCCCGAGCGGATCTACGGCCGGCTGGGCGCCCACCGGCAGGCGCCGACGGCCCGGGCCTGATCGTCATGGAGACCGCCGACCGGCGCGGGGACTCCTCGGCGACGGCCATCATCGGACAGAAGGTGCTGGCCGGGCAGGAGCACGACTACCGGGTCTGGCAGGAGACCGTGAACGCCGCGGCCGCCACCTACGCGGGCTTCCGCGGCGCGGAGATCTCCCCGCCGACGCAGCTGCAGCCGGACTGGGTGGTGGTGTACCGGTTCGACTCGATCGCCCACCTCCAGGCGTGGATCAACAGCGCCACCCGGCAGGGGCTGCTGGACGTGGGCCGCCGGTACTTCGACGGGCCCGGCACCCAGCAGGTCGTCAGGGGCGGTGCCCGGGTGCCGGATCCGCTGGTCACCGTGGTGGTGGCACACCGGGTGGACCCGGAGCACGTGCCGGACTTCCTGGAGTGGCAGCGGCGGATGACCCTGGAGGAGAGCCGGTTCGAGGGGTTCCGCGGGACGGAGCTGTTCCGTCCGATCGAGGGGTTGCAGGACGAGTGGACCACGCTGTACCGGTTCGACACCGCCGAGCACCTGGACGCCTGGCTGACCTCGGGGAAGCGGCGGCGGGTCCTGGAGGAGGGCGAGCGGTTCAGCGACTTCCGGCTCCGGACGATCGACAACTCCTTCGGCAGCTGGTTCGCCTTCGACGGGAGCGGCCGGCAGGCACCCGGGCTGCTGTCGGAGACCAAGACCGCCATCGCGGTCTGGGTCGGCCTCTACCCGACGGTGATGCTGCTGACCCTGATCCTGTCGCCGGCGGCGATGCCGCTGTGGATCGGGCTGCTGGTGGCCAACCTGCTGTCCAGCTTCACCATGACCTTCTTCACCATGCCGTACTACGCCAACCCGCTGCTGAGGCGGTGGCTGCGGCCGCCGCCGGGCGAGCCGCCGGGCCGCACCAACCGGCGGGGCCTCGCGCTCGTCGCGGCGGTGACGGTGGGGTGGGTGAGCCTGTTCTTCCTGATCACCCGGGTGTTCTGGACACTGCCGTGAGGGTGCGTCAGATCTCGTCGTCGGCGGCAGTGGCGGCGTCGGTGGCCGGGTCGGTGGCGGTGGAGGTGGTGGCCGGTTCGTACCAGAGGCTGGCCATGGGGGAACGGGTGGTCCAGCCGAGGGCGGTGTAGAGCGCCCGGCCTTCCGGGGTGCCGACCAGGATGCCGGTGGTGGCGCCGGCGGCGTGGGCGGTGTCCTGGAGGGTGCGCATCACCAGGCTGCCGAGGCCGCGGCGGCGGTGGGCCGGGGCGGTCTCGATCTGGTCCACGCCGGCGGTGCGGCCGGTGGGGGCGACCTGGCCGCGGGCGGCGAAGTGGCCCTCGGCCGTCCGGACCAGCACGCGGGTGACGCCGCCCCTGGTCCACCGGGTCAGGGTGTAGCCGGCCGGCACCACGGGCCGCTCGGGCGCGAGCGGAACGGTCATCAGGAAGCCCGGCTGGTCGAACCGCCAGCCCGGGCCCAGCCACGGCCGGACGGTGTCGTCCGGGGCGAACAGCTTCAGCCAGGTGCCGGGGGCGCTGGTACCGGCCACGATCTTGCGGACCTCGGCCTCGGTGGGCTCCGGCAGCACGTGCCGCGAGACGTGCGCGGCCTGGCCCATGTCGACGGTCCATCCCCAGGGCTCGTCGATCGGGTCGGACGCCCCTCTGGACACGATCCAGCCGTCGACCCACATCCGGACCAGCTCGCTGACGGTCGCTTCCCGCACCTGCAGCCCCCTGCAAGAGATGAAGGCGGCCAGCGTACCTTACACGGGGAAGGTACGGCGAGACCCACGGCCCGACCGGACCGCGGACACCGGGCCCGGACCGGGGCCGGGGCCGGGGCCGGGTCAGACCTCCGGCACCTCCGGCACCTCGGGCACCTCGGGCGGGGACGGGAAGCACAGGCCCGCGCAGTCCTGACCGTGCGGGCGCTGCCCACCGAGGCCGTGGCAGGCGGGGCACACCGCCCGGGGACCCGCCCCGGACTGCCGCGCCCGCCCCGTCCCCCGGCAGGCCAGGCACCGCCCGGCCGAGGCACCACAGGTACAGGGACGCGCCGACCGCCCGAGCGCGGCGAGAAACTGTGAGTAGTCCACACCCCCTCAACGACCCACCCACCACCGGAGTGTCGCCCCCGGCCGCCCAAGGGCGGACCGAGGGCGGGAACGCAGGGGGCCCGGCGCGTGGTCACCACAACTCACGCGCCGGGCCGGGTGGGCCCGGCGCGGTCACCACGACACGCGCACCGGGGCCGGACGGGCCTGGTTCGGGGGCCCTGACCGGCGGCGTTGTCGACCACGCCGTCGGGCTTGACTCCATGGGACCAGCCCACAGGCGGGCCGGGCAAGCCCGGAAGGGCCGCGGCGCCATACCCTTCGGTGGCCTGCGGCAAGCCCTTCGGTGCCACCGGGACGGCGACCCCCGGTCGGACGGCGGCGGCCACGGCCGGACGGCGGCCGGGCCCCGGTACCGAGGGTTACTCGCCGGGGTAGCGGACGCCGATCCGCTCCCGGACGGCGTCCAGGGTCCGCATCACCGCGAGGGTCCCGTCCAGCGGCACCAGCGGCGACTCGGTCTCCCCCGCCCGCAGGCAGCGCATCACCTCGGCCGCCTCCAGGCCGTACCCGTGGCCGGTGCGCCCGGCCCGGAACACCTCGGGTTCACGGCCGGCCCGGTGCAGGGTGAAGCCGTCGGGGTGGAAGAAGTCCCGGTCGAGTTCGATGCGCCCGGCGGTGCCCTGGATGGAGGCGCGCTGCCCGCAGTCCGCGTCCAGCCCGCAGGAGAGCAGCGCGGTGGCGCCGCCGGCGTGGCCGAGCAGGACGGCGGTGGCCGCGTCCACCCCCCGGTCGGTGAGCCGGGCGTGGGCCTGCACCGACTCCGGCTCGCCCAGCAGCAGCTGGGCGAAGGCGACCGGGTACACGCCGAGGTCGAGCAGCGCTCCGCCGCCGAGCGCCGGGTCCCAGAGCCGGTGGTCCGGGTCCTCGGGGCCGACGAAGCCGAACTCGGCCTGGACCACCCGAACCTCGCCGATCGCGCCCTCGGCGACCAGCTCGGCGATCCGCCGGATGCTCGGGTCTAGCCAGGTCCACATGGCCTCCATCAGGAACAGCTCCCGCTTGCGGGCCAGCGCGATCAACTCCGCGCTCTGGGCGCTGTTCAGGGTGAAGGGCTTCTCGCAGAGCACCGCCTTGCCGGCGTCCAGCATCATCGCCGTGGCGGCGTGGTGGGAGTCGTGCGGCGTGGCCACGTACACCACGTCCACCTCCTCGTCGGCGGCCAGGTCGGCCCAGCTGCCGTAGGCGCGGGGCAGCCCGTGGCGGTCGGCGAAGGCTCGGGCGGAGGCCTCGGTCCGGGAGGCCACGGCGAACGGCTGTGCGCCGGGGACGTGGGCGAGGTCCTCGGCGAAGGCGGTCGCGATCCCACCGGTGGCGAGGATGCCCCAGCGGATCGGGCGGTCGGTGATCGGTGGCATGACGGTCCTTCGGGAGCCGGGGCGGGGGGCGGCGAGGGTCCGGTCAGCGTAGCGATCGGGTGGGCGGGGAGGTGGTGCCGTCTCTCCATCCGGCACCGCCCGCGGCACGCCCGCCGGTTATGCCCGGGATGTCCGATGCGCGCCGTAGCGTGGGCCCATGCCTGCACCTCAGCCCGGGCGCCCGACGCGGTCCGCCCCGTACCTGGCCGCCGCCGGCGCGTTCGCGGTCTGCATGGCCGGCACCACCCTCCCGACCCCGCTGTACGGCCTGTACCAGGAACAGATCGGGTTCTCCGAGCTGATCGTGACGGTGGTGTTCGCGGTCTACGCCTTCGCCGTGGTCGCGGTGCTCTCGGCGGCGGGCAGCGTGTCGGACACGGTCGGGCGGCGCCCGGTGCTGCTGGCCGGCCTGGGGTTCGCGGCGCTGAGCGCGGTCTGCTTCCTGCTGGAGAACGGGCTGCCGCTGCTGTACCTGGGCCGGATCATGTCGGGCCTGTCGGCCGGCCTGTTCACCGGCACCGCCACCGCGTACGTGATCGAGCTGGCGCCGGAGGGCGCGGGCGGCCGGGCCGCGTTCGCCGCCACCGCCGCCAACATGGGCGGGCTGGGCCTCGGTCCGCTGATGTCCGGCGTCCTCTCCCAGTACGCGCCCGACCCGCTGGTGCTGCCGTTCGCCGTGCACCTGGGGATGGTCGCGGTCGCGGCGGGGGTGGTCGCGATGCTGCCCGAGACGGTGCCCGGCGCCCAGCCGGTGCGCCGGGCCCGGCTGCGGGCGCCGAAGCTGCCGCGGGAGGTCCGCGGGGTGTTCGTGCCCTCCGGGGTGGCGGCGTTCACCGGGTTCGCGCTGTTCGGCGTCTTCACCGCCGTGTCGCCGGCCTTCCTCACGCAGACCCTGGACGTCCACAACCGCGCCGTGACCGGCCTGATCGTCTTCTCGGCGTTCCTCGCCTCCACCGTCGGCCAGCTGGCGGCGGGCCGGCTCGGGGCGCGGCGGGCCCTGCCGCTGGGCTGCGCCGTGCTGGTCGCCGGGCTGGTCCTGCTCGGCGGAACGCTGCTGGCGGAGTCGGTGGCCCTGCTGGTGCTCAGCGCCCTGGTCGGCGGCACCGGGCAGGGGATGTCGCTGCGCGGCGCGGTCGGCGCGGTGGCCTCGGCGGCCCCGGCGGAGCAGCGCGCCGGGACGATCTCCTCGCTGTTCGTGGTGGCCTACACGGGCCTGGCCGTCCCGATCATCGGTGTGGGGCTGCTCACCGGGCGGATCGGGCTGGAGGAGGCGGGCGTGGTGTTCATCGTCACCATGACGGTCCTGACCCTCTTCGCCGGCTCGTACCTGCTGCGCCGCCCGGTGCCCGGCACCTGACGTCCTGCGCGCTCAGTGGTCCTCGGCCCACTTGATGGAGCAGCCCATGCTGGCGCGGTGCGGCTCGGGTACGGACCGGCCGGCCAGGACCAGGGTGACCGCCTCCCGGAGCAGGTACCCGGTGACGGGTTTGCGGTTGCCCGGGGTGGAGTCGTCCAGGGCGCCGCGGTAGGCGAGTCGCCGCTCGCGGTCGAACAGGAAGAAGTCCGGGGTGCAGGCGGCCCGGTAGGCGCGGCCGACGGACTGGTCGGCGTCGATCAGGTACGGGAAGGTCCAGCCGGTCCTCGCCACCTGGGCGCGCAGCCCCTCGGGGCCGTCGGTGGGGGCGATCGCGGGGCTGTTGGTGCAGATCCCGACCACCGCGAGGTCCGGGAACTCGCCGACCAGCCGGCCGAGGCCCTGCTCCACGTGCCGGACGTACGGGCAGTGGTTGCACAGGAAGGCGACCAGCAGGGCGGGCGCGGCGGCGAGGTCGTCCCGGGCGACGGTCCGGCCGTCCAGCGCGGGCAGCGCGAAGTCGGGGGCGGGGGTGCCCAGCGGGACCATGGTCGAGGTGGCAGCCATCACGGTGATCCTGTCCTCGGGGGCCTACGGCCATCGTAGGACGCACCCCGGGCGGGCGGGCGCGGGCGGGACGGCAGGGGGCGGGACCGGTCGCCGGCGCCGGCGGCCCGTCCGGGCGCGGGCCGTGGGACGGCGGTTCGGCCGTCCGGGTAGCAGCGCGGCGCGTGCGGTTGCCTCCGGGCGGCGACGGTGGAACCGTCCGGACCGGTTCCGCCGGTGCGGAGCGGACCGGACCGACCTGCGGAGGCAGCCGATGACACCGTCCGACCCGACGCCCTCCCCGCCCGACCCCGCACCGGAGCCCGCCGCACCGGGCGGGACCGGGGTGACGGCCGGTCAGGTGCTCCGCAACCCGAGGATCTGGGTCATCCCGACCTGCCTGGTCGGCGTCGTCGCCCTGCTGCTGGCGCTGCTGTACATGGGCGGCATCCTCAACCCGCGGATCGACCTGCACCACCTGCCGGTGGGCCTGGTCAACGCCGACCGCGGGGCGACCGTGGACGGCCAGCAGCAGAACCTGGGCCAGCGGGTGACCACCGCCGTCGCCGCGGCCCCCGACCCGGACCAGCGGGTGGACTGGCAGATCCTCACCCCCGCCGAGGCCCAGCAGAAGCTCGCCTCGAACCAGCTGTACGGGGCGCTGGAGATCCCGGAGGACTTCACCGCGGCCGTGGTCGGCCTGGGCGCGCCGCCCACCGGTACGCCGGTGCGGCCGACCGCGGTGGTGCTGACCAATCCGGGGTCGGGCAGCCTGGCCTCCTCGTTCGCCAGTTCCATCACCCAGGACGCGGCCCACCGCGCCTCGCTGGAACTCGGCAAGCAGCTGACCGCCACCGCCGCGCAGCGCGCCGCCCAGCAGGGCACCCAGGTGTCCAACCCGGCCGCCCTGCTGCTGGCGGACCCGGTCACCGTGGAGACCCGGGTGGGCCACCCGATCGGCCCGCACAGCGGGCTGGGTCTGAGCGCGTTCTACTACACGCTGCTGCTGGTGCTGGCCGGCTTCCTCGGCGGCAACGCGATCGGCAACGGCGTCGACGTGGCGCTCGGGTACACCGACAACGAGCTGGGCCCCTGGCACACCCGGCGGCGGACCGTGCCGATCACCCGGCGCCGGACCTGGGTGGTCAAATCGGTGATGAGCACCGGGATCGCCCTGGTCTCCTCGGCGGCCATCATGCTGGCCACGGTCGGGATCCTCGGGATGGACGCCGGGCACCTGCCGCTGCTCTTCCTGTTCTCGTTCTGCGCCACCACGGCGGTGGGGCTGGGCGTACAGGCCATCAATGCCACTTTCGGCGGGGTGGGGCAGCTGATCAGCATGTTCGTGTTCATCGTGCTGGCGCTGCCCTCCTCGGGCGCCACCATCCCGCTGCAGGCGCTGCCTTCGTTCTACCGGTTCCTGGCGCACTTCGAGCCGATGCGGCAGCTCAGCGACGGGGTGCGGGCGATCCTGTACTTCGACGCCCAGGCGGACGCCGGGCTGGCCCGGGCCTGGATCATGATCGGGATCGGGACGGTCCTCGCCCTGATCCTCGGGTTCGCGATGACCAGCTACTACGACCGCAAGGGCCTGCACCGGCTGGTCGCCGAGTCCGCGGCCTGAGGGCCTCGGCGGCCGGAGGTGGCTTCGGGGGTCGGGGGCTTCGGGGGCCGGGGGCTTCGAGGGCTGCGGCTGAGTGACCGGGCGGGCGTGTCCGGCGAGCCGTGTTGCGGCGGGCCCGGGACGGACCGAGATTTGGGCAGGGGGACGAATCGCCGGAGGGAAGGCCCCGTGAGTTCGCAGCCGCCGTCAGGATCGTCCGACCCGTCCGACCCGTCCGGCCCGCCCACCGGGCCGCTGTCCGGTCCGGGGGCCGGCGGGCCGCCGCCGTCGGGACCGACCCCGCGGCCGCCGTCCGGCCCCGGCTCGTACCCTCCCGGACAGCCGGACGCACCCACCACCGTCGGCGGCGGCCTGCCGCCCGGACCTCCCGGCGAGTCGCCCCGGACGGTGGTGGGCGGCGGCGAGCCCGGTCCGCCCGCGCCGCCGTGGTGGCGCCGTCCGCGGGTCGTCATCCCGATCGCCGTCGTCGCGGTGGCGGGCATCGCGGTCGGCGTCGCCTTCGCCACCTCGGGGTCGGGCGGCGGCAATGTCGAGGTGCCACCCGCGGCCACCTCCTCCCCGGCCTCGCCCTCGCCCGAGGAGTCCCCCGGCGAGACCGGCACCACCCCGCCGGCGAAGCCCACCGGCTACCAGACGCCGACCACCCCGCCCCCGGGCCGGGCCACCACCACGCCGCCGCCGACCCGCTCCCCCGCGACCCGGACCACCCCGCCGACCACGACGTACACGACGTACACGACGCCGACACCCCGGGTGACCACCTCGGCCCCGGCAGCCACGCCGAGCTACTGACCGGGCCGAGCCGAGCCACCGATCCGAGAGGGTCACAGACAGGGGCGCGGGGAACTGCGCGCAGCGGAAGAGTGCGACGCCGTAACCTTCCGCGCCGCGCAGTCCCCGCGCCCCCTGGGTTAGCCGATCAAGCCAAGCAGAGTCCTCCCGCCCCAAGTCGGTCCGTCGAGCCTGGTGGCGGTCGAGCAGCGTGGCGGGCCGCCGTGGCACCGGTCCCGCGTGGGGGGACGTGGCGGGACCGGTGCCGGCCTCACCCGGCCGCGGGGGGCGGGCCGGGGGTGTGGGTGGCCCGTACTGCGTGGCGGGGGCAGGCGCAGGCGGGCCAGTCGGGGAAGCGCGGGATCGGGGCGGTGCCGTCCGGGACGAGGGTGACCGGTCCGCGGTGCCCGTAGCGGGTGCCGTCGGCGGCGACCCGGTACGTGCGGATCGTCATCCCCGGCCGGTGCCGCGGGACCGGTGTCCGGCCCTGGGCGGCCTCCCGCTCCGCCCCGGCGGTGCGGTACGTCCCGGTGTCGCCGCTCACCGCGGCTCCGCGGGCCGCCTTCGACGGCGGACCGCGGAGCCCGTACGGAGTCTGCGGGCGCCGGCCGCCCGAGCGCGGTCCCGGGCGGGCGAGGGGTGGACGGTGGCGGGATGGGCGCTGGGCATGGCGGTGCCTCTCTGCTGCGGTCATGGCCGGCGGGTCGGGTCCGGGCCGGGGCCCGTCTTCGCGAACCGTCGTGACCAGTCAGCCACCGTCAGCTACCGTCTCCCAGAGCAGAGTTGGAGCGTTTCCCAGGCGTCCTCCGCGCACTGCCGGGCCTGACCTGGGGTTTTGCTGCGGGCGGGCGGGAGGCGTGATGACGTCCAGGCGCGACGGATTGGCCGAGCGGCGCTCGGCGCTGGGCTACAGTCAGGAGCAGTTGGCCGATCGGCTCGGGATCGCCACCTCCACCGTGGTGCGCTGGGAGGCCGGACGGGCCACCCCTCAGCCGTACCAACGCCCGCGGCTCGCCCGGCTCCTGAGGATCAGCGCCGAGGAACTGAACGAACTCCTCACGCCCCGGCGCCCGACCGGTCCGTTCGGCGAGGCGGGTGCGGCCGTCACCGCTCCACCGTTCGAGGAATTCGAGGAATTCGAGGAATTCGAGGAAGCAGTCGAAGTACCGGAGGACGACGTGAACAGACGCCGATTCCAGATCAGCGCGGTCGCGGCCCTGGCCGCCGGCGCGGCGGCCGAACCCTGGGGGCGGCTGGCCGCGGCACTCGACGGCGGCGGCGTGGACCGGACGACCGCGGACGGCCTGCGGGAGGCCACGGCCGCGATGTTCACCGCCGAGGAGCACACCACCGCCCGGCAGCTCGCCTCCCGGCTGTCCGCGCACCTGGACACCCTCACCACCCTGCTGCCCGGCGCGGGCGTCCACCGGGCGGCGCTGACCATGGCCGCCGGCGAGACCGCCGCACTGGCCGGCTGGACGGCCTGGGACCTCGGCCGCTACGAGGAGGCGCAGCGCTACTACCGGGTGGCCCGGCTGGCCGCCGAGCGGGCCGGGCACGCCCCGCTGCACGCGCTGGTGCTCGGCTACACCTCGTACGCGGTCGCTCCGGAGACGGCCCGGGCGATGCTCACCGCGGCCCAGGAGCACGTCCGCGGGCCCGGTTACGCCACCGCCCGGTCCTGGCTGTGCGCCCGGGAGGCCGAGGAGGCGGCGGCCTCCGGTGACCGGGACGCGGCGGTCCGGGCGCTGGACCGGGCGCTGGTGGCCTTCGACTACGCCGATCCGGAGCGGGAGCAGGCGTGGGTGAGCTTCTTCCGCCGTCCGCGCCTGGGGTCGATGCAGGTCGCCACGTACGCCCGGTTGAACCATCCCGGGCTGGGCGCGGCCGCCGACCGGACGCTGGCGGACCTGGGCGGGGACGACAGCAAGGTCCGGGTGGCGGTGCTCGGCGACCTGGCCGCCGGGTACCTGACGGCCGGGGACGTGGAGCGGGCCGTGGAGATCGGGCGGAGAGCCCTGGCGGCGACCGTACAGAGCGAGGCGACCATGGGCCGGGTACGGCTGACGGCGCTCGCCGAGCAGCTGCCCCCGACGCGTGCGGCCCGTGACCTCCGTGAGGAGATCCGGGCCGCACTCGTGTGAGCGGTGGCGTGCGCGCCGACCGGGTCACCGGCGCCGACCGCGTCATCCGGTGGTTTCGGCGCGCACCCAGTCGAGGTAGGCGGAGGAGCCGGTGACGACCGGGACGCCGATGATCTCGGGTGTGTCGTAGGAGTGCAGTTCACCGATCCGTGCGGCCAGCCGGTCGCCGACCGCGGCCCGGGTCTTGAGGTCGATCCGCCACTCCGAGGCGTCCTGCACCTCACCGTCCCACCAGTACACCGAGCGGACCGCGTACACCTGCGCGCACGCGGCGAGACGCTCGCGCACCACCGCGGCGGCGAGTTCACGGGCCTTGGCCTCGTCGTCGTGGGTCGTGGTCACCACGATGAAGTCACGGTTCGTCATGCCAGGCAGCCTACGGTCCCGGTACGACCCGTCAGGCGGGTTCCGCCGGGGACCTCCGCCGTCCGGCGGTTCAGTGGCCGCAGGCCTGGTGGAGGGCGTCCCAGTCGCGCAGTTTGACCCGCTCGCCGCGGCCGAGGGCGGCGGCCAGGTCGTGCTCGGCGGCGTCGATGGCCAGCCACTCCCGGTAGCTGACCGGGTGGACGCCGGCGGCGGCGAGCCGTTCCGGGAGGCCGGCGGCCGGTGGTCCGGGCTCCTGCGCCGGGGTGGGGCCGGCGCCGCGCGGGCGGCCGGCGAGGTCGGCCAGCAGGGAGCGGACGGTCTCGGCGGCGTCCGACTTGTTGCTGCCGATCACCCCGGTGGGTCCGCGTTTGAGCCAGCCCGCCACGTACTCGCCGGGCAGCGGGCGGCCGTCCGGGCCGAGCACCCGTCCCTCGTGGTGGGGGACCACTCCCCGGACGGCGTCGAAGGGCACTCCGGGCAGCGGGACGCCGCGGTAGCCGATGGAACGCAGCACCAGCTGCACCGGGAGTTCCGCGAACTCGCCCGTCCCGACCGGGCCGTGGGCGTCCTCGCCGGGTCGCGGCGGGCGGGTCCGCTCGATCCTCAGGCCGGTCACCCGGTCGGTGCCGAGGACCGCGACCGGCCGCCAGCCGAAGCGCAGGTGCACCCGGCGCGCGGCGGAGGGGCGGGGCGGGGCGGGCCGGGCGGCCCACTCCCGGAGCACCGCGAGGTTCTGGCGTACCCGGCGGTCCGCGACCGGGACGCCGTCCGGCACGGGGCCGTCCGCCACCGGGACGCCGTCCGGCGATCGGACCCCGTCCGGCAGCCCGTCCGGCGCTCGGACACCGTCCGGGTCGAGTCCGGCGGCGCCCGGGTCCACGGTGACCTCGATGCCGGGGACCTCGCCGAGTTCGCGCAGCTCCCTGGGGGTGAAGCGGGCCTCGGCGGGGCCGCGCCGGATGATCACGTGGACCTCCCGGACCCGGCTGGCCAGCAGGGCCGCCAGCACGGGTTCGGGGACGTCGGTGGCCCGGAAGGCGGCGGGGGGCGCGGCCAGCACCCGGGCCACGTCCAGCGCGACGTTGCCCGCGCCGATCACCGCCACCGCCTCCGCGTCCAGGGTGAACGCCGCCGGGTCCGCGTCCGGGTGCCCGCAGTACCAGCGCACGAACTCGGCGGCCGCCGTGCTGCCCGGCAGTTCCTCGCCGGGCACCCGCAGCCGGCGGTCCGCCGGTGCGCCGGTCGCGTACACCACCGCGTCGTAGCCGGCCAGCAGCATGCCGCGGGTGACCTCCCGGCCGAAGCAGACGTCGCCGAGGAACCGGACTGAAGGGTGTTCCAGGACCCGCCGCAGGTAGTCGGCGATGCCGCGGATCGAGGGGTGGTCCGGGGCGACCCCGTAGCGCACCAGGCCGTACGGGGTGGGCAGCCGGTCCAGGACGTCCACGGCGGCCGTGATCCCGGCGGCGCCGGCCTGCTTGATCACCGCCTCCGCGGTGTACAGCCCGGCCGGTCCCGAGCCGACCACGGCCACCCGCAGGCGGGCCGGCGGGGTTCCCCGGGCGGCGGGGTCGGGCGCCATCAGGCCGGCCCGCCCGCGGGGCGTTCCCGGTCGCGGCGTCCGCCCTCCGGCGGACCGGCCGAGCGGCGGTCCACCCGCGCACCCATCGGTCTCTCCTCCCGGTCCGGTGCACCCCCGTCACTCCATCCTCCCACCGGCGGGCGCGGGGGCCGCTCGGTGCGGTGCGGCATGGCAGGCTTGCGGCCCATGGACGAGAAGGACGCGGGTGAGCGGGCGACGGACCTCCCGCTGCTGGTGGTGGACGCCGCGAACGTGGTGGGTTCGGTGCCCGACGGCTGGTGGCGGGACCGGCGGGGCGCCACCGAGCGGCTGCGCGACGCGCTGACGGCCGTGGCCGAGCACGGGCTGGCGGACGTCCGGGCCGACGGGCCGGCCGGGCCGCTGGAGGTGGTCCTGGTCGTGGAGGGCGCCGCCCGCGGTGTGGCCGGCGTCCCGCTGGTCCGCGTGGTCGCCGCCACCGGCAGCGGGGACGACCGCATCGTCGACCTCGTCGCCGCCACCCTGGCCGCCGACCCGCACCGGCCCTGCACCGTCGTCACCGCCGACCGCGAACTCCGCGCCCGCGTCACCGCCCTCGGCGCCCACGTCCTCGGCCCCCGCACCGTCCGACCGGCCTGACGAGAAGTCGGGTGCCACCGTGCGCCCCGCCGAGGGTACTCGGCGGGTGCAGAACCTCCCCACCAACCCCGACCGGCTCGCCTCGCCGGTGTGGCTGACGGACGACGGCGGCAGGCGGTGGGAACTCCGGCGTCGGCGGATCGATCTCCGGGTCGTGCGACGGCTGCTGAAGGACCGTACGGCCGTGGTCGTGCTCGGCGAGTGCGGAGGACTCCGCCCCCGGCCGGTGTCCCCCGCGGAGCGCTCCGGCCTCCGGGAGAGCGTCAAGGACCGGCAGCTCTGCGGGGTCAGCGGGCGAGTCAGCGAGCGGTGTGCAGGGTGCCCGCCGGGTGGCGGGGGCGGCGGTCAGTCCGGGAAGTCGAGGCACTCCTCGTGCATCCGGCCGGCGAGGAAGTTCCGGGCGTGGGTGTGCATCCGGGCGGCGTAGCGGGGGTCGGCGGCCAGGGCGGAGTAGCCCTCGCCCTGGCAGGTGATCAGGCCGGCGGTGTCGGCGAGGTAGACGTCCAGGCCCGGGTACATCAGCTCGATGCAGGGGATGTCGTCCACGTCGAGGACGAACACCGGGTACTCGCCCGCGTCGTCGGCGGTGCCGGTGGCGAGGACGCGGCGGGAGTCGGAGCCGCCCGGCAGGAGGAAGCACTCGTCGAAACGGTCCGACAGCGCGTCGTAGACCGCGCCCCAGCCGTCGCCGAACTCGTCGCGGGCCAGTTCGCCGAGCGGACGCGGGGTGAAGGTGTGGTCCCCGTCGTCGAACCAGCCGGAGCGGCGCAGCAGGCCGCTGTCGAAGGCCAGCCAGCGGCGCAGGCCGGGCGGCAGCGGGCGCCCGCTGGGGAAGGTGGCGGTGGCCAGCACCTCGGCGGGCACCGGTTCGGGTGCGCCCTCCACCCAGGCGCCCGTGAAGGGGTGGTAGTCGAGCACCGGGCGGCCCGGGTCGGCCGCCACGGCGGCGATGACGCGTTCGGTGAGGGCGACGCCGTGGTCGGGCCCGCTGGCGGCGGTGGTGCCGGTGCCGGTCGTCATGGCCGGGCTGTCCTTCCGGTGGGCTGCGCGAGGTGCCCGGCGCCTCGCCGGTCGGGACGAAGCTACGTCCCGGCGCCGACAACGGGAGCCGGGGGCGGCGCTGTCGGTGGCGGATGGGAGAGTGACCGCCGTGAACGAGAGCATGCACGGAGCAGCCCTGGTGGAGCGGGTCATCGCGCGGGTGAGCGAGGAGGGTTGGCCGACGTCGGAGGCGCCGGACGCGGACGAGCCGGTGCCGCTGCCGCCCGAGGTCATCGACCGGTTGCGGCTGCCCGGCGGGCGTCCGCTGCCGCCGAGCCTGCGCCGCTGGCTGGCGTACGACGGCTCCTGGTTCGAGGAGCTGGGCTGGTACGAGGACGTGCGGGAGCCGGAGTTGGTCGGCCGTCCGCTGGGGGCGACGGCGGAGGAGCTGTACGGCGGGGAGACGGGGGACCCGCTGGTCGCGATGTTCGCCGACTTCGAGCGGCTGCTGCCGGCGCCCTGTCTGCCGCTGGTCGGGGGCTGTGACTCGCGGCGCCTGCTGTACCTGGGCGAGCCCGATTCCACCGGCGAGTACCCGGTGTTGGTGACCGATGTCGACGACCTGCCGTTCGTGGCCGTGATGTACCCGGGGCTGGACGTGTACCTCGCCGATCTCGCCGAGGTGATCGACCTGGACTTCGGCACCTACACCTCGCTGGCCGAGCACCCGGAGTACGGCCCCCGGATGCGGGAGCACGCCGAGCACACCGCGCTGGGCCCGGACGGGCTGGAGATCCAGGACCTCGACTGGCAGGAGTGAGCCACCGGGAGGACGTCCGCGATTAATTCGGTTGCGCGGTGGGAGGAAGCGGCTAGGGTACCGATGTCCTCGCGAACGGATGCCGTGCGAGGGCTCGATGTCGAGGGAGGTGTGTCCGGATGGTTGCCGCCGTGTCGCGGCGCGCTTTCGTGTGCGCGCCATACGCCTTCCTCGATCATCTCCCCACCGGCTGACAGCGTCTCGTAGCGGCCGCGCCCGGTGGGCCACTCCTCAGGAGCCACCGCAGTGCGCGAGCGCTTTGCCGACAGCGATTCCTTCTCCCGTATCCGCCCCAAGGGCGCATCCCGGCGTGGCCGCAGGTCCGACCGGTTCGACGACTACGAGCCCGAGTACGCCCCCGCCGCGGTGGCCGAACTCTCCGACTCCGCCGGCGGGTTCGAGAGCCTATTCCCGTCCTCCTCGACCGCCGACGCCCCGGCGGCGGGCGCGCCGGAACCGGACGGTCCCGCCGTGGGCGACCGCTGGTCCACCTGGGACCAGTCCACCCCCACCGAGAAGGGGCCCGAGCCGCGTCCCTCCTGGGTGGTGACCGAGCTGGCGGCCGTGGACACCGAACTCGGGATCGTGAAGACCGGCAAGGAGGCCGACGTCTTCCTGCTGGAGCGCGGTGTGCCCGGGACGGAACGCCGCACCCTGATGGCCGCCAAGCGCTACCGGGACGCCCAGCACCGGATGTTCCACCGCGACTCCGGCTACCTGGAGGGCCGCCAGCACAAGGAGTCCCGGGTCAGCCGGGCGATGGCCAAGCGCACGGCGTTCGGCAAGGAGGCGATCGCCGGGCAGTGGGCGGCGGCCGAGTTCTCGGCGCTGTGCCGGCTCTGGTCGGCCGGGGTGGCCGTCCCGTACCCGGTGCAGATCACCGGGACCGAGATCCTCATGGAGTTCGTCGGTGACGCCGACGGTGCGGCCGCGCCCCGGCTCGCCCAACTGCGCGCCGAGGAGGCCGACATCGAGGACCTGTGGGAGCAGCTCGGCCGCAGCCTCTCGCTGCTTGCGCTCGGCGGCTACGCCCACGGCGACCTGTCGGCGTACAACATCCTGGTCCACGAGGGACGGCTGGTGATCATCGACGTGCCGCAGATCGTGGACGTCATCGCCAACCCGCGCGGGCTGTCCTTCCTGGAGCGGGACGTGCGCAACGTGGGTTCCTGGTTCGCCTCCCGGGGGCTGCCCGAGCGGCGGGTCGAGGAGCTGGTGGCGGCGCTGGCCGCCGACGCCCGTCTCGGCTAGCGCCCGCCCGGCCGCTGCTTCCAGGAGGCCGGGGACCCGGTCGGTCAGGGCACGGGCGGGAAGGTGACCGGGTCCGGGATGCGGGAGCACCCCCCGGGGACGGGGTAGTGCCAGGGCGGGCAGCCGGCCGGGCGCTCGGGCACGGTCGGGGTGGGCCTGGGCGGCGGGGTGAACCGGGAGCGGGTGGCGGTGGCCGTCGGTGTGGCGGCCGGCCTGATGCGCGCGGGCGCCGTGGGAGCGGCCGCGGCGGGAGAACGGGCGGGATCCGGCTCGGCGGTGGCCGGCGCCGTCTCGGAGGGGGTGGCCGAGGTCGGGGCCGGCTCGGCCGGGGCCGTCGACTCGGTCGGGCCGGCCGTGGGACCCGGCGTGGCGTCACCATCCGCGCTGCTCCCGGAGTCGGTCCGCGCGGGTGCGTCCGGGCCTCCCCGCAGGGCCACCGCGCCCGCCGCACCGGCCGCTCCGAGCAGGCAGGCCGCCACGGCCGCGCCGAGGAGCAGCCTGCGGCGACGTGGTGTCCCGGTGTCGCCCGGCTGCTCGTGGTCCTGCGTCGTCCGTTCCACCCGCCGCTGTCCCCGTCCCTGTCGCAGGTGCTCTGAGCTGCGCGGATGCTAGCACCGGGCGGGGACGGCCGGGTGGGCCGGGGGCGGGGGCGGCGGGCACTGGCGGGTCGGTGATCTCTGTGGGAAGCTGCTCATCCTCCGGATCGCGTACTGATCATCGGATCGGCGACGGAGGTGAGGGGGAGTTCGAACGGCATGGCACGGTCCACGGACGGTGCACGCGGCGGTGCGCCGCGCGCTGGGCGTCGGGAGCGGCGGGTGACGGCCCGGCAGGCGGGGGCGGCCGCGGCCGTGGTGGGCGGGCTGGTCCTCGCGGCCCTGGCCCTGCACCCGGCCGCCGAGACGGTCCGGACGTACCGGACGGCGCCGCTGACGGACCACGGCGGACTGCTCACCCTGCTGGTGCTGGGCTGCGCGGGCGGCGGGGCGGCGCTGGTCCGGCGGCTGCGGGCACAGGCCCGCGGCGCCTACGGGCCGACCCCGGCCGCCGAACGCCTCAAGGACGCCACCGTCCACCTCGTCTCGGTCGTCGCCGCGGTCCTTCCGATCGCCCTGGTCATCGCGCACTTCCGCGACCGGGGCCCGAGCGAGGCCACCCGGATGGCCCGTCGGCCGGGTCCGGCGGTACAGCCGACGCCGCTCGACGTCCCGGTGACCCCGCTGCCCTCGCCGACCTCGGTGGCGCGCGACCACTACGAGCCCGAGCCGATCGGGCTGAGCATCGCCTGGCTGTGCCTGGCGGCGGCGGTGATCGTCCTGCTGGTGCTGGCGGTACGGCTGTGGCGCCGGTACGGGCACCTGTTCCGGGGCCGGCCCGGCCCGGCTGCCGGGGTGCCGGCCGTGGACTCGGGGCCGGTCACCGGCCGGGTGCTGGCGGAGGCCGTGGTCTCCGGGCGGGCCGCCCTGCACGGCACCGACGCCCGCGCCGCCGTGATCGCCTGCTACGCGGCGATGGAGGAGTCGCTGGGCCGCTCCGGAATCGGCCGGCTCGACTCCGACAGCCCGGACGACCTGCTGCGCCGCGCCGCCGGCGAGGGCCTGCTGCGCGGTCCGGAGGCGGGGACGCTCGCCGCCCTGTTCCGCGAGGCCCGCTACTCCAGCCACCCGATGGACGCCGGCCACCTCGACCGGGCCTCCGCCGCACTGGAGGCCATCGCCGCACACCTCCGGGACCGCACCGAACGAGGCGGAGCCGACGGCCGCGAGGAAGTCGCCCGATGACCCGTCACCTCCACCACCCATCCCCCGCCGACTCCGGCGGGCGCCCGCCGGGTCCGCTCGCGCGGCTCGTCCCCGGGACGGCCGCCCACAGCCTCGCCCACCTCGCCGTGGCCGCGGCCGCCCTGGTCGGCGGGCTCTGGCTGGCCGGCGGGACCTCGGCCGCGGTCGGCGCGACCCTCGTGCTGGCCGTCGCCGCGCTGGGTCTCGCCCGGTACGTGCTCGGCGCGGACTCCGAGGACCTCGGCCGCCGGACGCCGGCCCGGGTCCTGGAGAGCGCGCAGGCCGACCTCGGCGACTGGCGGCGGCTGGTGAAGAAGGCCCTGCGCGGCGAGGAGGGCCATCCCGCCGCGCTCCGCCGCCGGGTCCAACGCCTCTACGAGGCCACGCTGTCGGAGCGCCACGGGGTCTCGATGCTCCGCGATCCCGACCGGGCCGCCGAGCTGCTCGGGCCCCGGCTGTGGCCGTGGCTGGACCCGCGGCAGGAGGAGTCGCCCGTCGAGCTCACCCCGGAACTCCTCGCCGACGCCGTCGAGGGCCTCGACCGACTGTGACCCGACCCGACCTGACCCGACCGACCAACCGACTCGACCAACCGCCCGCCCGCGAGGAGAACCGTGACCACCACCCCCCAGGACGTCGAGACCATGACGCCCCAGCAGGCCGGCGAGCTCGCCCGTGCGGTGCTCGACGAGGTCGAGCGGGCGGTCGTCGGCAAGCGCGAGGCCCTGGAGCTGGTGATGCTCGGCGTGCTCGCCGGCGGCCACATCCTGATCGAGGACCTGCCCGGGCTCGGCAAGACCCTGCTCGCCCGGTCCTTCGCCACCGCGCTCGGCCTGGACTTCCGGCGGATCCAGTTCACCCCCGACCTGCTGCCCTCGGACGTCTCCGGTGCGCCGTTCTACGACCAGCGCACCGGCGAGATGGTGTTCCGTCCCGGCCCGGTCTTCACCCACCTGCTGCTCGGCGACGAGCTCAACCGCACGCCGCCCAAGACCCAGGCCGCGCTGCTGGAGGCGATGGCCGAGTCCCAGGTGTCGGTGGACGGCACCACCCGGCGGCTGCCCGACCCGTTCACGGTCATCGCCACCGCCAACCCGATCGAGTACGAGGGGACCTACGCCCTGCCGGAGGCGCAGCTCGACCGCTTCCTGCTGCGCGCCCGGATGGGGTACCTGTCGGTGGATCAGGAGGCCGCGATGCTGCGCGCCCGCCTGGACCGGGCGGCGCCGGAGGCGGTCCTGACTCCGCTGACCGGTCCGGCGGAGGTGGTGGCGATGCGCGGCGCGCTGGAGCGGGTCGAGGTCGGCGACGACCTGGTGGGGTACGTGGTGGCGCTGCTGGACGCGACACGGTCGCACCCGCAGATCCAGGTCGGGGCCTCGCCGCGCGGCGGGCTCGCCCTGGTGCAGCTGGCCCGGGCGCGGGCGGCTCTCGCGGGCCGTGACTACGTGGTGCCGGAGGACGTGAAGGCGCTGGCCGTCCCCGCGCTGGCGCACCGCGTCACGCTGGTGCCCGAGTTGTGGGTCCGGGCGGTGAGCGCGGACGACGTGGTCGCCGAGCTGGTCGGCACGGTGGCCGCGCCGCGGACCGTCCCCGAGCAGGCGTCGCGGTCGTGAGCGGTACCGAGTCCGCGGCCGCGCCGACCCGCTCCCCGTCCCTGCTCGGGCCGGCCTCGGACCTGCCGGTGCCCCCGGCGGCCGGGGTGCGCGCCACCGCCCGGGCGCTGCGGCTGCTCACCGTGGCGGCGGTGGCCGTGGCGGCGGCGCTGGTCGGCGGGCAGCCGTGGCTGCTGGCGGTGGCGGCGGGTCCGGTGGTCCTGCTGGCGCTCGCGGCTCCCGGCGGGAGCCGTCCGCGGGGTGTGACGGCCTCGGCCGAGGTGGGTCCGCGCCGCTGCTTCGAGGGCGAGACCGTCACCGCCCGGATCGAGCTGGCCTTCGAGGGCACGGCGGGCTGGATCGATCCCGCGGTCCACCTCGGCCCCGGGGTGGAACTGCGTTCCCGTACCGTCACCGGTCCGGTGGTGGAGCTGGCGCTGACGGTGCCGCGCTGGGGGCGGCTCGCCCTGGGCGTGGTGGACGTGGACGTGCACGACGGCGGCGGCCTGACCCGGCGGACCGTCCGGGTGGACCTGGGCGAGGCCTCGGTGTTCCCGGTGCCGACGGCGGCCGGGCTGACCCCGGTCCCGGTCCGGCTGCCGGCCCGGATCGGCGAGCACACCGCGCGCCAGCGCGGGGACGGCGTCGAGGTGGTCGGCGTCCGGCCGCACGTGTGGGGCGAGCGGCAGCGGCGCATCCACTGGCCGTCCACCACCCGGCGGGGCAGCGTCCAGGTGAACCAGTTCGCCGCCGAACGCGCCGCCGACACCGTGGTCCTGGTGGACGCGCTGGCCGACTTCCGCTCCCCCGCGACCGGCGTGTCCAGCCTGGACGAGACCGTGCGGGCCGCGGCCGGCATCGCCCGCGCGTACCTGCGCAGCCACGACCGGGTGGGCGTGGTCTCGGTCGGCGGCACGACCCGCTGGCTGCGGCCCGGGACGGGCCACGGCTACTTCTACCGGATCGTCGAGACCGTCCTGGACGCCCGCGAGCCCGGCGTGCGTCGCCCGCCGCGCCTGGACCGGCTGCCCGCGCCGGTCCTCCCGCCGGACGCCCTGGTGTTCGCGCTCACCCCGCTGGCGGACCAGCGGATCCTCGACCTCCTGGGCGAACTCACCGCCCGGGGCAACCCGTTGGTGGTGATCGAGGTGCCGATCGGCGACCCGGTGATCGAACCGGACGACCGGGACGGGCTGCTCGCGCTCGGCCTGTGGCGGGCCGACCGGGAGGTCATGCGGGCGGCGCTGCGCCGCCGCGGCATCCCCGTGGTGGGCCACCGGCCGGGCGAGAGCCTCGACCTGGCGCTGGCGCCGCTGCTGCGTACCCGAGTCCCCGGGAGGTCCCGTTGAGCACGCCCGAGAACACGGCTCCGGCCCTTCGGCCCAGCGGCCTGCGGCGCTTCCGGACAGCCGGTTCGCGGCGGACGGTCGGTTCGTGGCGGACGGTCGGGGTGGCGCGGACGGTCGGGGTGGCGCGGGCGCTCGGGGTGGCGCTGGCGCTGGCCGCCTGCGATCCGCCGAGCCTGCCGGAGCGGTCCTCGCTGCACCTGTTGTCCATGCTCGCCGTGGCGGCGGTGGCCTGGTGGGCCGCGCCCACCGTGGTCCACCGCCCGGCGCGGGTGTCCGCCCGCTGGCACGCCCAGCTGTACCGGCACCGCAACACCGCCCTGGTCGCCGGCTCGGTGGCGGTCGCCGCCGGGATGCGGCCGGCGCCGTGGCTGGCCTGCTGCTTCACGGCCCTGGTCCTGGCCTACCTGCTGCACACCGACGCCCGCGCGGCCGGCTCGGTGGGGATGCGCCAGTGGCGTGGTGTGGTCGCCCCGGTCGCCGCCGGTACGGCTGCCGCGCTGGTCCTCGCCGCCGCGTTCGCTCCGGTGGTCGTCGACCGTGCCGGCCCGCTCGCCGCCGTCCTCGCCCTCACCGCCTCGGCCGCCGCCCTCGCCACGGCCCTCCGCCCCACCCGACCGGCCGCCGGGGCCCGGGGCCGCCGGGCGCCCACGCGGGTGTGACGACGGCCTCCGGGCCCGGTTCCGTTCAGGGGAGCAGCGCGCTCAGCAGGAGCAGGGCGTCGGCCGAGGGGCCGGTGGGCGGGGCCTGGTAGACGATGAGGTGCTGACCCGGGGCGCTGTTGACGGTGAGGGTCTCGTAGGCGAGGTCGAGGTCGCCGACCCGGGGGTGGTGGAGGTGCTTGGCGCCGGCGGCCTTGCCGTGGACCTCGTGGCGGGCCCACAGGACGCGGAACTCCTGGCTCTTGAGCGAGAGTTCGCCGACGAGTTCGGTCAGCCGCCGGTCCTCCCGGTCCCGGCCCGCGGCGGTGCGCAGGGCGGCGACGGCCTCGCGGGCGGCCCGCTCCCAGTCGCGGTGGAAGGACCGGGCGGCCGGGTCGAGGAAGGTCATCCGGACCAGGTTGTCCACCCGGGCGAAGCCCGAGTACAGCGCGGCCGCGAGCGGGTTGAGGGCCAGGACGTCCAGCGCGTGGCCCGCGACCAGGGCCGGGACGGGCAGGCTCCCCATCAGCTGCCGCACCGCGGGTGACACCCGCTCGGCACCCCGGCGGGGCCGGCGGGCGGCGGCGGGGGCGGCCAGCTGCGCCAGGTGGGCCGCGGCCTCCTCGTCCAGGTGGAGCGCACGGGCCACCGCGTTCAGCAGCTGCGCGGAGGGATTGCGCTCGCGGCCCTGTTCGAGGCGGGTGTAGTAGTCGGTGCTCACCCCGGCCAGCAGGGCGACCTCCTCCCGGCGCAGGCCGGACACCCGCCGGTGGCCGACCCGGGGCAGGCCCACCCGGTCCGGGGTCACCTGCTCGCGGCGGGCGCGCAGGTACTCCCCGACGGGGTTGTCCCGGTGGCCGTCCAGCCGTGGGGCGGGGGCGGGGTCCTCGGCCGGGCCGCGGTGGTCGCGGTCGGCCCGGGCCGCGGTCCGGGTGTCGGAGCGGTGGTCCGGTCCGCCCGGCCGGACACCGCCTCGTGGCGGTTCGTCGGTGTGCATGCCGTCGAGGCTACGGCCGCCCGGGGCCGCGGCGAAGCCCTGAGCGGGGGTGCGGCACACCCAGGAACGATGCGGCCTGGAGCCGGCCCCGGCCCGCTGCGAGCGTGGAGGCCGGACCCGGTCCCGTCCGCAAGCCCTCCGACCTCCGACCCCACGAACGGATCGCGACATCCTCATGCACCGACTGTCCTCCGCGCAGCCCGTCCACCGTCCCACCGACCAGGCCCGCCCTGCGCTCCTCGACCGGCTGCGCCGCACCGCGGGCGACCCCGGGCGGCGCATCCTGTTCACCGGCGCCACGATCCTCACCATGGACCCGGCTCTCGGCACCCTGCCCACCGGCGACCTCCTGGTGTCCGGCGACACCATCACCGCCGTCGGCCCGGACCTCCGCGCCCGGGGCGCCGCCACCGACGCCGTGGTCGTCGACGCCTCCGGCACCGTCCTGACGCCCGGGTTCGTCGACACCCACCGGCACGCCTGGCAGGGCCAGTTGCGGCGGATCATCCCCGACGTGGACGACCTGGCGGGCTACCTGGACACCACCCTGGTCCGACTCGCCCCCGCCTACCGTCCCGAGGACATGTACGTCGGCACCCGGCTGGCCGCCCTCGGCGCGGTGGACGCGGGCATCACCACCCTGCTCGACCTCTCCCACAACTCCCGTACGGCCGCGCACTCCGACGCCGCCGTGCAGGCGCTGGTGGACAGCGGCGTCCGGGGGATCCACGCCGCGATGGGTCCGCACTTCGGTGCCTGGGACCGGCAGTGGCCGGCCGACCTGGCCCGGCTGGCCGCCTGGTCCGGTACCGACGGGCGTGGTCGGGTGACCGTTCGGCTGGCGGCCCTCGCCACCGAGGAGATCGCCGGCCCCGATCTCGCGTACGGTCCGCGGCTGGCGCGCATCGCGGACGAGTCGGGCCTCGGCGTCAGCGTGGACGCGGTCTTCGGCGCCGCCTCCTCCGCGGCGGTGCTGCGCTGGGAGCGGGAGGGGCTGCTCGGCGAACGGCTGGCGCTGATCCACGCCACCGGGCTGACCGCCGAGGCCTGGCGGGCGATCGGCGCCAGCGGGACCAGGATCTCGCTCGCCCCCACCTCGGAGGCCCAGATCGGGCTGGAGGACGCCGTCCCGGCGGTGGACGAGGCACTGGCGGCCGGGGTCCGTCCCGGGCTGAGCATCGACGTCGAAGTCGCCCTGGCCAACGACATGTTCACCCAGATGCGGACGCTGCACGCGATCCAGCGGATGCGGGCCGTGAACGGCGGGCGCGCCACCCGCCGGGTACGGCCCAGGATCTCCACCCAGGACGTCCTGGACTTCGCCACCCGGCAGGGCGCCGACACCGTCGGACTGGGCGAGGTGACCGGGACGCTGACCCCCGGCAAGCAGGCCGACCTGCTGATGATCACCGCCGACGAGGTCAACAACCTGCCGCTCAACGACGCCGTCGGCACGGTGGTGCTCGGCGCGGACGCCCGCAACGTCGACACCGTGCTGATCGCGGGCCGCGTCCGCAAGTGGGCCGGCCGTCTGGTGGATGTGGACCTCCCCCGCCTCCGCGCCGAGGCCGCCGCCTCCCGCGACCACCTCCTGCGGACGGCCATCGCGCGCACCGCCGACGACCCGGCGGCCTGAGGCGAGCCCGGTGGGCCCGGTGGGCCCGGGCACGCGCCGGACTGCCCCGCGACCGAAGGCATTTGGCAGCGGGCCGAACGAGCTGACACTCTGATGATCATGACAAAGGATCGAGCCGGCCGACTCATCGGCGGCGTCTTCGGAACCGTCTTCATCCAGATCAACGCGGGTGTCCTGCCGAAGGCGGTCGGGGTTCCCCTCCGCCTGCTGGCCGCCGCCGCGATGGTCGGGCTGATCATCGGACGGCGGGGGGCCGCGGCGAGCGGGCCGGAGGACACCGGACGGGCGCCGACCACGACCTTCGGTCGGCGGTACTGGACCGTGGTGGCCGCCGAGGTCGCCGCGCTGGTGGCCGGACTGTGGCTGATCAACCCCGTCCTGCACACCCCGCGTGCGACGGTCGGCTGGATCGCCCTCGTGGTGGGCGTGCACTTCTTCGGCCTGGCCACCGCCTGGAGCCTTCCGCCGCTGCGCACGCTCGGTGCGACGATGGCGGTCTGCGGCCTGGCCGGGCTGGCCCTGGCGGTGGCGGGCGTCTCCGCGATCGTCACCGCCGCGGTCGGCGGGATCGTCCCCGGCGTACTCCTGCTGGGCTTCGCCTGGCGGGGCGGCCGGCCCGGGTCCGTACCGGCGGCCGACCCCGCGCCGCAGGCCGTGCCGGAGCCGCGGGCCGTGCCGGAGCCGCTGACCGAGGACGCGGCGAGCCGGTAGCCGACGGCCCGGCGGCAGACGGCCGGCGGGTCAGAGGCCCTTCGCGGCCTCGCGGCGGCGCCGCTTGCCCAGGGCGGCCAGGGAGAGGTCCTCGGCCTGGGAGCGGAGGTTCCTGAAGCCGTAGCCGCGCTCCACCAGCCACTGCTCGGCGGCCGCCTCGGCCCGGGCGGTGGCGGCCAGGATGTCCTCCTCGGCCTCGCCGCTGTCGGCGAACCGGAAGGTGAAGGCCGTCCGGGCCGCGATGTCGTAGGTCAGCTGCCCCTCGGACGTGAAGGCGGCGCGCAGGACGTCGTGGTCGGCGGCTCGGGCCAGCAGTTCGGCGCGCTGCTCGGCGTCCAGGCCGTCGAAGACGCCGCGGACGGTGATCCGGAAGTCACGGGTGCTCATCCGCCCGACCCTAGGCGGAGGCCGGTCGGACGTACACCGGATTTCCCGGCCGCCCCCCGCCCCCGACCGGACGGCGGCCCCGACGTCGATGATCATGGTGCGGTAGATTCGCTCCTCGACACCATGGCAGGAGGGGACCCATGCGCGTGCGAGCGGGTGCGGCGGTGGCCGCGATGGTTCTGGGCGGTTCACTGGTGGCCGCGCCGCGGGCGGCCTCCGCCGCCGGGGCGGAGGACCCGGTGGCGCTGACCGCCACGTTCAACAACCCGGCGGGGACGGCGGCCCAGCAGGACGCCATCCGCAACCAGCTGATCTCACTGGTCAACCGCACCCCGGCGGGCGCGGAGATCGACGGCTCGATCTACCTGTTCACCGACGGCGGGGTGAGCGGCGCCCTGATCGCGGCGAAGCGGCGCGGCGTGAAGGTCAAGCTGATCGTGGACGGGGACGCCGTTCCCGACACCGCCCCGGACGGCAACGGCGGTACGGCGGCGACGGGTTCGGAGTACTCCACGCTCGCCGCGCCGACCGGCCTGGGCACCGACCTCACCGCCGACTCCTGGGTGATGGCCTGTCCGGCGAACCGCGGCTGTATCGGCAACCGGGTGCTCGACGCCGACGACGACGGCGCGATCAACCACAACAAGTTCTTCCTGTTCTCGCGGGTCGGCGGCACGGACGGCGTGGTCTTCCAGACCTCCGCGAACCTCACCACCAGCCAGCGCAGGAACCTCTTCAACAACGCCGTCACCGTCCCCGACGCGGGCTCCGGCCTGTACGCCGCCTACCGCGCGTACTGGCAGGACCTGCGGACGTACGGCTCCTCGGGCACGGGCCAGGCCGGCTACTACCGGACCCAGCAGTCCGGCCCGTACAAGACGTACTTCTTCCCCCGGCAGGAGAGCGCCGGCACCTCGTACACCGAGGACGCCTCGACCGACACCGTCGTCTCGCTGCTGAACAACGCGGACTGCACGGGCGGGACCACCGCGATCCGGGTCGGGATGTACGCGTTCACCCGGGTGCAGGTGGCCCAGAAGCTGGTGGAACTGCGGGACGCCGGCTGCCGGGTGGAACTGCTGCACAACGGCGAGAGCGGCAACCTCGGCACCGCGGTCAGGACCACCCTCGCCGGGCACCTCGACCTGACGGCCCGCTGCGACGGCACGGCCCCGAACGCCGACGGGACGTCACGGCGGATCGGCATCCACTCCAAGTACCTGCTGATCGAGGGCAGGTACCTGGGCGGGGCGAACCGCAAGGTGGTGTTCACCGGCAGCCACAACTACACCTTCCCCAACCTCCGCTCCCAGGACGAGACCCTGCTGAAGATCGACAACGCGGCGGTCCACGACGCGTTCAAGGCGAACTTCGAGTCGGTGAAGGCCGGCGGGTACTGCACCGCCTGGTGACCCCTACCGCCCCTGCCCGGCCAGGGTCCGGGCGAGGCGGGCTACGGGCGTTCGAGGAGCTGGAGGACGCCGCCGACCGAGAAGCAGAGGGCGCCCGTGAAGGTGCCCCAGTTCGCGATGGACTCGTTGACCAGGCTGCCGGTCGAGGGGCGGGTGAAGGCGGCCAGCGCGGAGACCATGAAGAGCACCGAGCCGAGCTGGTTCACCGCCACGATCCACCAGCCCAGGCTGCGCCGGCGGATGCACGGGCGGCCGTGGCAGATCTCCACGAAGCCGAGGTGCCCGGAGACCAGGAACAGGACGCAGCCCACCAGGTCGGGCGCCCAGATCAGGCGGTTGAGCTGCTGGACGCTCAGGCCCTGCAGGAAGGAGTCGATCAGGTCCACCGCGAACACCAGGGTGCCCGCGAAGAGGACGGCGGCGCCCAGCCAGTCGACCCGCATCGGCTCGTAGCTCCACCACCGCCAGCGGCCGGTCACCAGCGCGTCGCCGCCGGGGACGTGCCGCGGCGCGTTGATCACCTGGAGCAGCGAGACGTACCCGCCGGTGCTGAAGAACAGGCCGCCGGCGAAGTAGATCGTGGCGGCCTCGGTGGCGTCGCCCGAACCGAACAGCGCCACCGCCGCGCCCGCCGCGAACAGCGCGCCGCCGACGACGAAGGAGAGCGCGGCGATGACGTTCAGGCGGCGGATCCGGCGGATCGCCACGCTGTCGGCGCTGGACGGCCCGGGGGCCCGCTCCCCCGTCCGGTGGACGGTGAGCACCCCGCGGCGCCGGGCCAGCCGGGACTCCCACACCGCCACGCCACCGCCGGGGAGGTGCCAGGACGACCGTGTGGTGAACGGTCCGGCACCCTCGGTCTGCTGCTCGACCTGCGCCACGGCCCCGAGCCTAGGCGCAGGACGGCCGACGGCACGGCTCCGGCACGCGGGACGTTCCGGGCCTGACGGGGCTCGGCCGGATACCGGACGGGTCGGGCGGGGCCGGGTGCGCCGGACGGGTCAGGCGGCGGGCTCGGGCAGCGGGCCGAGCCGGGCGGCGACCCGCTCGCGCAGCAGCAGGTACTCCTCGACGCGACGGCGCAGGCCCGGCGGGCGGACCACCCGGCGGATCGCGCTGAGGGTCTCGCCGCGGAGGAACTGCTCGCGCGTCAGGTCGAGTTCGACACCGCTGGGCAGCCGGTTCCACCAGTGGTAGCCGTGCTGGGCGCCGTCGAGGTACACCTCCCCCACCATGAGCTCACCGCCGAGGAGGTCGTTGATCAGCAGGGCGGTGATGTCGCACTGCCCCAGCGCCGGGTTCTCGGGGCGCCAGTCGTCCTGGTTGTCGGGAGAGCAGGTGTCGGCGGCCCAGCTCTGCCGCAGCGCCCGGTCGAGGTCGAGGAGGTTCCACACGGTCATCCCCGCAGCATCGCAGCCACCACCGACAACGGGGCCCGCCGGCTACCGCAGGAAGGCGACGACCAGCGGGTCGGACCCCGAGGCGATGAAGTCACAGGTCGGGAAGTCGACATGGAGATGATGCGACAGCTCGGACTCCTCGGCGAAGTCCTCGATGTCCGCGGCGAGGAGGTCCAGTGCGTCCCGTCCCCCGGAGATCCGGAGCACCGTCCCCTCCGCGACGATCGCCGCGGCGCCGCCGGCCGGATCCTCCCGGAAGGAGATCCGGGCGAGCGAGCGGTCGTACGGCGCCGGCTCGCGGTTCTCCGCGAGATCGCAGGTTCCGGCGGGGGCGCTCAGCAGCCGTCCGAGCAGCCGGAGGTCCTGGCGCGTTCCGGAGAGTTCGAGCTCCCCCGTGGCCTCGCTGTACAGCACTTCCAGCACCGTTCCCCCTCCGACCGCAATCCGGGCCCGTACCGCGCGGCGGGGCCGACGCCGCGCCCGGGTGATCGTCCCGCGCGGCTCGCTGCGCACGCAAACCGGGCGGATGCCCCAGCACCTCGGGCTCCTTGAGGCCGCGCTCAGACGGCTGTCAGGCGTTCCTCATCTTCCGCCCTGATCGTGGACGGATCACGGCGGGCACCGGCACCGACCAGGCGTCGGAGCGGCCCGCACAGGGGTGGGCGGACACAACGGGGGGGCGGGGGCCGGCATGACCGGGACGGATGGGGGAACGGAAGTCGGGGCCTCCCCGACTCCTGCTCCGGCAGCGGCAGCGAGGCGACAGCGCCGTGACGGTCCGTTCGGGAGGATGAGCCTGCGCGGACGGCTCGCCCTGTTCACCGCCGCCTCGGTGTCCCTGGCGGTGGCGGCCTGCGCGGTGGCCGGATGGTTCGCTGCCCGCGGGGAGATGATCCGCCAGGTCGACGCGACGCTGGCCCGCGCCTGGGCGCCGGAGGCCCACCTCTCGCCGGCGCCGGGCGACCGGTACAGGACGGTCGCCGACTGGTGCGGCAAGGGCTCGGAGCCACCGTGGATGGTCCGCGATCCCGCTCCCACGGTGCTCCTCCCCGACGGGAGGTCCTGCCCGCAGGCCGGTCCCCGGGCGATCCGGCCGACGGCCGCGGACCTCGCCGTGACGGCTCCCGGACCGGCGGGCGGGTCGACGGGCAGGTCGGCGGGCGGGCCGGCCCGGTCGCTGGCCCGGGACGGGCGGCTGGTCGACGGAGAGGCGGTCCGGGTGCGGGTGGTCGCGGTGCCGCTCACGGTGGACGGGCGGCACACCGTCGCGGCGGTCGCGCTGGCGCAGCCGCTGCGGCCGGTGGACGACGCGCTGGCCGGACTGGCGCTGCTGATGGCAGGGGTCGCCGGTGCGGTCATCGCCGCGTCGGGCGCCGGGGCGCTGTGGATCGCACGCCGGGCCCTGCAGCCGGTGGACCGCCTCACCCGGGCGGTCGAGGACATCGCCCGGACCCGCCGGCCGGGAGCGACGGTCGCGCTGCCGGGCGGTGACGAGATCGCCCGCCTGGGCCGGTCGTTCGACGTGATGAGCACCGCACTGGCCGACGCCCGGGAGAGCCAGGCGCGGCTCATCGCGGACGCCGGGCACGAGCTGCGCACCCCGCTCACCTCGCTGCGGACCAATGTGGATCTGCTGGTGCGCAGCGAGGAGACCGGGCGGGCGCTGCCGGATGGCCTGCGGTCCCGGATGCTCGGCGGCATGAGGGCGCAGATGGCGGAGCTGACGGCCCTGATCGGCGATCTGCTGGAACTCGCCGGCCCCGCCGAGGCGCCCGGGCCGGGGTCGCGGAGCGCGGTGGTGGCGCTGCACGAGGTGGTCGCCCGGGCACTGGACGCGGTCCGGCAGCGCGGGCCGGAGCCGGAGTTCGGGGCGCGGCTGACGCCCTGGTACGTGCGGGGGGATGCGCGGGCGCTGGAGCGGGCGGTGCTCAACCTGCTGGACAACGCGGTGAAGTTCGGCTCCCCGGGCGGGCCGGTGGAGGTCGTCCTGGCCGAGGGGGTGCTGACGGTCCGGGAGCGGGGCTGCGGGATCACGCCGGAAGAGCTGCCGCACGTCTTCGACGCGTTCTGGCGGGCGCCCTCGGCGCGTCCGCTGCCCGGTTCGGGCCTGGGCCTGGCGATCGCGGCCCGCGCGGTCCGCGAGGCGGGCGGCGAGCTGGCGCTGGCCTCGGCCCGGTCCGAACGGGGCGGGCCGACCGGCACCACCGCGACCGTACGCCTGCCGGGCACACCGACCGGGCCGTGAGCGCCGGCCCGCCCGACTGTCTGACCGACCGTCAGTCGCGGGCGGCGAGGACCTCCAGGTAGTGGGGGTTGTGCATCACGCCGAGGATGTTGCCGAACGGGTCGAGCACGGCGCCCGCCCGGAACGGGCCGTAGTCGCGCAGCGGTTCGTGGGGGCGGGCGCCGAGCTTGAGCAGCCGCTCCATGACGGCGTCGACCTCGTCCACGTGCCAGTAGGCGACCACGCCGGCCGGGGCGGAGGGGGTGCGCGAGATGCCGAGTTCCTGGGCGTGGTCGCCGAGCCGGAACTCGATGTAGTCGGGCTGTGCGAAGTACGGCTCCACGCCCAGCACTTCGGTGTACCAGCGGCGCGCCGCGGCGAGGTCCTCGGCGTGGTAGCGGATGGTGGCGAGTCCACGGAAGGTCGTCATGGCTTCAGGATGCCGCGCATACAGGTCGGTTTCCGTCCTAGATCGGCGATCACCGTCCCCGGCTGAACCGACCGGGCGCCGACCGGGGGCCGACCGGGAACCGATCAGGATCGGAGAAGCAGCGACGGCCGGCCCGCGCCTAGCGTGAGGCGCATGGACATCACCCTGCACTGGACCTTCCTCCCGCACACCGACCCGGCGGCCTCGCTGGCCTTCTACCGCGACCTGCTCGGCTTCGAGGTCCGCAACGACGTCGGCTACGGCGACCTGCGCTGGATCACCGTCGGCCCGGCCGGCGGGACCGGCCCCGCGATCGTCCTGGAGCCGCCCGCGGCCGACCCCGGCATCACCGAGGAGGAGCGCCGGACCGTCGTCGAGATGATGGCCAAGGGCACCTGCGCGCGCCTCACCCTGGCCACCCCCGACCTGGACGGGCTGTTCGACCGCCTGAAGGCCGGCGGCGCCGAGTTCGTCCAGGAGCCGACCGAGCAGCCGTACGGCGTCCGTGACTGCGCCTTCCGCGACCCCGCGGGCAACCTGATCCGCTTCAACGAGGTGCGCTGAGCAACCCGCGAGGGGCCCCGGAGCGCGTGGCGCCGCGTCGGCACCGCGTGGACGCCGCGCCCGCGCGGGAGAACGCCCGGCCGCCCCGGGCCGGATCTGGTTGGATCGGGCCCGGGCGGTGCCGGCGGGGAGGACGAACGGTCCCGCCGGCGGACCACGGCGGACTCCGGGGGATGACGGATCCCCGGACTCCGACAGCGACGGATTTCCGATGGATGGAGTGACGATGAGCAAGGCCCGGAGGTCGGCCCCGCAGGCGTCGGCCGCGGAGCGCGGCGCCGACAGCCACGACCTGATCCGCGTGCACGGGGCGCGCGTGAACAACCTCAAGGACCTCAGCGTCGAGATCCCCAAGCGCCGGCTGACCGTGTTCACCGGGGTCTCCGGCTCGGGCAAGAGCTCGCTGGTGTTCGACACCATCGCCGCCGAGTCGCAGCGGCTGATCAACGAGACGTACAGCGCCTTCGTGCAGGGCTTCATGCCGACGCTGGCCCGGCCCGAGGTGGACGTCCTGGAGGGGCTGACCACGGCGATCGCGGTGGACCAGCAGCGGATGGGCGGCGACCCGCGGTCCACGGTCGGCACCGCGACCGACGCCAACGCGATGCTGCGGATCCTGTTCAGCCGGCTCGGCGAGCCGCACATCGGCCCGCCCGGGGCGTACGCCTTCAACGTTCCCTCGGTGAAGGCGAGCGGGGCCATCACGGTGGAGCGCGGCGACCGGAAGACGGTGAAGGCGACCTTCAGCCGCACCGGCGGCATGTGCCCGGGCTGCGAGGGCCGCGGGACCGTCTCCGACATCGACCTCACCCAGCTGTACGACGACTCCAAGTCCATCGCGGAGGGCGCGTTCACCATCCCCGGCTGGAAGTCGGAGAGCTTCTGGACCGTCGGCATCTACGCCGAGTCGGGCTTCCTCGACCCGAACAAGCCGATCCGCGAGTTCACCGAGCAGGAGATGCAGGACTTCCTGTACCGGGAGCCGACCAAGGTCAAGGTCAACGGGGTCAACCTCACCTACGAGGGCCTGGTCCCCAAGATCCAGAAGTCCTTCCTGTCCAAGGACAGGGAGGTGATGCAGCCGCACATCCGGGCCTTCGTGGACCGGGCGGTCACCTTCACCGCCTGCCCCGAGTGCGGCGGCACCCGGCTCAGCGAGGGCGCCCGGTCGTCCAGGATCCGGAAGATCAGCATCGCGGACGCCTGCGCGATGGAGATCCGGGACCTGGCCGAGTGGGTCCGCGGCCTCGACGAGCCGTCGGTGGCGCCGCTGCTGACCGCGCTGCAGCAGACCCTGGACTCGTTCGTGGAGATCGGCCTCGGCTACCTCTCGCTCGACCGGTCCGCGGCCACCCTCTCGGGCGGCGAGGCGCAGCGGGTCAAGATGATCCGCCACCTGGGCTCCTCGCTCACCGACGTGACGTACGTCTTCGACGAGCCGACGGTGGGGCTGCACCCGCACGACATCCAGCGGATGAACGGCCTGCTGCTGCGCCTGCGGGACAAGGGCAACACCGTGCTGGTGGTGGAGCACAAGCCGGAGACCATCGCCGTCGCCGACCACGTGGTGGACCTCGGCCCCGGCGCCGGCACCGGGGGCGGCACGGTCTGCTTCGAGGGCACGGTCGAGGGGCTGCGGGCCTCCGACACCGTCACCGGTCGGCACTTCGACGACCGGGCGACGCTGAAGGGCACGGTGCGCGAGCCGTCCGGCCGGCTGGAGATCCGCGGCGCGGCCACCAACAACCTCCAGGACGTCGACGTGGACGTCCCGCTCGGGGCGCTGGTGGTGGTGACCGGGGTCGCCGGCTCGGGGAAGAGCTCGCTGATCCACGGCTCGCTGGCGGCGCGCGAGGAGGTGGTGGTGGTCGACCAGAGTCCGATCCGCGGCTCCCGGCGGAGCAACCCGGCGACGTACACCGGCCTGCTGGAGCCGATCCGCAAGGCGTTCGCGAAGGCCAACGGGGTGAAGCCGGCCCTGTTCAGCGCCAACTCCGAGGGCGCCTGCCCGACCTGCAACGGCGCCGGCGTCATCTACACCGACCTGGGGATGATGGCGGGCGTGGCCACGCCCTGCGAGGACTGCGAGGGCAAGCGGTTCCAGCCCTCGGTGCTGGAGTACCGGCTCGGCGGGCGGGACATCAGCGAGGTGCTGGCGATGCCGGTGGCCGAGGCCGAGGAGTTCTTCGGCACCGGCGAGGCCCGGACGCCGGCCGCGCACCGGATCCTGGAGCGGCTGGCCGACGTCGGACTCGGCTACCTCACCCTCGGTCAGCCGCTCACCACGCTGTCGGGCGGCGAGCGGCAGCGGCTGAAGCTGGCCACCCACATGGGCGAGAAGGGCAGCGTCTACGTCCTGGACGAGCCGACCACCGGCCTGCACCTGGCGGACGTGGAGCAGCTGCTCGGCCTGCTGGACCGGCTGGTCGACGGGGGCAAGTCGGTGATCGTCATCGAGCACCACCAGGCGGTGATGGCGCACGCGGACTGGATCATCGACCTGGGCCCGGGCGCCGGCCACGACGGCGGCCGGATCGTCTTCGAGGGCACGCCCGCGGACATCGTGGCCGCCCGCTCCACCCTCACCGGCGAGCACCTCGCCGCCTACGTCGGCGCCTGAACGGAGGCCCTGACCGGCCCGGGCACGTGCGCCCGGGCCGGTCGGGGCCGACCAGGCTCCGTCCGGCGGCGTCGCGGGTCAGGCCACCGGTGCGGCCTCGATCTCGATCACCTGCGCCGGCCCCGCCCGGAACGCCGGGCTGGCGGCGTCGGCGGCCACCATGTGCGCGGTGGCCTCGTGAGCGGCCAACGCGTCCCGCGACGCCCAGAGTTCGACGAGGACGAACCGGTCCGGGTCGTCCACTACCCGGTGCAGGTCGTACTGCAGGCACCCCTGCTCGGCCCGCACGATCGGTGCGAGCCGCTGATAGGCGTCGACCTGGTCCTGGCCGCGGCCCGGAAGGGTGGTGATCAGGATGTGGAGTCGTATCGGCTGTGACATGCGGGCGAGCGTAGATCACCGGGCGCGGAGGGGTGGTCGGGGTCTCACCATGCAGGCGCTGCAGGCACGGTGACCCGCCCGGGCCGTACGGGGCAGGGCGGGCCCACCGGTCCTGGTCAGCAGTTCGGGATGACGGTGCCGTTGTTGTCGCGGGCCTCGTCGTTGCCCCAGCGGGAGAGGTAGTACGCGGACACCCACTGCCCCGCCGGGCCGCTGTCCGGATCCGTCTTCAACCACCAGCGGTTGTGGCTCGACCCGTTGACGATCCGTCGGCCCCACGCCTTGCAGTACACGTAGTTCGTCCCCTGGAACAGCGTCCCCGTACTCGCCGTGCTCGTCGGCGAGGCGTACACCGACGCATTCGCGAAGGTGTCCACCCAGTACCGGCCCGGGGCGGGGTCCGGGGTGGGCGGCTGGCCGCCTCCGCCGGGGCCGTAGAGGCGGATGGAGCCGTAGTAGTCGCCGTGCGAGGCGAGCGCGGCGACCTGGACGTGGCCGCCGGAGTACGGTGCCTCGGCGATGTAGCCCTGCCCGAGGTAGATCGCCACGTGGTGGATGGTGCTCGGCGAGGCGCCGTAGAACACCAGGTCGCCGGGGAGCAGCAGCGCGGTGCCCTGGCTCCGGTAGAACCGGGCCACCGCGCGCCCGGTGGCCCACTGGGTGCGGGTGGTGCCGTTGATCACGTCGGCTCCGGTGGCCAGGAAGTAGGCGTAGCGGACCATGCCGGAGCAGTCCAGGCCGCGCACGTGGCAGTCGTTGGGCGCGCCGTTGGAGGCGTCGCAGATGCCGTACGAGGGTCCGGGGGCCGAGCCGTGGCCGCCGCCCCAGGAGTACGGGGTGCCGATGAGGGTGCAGGCCTGGCGGACGGCCTCGGCGGCCTGCGGTGCCGAGCCGCCGGCGAGCACCTGGCAGCTCGGTGCGGCGTGGGCCCGGTCGGCCCCGGCGAAGGAGCCCAGGGCGCCGAGCAGGGCGAGCAGGAACGCCAGGTGCCAGAGGGGCCGCGTTCTTCGCCGGTCGGGGTATACGCGAGTAGTCACCGGGGTGTCCTCGATTCTCGCGGGGAGCGGGGGGCATGAGAAGTGATTGGCGATATACCGTCAACACCCTTGTCCTGTAAACCACTTGGGACGGATCATCCGGTTCGGGTGACCCCTCCGACACGGTCCGCAGCACCGCCGGGCCCGCCGCGGCGTGCGGGCCGCCCCGGCCCGGCGGAGGCTGGGGGCAGGGACGGCGGACGGAGTGCCATGGGCGAGCCCGAGCGCGCGGTACGGACCGGACGGGTGCTGGACGAGGAGGACGCGGTCGAACTCCTCGCCTACCTGGTCTGCTCCGCCCGCACCCAGGTGGACGAGGCCGCCGAGTACGCACCGCTGCGGCTGCTGACGGCGGCGGGACGGCTCGCCGAGATGATCGAGCCGCAGGCGGGCGACCGGCTGCGGGCGCTCCTGCGCGAGGTGCGCCGCGGTCACGCCGAGACCTCGGTCCGGGCCGGCGATCCCCAGGGCTACACCGACCGGCTGGACGCGCTCTGCCGGACCCTGGCCGCGTACCTGCTCGACTCGCTCGACCCCGACGACGCCGAGGACGCCGACCTCGAACGCGGCCGGGACCCCGAACGCGCCGGGACGACGGACGGCCGGGCACCGTGAGCGGCGACCAGCGCGCGGGCAGCGCCGCCCGCCGACGGCGAGGCCGTGCTGCGGACGATCCGCACCCGCCGCGTGGTCCGGGCGCTCACCGGCGCGCCGGTCGAACCCGAGCGGCTGCGGGTGGTCCTGGACAGCGCCAGGTACGCGCCGCACGCCGGGAACCGGCGCCTGCACCGGTACGTGGTGGTCACCCGGCCCGGGCTGCTGCGGGCGATCCGGATGGTATCGCCCGGGATGCTCCAGCGCCCGGCGGCCGCGATCGTCGTCTGCGTCGACTGGCCGGGGTCCGCGCCTACGGCTTCCCGGAGGGCAACCCTGGTCCGTACATCGACGTGGGGACGGCCGCGGCGACCCTGCTGCTGGCCGCGCACGGCGTGGGGCTGGGCGCGGGACCGGTGACCTCGTTCAGCCGGGCGGCGGTCGCCGTGCTGCTCGGGGTGCCGGACGGCATCCGACCCGAGCTGATCGCCTGCCTGGGCCGTCCGTCTCCGGAGCAGCCTCCTCCGGTACGCCGCCGGGGCGGGCCCGCCTGGGACGACCTGGTGCGGTGGGAGCGCTTCTGAACCGGCTGCCGCCCCGCCCGCCCCTCCGTACGGGAGCACGCGCGGAACCGACGGGTTTGCGTCAAAACCATGAGGTGTCCAGGTCACGCCCGGCCCCATCCGCACCGACCGCCACTTTCGTCCCGTCCGTCCCGCCGCCCCGACCATCCGTCAGGCCCAAGAGCAGCGATGATCACTGTTGCCGCGGGGCAAACCTCCACCCGCCCGCGCGCACCGATCCGGCCTCCGCGAGCACCCCGGACGACCCGGATCCCACCCCGGCCGCGGAGCCCGCGGCAGCGCCCCGGACCGCAGGTGGACCCGCTCGCATGCGACCCGAACCCCCTGACCTGGGCCGGTACGTCTGCGACTGGATCAGGTTGGCGGAGAATGCACTCACTCCGGCCCCGGGCGGCGGTGAAAGGTGGGACCCAGCGCCGAACGAACGTTCCGTTGAGTTCGGCCACCGGCACCACCGAGCCCTTTGGAGGGGACATGCGCACCGAGATGATCCTGCAGGCGGACGCGGCCGACCTCGACCTGGACCTCCGGATCTCCGAGGTCTCGGACCAGGCCCAGGAGTTCGGCCAGGGCACCTACACCTCGCCCAGCAGCTACGCCATCGGCACCCGCTGCCCGGTCTGCTGCTGACGACGGACCGGTGATCCGACGCGGGGCGGGCTGCGGCCCGCCCCGCGTTTCCCGTGCCCCTGCGGTTCCCGTACCACCTGCGGTTTCCCGTACCACCTGCGGTTTCCCGTACCACCTGCGATGCGAGGGACGAACGACGTGCGCCCAGACCCGGAGATCTTCGAGGTCCGTGAACCGGTGCTGGTCCGGATGGCGAGTACGCCGCGCGACCGGGCCGAGGCGAGGATCGACCCGGACGACCCGGTCCCGGGCGTCCGCCGGCTGGCCGCGGACCCGGCGCTCCGCCAGGCCGTGGAGGTCGCCAGCGGCAGCCTCGCGCTCAGCCTCGACCGCCTGGACACCGCCGAGGGCGCGGCCTCGCTCGGCCGCAAGCGCACCCTCAGCGCGGCCCGCACCCTGACCCGGTACGCCCGCCGGACCGGCGGGCGCCCCACCCCGTTCGGGCTGTTCGCCGGTGTGGGCCGGGCCCGGTTCGGGCCGGTCGCCAAGGCGGGGCTCTCCGGCCCCGGCGAGGTGGCGGTCCGGCTGGACGGCGCATGGCTGCACCGGCGGGTGCGGGACTGGCTGGCCGTGCCGGAGGTCCGCCGCCGGGTGCAGGTGGTGCTCAACGACCTGTGCGTCCTGCGCGACGGCCGGCTGTCCCTGCACACCGGGGAGAAGGAGATCTCCGTCCGAGACAACGCGCTGGTCGCCCGGGTCCGCACGGCGGCGGCCCGCCCGGTCGCGTACCCGGCCCTGCTGGAGGACCTCGCGGCCCGCTTCCCCTCCGTCGCCGCCGACCGGGTCGACACCCTGCTCGCGGGGCTGGTCCGGCACGGGATCCTGCTGACCTCGCTCACCCCGCACCGGATCGACGACGCCCTGCTCGACCGGATCGAGTCCGCCGTGGACGGGGCCGTCCCGGGCGCCGCCGAGGGCCTGCGGGCGGTCCGCGCCGCCGCGGCCGCCCACGAACGCGACCGGCCCGGCGAGGGCCTGGCCTCCTGGCGCGACCTGCTCGCCGCCATCCGCCGTCTGGACGCCGGCGACGGTCCGGCCTCCCCCGACGGCCCCACGAGCGCCGACGGCACCAGCCCGACCGCAGCGGCCGCCACGGCCGGCGAGCGCCCCCCGGTCCAGGTCGACCTGCGGATGCCCGCCGACATCGTCCTCCCCGAGTCCGTCGGCGAGGAGGTGCGCCGCTACGCCGCCGCGATCTGGGCGATGACCCCGGAGTGGACCACCCTGGAGTACCTGCGGGACTACCGCGACCGGTTCATCGAGCGGTACGGCACCGCCTCCGCCGTCCCGCTCGCGGACCTGGTCGACCCGCACCGCGGGCTCGGTCTGCCGCCCGAGTACGGCGCCACGCCGGCCCACTCCCGGTCCGGCCCGGGCGAGGACGCCGACCGGCCGCGCCGCAACGCGATCGCCGAACTCGCCCAGCAGGCGGTGCTGGAGGGCGGCGACCTGGTTCTGACCGACGAGGACGTGGCCCGCCTGGCCGCCGCCACCGGGTACGACCCGGACCGCCGCCCGCCGCGCACCCTCGAACTCTGCTTCCAGGTCCTCGCCGAGAGCCCGGCCGCCCTGGACCGCGGCGAGTACCTGCTGCTCGGCAGCCCGCACATCGGCTCCTGGACGGCCGGCGCGACCGCGGGCCGGTTCGCCGCCCGCACCGGCCTCACCGAGGACCTCGCCCGGCTGGCCGCCGGCCCCGACGACGAGGGCGTCCTGCTCGCCCAGGTCGAGCTGATGCCGCGCGACCCGCGCTCGCTCAACATCGTCCAGGTGCCGCCGCTGCTGCCGTACCGCATCCCGATCGGGGTGCCCGACGACCGCGCCGACCCGTTCTGCCTGGACTGGCGCACCCTGCTCGTCGCGGCCGGCGAGGACGGCCTGCGGCTGCTGCACGAGCCGACCGGCCGCCAGGTCGTCCCGGTCTTCCCGCACATGTTGGCCCTGGACGCGCAGGCGCCGCCGGTGGCCCGGTTCCTGTCGGACCTGGCCGCGGCCCGCCCCCGGGTCTGGTCCGGCTGGGACTGGGCCGGGCTGGACGTGCTGCCCTACCTGCCGCGGGTCCGCCACGGCCGGGTGCTGACCGCCCCCAGGCGCTGGCTGCCCGGCCGCCGGCTGCGGGACGCCGCCCGCACCCCCGGCACCGCGGCCTGGGAGGCCGGCCTGGCCGAGTGGCGCCGCCGCTACCGCGTGCCGGACCGGCTCCAGATCGCCCGCAACGACCAGATGTTCCCCGTCGACCTGCGCGAGCGCTGGGACCAGTCCCTCCTGCGCGCCGAACTCACCGCCGCCGAACCGCGGTTCATGCTGTACGAGGACCTCACCGCCGACCCCGCGGTGCTGGGCTGGAACGCCGGCTACGCCACCGAGATCGTCGTCCCGCTGGTCCGCACGGCCCGCCCTTCGGCCGCCGCGCCGGCCCGGCGCTCCGAGCCCGCGCCGCTGGCGAAGGCCCCGATCCGGCCCGCCCCCACCCGGGTCCATCTCCCCGGCGAGGACTGGCTGTTCGCCAAGCTGTACGCCGAGCCGGCCGCCCAGGAGGCGGTCCTGGCCGACCACCTGCCCGCCCTGCTGGCGGAGGTCGAGGAGGACGTCGACCGCTGGTTCTTCCTCCGCTACCGCGACCCGGACCCCCACCTGCGGCTGCGCTTCCACGGGGACCCGCAGGCCCTGCACGGCCGGGTGCTGCCCGCGCTCGCCCGCCACGTCCGGGGACTGATCGATGCCGGGGCGCTGCGGACCATGGCCCTGGACGTGTACCGGCCGGAGACCGACCGCTACGGCGGCCCCGCGGCCCAGGAGGCCGCCGAGCGGCTGTTCCTGACCGACAGCCGGTCCGCGCTGCTCCAGCTGCGGGCCCGGCGGGCCGGGGCGGCGGCCGTACCGGACGAGGTGCTGGCGGCCGTCGGGCACGCGGTGCTGCTGGACTCGCTCGGCGACTGGGACTGGTGCGCCTGGGCGGACCACCTGTTCACCAAGGGCCCCGACCACGAGGTGTACCAGCGGCACCGGTCCCTGGTGGACCGGCTGATCCGGCCCGGGGAGGCCGCCCGGCACGCCGCCGAGGCCCTCGGCATCCCGGCGCTCGGGCCGCTGTGGACGGAGTCCCCCGAGCCCCGGGCGTACGGCGGCCTGGTGCTGGCCGGCCCGGAGGCCGACCGGGACGAGGCCGTGCTGTCCCTGCTGCACATGCGGCACAACCGCCTCTTCGGCATCGACGCGGCGGCGGAGGCGCGCGGGTACGCGGTGCTCCGCGGCGCCGCCCGGACCCTTCTCGGACGCCGCGCCCACGCGGCCTCCACCGGCGACAGGAGCACCCGATGACCAGCGCCGAGACCACCGCCGACACCTCGGCCCTGACCTCCGCCCCGGCCGCCGTCGACCGGGCCGTCCTGCGCGAGCGGGCCGGGGCCGTGTCGGACGCGGTCCTCGACCGGCTCGCCGACCCGGCCGCCACCGCGGCCGCGACCCGGATCCCCGCCGAGGCCGCGGACGACGGCGTCCCCGAGGGCATCTGGGCCGAGCTCACCCTCGGCAGCGGCAGCCCCGGCCTGGCCATCGCGTTCAGCGGCGGCTCCCGCCCGGCCACCGACCGCACCGCCCGAGCCCACGGGTACCTCGGCGTGGCCACCCGGGCCGCCGCCCAGGGCGACACCACCCCGAGCGGCATCTTCAAGGGGCCGGGCGCCCTGGCCTTCGCCGTCCTGATCGCCAACCGGGCCACCGGCGGCTACGCCTCGGCCCTCCAGCGGCTCGACGACTACCAGCGGCAGCTGGTCCGCACCGCGCTGCCGGCGGTCCCGGACGGGCCGCTGCCCACCATCGGCCACTACGAGGTGGTGCGCGGCATGACCGGCGTCGGCCGCTACCTGCTGGCCCGCGCCGAGACCTGCGGCGAGGAGCTGGAGAGCGTCCTCGGCTACCTGATCCGGCTGGCCTGCGGCGAGGTGGAGCACCGCGGGCGGCGGGTCCCGCGCTGGTGGGCCCTGGACGCGCCGCGGACCGGCTCGGAGGCGCAGCTCCCCGACGGACACCTCAACCTGGGCATCTCGCACGGCGTGGCCGGTCCGCTGGCCCTGCTCTCGCTGGCCTGGCGGCAGGGGGTGCGGCTGCCGGGGCAGCGGGAGGCCATCGAGTCCGCGGCCGGGCTGCTCGCCCGGTGGGCGGTGCGCGACGGGTACGGCGTCTACTGGCCCGGCTACCTGGACCTCGCCGAGTACACGGCCGGCCCGGAGGCGTTCGACACGCCCGCCGGCTGGCCCTCCTGGTGCTACGGCGCGCCCGGCGTCTCCCGGGCCGTGCAGCTGGCCGGCCTGGCGCTGGGCCGGCCGGACTGGACGGCGCTGGCCCTGGCCTCGGCGGAGCGCCTGCTGGCCGTCCCGATGGACGACTGGGGAATCCACGACCACGCCCTGTGCCACGGCTGGGCCGGTGCGCTGCACCAACTGGGCCGTCTGAACGATGAGTTCGGCGACGAGCGGATCGAGGCCCTGCGCGACCGGGTGGCGGCCCGGCTGGTCGACGCCTTCGACCCGGCGGCGCCGTTCGGCTACCGGTTCACCATGACCGCGGTCCCGTTCGGCTCCGACGTGTCGGGCTACCTGGACGGCGCCTCCGGCGTGGCCCTCGCCCTGGACGCCTACGCCACTGGCGGCAGCCCGACCGGCTGGGACATGCCGCTGCTGCTGTCCTGAGCGCGGTGCCGGCTGCCCGGCCCGGGGCCCGGCACGGCGCGGGTTTCAGAGCACGGTGGCGGCGAACACCCACAGGTGCCGAGGCTCGGGCAGGATCGCGTAGTGGACGATGGCGGAGCCCGTGGTGACGACCCGTACGGTGTCGTCCAGGTCGTACCGGTCGGCCTGCGGCCAGGACAGCGGGTCGTCCTGAGCCTGCTCCAGCGCGGTCCTCAGCTCCTTGCGGGCGGACTCGGGCAGCAGGCGGATCGCGGCCGCGACCTGCTGGGCGAACCGGGCCGGGTGGGCGGGCGTCATCGGGCGGCCCCGTCCGCGCCCGGGGAGCGCCTCCCGGGCGCCGCCGGCCCCTTGTCCACCCGTGTGTCGAACTGAGTGGCAGTCACAGCTCGATGCTAGCGACCGACCACCCGGCAGGGGAGCCAAACCCCGCAGAGCCACCCGCGCGCCGTCGCCCCACGGCGCGGTGTCCCCCGTCGCGGCGGCGGCTGCGGACCGCGCGGCTCAGTCGAACCACTCCGGCTCGCCCGTCTCGATGAACACCCGCAGCACCTCGCGGTCGTGCCACGCCTCGCGGAGCAGCGCCCCCAGCGCCCGGAGCGCGTCGGCGTCCCGGCCGTGGGCGACGAACATCCCGGCCTCGGGGTCGAAGGAGAGCCGATCGGCCAGCTGCGGCGCCCGCGCCCGCAGGGCGGACCGGGCCACGCCCTCCCAGCCGTAGCCGTTGCCGTACTGGCCGCAGGCGTCGAAGACCTCCTCCACGGCCACCATGTGGTGGTCGCTCAGCATCAGGCAGTAGGTCCCCGGCTTGTGGTCGTACTCGAAGAACACCAGCGGGGCGAACGTCTCGCGATCGATCATGCGGCGACCGTAGCGAGGGGTACCGACAACGGCCCTGCGGCGGCCGCCCGCGGAGCCGTGGGGCCGTGGGGCCGGTGGCCCGCCCGGGCGGCTGGTCGCCGGCCCCGGACGTACGCTGAAGGTGACCGTGCTCGTGGCGGCCAGGTCCGCGAGGGCGGCCGACCAGGGAGGCGACGGGATGGCCGGCGCAGTCAGGAAGAGCTTCGACGACCCCGAGGAGACCCGCCCGTTCGTCGGCGGCAAGGGACAGGTGGAACTCGTCGAGCTGGGCAGTACCGCGGTGGGCCGCGGCACCTTCAACCCGGGCTGGAAGTGGTCCGAGCACGTCAAGCCGCTCGCGGGGACGGACAGCTGCCAGTCCGCCCACGTCGGCTACTGCCTCAGCGGCCGGATGGTGATCCGGATGGACGACGGCACGGAGACCGAGGTCGGCCCGGGCGACGCCCTGGAGATCCCACCCGGCCACGACGCCTGGGTGATCGGCGACGAACCCTGCGTCGTCCTCGACTGGCAGGGTTTCACCGACTACGCCAAGCAGTAGGAGCTGTCACTGGTAGTCGAGGCTCATCCACACCGCGCAGATGAAGAGGTAGTACAGCACGGGTACGGCGACGGCCACGAGCAGGAGGCCGATCAGCACCCTCACCAGGATCCGCAGCCCGCTGTCGTGTTCGGCCATCGCATGCCCCCCGGGTCGGTCGGTCGTGTCCCGGCCATCGTGACGGCCGGGCCCGGCGGCCCGCCTGAGTCGCCGTACTCAACCGCCACCGGGTACCCGGGTGGGTACCCGGTGCGGCCCCGTCCGTCAGACCCCGGCCGTCAGACCCCGGCCGTCAGGCCCCGTCCGTCAGGCGACGGCCGTCGCGAGCAGGCCCCGGGTGTCCAGGCCGACCGCCGCCGACCAGGTCCTCCGGTCGGGGCCCCGGGTCACCGCCGTCGTGCGAGCGCGGGCGCCGCCGGGCCGCCGCAGCCCCCCTTGAGCTGCGCGGACCTCCTCCGCCGGACCTATTGTGGTGGCACCCACCGGTTCGGCGAAGGCGGCGGACGATGAGCGAGACGGCGATCGACTACGCGGCCGTGTTCCGGGCCCTGCCCGCCCTGGTGGCCCTGCTGACCCCCGAGCTGACGTACGCCGACGTGAACGACGAGTTCGTCCGGGCGTCCGGCCGCCCGCGCGAGGAGCTGGTGGGCCGGTACCTGTTCGACGTCTTCCCCGACAACCCCAACGACCCCGCCGCCACCGGCAGCCGCAACCTGCGGGCCTCGCTGGAGCGGGTACTGGCCACCGGCGAGCGGGACACCATGGCGCTGCAGCGCTACGACGTCGAGTCGCTGGAGCGGCCCGGCGAGTGGGAGGAGCGCTACTGGAGCCCGGTCAACGCCGCGGTCGAGGGACCGGACGGGCGGGTGGACCTGCTGCTGCACCGGGTCGAGGAGGTCACCGAGCTGATCCGCGCCCACGGCGAACCGGCCGAGGGCCGGACCCGGGTGCTGGAGGCCGAGCTGTACATGCGGGCCCGCGAACTCCAGGAGGTCAACGAGCGGCTGCGGCAGGCGCACGCCCGCGAACGCGAGGTGGCACTGGCCCTGCAGCGCGCCATGCTGCCCGCACCCCGGCCGGTCGGGAACCACCGGACCGCCGTCCGCTACCGGCCCGCGACGGGCGCGCTGAACGTGTGCGGGGACTGGTACGACCTGATCGAGCTGCCCGGCGACCGGATCGGCGTCTCGGTCGGCGACGTGGTCGGCCACGGCCTGGAGGCGGCGGGGGTGATGGGCCAGCTGCGCAGCGCGCTCAGCGCCGCGTCCCGGGTGGCGGAGGGGCCCGCGCAGGCGCTGGAGGTCCTCGACCGGTACGCCCACTTCGTGGACGGCGCCGAGTCCACCACCGCCCTGACCGCGGTCATCGACTGGGACCGCGGCTGGATCACGTACAGCAGCGCCGGGCACCCGCCGCCCGCGCTGCTGCGGGGCGACGGCACGGTGGAGTTCCTCGACCGGGCGACCGATCCGCCGCTGGACGCCCACGCCGAACCCACCGCCCGTCCGCAGGCCACCCTCGGCTTCACCGGGGGCGACACCCTGGTGCTCTACACCGACGGGCTGGTCGAGCGCCGCCGCCGGGACATCGACACCGGCCTCGCCGCGCTCGCCGCCTCCCTGACCCGGCACCGCGACGCCGCCCCCGGGGCCCTGGCGGACGCCATCCTCCGCGACCTCCTGCCACCCCAGGGCGTCACGGACGACACCGCCCTGGTGGTGGTACGTCTCTGAGGTCCGGGGTCGTTTGAGGTCCGGGGTCGTTCCACGGCCCGGGTGCGCTGCGCAGCCCGAAGAGCGGCAGCCCGAGTAGCAGCGGCCCGGCCCCCTGGACGGGATGCGGGCTGCCCGGGTGGTGGCGTCTCAGGACGGCCGGGGGCGGGCCACGTGGGTGGTGAGGGCGTCCAGGGTGCGGCGCCAGGCGTCCTCGCTCGCCTTGGCGTCGTAGGTGTCGGGCCGCTCGTCGTTGAAGAAGCCGTGGCCGACCTGCTCGTAGGTGACCTGCTCGTGCGGCACGCCGGCTGCGGCCAGCCGTTCGCCGACGCGGTGCCACTCGTCGAGCGACATCACGAAGTCGTCGGCGCCGAAGAACCCGAGCAGGTACCCGGTGCGCTCGGCGATCTCGGCGCTCCGGGCGATCGGCGGGAGGGGGTCGGCAAGCGGCAGGCCGCCGTCCAGGAGCCAGCCGCCGTAGTAGCTCACCACCAGGTCGAACCGGAGCGCGGTCGCGCCCAGCACGGCGATGTGCCCGCCGAGGCTGAAGCCGAGCATCCCGATCCCGCCCGCACCGGCCAGGCCGGCGGCGTACTCCCGGGCCGCGGCGAGGTCGGCGAGCACCTCCTCCCGGCGCAGCCCGGTCATCAGGCGGCGGCCCTCGGTCCGGGCGTCCTCGTCGTAGCCGAGGCCGCGGCGGCGGCCCGTGCGCCAGTAGAAGTCCGGCGCCAGTGCGGCGTACCCGGCTTCGGCGAGCCGCTCGCAGATGCCGCGGAGGTGGCCGTTGACGCCGAACATCTCCCCGGCGACGATCACCGCCCCCAGCGGCTCGCTCCCGGCCGGCCTGGCCAGCCACCCCTCGGGCCCCTCCCCCGCGGACGGGCTGACCCACTCGGCGGTCGTACGGTCGGACATCGGCGTTCCCCCGCTTCGGTTCAAGTCTGCCTTCGTCGAGGAGTTTAGACACACCGTCAGATTTGGATGGACGACCGGCGGGTCGGGGCACTCGCCCGGCGGGCCCGGACCGCCGATGAGCGGCTCTACCGCTGGATCTGCCTGTGACGCGCCCGTCCTCAAGGCCCCTCGCTCACGCCCCTCGCCGGACCGTGAATTCGCCGCGGGGCGGCCTCGTCCGTGGCATGATCGCCCGATGATCGATTCCTCCGCACCGAAGGGCGCCCACCGCCCCGTCCGTTGAGGCGGGTGGACGAGGCCCTGGCGGCCTCCGACCCGCATCCGCACCCGCGCCCCGACCCGTCCCGCACCGCGCTGCTCGCCGAGGTCCGCGCCGACCGCACCGGACCGGCCGCCGCCCTGCTGCTCCGGCTCGCCCGGTCCCCGGGGCACCCCCTCCGACGGCCCGCCCTCGCCCTGCTCGAAGACCTCACCCTCACCGAACGCTGGCCCGAGGCCGTGGCGGCCGCGCGCGACCGGCTCACCGACCCCGACCCCGAGGTACGGCGGCAGGCGGCGCAGACCGCCCGATCCGCCGGCCGCGGCGTGCTTCCGGGCGCGGTGCTCGACGGGGTGACCGATCCCGCCGCCCGGACCCTCCTGGCCGAGGCGCTCCACCCCGCCGACCTCGCCGGCCGGCGGGACGACCCGCTGGCCTCCGTCCGCTTCCTGGCGCACCTGGCCGCCCTGCAGGCGGCGGACCCCGCCGCCCGGCCGGAGCTCGACGCGGCGCTCCTCGCTGACGTCCAGGAGGCCTCGCGGCACCTGACGCGCACCGGGCGGCGGTGGGGCTGGACGCTGTACGGGCTGCGCCGCGAGCAGCACACCTACGCCCTCGCCGCCCGGCTCCTCGCCGACCCCGCCACCCGGGAGGTCGGGGCCGACCTGACCCGGGCGGCCTGCCACGGCTGGCGGGCGGCCCCGGTCGCACTGATGCCCCTGCTCCTCCGCCACGCCGGCCCGCGGCCCGGACCGCGGATCGCGGCGGCGCTGCGGACGGCGTCGATCTCACGGGCCGCGATGGACGTGCACGGCGGGGCGGCGGCCGCGGTCGCGTTCACGCCGTACGAGCGGGGCCGGCCCGCGGCCTGTGCACCTGTCCCGCGCTACGACCGGGACGGCGCCGCGGCGCTGCTCGCGGCCAAGCCGGTCGGGGTGGCCCGGCTGGCGCACGCCCCGGCGGTCTTCGGCGCCCTGCTGGACGCCGGTCCGCTGACCTTCCGCCAGGCCGCGCAGCTGCACAACCTCGCCTTCCTCCGGCCGGGCCGGATGCAGGCGCTCTGCGCACCGCTGTGGCTGCGGCACGCCGGCCCCGCCGCGCTCCCCCGGCTGCTCGCCCTGCTCACCCCGCACCTGGACGAGTACGGGATCGGCGGCGACTACCTGGCCGCCCTCGGCCGCATCGGCCCCTCGGCCCGTCCGGCGCTCCCGGCGGTGGAGGCCGTGATCGACCGCCGGACCCGGATCCCGGTCAACGACTCGACCCGGGACGCGGAGACGGAGCTGGACGAACGCCTGCTGGCCGCCGCCCAGGACGCCCGCCGCGCGATCCTCGGACCGCCCTCACCCGCCCCCCAACCATTGCCTTGACAACCATTGCTCCGACAACGATTCTGGAAGGGTGAGCACGACGAGCGGACTCCACGACCACCTCGGCTACTGGCTGCGCCGCCTCTCCGACGAGGTGCACGGCCGGTTCGAGGCCGAGATCGGCCGGTACGACGTCACCGTCTCCCAGTGGGGCGTGATGGCGGCCGTCTTCCACGGCCACGGCACCACCACGGCGGTGGCCCGACATATGGACATCGATCCGGGGGCCGTGTCGCGGCTGGTCGACCGGCTGATCGCCAAGGGCCTGCTGCGGCGTGAGCCCGATCCGGCCTCCCGGCGCAGCGTGCTGCTGGTCCTCACCACGGAGGGCGAGGGGCTGGTCCCCGTGCTGGCCGAGGTGGCCGACCGCAACGACGCCCACTTCTTCGGCTCCTTGGACGCCGGGCAGCGCGCGCGGTTGGAGGGCTGGATCCGCCGGCTGGTCGGCGAGCCGCATCCGCCCGCGCCGTAGCGCCCCCGCCCCGCCCCCGCCCGAACACCCCTGAGCAACGACCGAGGTACCGCCGTGATCACCCGTTCCGTCACCAAGACCGTCGGCACCGACCGGCCCGCGGCCGAGGTGTTCGCCTTCCTCGCCGATCCGGCGAACTGGCCGCGCCGGGCCGTGGTCAACGTCCTTTCCATCGAGCCCACCGAGGACCCGGCCTGGTGGGCGATGTCCACCCCGGCCGGCCCGGCCCGGCTGCGGCTGCACCCGGACGCGGCGCTCGGCGTGCTCGACCACGACTACCGGGACGACACCGCCTCCTGGCGGGTCCCCGCCCGGGTGGTCCCCAACGGCGACGGCGCCGAGTTCATGATCACCTTCCTCCGGCCGCCGATGCTCACGGACGCGGAGTTCGACCGGCAGACCGCCCTGGTGGACACCGAACTCGCCGCCCTCAAGTCGGTCCTGGAGGCCACCGGATGACCCCGCGCCACACCGCGCCGGACGAGGACCGCGACCTCGCCGCGCTCACCACCGCCCTCCCCGCCCTTGGCACCCCCGAGCGCGCCGAGCGGGAGCGCGCCTACCTGCGCAGCGACCTCCGCCACCTCGGCGTCCCGGTCCCGGCGCTGCGGCGGGCCGTGACCGGCTGGTACCGCGGGCTGGGGCCGGTCGGCCACGACCGGGCGCTCCGGCTCTCGGCGCGGCTGTGGGACGAGCCGGTGTACGAGCACCGCTGGGCGGCGGTGGAGCTGCTGCGGCTGGCCGTCGCGGACCTGGAGGTCGCCGATCTGCCGGTGGTCGAGTCGATGGTGCGCCGGGCCCGGACCTGGGCGCTGGTGGACACCCTGGCCGTCCACGTCGCCGGGGCCGTCGTCCTCCGCAGCCCGGCGGAGGGCTCCCCGGTGCTCGACCGCTGGCTGGCGGACGGCGACTTCTGGGTGCGCCGCACGGCCCTGCTCGCCCTGCTGCCGGGGATCCGCGCCGGCACGCCGGACCTCGCCCGCGTCGACCGCTACGGCCGGGCCACGGTGGCCGAACGGGAGTTCTTCGTCCGCAAGGCCCTCGGCTGGGTCCTGCGCGAACTCTCGCGAGGCGAGCCGGCGTTCGTCCGCACCTGGGTCGACACCCACCGCGCCGCGATGTCCGGCACCACCCTCCGCGAGGCCCTCCGCCACCTCCCCGCCACCGACGCCGCCACCGACCCGGCCGGCACAGCGGCGAGCAGGTGACGACGGCCCACCGGTCAGAGCGAGTACCCCCGGGGCCGGATCGTGGTCGCCAGGCCGAGGGCCTCGCGGACGGCTCGGTGGGCTCGCGCCTCCAGGTCGACCGGGAGATCGGCGTCCTCCGGTCCGCCTGGACCGAGCTGCGCGGCGCCGGCGCGGTCGCGGACGCTCCGAGGCCGTAGGCGCCTCGGCGCTCTCCCCAGGGCGCCCGGGCCGGCGTACCGTCGGCCCCATGAGGCGTCCGCTGCTGCACGAGCGCTGCCCCGGCCTGGCGGGGTCGCTGCCGTACTTTGCGCTGGGCCGGGGGCCCTCGCCCGTACGGGAGTTGGCGGGGCTCGGCGGGCGGGCGCCGCTGTGGGTGAAGGACGAGAGCGGCTACGGGGACGGCGGGTGGGGCGGCAACAAGGTCCGCAAGCTGGAGTGGCTGCTGCCGGAGGCCCGCCGCCGTGGGGCGCGGACCCTGCTCACCGTCGGCGGGCTCGGCACCAACTGGGGCCTGGCGGCTGCCCGTTACGGCCGGGAGCAGGGCCTTCGGGTGGCCCTCGCGCTGATCGACCACCCGGTGGACGCGCACACCCGCGCGCAGCTGGACCGCCTGCGGGCCTCCGGCGCCACCCTGCACTTCCTGCACACCAAGCCGCGGCTGGTGGCCGCGTTGCCCTGGCTGCTCGCCCGGCACAGCTCCCCGCACGGCCGGTTCCTGCCGTACGTGCTCCCGGCGGGCGGGTCCTCGCCGCTGGGCACGCTCGGGGCCGTGGAGACCGCGCTGGAACTGGCCGGGCAGGTGGCGGCCGGGCAACTGCCGGAACCCGCCTGGCTGGTGACGGCCGTCGGATCGGGCGGGACGTCCGCCGGGCTCGCGCTCGGCCTGCGGATCGCCGGCCTGCGCACCCGCGTGCTGGGCATCGTCGTCAACGACACCCTGCGGCTGGACACCCCCGCCCTCCTCCGCCTGGCCCGCCGCTCGGAGACCCTCCTCCGCCGCCGCGGCGCCGACCTCCCACCCCTCGCCCTCGGCCCCCGGGACCTGCCCACCGAGCGCAGCTGGCTCGGCCCGGGCTACGCCCACCCGACCCCCGAGGCCGACACCGCCCTGGCCCGCGCCGCCGAGGCGGGCCTGCCGCTGGAACGCACCTACACCGCCAAGGCCCTGGCCGCCCTCCTCGCCCTCGACGCGGCGGGGCGCTTCGGCGACGGCCCGGTGCTCTTCCTCAACACCCACGGGCCCCGCTGAGGAGCCCGGGTCGGACAAGCCCTGGTGGCGGGCGGCCGGTGATCGGTTCGGGCGTAGGCTCTCGGCTGATCACAGGCGCGACGAGAGGCGACAGGCAGACATGGGCCAGAAGATCATCCGGTTCTCGGACCTGACCGGCAAGCACGTGGAGGACGACGGTGACCTGGTGCGCATCGTGGTGCGCCAGCACCCCGACCTGGTGGACGGGGCGGTCGAGATCGAGGCGCTGGCCGAGGAGCTGACCGCGGTCGAGGACCTGGCGCTGGACCTGGTGACCATCGAGGTACACCGCCCGGACGGCGAGGAGCCGGAGACGGTCGTCCTGGAGGCGGCGGCCTTCGACCGGCTGGCGTCGGCCGCCCCGATGGCCGAGGTGCTGCGCGGTGCGAAGCGGGTGACGCGCACCGGTGCGAGCCAGGCCGCGGCACCGGCCGGCGCCCGGGAGCGGGTGAACTACGCCAGCGTGGAGCACGCCGGCACACCGCACAAGGGCCGCACCACCGATGCCGAGAAGCAGCTGGTGCAGCAGCACCTGGACGAGATCAACGAGCGGCTGGCCGCCGCGGGCATCCGGACGATCGACCTGGGCAACGCGGAGCACGTGGCCCGGTACGGCCTGGAAGCCGTGGCCCGCGAGCGCGGTGTGTCGCTCGGCTGATCCGGCTCCGCGTGGTCGGACGCGCCCCGGGGCTTGAAGCTGCCGCTGCGGCAGCTCGTGCCGTCCTGAGCAGGGCCGGACGGACCGGCCCGTACATGAGGACACGAACCCGCGAGTAGGGCAGTCCTGCTGACGATCTGTCTGTCATTCGAGGATGCGGCGCGCTACCGTCTGTGCACAGGAGGTGGCGACATGGCCGAACCAGACGGGTGCGGGGGCCGCGGTGGATCAGAGGTGACCGCCGGATGAGGCTCGTCTTCGTCTGTCAGCAGTGCGGGGCCCACTACTTCCCGCCGGCCGGGCTGGTCTATCCGGACGGCGGCCGGGCGAGCGCGGTGTGGTGCTCGTGGTGCCAGGTGGAGGCCGCCGACCGCGGGGTCGCGGAGCCCGCCGGGCTGGCCGCCATGGCGATGATCCTCGCCGTCCGGGCGATGGAGGCCGCGGTGGCCGCCCGCCCCCGGCCCGGGACGGCCGATCCGCGTTCCGACCGCCGCCCCTCCCGTCCGGCCCGTACCGGCCGCGGCCAGCTCCGCCCCAACGGCGCCCGCAGCCGCCTCGGTTGAGTCCGTCCCGCGGGTCCGGCCCGCGGGTCCGGTGTTCGGGGTCCGGTGTTCGGGGGTCCTGACAGCATGGGCCCGCTCCCCGTACCGTGGCGGCATGGCTACGGAGAGCGGGGGGCTCGGCGACGCCGCCGGCCAGGACATCCGGGTGGGCGACCGGGGCAACGGGGAACGGCGGCACGGCCTGGCCGTGTTCGGGATCTACCTCGCCATCATGGGTCTGGGCTGCGCGGCCTTCTTCGGCTCGGACGTGCTGGCCGCGGTCGGGTTGGCCGGCACCAAGGGCGTCATGGAGGTGGAGCAGTGCGTGGACTCCACCGTCACCGAGTACGGGCGCGGCGGCGGGACCAGCGTCCACCACTGCTACGGGACGTTCCACCCGGACCACGGCGAGGACGTCACGGGCGTGGAGCTGAGGGGCGGGCGCGGCGACGCGTACATCTGGCCCCGCTCCTGTGAGATCGCCACGGTGCGGCCCACGTGGTGCCCGAGCGAGCGGCCCGTCCTCCGGGCCCGGCTGAGCGACGGACGGCCGTGGATCCTCGGCGACGGGGTCCTCGTCCCCGCCGGCGTGTCGGCCATGGGCCTCGCCCTGGCCGCCCAGGGCGTGCTGATGGGCGCCTGGGGCCTCCGCTGGCCGGACCGCGGTTCCCGCCCGGCCTGGCTCCACAAGGCGCCGAAGGCCGTGCTCGCCGTCGGCGCCGCGGGTTTCCTCGTGATGCTCTACGGCCTGGTGGTGTACCCGACTTAGGGCGCCGTCGCCCTCGGCTGCGGGCACCCTCAGCTGCGGGCGCCCTTGGCGTGCACGGTGATCCTCAGGGCCTTGAGCCACTGCTGGCACTGGTGGCAGGGCTGGCGGACGTCCCAGCTGCCGGGCTTGTCCGCGGTCCGCCCGTACAGCGAGAGGGTGGAGATCACCGCGCCGGTGACGGTGCCGCCGGTGAACGCCCGGAGGGCGGCGTCCGCGTCGGGGTAGGCGGCCGCGAGGAGGTAGCGGTTCAGGGCGGCGACCTCGGCGCAACCGGTGACCGTCCACTTCTCCTGGCGGTCCGTCAGCCGCTCGATCAGGTCGACGGTGATCGTGGCCAGCCGGTCGCCGCGGCCGTTGGCGCCGTGGTGGTCCACGCCGGCCACGACCAGGACCGACTTGACGTCGCCGGGCTGGGTCGCGTTCCGGTACTCGGGGTCGTAGGAGGGGCCGGCCTCGCCGCGCTTGCGCGTGATCACGTCGTGGAGGACCTCCTCGTTGGTCCGGACCGGGCGGACCCGCGGCTGACTCGCCTCCTGCGCCGCCCTGGCGGCCGCCAGGGTGCGTTCGCGCGTGCGGCGGACCAGCCCGTTCACCACGCTGTCGACCAGGGCGTGGGCGGGCGCGCCCTCGCCCTTGGACCAGGCCGCGAGCGTCCGGCGCAGCTCACCCACGGCGAAGCCGGGGGCGTCCGCGCCGCGGAGGGCGTCGGCCACCCGGCGGGTGAAGTCGAGGAGGAGCGCGGCGTCCCCGCCGGGGTCTGCGGCGGAGAGCGGGAGGTCGTTCCGGGCCTCGGTCCGGGCGGCCTGGGCGATCTCCAGGCGGGCGCGCAGGTTGGTCAGGACCTCCTCGTCGGTGGGCTGGACGGCCGGGGCCCCTTGGCCGGGCTGGGCCGGGACCGCCTGGGCCCGGCGGGTGACGTAGGCCCGGGTCGGACCGGTGAGCCGGGACTCGATCCGCTCCAGGGTCCGCTCGATGCCGGTGACTTCGATGTCGCTCACTGCTGCTGCCTCCCCGCACGCCCGTGGACGCGACCGTGGGACCCGGGAACTCCCCACTCGCGGACCGGTCGGCGACCCGCGTCCCGCAGCCCCCTGCTGTGCTCCTGCTGCCGACGGCCGCGTCGGCCGGGCCCGGTCGCCTCTCCGGGCCGCTGCCTCCGACGCCGTCTGCGATGGCACGGTAGGCGGGTGGCCACGGCGCGGCAAGCCCTCGATCTGACAAACCATCAGATCGGATGAACCGGGTGGATCCCGTGGGGAAGGCAGGGGCGGGGCGTTCGTGCACCGGCGTTCCGTACCATCGGGCCCATGGAGTTGACGAAGCGGTGGACCTCCCGGGTGCTGCTGGTGGATGCGGAGGACCGGCTGCTCCTCCTGTGCGGGCGTGATCCGCGGAGGCCGGGGGCGCGGTGGTGGTTCACGGTCGGCGGCGGGGTGGAGGCCGGTGAGGACCACGCCCGGGCCGCGGTGCGGGAGCTGCGGGAGGAGACGGGTCTGACGCTGCCCGAGGAGCGGTTGGGTCCGGTGGTGTGGACCCGGCGCGCGGTGTTCAGCGTGGACGGTCGGGGCTTCGACCAGCACGAGGAGTACCGGTTCGTCCGGGTGGGGCCCTCGGAGGTCCGGGCGATGGCGGTCGATACCGAGGAGGCCCGCTACGGGCACCGCTGGTGGCGGGTCGCGGAGTTGGCGACCACGGCGGAGACCGTCCGGCCCAAGCGGATGGCCGCCCTGCTGCCCGGGGTGCTGGCCACCGGCGGGCGGGAGCCGGACGGCGGTCCGCTGCACCTCGGCGACGTGAACGAGGACACCGACCCGGAGTAGGTCGCCCGGACCCCAAGCGGCTCGCCGGACGGCGGGGGTTCAGCCCGCCGCCGGCGGGAGGGTGACCGTGAAGGCCGCGCCGCCCTCGGGGCCGTGGCCGCGGACGGTGACGGTGCCGCCGAGGCGGCCGGTGAGGCGGTGGGCGATGGCGAGGCCGAGACCGCTGCCGACCGGGCGGGTGGCCCGGTAGCGCTGGTGCAGGGCGCCGCTGTCGAAGGCGACGCGGACGTCCTCCTCGTCGAGTCCCGGACCGCTGTCGCGGACCTGGAGTTCGGCTCCGCCCCCGGCGCCGGCCCGGACGGCGAGCACCACCGTCCCTCCGCCGGGCGTGGCCCGCAGCGCGTTCCCGATCAGCCCGTCGAGCAGTTGCCGGACCCGGAAGGCGTCGGTGTCCGCGGTCACCGGACCGGCCGGACGGTCCAGCCGGAGGTCGATGCCGGCCCGCCCGCAGGGATCGGTCCAGAAGGCGGCGGCCTCCGCCGCGACCGCGGCGAGGTCGGTGGCGGCGGTGTCCAGGCGGAAGTCCTCGGCCTCCAGCCGGGCCAGGGCGAGCAGGTCGCCGAGGAAGCGGTCGAGTCGGCGGGTCTCCTCGGCGAGGGTGCGGCCGACCTCCGGCAGCCGGTCCTCCTCGATCAATCCGTCGGCCAGCGCCTCGGCGTATCCCTGCAGGGCGGTGAGCGGGGTGCGCAGCTCGTGCGAGACGGAGAGCAGGAACTGCCGCTGCCGGTCCTCGCTGCGGGTGAGCGCGGTGTCGAGGACGGTGAGGGCCCGGCCGATCTCGGCGGCCTCGCGCGGGCCGTCGGCGGGGGCCGGGACGCCGCGTTCGCCCTCGGCGAGGCGGTGCGCGGCGTCGGCGGCCGCGCCGAGCGGACGGGCGATCCGGCGGGCCAGCAGGGCGCCGGCGAGGGCGGCGCCGAGCATGCCGGTGATCAGCGGCAGCAGGGTGTTGCGGCGGATCCGGTCGGTGTTGTGGGCGACCACGGCGTACGGCTCGGTGAGGACGATCGCGCCGCCGCGGACGTCGGGCCGGCCGACCAGGAGCACCTGTTCGCCGCCGAGGAGTCCGCCGGTGGAGACCGGACGGCCGGCCAGCAGGGCGGCCTTGGAGGCGGTGTCGACGGCCGGGGTGGCGGTGCCGCGGACGGCGCCGTCGGGGCTGATCACGGCCAGTTGGACGCCGTTGGGCCCGGACAGCTCCTGGGCCCGGTCGAAGACCAGCTCGGACAGGCCGGGCAGTCGGCTGAGGCCGGTGGCCTGGCGGGCGAGCGCCTCCCGTTCGCGCTGTTCGGCGCCGTCGGCGGCGGTCTGCCAGGCGATCAGGCCGGTGAGGGCGACGGCGAGGGCGGCGACGGCGGTGGTCAGCAGGACCAGGCTGCGGGCGAGGGAGCCGCGCCGGGACGGACGGCCGCTCACCGGCCGCGGTCCGAGCTGCGTTCCGAGCTGCCGTCCGGGCTGCCGTCCAGGCCCTGCTCCGCCGCGGCGCTGTACCCGACGCCGCGCACGGTGCGGATGCAGCTCGCCTCACCCAGCTTGGCGCGCAGCTGGGAGACGAACACGTCGACCATCCGGGTGTCCCGGTAGCGGGCGTAGCCCCAGACCTGGGCGAGCAGTTGTTCGCGGGTGAAGACCTGGCCGGGGTGGCGCAGCAGGTGGGCGAGGAGGTTGAACTCGGTGGCGGTGAGGTCGACGGGTGCGCCGTCGCGGCGGACGGTCCGGGTGGCGGGGTCGAGGCTGATCCGGCCGAGGGTGCCGGCGGCCCGGGTGGGCGGGCCGTAGGCGCGGCGCAGCACGGTCTTGACGCGGGCGACGAGTTCGCGCGGCGAGAAGGGTTTGGTGAGGTAGTCGTCGGCGCCGAGTTCCAGGCCGAGGATCCGGTCGGCCTCCTCGCCGCGGGCGGTGACCAGCAGGACGGGCGTCCAGTCGTCGGCCTCGCGCAGGGCCCGGCAGAAGGCGATGCCGTCGAGGCCGGGGAGGCCGATGTCGAGCACGATGGCGGCCGGGCTCATCCGGCGGGCGGCGGCGAGTCCGGCGGTGCCGTCGGTCTCCACGTGCACGCCGAAGCCCTCGCGGGTGAGGTAGAGGCGCTGGACGTCGGCGATGTGCCGCTCGTCCTCGACGATCAGCACCAGGCCCCTGGAGTCGGTCATCGCCGCCCTTCCCGCCGCTCCGCCGGTGCGGCGGGTCCACTGTGTCCTCCGGCCCGCCGTGCCCAGGTCCGGCCGGCCGGTGTCACCCCGCTCCACGTGCGGAAACGACGGGTCCGATGCTAACCGGGGCCGTCGCCGGGCCGGGGCGGCGGAGCGGGGCCCGTACATTCCCCGAACACGGCGCCCACGGTGTCCTTACCCGGGTGGCGGACGGTGGGGCGCATGAACTCCGAACCCGAGTACCCCGGCCGGGCGGCCGCACCGCCCGGCCTGCTGCACCGCACGGGCCGCTGGTGCGCCCGGCACGCCTGGCGGGTGCTGGCCCTGTGGGCCGTGCTGCTGGCCGCCGTGGGCGTGGCGGACGCCCGCTGGGGCGGCACCTTCGCGGACAGCTTCTCGCTGCCCGGCACCCGGGCGGCCACCGGGGCCGACCTGCTGGCGGCGCACGGCGTGCCCGGCGGCGCGGGGGTGGCCGCGCCGGTGGTGCTGCACACCGATCAGGGGCCGCTGGCCGACCACCGCGGCGGGGTGGAGGCGGCCGTGGCGGGCCTGGCCGGTCTGCCGCGGGTGCTGGCGGTGGCGGATCCGTTCGCCACGCCTGGCGCGGTGTCGGCGGACGGGCGGACCGCGACGGTCACCGTCCGCTACGACGGGAACCCGGCCGCCTTCGACCGTGGCTACCTGGCCGGGGTCGACGGCGCGGTGGCGCCGCTGCGCGCCGAGGGCGTGGCGGTGGAGTACGGCAGTCCGCTGGGGCAGCTGGCCTCGGCGGGGTCGGCGGACCGGATCTCGGAGGCGATCGGCCTGGGGGTGGCGGTGCTGGTGCTGCTGGTCGGCTTCGGCAGCGTGGCGGCGACCGGGCTGCCATTGCTGACGGCGGTCGTGGGGCTGGCGGTGGGCCTGGGCTCCCTCGGGCTGCTCGCGGCGGTGGTGGACTTCGGGCAGGCGGCGCCGACGCTGGCCGCGATGATGGGCCTGGGTGTGGGCATCGACTACGCGCTGTTCCTCACCACCCGCCACCGGGCGCTGCTGGGCGAGGGGTTGGAGCCGCCGGAGGCGGTCGGGCGCGCGGTGGCCACCAGCGGCCGGGCGGTGATCGTCGCGGCGGTGACGGTGGCCATGGCGCTGGCCGGGCTGTACGCCTCCGGGGTGGGGTTCATCGGGTCGCTGGGCGCGGCCGCGGCGCTGACCGTCCTGGTCTCGGCCGGTGCCTCGCTGACCCTCGCGCCGGCGCTGCTGGGGCTGCTCGGCCACCGGATCGACCGGCTGTGGGTGCGGCGGCCGGTGGCGGAGCCGACCGGCGGCGCGGACCTGTGGCACCGCTGGGCGGCCCTGGTGGGCCGCCGTCCGTGGGTGTTCCTCACCGGCGGCCTGCTGCTGCTCGCGCTGCTGACCGTGCCGGTCGGCTCGCTGCGGCTGGGTCACCTGGACGCCGGGGCGCAGCCCGCCGACAGCACCGCCCGCCGGGCGCACGACCTGCTGGACGGCGCCTTCGGTCCGGGCGCCAACGGGCCGCTCACCGTGGTGACGCAGCTCGACAGCGGACGGATCGCCGACCCGGCCCGGCGTGACGCCCTCGCCGCCGGGCTGCGGGAGCGGCTCGCCGCCGAACCGGGCGTCGCCACCGTGTCCGTGCCCGTCCCCAGCCCGGACGGGGCGCTGCTGGTCGCCACGGTCACCCCGGCGACCGCCCCGCAGGACGGCGCGACCGCCGACCTCGTCCACGCCCTGCAGGACACCGTCCTGCCGCAGGCGCTGGCCGGCACCGGCGCCACCGGGTACCTGACCGGGCCGACCGCCGCCGGCCAGGCGTTCACCGATACGCTCTCCGCCCGGCTGCCCCTGATCATCGGCGTGGTGGTGGCGGCCTCGTTCGGGCTGCTGCTCACCGTCTTCCGCAGCCTGCTGGTCGCGGTGAAGGCCGCCGTGCTCAACCTGCTGTCCATCACCGCCTCGTACGGCATCGTGGTGGCCGTGTTCCAGTGGGGCTGGGGGGCGCCGCTGCTGGGCGTGACCGAGCGGGTGCCGGTCGAGTCGTACGTGCCGATGATGATGTTCGCCATCGTCTTCGGGCTGTCGATGGACTACGAGGTGTTCCTGCTGTCCCGGATCCGGGAGGGGTGGCTGCGGGACGGGGACAACCGGCGGGCCGTCGCCACCGGGCTCGCCGCCACGGCCCGGGTGATCACCTGCGCGGCGGTGATCATGACCAGCGTCTTCCTCGCCTTCATGCTGTCGGGGAACGTGGTGGTCAAGATGCTGGCGCTCGGGCTGGGGGTCAGCGTGGTGATCGACGCCACGGTGGTCCGGCTGCTGCTGGTGCCCTCGACCATGTACCTCTTCGGCCGGGCCAACTGGTGGCTCCCGGGCTGGCTGGACCGGCTGCTGCCGCACCTCGATCCGGAGGGCCGGGACGAGCGGCCGGACCGGGCGGACCAGGCGGAGCAGGTGGACCGGGCGGACGGCGCGCTCCCGGAGGTGGTCCGGTGAGGACGGCGACACCGAGGGCACCGCGTACCGGGGACGGCCCCGCCACCGGGCGGCGGACAGCGGCCGGGCGGCGCACGGCGGGCCGGCGGCGCCGGGTCCTGGTGGTCGCCGGGCTCCTGGTGCCGGTGGTGCTGGCGGGCGGCGCGGGCCTCGGGGAGGCGGCGGCCCGCCGGGTGCTCCACGACCGGGTGCTCGCGGCGGCCCCGGCGCTCGGTGACGGTGCCACGGTCGGCGCGGGCGGCGACCCGGTGCTGTGGGACGTGGCCCGGCGCCGGATCCCCCACCTGGAGATCGGCAGTGACGAGGCCCGGTACGGCCGACTGCCGAGGATCTCGGTCCGGGCGCGGCTGGACGACGTCCGGCTCGGCGGGACGACCCGGGTGGGCGGCAGCCGGGTGGAGGTCACCGTGCCGCTGGCCTCCGTCGGCGCGGCGGTGCAGGCGGCGGTGCCCACGGTCGCGGTCGGCGCGGTGACCGCCGACCCCGCCTCCGGGGAGATCGAGGTCGCACTCGGCCGGGGCGGGCTGGGGAAGGTGACGATGCGTCCGGTGATCACCGACGGCCGGGTCTCCCTGCCGGTCACCTCGGCCACGGTCCTGGGCCGGCCGGTCGCACCCGAGAACCTCAGCCGGTTCGGCGGCCTCGGCGCCGGCCAGGCGGACGGCCGGGCCACCGGCCCGGCGAACCGCCTCGGCCTCACCGCCGACACCCTCCGCCTCCAGCCGGACGCCCTCCACATCACCCTGACCGGCGGCCCCGCCACCCTGCCGGACAGCTGAGACCCGCCCGGCGGGGCCCGGCGTGACGACGTGTCCGGGCCCCGTCGCCGCACGGCCACCAGCTACACCCCCCCGCCGAGGACCGGTGACCAGGAGAGGAGGCGGAGTGCAGCGCAGTCTCGCGGAGGTCGTCGGCTCGCTGGCCGACCGGTGCGGGACCGTACCGGGTGACCCCGCCGACGAGCACGACCGCTGGGCCGTCTACCGCCGGGCCCTGGCCGAACCCGCATGTCTGCCCGACCTGTTCGACGCCGTGGCCCTGGAACCCGACTCCGCCCTCGTGCTGACCGTCGTCCTGAACCTCCTCGGCGCCCTCCCGGCCGCCGACCGCCCGGTCTGGATCGGCCGGCTCGGCACCGGGGACAGCCGTGCCCACGCGACCCGCCGCGCCCGCGAACTCGCCGTTCTCCAGAGCGGGTCGGTCACCGAGCTGCTCACCGACCCGTCGGTGCAGGACCTCTGGTCGGACTGGCTCCAGCTCGGCCTCGCCGCCGCCTCGCCCGAGCCCGCCGTCCTCGGCCGCCTCGCCGACCACGGCCGCACCCGGCGCATCCGCCGCCTGGCCACCACCCGGGCACGCACTCTCGGGCGGTGAGCTGCGCTCCGGGGTCGCGGGTCAGTCCGAGAGCTCCCACAACAGGCGGTAGTAGGCGATCCGTTCGGGGTCGGGGGCGATGCCGTACGCGGCGAGGAGGGGTTCCTCCCAGCCCGGGCCGTAGTTCCACCGGGTGCTCCAGGTGGCGATGGCGAGGTCGGCCCAGCGGTCGGCGAGGCCGAGGGCGCCGAGGTCCACGTGGGCGCTGAAGCGGCCGTCCTCGCCGATCAGGGTGTTGGGGGCGCAGGCGTCGCCGTGGCAGACCACCAGCCGGTCCACGGGCGGGGTGTCGGCGAGCAGGGCGAGGGCCTCCTCCACCGAGGCGAGGTGCCGGAAGTCCTCGTTCCAGCCGGCCGGGTCGATCCGGCCGGCCGCCGCCCGGGACCGGACCGCGGCCAGCCGGCCCGCGGCCGACCAGTCGAACGGGCAGTCCTCGACCGGGAGTCGGTCGTGCAGCGCGCGCAGCCCGGCGCCCACGGCGCGGACGGCGGTGGCGGGGTCGCGCCGCCAGTGCTCGTCCACCGCGCTGCGGCCGGGCAGCCCGTCGGTGACGAACCAGGACCCGGCCCGGTCCGCGCCCCGCTCCAGGACGATCGGCACCGCGGTGTGCCGGGCGGCCCAGCGCAGGCGTACCACCTCGGCGGTGAGGTCGACGCCGTTGCCGGCCGGCGTCCACTTCACGAACTGGCGGCCGTCCGTCTCGCCGACCTGGAAGGTCAGTCCGCCGAACCCGTTCCGCCACACCGCCCGCACCGGCCGGCCGGCGGCGAACTCGGTGACGAACGGCGGTACCGGGACGGGGTCCCGAGGTTCCTGGGCGAGGTTCACCGGGTCATTCTGCGCACCCGCCGGGCGGCCCCGCCAACGGGTTTCGCCCGCCGAGGAGCCGCGGGGAGGAGCCGTCGAGAGGCCGCCCGTCCGGGTGGTCGAGCACTTCGCCTGCCGGCCGCAGCTCCAGGAACGGCTCACCCGGCAGGTCGCCGACTGGCTGCAGGAGCAGCTCGACCCCAAGGGCGTCGGCGTGGTCATCCAGGCGGAGCACACCTGCATGACCCTGCGCGGTGTCCAGGCCACCGGCTCGCACACCCTCACGTCCACCCTCCTCGGCACCCTCCGCGAGGACGCCCGCTCCCGCGCCGAGTTCCTCAGCCTCACCGGCCTGAACACCTGACCCGGCCGCGTCATCGCCGTCGGGCCGAACAGCCGCCCCGGGCCCGGCTGTTCACCTCTGGTTTCCGTGCCTGTCGCGGCGGACCGATAGGTGTGACAGTGCGCACCGGCCGGCCCGATCAGGAGGCTCTTCCCATGGCACGTCGTCCGTTCCCCGACCGTCGCAGCGTCCTGCGCGGAGCCCTGGCCGCGTCGGCGGCCCTGACCCTGCCCGCCTCGGTCGGCGCGGCACCGGCACTCGCCCTGTCCGGACGTCCCGAGGCGGGCTGGGGCGTGCAGACGGGCGACGTGACCTCCGACTCCGGCCTCGTCTGGGTGCGCTCCGACCGGCCCGCCCGGATGATCGTGGAGACCTCGGCCACCGACTCGTTCCGCAACCCGCACACCTGGCGCGGGCCGCTGCTGGGCCCGGACACCGACTTCACCGGCACGACACGGCTGCACGGCCTCCCGTCCGGTCAGCAGATCCACTACCGGGTGCTGCTCGCCGACCCGGACGACCCGCGGCGCACCGGCGAGCCGGTGACCGGGACCTTCCGCACCGTGTCCGCCCGCCGGCGCGAAGGGGTCCGCTTCCTGTGGTCGGGCGACCTGGCGGGCCAGGGCTGGGGCATCAACCCCGACCTCGGCGGCTACCGGATCTACGACGCGATGGCCAGGCTCGATCCCGATTTCTTCCTCTGCAGCGGCGACACCGTCTACGCCGACGGTCCGATCCCGGCGACCCAGGCCCTGCCGGACGGCGGCACCTGGCGGAACATCACCACCGAGGAGAAGTCCAAGGTCGCCGAGACCCTCGCCGAGTACCGCGGCAACTTCCGCTACAACCTGCTCGACGAGAACCTCAGGCGGTTCAACGCCCAGGTCCCCTCGATCGTCCAGTGGGACGACCACGAGGTGCGCAACAACTGGTACCCGGGCGAGACCGTCGCCGCCTCCGACACCCGCTACTCGGAGCGGAGCATCGACGTCCTGGCCGCGCGCGCCAGGCGGGCGTTCTGCGAGTACTTCCCCGTGTCGACCTTGCAGCCGGGCGCGCGGGAGGGCCGGGTGTACCGCGTCCTGCGGCAGGGGCCGCTGCTCGATGTGTTCGTCCTCGACATGCGGACGTACCGCAACGCCAACTCCCCCGACGACCAGATTGTGGACCCGCAGGGCATCCTCGGCCGGGAGCAGCTGGAGTGGCTCAAGCGCGAGCTGTCCCGGTCCCGTGCGGTGTGGAAGGTGATCGCCGCCGACATGCCGCTCGGTCTGGTCGTGCCCGACACGACAGAGGGCCGGCCGAACGTCGAGGCGGTGGCCCAGGGCGACCCCGGCCTTCCGCTCGGCCGTGAGCTGCAGATCGCCGAGCTGCTGCGGTTCGTCAAGCACCGGCGGATCACCGGCACGCTGTGGCTCACGGCGGACGTGCACCACACCTCGGCCCAGCACTACCAGCCCTCGCGGGCGGCCTTCACCGACTTCGAGCCGTTCTGGGAGTTCGTCTCGGGCCCGCTCAACGCGGGCGCCTTCCCGGCCAGCGCCCTCGACAGCACCTTCGGCCCGGAGCGGGTGTTCGTGAAGGCGCCGACCGCCTCGAACGTCTCGCCCGCCGGCGGCTACCAGTTCTTCGGCGAGGTCGACATCGACGGCCGCAGCGCGGAACTGACCGTGCGCCTGCGCGAGCAGGACGGCACCGTGCTGTTCACCCGGACGCTCCAGCCGGGCCTGGTCGGCCAGTAGCTCCCGTCCCCGCAGGTCCGGGCGGGCGTCCGGCCGCCGGCCGGGCGCCGGCTGGCAGGATGAGCGCCATGCAGTCCTGGGACGAGTCGACCACCGCCGAGCGGACCCTCCTGCGCGCCGCCCTGTGGGAGCAGCGGCTGGCCGGGACGGCGCAGCGGTACGGGACCGAGCTGCGGTGGGCGGGTGCGGCGGGGGTGCCGGCGCTGCGCAGCCTGACGGTGGCGGAACAGCGGGCGCTGGTGCCGGAGTTGGCGGCGGCCGCGCTGGGGCTGGCCGAGCGGGGGCTGCTCACCGTCCGGGTGCGGAAGGGGGTGGGAGCCGGTCCGTCCGATCCGCTCCTGGACGGGGCGGAGCTGCGTGCGGTGCTGGCGGACCCGGGGAACTGGCTGTGGCAGGCGTCGCCGTACCGCGAGTTCGACCTGCGGACGCCCGAGGGGGTGGCCGACCTCTGGTACCCGGTCGCGTTCCCGGTGGCGGAGGTGGACGGTCTGCCGTCCTGGGACGGGCTCCCGCGCGACCGCCAGGAGGTGCTGGTCTGCGCGGCCGAGAGCAGCGGGCTGCTGACCGGGCCGTTCGGCATCTGGGAGGGCCTGCCCGGGGGCTTGGACGGCGCCGACCGGGAGGCGTGGGTGGAGGGGCAGCTCGCTCCGCTGGTGCCGTTCGTCCGCGAGGGCTGGATCGAGGTCCGGCACTTCGCCGCGGAGTCGGAGGACGCCTTCACCGTCGTCCCGCTGGAGGGCCTGCGGGCGGCCTTCGCCGATCCGGTGCTGCGCCACGACGGGGGCTCGGACTGGGGCGTGGGCTTCACCTGCGTGTTCACCCATGCCGGGCTGGCGGTGTGGCGGGCCGGCTGGGGCGCGGCCTGGGGCAGCCGGCTGGCCTTCGACTGAGCGGACGTCCCCGGGGACGGCGGGTCGGAGTTGCCTCCGTGTCCGAAGGACCGCTATGAACGGTGGCATGACGCTGAGTTGGAAACTGGTCGTCGACAGCGCGGACGCCCCCGTCATCGCCGACTTCTGGGCCGCCGCCCTGGGCTACGAGGTGGAGGACCCGGGCGCGCTGATCGAGCAGCTGCTGGCCGCGGGGCACATCGGCGCGGAGGCGGTCACCGAGCACGGCGGCCGGCGGGTGTTCCGCGGCTATGCGGCGATCCGCCACCCGGAGGATCCGTTCGACCCGGTCAGCGGGGTCGGCCGCGGCCGCCGGCTGCTGTTCCAGGACGTGCCCGAGCCCAAGACCGGCAAGAACCGGCTCCACCTCGACGTGCACGGCGAACCGGGCGGTCTCGACGCCCTGGTGGCCCGTCTGGAGTCGCTCGGTGCCACCCGCGTCAAGGAGGTGGACAAGGGGCCGGCCGGTCACTGGTGGGTGATGCGGGACCCCGAGGGCAACGAGTTCTGCGCCGTCTGAGCTTCCGCCGTACGAACGCGCACGGAAGCGGGCGGGCCGCCGGCCGGAGGCTCCGGTCGGCGACCCGCCCTGACAGTCCGACGGTCAGGTCCCGTAGACCCCGACCTCGTACAGCGAGTACCCCCACTGGGTGCCGCGCTTGACGCCCTGCACCTTGACGTACCGGGCCGCGGTGGGGTCGAACCGGGCGGTGTCCAGCCCGCCGTTGCCGCCGGTGGTGGTCCAGACGGTCCGCCAGGTGCCGCCGTCGGTGGAGACCTCGATGCGGTACGCCTGGCCGTAGGCCCGCTCCCAGTCGAGAGTGACCCGGTTGACGGTGCGCGCCGACCCGAGGTCGACCTGGAACCACTGGTCGTCGTTCCAGTCGCTGGCCCACCGGGTGCTCTGCGACCCGTCCACGGCCCGGCCCGGCCGGTAGCTGATGAACGGGTTCCACTCGGAGGAGCTGGCGTTGGCGGAGACCCCGACGGCCAGGTTGGTCCCGGCCTTGTGCTGCTGGGTGGACCGCCAGGTGTTCAGGTACGACTGGGCGCCGCGCATCAGGTCGTCCACCACGTCCTGGCCTCCGCTGAGCCGGATCTGCTCGATCCAGTCCGGGACCAGACCGTTGTGCGCCAGGCCGTCCTTGTTGAGGTCCCAGGTCCGGTCGCCGGTGACCTGCCGCTCGAGGACCGACTGCCCGTCGGCGCTGCGGAAGGGGTACTTGACCGCGTTGGGCGCGTTCTCGCCGACCGGGCCGGGCCAGCCGCCCACGCCGTTCATGTCGGTGCCGTAGCCGTACCCGACGTGGTAGGCGTCGCGCAGCGCCTCGGTCCGCCGGGCCTCCGCGACGAAGCCCTCCGCGGAGTGGGCGTACTGGGCGATGAACCCGCCGAGCTTGTAGACGCGCTCGCTCCAGTCGAGGTCCATCCAGCTGTGGCTGGAGATGACGCCCGGGTACGACCCGGCCTCCAGGACGTCCAGGGCCCGGCCGGCCGCCTTGACGCTCATGTGGTCGAGTTCGAGCATCATGTTGCGCTGCATCATGCCGCGCAGCGCGTACTCGCCGAGCCGGGTCAGGCCGCGGGTGTTGCACTGGGCGGCACCGGCGTACGTGGGCAGTTGGACGCCCGCGGGGAGCAGCGCGTTGGCCTGGGCGGTCGGCAGGCCGATCGGGTTGTCGTGCTGCGGGCCGGCGCAGGCCTCGGTGGTCCAGAACGTGCCGGTGGACAGGAACTGGCCGGCGTTCACGGCCACGCCGATGGTGCCCTCGTCGAAGCGGACGCCGCACAGCGCGTTGTCGAACTTGTGGCAGAGGAACATGCTGCGCACGCCCATGCCGTACAGCTCGTCCAGGCCGCGGTCGATGTCGTCCTCGTTGCACTGGGCGATGTCGAGGATCTGCTTGCAGCCGAAGGGTTCGGAGGTCTCGACCCCGAGCACCACGGCGAGCTTGCCCTGCGCCACCACGTCGCGGGCCTGGTCGGCGTCGGTGACGATCCGGAACCAGCCCTTGCCGGCGCCGCCGTACATCCGGTCGACGTAGTCCTGGAGCTGGTAGGTCTTCTGCGCCTCCAGCCGGATCGCGCTCATCTCGTCGCAGCTGCGGTCCTTGTACGGGTAGAGCGAGCACAGCAGGCCGTTGGTGACCAGGTCGTTGACCAGGATCCGCTGGCCGCCGCGCCAGGCGCGCTCCACCCAGGCGTAGTAGTTCTGCTGGTGGCTGAGCGAGTCGTTGGCCGGCCAGTCCTTGAAGGTCGGCCAGCCGACCGGGTCGTGGTGGCCGTTGGCGCCGCCGGTGACGTTCTCGAACAGCGCGAGGGCGCCGTCGGGGTAGTGCTCGGGGCAGTCCTTGAGGGCGTCGGCGACGCCCTTCTCGGAGAAGGTCGCGCCGCAGATGATCCGGCCGCCGAAGCCCTCGTTGGACATCAGGTGGTTGTGGGCGTCGACGAAGCCGCGGACCTCGCCGCGGGCGTCGGTGCCGCTCATCGGCGGGCCGGTGACGTTGATCTGCGAGTCGGGGGACGGGCGGGCGCCGGGATTCCACCAGCCGTCGGCGGCCCGGGCCGAGGAGCCGGGGAGTCCGCCGAGGACGGTGGCGGCTGCGGCGAGGAGCAGCGCCAACAGGGAAATGAGGGCGCGTCTGCCCGTGTGATGGCCTGTCATGGTCACACCTCTGCTGTCGGGAGGCGAAGTGGGGGATGGGGGTGTGCGCGAGGGTGGTGCCGCGAGGGTGGGGGTGAGGGGTGGGGTGCGCGGGTGCGGGCCGTGCAGGATTCCCCTGAGAATCCCGAGCTGAGCGGAGCGCGTCAAGACTTCGGTCCGGATTTGCTACTGACGGGTACCCGGATGCGAACGATCCCGTACCCCGCCTCCGCCCGTCCGCGAGGCCGCCGGCGGGTCCACCCGTGCGTTCGCCGTGAGCCGGGCCTGCGGCGGGGCCCCCGCCGCGGGGCCGGCGGGCGGCCGGTAGCCTGCGCCGAATGCTCGATCACATCCCGCCCCCGTCCGTCCACGCCTCTCCGGTCCGGGTGACTTCGCGGGTCGCGCTCTCCCTGCTCAGCCTCGCCGCGGGCGTCGCCGGGACGCTCTGGCTCCAGGAGCTGGCCGAGCCCACCGAGGGGTTGGCGGGGCTGCGGCGGGCGCTGCGGCCCGAGGGCTACGCGATCCTGGCCTTCCAGCTGGTCGCCGTGGTCACCGGCACGGCGGTCCACGGCCTGGCGCACCTGCCACGGCCGCGGCGGATCGGCGCGGCCTGGGGCGCCGCCGGGGTGGTGCTCGGGCACGCCCTCCTGGTCGCCGTCCTGACCTGGCCGCTGGCCGGAGTGGCCCCCGAGCTGTCGCACGGCTCCAGCCGGTACGACAGCGGCGCGCTCGACCCCGCGTGGCTGGCCTGCGTGCTGCTCCCGGCCGCGGTCGCCGCCTGCGTCGGCGGGTTCTTCCCGCGGCCCGCGCCCGACCGGGAGCCGACCGTACGGGCGGCGCTGCGGCCGGCCGTGTTCGCCACGGCGACGGGCTGGGTGATCGGCGGGGTGCTCCTCCTCCTGCTCCTGGTGATGGCGCTGCTCCGCGGGCTGCTCTGACGCCCCTTCGGCTTCGGCCAGCCCCCGCCCGTTCGCCCGACCCGCCGCCCGGGCGGGCGCTGCAGTGCCGAGCCGTGACGGTCCGTCATACTCCGGGCAGGTGGAGTCCCGGACCGGCGGGCTCCCGGACGGTCCCCGGAGGTCGCGTTGGCGCCGGTGGAGGCAGCGCGGGCAGCCCCGTACGTCGCGGTGGTGGGCCCGTCCGAGGCGGGTGAGCGGCAGCGCGCGCTGGCCCGGCGGGTCGGCGAACTGCTCGCCGACCGGGGCGCGGTGGTGCTCTGCGGCGGGCTCGGCGGGGTGATGGAGGCGGTCTGCGAGGGCGCGGCCGGACGCGGCGGCACCACGGTGGGCCTGCTGCCGGGCGAGGACCGGGCCCGCGGGAACCCGTACCTCACGGTCGGCCTGACCACCGGCCTGGGCGAGCTGCGCAACGGCCTGCTGGTCCGCTCCTGTGACGCCGTGTTGGCCGTGGGCGGCAGCTGGGGCACGCTCAGCGAGGTCGCCCTGGCCGTCCGCACCGGCCGGCCCGTGGTCCTGCTCGACGGCTGGCCCCTCCCCGACGCCCCCACCGCCGGTCCCCTGCTGACCGCCGCCACCCCCGACCAGGCCGTGGACCTCGCCCTCGACGCCGCCCGCCGGCGCTGACCGCTGCCGCACCGGCCGTGGGGCAACGGCCCTACCGCGGCGTGGTCAGGTCCGGGGTGAAAGGGCCGCCGTGGCCGGGCACGATCAGGTCGGCCGCGGCCAGCACCCGCTCCCGGGAGGCGCGCAGCAGCTCGCGGTCCGGGGCGACCGGGTCGTCCGCGGGGCCCTCGGCGTGCCACCACAGGTCGCCGGCGAAGGCCACCACGCCCGCCTCGGTGCCCGCCAGCAGGGTGATGTCCTCGTGGCTGTGGCCGGGGGTGCGGATGAGCCGCAGCGACGGGGTGAGTTCGTGGCCCTCGGCGTCCCGGTTGGTCCACTGGTCGCCCCGGTACTCCACCTTGTGGTCGTGCACCCGGGCCCGGGTGAACAGGCCGGCGTTCACGGTGTTGTCCGGGTGGTGGTGGCTGAGCACCACGTCGGTGATGTCCTCGGGGCCCAGGCCCAGCTCCGCCAGCGGGGCGAGGATGTGGTCGATGCTCGCCACCATGCCCGGGTCGAAGATCACGTGCCGGCCGGCGTCGGACACGTAGGAGACGGTGGCGGCCACCCCGGGGCCGGTGGAGCCCACGTAACCGGTGGTCAGGACCTTGAAGTCGGCGCTGCGGCCGAGCGGTGCGTCTGTCATGCCTCCATCGTCGCGGGCGCGTGCTCCGGGCACGAGTGGCACTGATGCCGGTGATCGCAGGATTCGTGCCAACCTGTGGCAGACTGCGGCCGTGCCCTTCACGACCGTCGCCGCCTACGTCCCCGCCGGTGTCGGCATGCTCGCCGTCGGCATCGTCACCGAGGTGTTCGGTCCGCACGGGGCTGGGCTGCCCGGGTTCGACCTCGCCCTGTGCACCGACCGGCCCGGGCCGGTGCCCACGGACTTCGGCGTGCCGCTGTCCGTCGCCCACGGTCTGGACCGGCTCGCCGGCGCCGACCTGGTCATCGCCCTGCCGGGGGCCGACTTCCGCACCCCGCCCGAGCCCGCCGTCCTCGACGCGCTGCGGACCGCGCACCGGCGCGGCGCCGTGGTCGCGGCCCACTGCGTGGGCACCTTCGCGCTCGCCGCCGCCGGGCTGCTCGACGGCCTGCGGGCCACCACCCACTGGCGGTTCGCCGACCTGCTCGCCGACCGCCACCCGGAGGTCACCGTGGACGCGGATGCGCTCTACGTGGACGAGGGCACCGTGGTGACGGGCGCGGGAGCGGCCGCCGGCTTCGACCTCTGCCTGCACCTGCTGCGGCGGGAGCACGGCGCCGCGCTGGCCAACGGCGTCGCCCGGGACATCGTGCTGCCCTCCCACCGCGACGGCGGACAGGCCCAGTACCTGGCCGCGCCCGTCCCCGACAACAGCCAGGACGAGCGGCTCGCCGAGGTCCTCGGCTGGGCCCGGGAGAACCTCCACCAGCCGCTGCCCGTCACCGAGTTGGCCCGCCGCGCGATGATGAGCCGGCGCTCCTTCGCCCGCCGCTTCACCGCCGCGACCGGCACCACCCCGCACGCCTGGCTGCGCGGCCTGCGCCTCAGCAGGGCCGAGGAACTCCTGGAGACCACGGACCTGTCCGTGGAGGAGATCGCCCACGCGGTCGGCTACGGCAGCGCGGCCGTGCTGCGCGAGCAGTTCGTCCGGCGCCGGGGTGTACCGCCCCGCACCTACCGCCGCGCCTTCACCAGCACGCCCTGAGCCCGCCCACCGCGGGGCTGGGCGGCCCTGAAATGCGGTTGCCCCGGCCGTCGGCCGCCGCTCACAATCGCGCCATGAATGATCGTCAACGCACCGATTTCGCCGTCAAGCCCGTGCTCACCGGCGAGTCGGTGGTTCTCCGCCCGTTCGACCTGACGGAGGACACCTCGGCGATCCGGTCCTGGCTGACCGACCCGGAGGTCGGCCGCTACACCGACCCGGGCAACCCCGTGCCGCCGTGGGACGAGGACGCCGAGCGGCGGATGCGTGCGCGGTACGGCACCCGCGCGGATCAGACCGACCGGCTGGACCTGGCGATCACCGACCGGGCCGCCGGACGCTGCGTCGGCGAGATCGTCCTCAAGCATTCAGGCGGGTGGAGGCGACCTCCTGCCGGCCGTCCGGGAGCAGCACCAGGACGACGTCCGGCCGCAGCGGTGCGCCGGTGATCCCGACCAGCTCCGCGTCGACGGTTTCCGCGTGCCTGGTCCTGATCCACCGCCCCGGGGTCGGCCCGCCGGAGGTGCCGTACGTCGTGGCCAGCCCACGGGCACGATGCCTTGTGCACAGTCGGTCACTGACCGTATACCTAGCGCCATGATTGTGAACACGTGGCGCGTACGGGCCACGGTGGAGGAGTCCGAGCTCCCGCCGGACGCGACGTCGTCCCGCTGCCCCGCCGACCACGCTGACCGCCGCTGTCCGACCGCCCTCAACGCTCGGAGGCGGTCTGCGCCTCTGCTTCGCGGACCGACGGAGAACTCTGAAGCTGAGGACGTCCCAGGACTCGACCGCGATGACGTCCAGGAGCTGTTGCCCATCGAGGAGGCCGACCGGCTTCTCGGTGCCTGGCTGGCCGGTCCTGCCAGCGGTGGCGGCAAAGCCAGGTCGACGCGGCAGCCACCGTGATCACGACCCTGCTGACCGAGAACGCCGCCCTGCGCGAGCACCACCGTCGTCCGGTTCTCCCGCGCCCCGCGCTTGACCCGATGCCTTCCCGACCAGCACAGTCCGCTGGATCGCCCTCAGCTCCGGCCGCACGGGCGTCACCATCTACCTGAGCGAGGTCGAGGAGGTTGGCACCGCCCCCTTCCTCGACATCACCGAGTTCCCACCCCTGGACCCCGACGAGGAGACGTGGGGCCGGGAGGTCGCCGTCCTGCCAACCCGGCGGAAGCCCTGCACCTGGCAGGATCCGTTCGCGATTCAGCGACAGGTTTGTACGCGGTGGCCTGTCGTCACGCCCAGTCCTCCGGTTCCCAGGCGAAGAGCAGGTCGAGCAGCTCCGGATCCCCGTCGAGTTGCAGGGAGTCCGCCGAAATGCGGTCGTACCGCCAGAGGACCAGATCACTGGCCGTGCCGCGAATGGAGAGGCCTGCCGCTTCCGGGGCCCCGCCGATGGCGGGCAGCCGGGTGGTCCGTGCACCGTCGCCGTCGACCGTGAGGCGCCAGGAGCGGTCCTCGGTGGCGTGAAAGTCGAAGGCGGTGGGCCTGTGCGGCCAGGCACTCCTCGTGAAGCTGGCGATGAACAGGCTCTCCTCGACACCGTCGAGCGCCACCTCGACAGGCAGTGCGGCTGAGTCGCCCACGGTGAGCTGGGCATCGTAGGTGTGCACCGCGATCTCCTGGACCTGGTGCCGGGCGACGCCACCGGCAGTGTGCGGCGTCTGCGTGACACCCCAGCCGGTGAAGCAGCCCTGGTCCGGACCGGCCTCCCGCAGGGCCGCCAGCAACAGCTCGGTCGAGGCGGCCAGCCAGGCCAGCACGCCCTCGCGCTCCTGCGGCGCGACCGCGTCACCCTGGGCCGGGGTCCTGGACGTGGCGTCCGGGCCGGCGGCGACGGTGGCGGCCCAGCGACGGCGGCCCTCGCCGATGTGCTGCACCAGGTCGAACAGCGTCCACTCGGGGCAGGTCGGCACGGGCAGGTCGAGGCTGGGCGCGACGGCGATCGCGGCGCGGAAGGCGGTTGAACGTTCGTCGATCAGCCGCAGCAGATCGGGAAACTCCAGAGTCTTGTGCACGGCGATAGTTCTACCACCATGATCCATTCGCCCCACAGCGGTTTTCCCAGCCGATACGGCGGGGAACTCCGGCCCAGGCGAGCCCACGCTCGGGCTTTCGCTTCTTCGCTGAAAGTCACCCGCAGGGTTCAACTCCCGTCCTCACCCCAACGGACAAACGGACAGATCAGAACCCTGTCCATAACTTCACCGTGTACTGGCAGCCGCCCGGGAGGGCGCCCTCGACCGGAATCGTGCGGGCGAGGACCGGCTGCATCACCGGGACCGGTGGGCGCAGCACGACGGGTTGGCGTGTACGGGGCACATCCTCAGCAGTAACTTCATGACCGGCGGCAGCGGCCGCATCGACACGATGGACGAGGGGCTGCGGCTGGAGGCCGACGGCCTGGCGGCGACCACGGACACGGTGCTGGTCTACGGGATCCCACCGCACCGGCGCCGCGCATTCGAGAACTGCCAGCGCCAGCTGCGCGCCCACGGCGCCCGCGCGCTGGGCGCCGGCACGCAGGCATGGCGGGCCGCGACCGAGAAGGACCGCACCATCGAGTGCTTCACCCGTGACGGCATCGCCCACATGCCCACCATCGCGCTCTCTCGGCCGACCGTGCAGGAAGCCGCCGAGGCATTCGAGCACCTGGGCGGTGACGTCTGGGCCCGGCCGACCGTCGGCATGGGCGGCAGTGACGTCTTCCACATCACCACCCGCGCCCAACTCGCCACCGCCGCACGGCACTACGCCACGGCTGGCACCGACTGGCTGATCGCCCGCGACGCCGCGAACTTCAATCAGGACGGCAGGCGCCACCAGTACCGGGTCGTGGTACTCGGCGGGCAGGTGCTGCGCGCGGTCGAGCACATCCAGCCGGACCCCGACGCACCCTGCAACGAGAGCCGGGGTACCGTCTCCACCCTCCTGCGTGAGGAGGATCTGCCGACCGGGCTGGCCGAACTGGCGGTCTCGGCCACCAAGTCGCTCGGCCTGCCCTTCGCGGGAGTGGACCTGGCAGCCGAAAGCGGCGGTGTGGTCTTCGAGGTCAACGTCCACCCGATGTTCGGCACCGTCCGCGGCCTGGAGACCGTCGCGGTGCCGTATGTCGCAGCACACCTCGCCTCCGCCTGACCCGGGTCCTCCCTGCGCTCAACCCGCCGCCCGGCCAGGGTGACGCACGTCACGGGGGCGTTCATGTCACAGCTGGACGGGCTGAACCGTCAGAGGTGTGTAACCGTCGGACAACGGCATGGAGCGCATCGTGGAAGCACGGCTCAACCCCTTCACCAGCCCGGTGCTGGGCAGGGTCTTCAAGCACATCATCGCGGCGGGCAAGGTCCTCGAGGGATCGACGCTGCCGGCCTCGACGCAGGAGCTGGTCAAGCTCCGCGCCAGCCAGATCAACGGCTGCGGCTTCTGCACCGACATGCACTTCAAGGACGCCGTCCACGCCGGTGAGTCCGCGGTGCGCCTCAACCTGGTCGCGGCCTGGCGCGAGGCCACGGTGTTCACCGAGGCCGAGCGAGCCGCGCTGGAGCTGACGGAAGAGGCCACCCGCATCGCCGATGCGGCGGGCGGCGTCCCGGACGAGGTGTGGGCGAACGCCGCCAAGCACTACGACGAGGAGCAGCTCGCCGCCCTGGTGGGCGTCATCACCGTCATCAACGCCTTCAACCGCGGGAACGTCATGCTTCAGATGCCCGCCGGTGACTACCAGCCCGGCCAGTTCGGATAAGCCGGAGCCCGGCCCGGGGGCACATCGTGTGCGCGGCGCGGGCCGCGGCGCGCCCCCGGTCGGTGGGACGTGTCACCCCCGCCCGTCCGCAGGCCGTGGCGTGGCCGACGCGGTCGCGGTGGCCATGTGCTGCGGCGGTCGCCGCCGCCCGCGCCCGGACACCGTTCGGGCGCTGGACGGCGGCGCGAGGCAGGGACGCGGATCAGGCGCCCGCCGCCACGGCGGTCAGCCAGGCGTGCCAGTCGCTCTCGTAGTCCAGCGAGGTGAGGAGGGAACGTGCGGCGGCCCAGTTTCCGGCGCGGTAGTAGCCGAGCACGGAGGAGACGTCGGCCGGGTGCTTCTCGACCATGTAGCGGGCGGCGAGGTAGCCCCAGTAGTAGGTACGCGAGACGTCGCTGTTGTCGTAGGTGGTGTCGAACAGCGTGCGGAGGGAGTAGGTGTGCTTGCCGGCCTCGGCTATCGCGTTGGTGTAGGTGACGCCCCGGTAGGAGTAGGACACGTACTCCGCGATCCCCTCGGTCCACCACACCGTGGGAGTGGTCTGGCTGGCGCTGAAGTCGCCGTACAGGTCGAAGCGGCCGTCGAGGTAGTGCGTGTACTCGTGGTTGAGGTTCCAGATCTGCCAGCCGGGGCTCACGTCGGTGCGCTCGTAGCAGATGAACCGGGGCTGGTTGCCCGCCCTGGCCGGGTCCCCCTCCAGGTACATGCCGCCGTTGTTGGTGTCGATGCCGTAGATCTTCCGGGCGTAGGCCTTGTAGTCGGCGCTCGAGTTGAAGACGTCGACCTCGAGGGTGGTGTTGTAGTCGCTCGCGACCGGCCCCGGGTCCTTGACCACGCCGTGGAAGTAGGCGTCCTGGTCGGCCAGGCTGGTGCAGGTCGCCGCGAGCTGGTCGGCCGTCATCTCCTGCGCCCGGATCCGCAGCGACGGGCTGCAGGTGTGGACGATCGGCAGGATGCGCGATTCCAGCCCGCCACCGGCTGCGCCGAAGGTCTCCTTGGCGTTGCCGTGGGCCGGGCGCTGGCCCGGGTCCGCGACCACCCGGCCCGAGTCGGGTGCGGCTTGGGCGGCTTGGGCGGCGTGGAGGGGGCTGGCCGCTATGGCTGCGATGAGCAGCGTGGTGGCGAGGGCGCGCACGATTCACTCCTGGGGGTGGGAGCAGACGGCCCGGCAGCGACGGGCCCGCGTGGTAAAATGGCACACGTCACATTGCTTTTCAAGGGCATGCGCAGACCGAATCCCCGGCCATCGCCGCCCGGGGCGCCCCGCCCTCATGAGGCGTGAACGAACGATCGTGCGCCCCCCATCTGACCCCGCATGGTGTCACTCGTTCGGCCCGTTTGCGGCCCGCGACCCCGGCGAGAGGAGGCCGTCACCAGGCCGACCACATATTCGAGCCACCATCACCGGTGACACCTCCGACAGCCCCTCCCGACAATCCTCCTATCTGCCTCACCCACTGATGGGAGCGATGCCATGTCCTGCCCGCCCGTCGACGCCCGCAAGGCCCTGGACTTCCTGAGGACCAGCGGACTCGTCGACCTCTCCCTCCCGCTGGAGCGCGTCGTCGACCAGGTCGGCCAGCTCGACGAGGTCGCCGGCTACGTCCTGGCCTGGGAGCGGTACGTCCTCGTGGTCGCCAACCAGATCGCCGACGCCGCCGACGGCACCACCGGCTGAACCCACCCGCCCACGCCTGAACCCACTACCGCCGCACCATGCCGGGAGGCCCTCCGATGACCATCACGCAACCCGGCGACGGCACCGAGAACCGGCGCGCGGTCGAGACCCAGGCCATCGCCTGGCTCGCTGCGCGCCGCGCCCTGATCGACCCGGCCGGCGCGGACCCCGACGGCGTCCTGTTCGCCCGTAAGGCACTGATCGAGACGGCGTTCCTCGTCGGACTGCGGGCCCGGCTCGATCCCACCCCGCTGGACGCCGACTACACCGCACTCCTCGACCAGGTCCAGGAGATCACCGCCCGCCCCTCCTACCGCGAACTCGCCGCCCGCGACGAGGCCGCGCTCCTCCTGTACGCCGGCACCTACGTCGCGCTGCGGCTGTGCGGCCGCGAGGATACGGGGTTCCGGCGGATCCTCGAACAGGCTGCGGCCGGCGGCTACGCGGCCGCGTTCGAACGGGTGCCCTACCGGCAGCTGGACCTCCTGCACACCCTTCAGTTGTGCGGCATCGACCACGACCTGCCCACCATGGACGAGGTCCTGCCGTTCACGCTGCTGTGCAACCGGCCGAACGTCGTCAAACTCGCCGACCGTGACATCTACGCCATCACCCACACCGTCTTCTACGCCACCGACTTCGGCCTGCGCCGACCGCGGTGGCCCGGCGGGTTCGAGCCCGCAGACGCGGTTGAACTCCTCGAAGCGCTGCTCGTGCTCACCCGTGCCCGGCGCAACGCCGACCTGGTCGGGGAACTGCTGTGCTGCCTGCGGTGTCTCGGGGTGAGGGACTCCCGGGAGGCCGATCTCGCCTGGCAGTTCCTCATCTCCGTCCAGGAACCGGACGGCCGGGTGGGTGGTCCGCCCGGCATCGTCCACCCGAAGCTGGCCGCCGGCGACGACCGCTTCCGGCGGTGGGCGACCGGCTACCACACCACCGTCGTCGCCGCCCTGGCCTCGCTCCTGGAGCGCAGCCCCCGGGTCCCCCACGGGCCCCGCCCCAGCACGCGCCGGCCGGCCCCCGACCTCGACGGTCCGATCCGCAGCGCCGTCCGGTGGCTCGGCGAGGCCAGCACCCGCTTCGGTTCCGACGTAGGACTGCCCGCTGCGGCTGCGGCCGCCCTCGGTGCGAGCGCCATCGGCCGTACCGAACTCGCCGGAGACGCACTTCACCACTTCGCGCGCCTCCTCGCCGACCCGGACCCCGACGGCGCGGGCGACGAGGTGTGGCAGGCCCACGGCATCGAGGTGGTCGGGGAGTTCGCCGCCGGACTGCGAGAGCTGGGCATCGCCTGCCGCTCCCTGGACGTCTTCCTCGCCCGGACCGCCGCCGCCGTCGCCGACCTCCCGCACATCCCCCCGCAGGCGAGGCCCGGCCTCCGGCGCCTCGCCGACCTGGGCCTGATCCCACCCGGCCCCCCTCCCGCGGTCCCCGGGCCAGCCGAGTTCCCGTCGCGGGCCGCCGAGGCCCTCGCCGCCGAGATCCCCGACGCCCGCCGCACCTACCACCTCGGACGCCTCGCCGGTATCGTCCGCGACCTCACGGCCGGCGGATGGGCCGACCACCGCATCACCCGTGACGCCGTCGCCTTCCTCCTCTCCCAGCAGGGCGCCGACGGAGCCTTCGGCCACCCCGCCTGCGACGACCCGGCGACCCGGCTGCGCGTGCGACTGTCCTGGACGCAGAGCATCGTCACCGCCCTCACCGCGACCCACCGGGCACAGCGCGCACACCCGACACCGGCCCGGCCCGCCACCGCCACAACCCCGGGCGCCCACGCCGCCGGCTGACGCGGCCGGTAGCGGCAGCCCTTCAACGCGGCAGGCAGGTGACGTCTCCGACCGGTCTCGTGTCCGGACGCTCCGCGGTGAAGTCGCGCCCGGTCAGGTCGCCGGCCGGCGCCGCCCTACCGTCGGCCGTGGGGGGCTGGGTCAGCAGGGTGCGGCCGTAGCCGTGCAACGCGTCCTCCAGGAGAGCGAGCGGGGCGGCCCGGTGCGCGGCCGCCCCGGCGCGGTGGTGCTACTGATCGGTGTCGCAGTCGTGGTCGGCCTTGATACAGTCGCCGTCGGCGAACTGGGTCTCCAGGGTCCAGCCGCAGGTGCGCTCGGCGCGGCCCTCCCAGCCGATCTCGGGCCCGTCATCGTGGTCGCAGTCGTGGTCGGCGTCCTGTGGTGACGCCGGCTGTTGCCCTGGTTTCAAGGCCGTTGACAGATCTGCGTTGATTCGAACCGCACGCTCGCGGCGCCCCGGAGAGCCGTCGGTGACTTCGACTGCTCCGGAGCCGGAGGGACCCCGCATGCAGGCCACCGCCGAGCGCGCCCGGACCAACTCCCGGCTCTGGGCACTGGTGCCCATGGGCGGCATGCTCCTCATCGCGGCGGCCGTCTACGAGCGCCTACCGGCCCATGTGAAGCCCCCGCACGTATACATCCTCTGCCGGGAACCGGGCTCACTCACGCTCATCTTCTCCGTGATCGCCCTGGTTCTCGTCGTTGCCGGACTGGGCTGCGCTATCGGAGTGCTCCACCTCGTCGTCGACCCGCCCGCCCGGATCGCCGCGCCCCTGGCTTACGGGGCGATCGCGCTGGCCGCGGTCGTCGGCGCTGACGGTCTCGACCACATCGGCGCAGGCGTCGCTGTCCAAACCCAGGCCCGCTACGAACATGCCCCCGCCGACATCTGCGAGTACCCGATGCCCGCCTACCAGGAGACACCCGGCTGGTTCTTCTGACCGCTACGGGCTTCCTCGTGGGAGCACCGCACCACCCACATGGTGTCAGTTCGTATGCTCTGGCTGTCGGTAACGCCGCCGCACCGGCCGGGGTGGCCGCGTACCGTCTCCGTCGCCGGCAGGTGAGCGGTACGCGGCCGAGATGCCTGTGATGAGCCGTCGTCAGGCGACCGGGGCGCCGGTACCTGCGATCACCTCCGGCCGCAGCAGCGCTGCAAGCTGCTCGGAGGGGAGCAGCCCCTTCTCCAGGACGAGTTCGGCCACGCCCCGGCCGCTGGCGAGGGCTTCCTTGGCGATGCCGGTGGCGGCCGTGTACCCGATGTGCGGGTTCAGGGCGGTCACCAGGCCGATGGAGTTCTCGACGGTCGCGCGCAGGGCCTCGGTGTTGGCGGTGATGCCGACGACGCAGCGCTCGGCGAGGGTGAGGCAGGCGGCGCGCAGGTGGGTGATGGACTCCGACAGCGAGTGCAGGATGATCGGCTCGAAGGCGTTGAGCTGGAGCTGTCCGGCCTCGGCGGCCATGGTGATGGCGACGTCGTTGCCGATCACCTCGAAGGCGACCTGGTTGACGACCTCCGGAATCACCGGGTTGACCTTGCCGGGCATGATGCTCGAACCCGCCTGGACCGGCGGGAGGTTGATCTCACCGAGGCCCGCTCGCGGCCCGGAGGACAGCAGGCGCAGGTCGTTGCAGGTCTTGGACAGCTTGACGGCGATGCGCTTGAGCACACCGGACATCTGGACGAACGCGCCGCAGTCCTGGGTGGCCTCGACCAGGTTGGCCGCTGTGACCAGGGGCATCCCGGTGATGTCCGCGAGGTGGCGGCGGGCAGCCTCCGCGTATCCGGCGGGGGCGTTGAGGCCGGTGCCGATCGCGGTCGCGCCGAGGTTGATCTCGTGGATCAGCTCGACGGCCTCCGCGAGCCGGCTGCGGTCCTCGTCGAGCATGACGGCGAAGGCGGAGAACTCCTGGCCGAGCGTCATCGGCACGGCGTCCTGCAGCTGGGTGCGGCCCATCTTCAGCACGTGGCGGAACTCGACGGCCTTGCGGGCGAAGGCGTCCTGCAGGACGGCCATCGCCTCGAGCAGGCCGCGTACCGCGGAGACGGTCGCGATCCGGACCGCGGTCGGGTAGACGTCGTTGGTGGACTGGCCGAGGTTGACGTCCTCGTTGGGGTGCAGGTGCCGGTACTCGCCCCTGGCGTGGCCCAGCAGCTCCAGCGCCCGGTTGGCGACGACCTCGTTGGCGTTCATGTTGGTGGAGGTGCCGGCGCCGCCCTGGATGACGTCGACGACGAACTGGTCATGGAGTTCGCCGCCGCGGATCTCGCGGCAGGCGGCGGTGATCGCCCCGGCCTTTGCGGGTTCCAGCAGGCCGAGTTCCTCGTTGGCGAGGGCGGCGGCCTCCTTCACGGCGGCCAGGGCGTCGATCAGGTGCGGGTAGGTGGAGATGGGCGTGCCCGTGATGGGGAAGTTCTCGGTGGCGCGCAGGGTGTGGACGCCCCAGTAGGCGTCGGCGGGGACGTCGCGGTCTCCGAGCAGGTCGTGTTCGCTGCGGGTGGCGGCGGTCATGGGTGTGCGGGTCCTCTTCTTCCTGAAGTGGTGGGTCGGGTCACGCGGGGGTGAGCAGGGCCGACGGGTCCAGCGCCGCCGTCGGCCGGACGCCGCCGACGGGCCGACCGCCGCCGGTCGCCGGCTCCCCCGCGAATCCGGTCAGCAGCCGTGGGTCGACTCCCGTCAGCGCCAGGGCGGCCGCCGCCACCGGAACGCGCGCCCGGTTCGCGCCGTCGGCGATCTTCACGGCCACGGCGCGGCCGTCGGGCAGCGCGGCGACATGGACGCCTTCGAAACCGTCCTTGGTGATCAACCCGGGCACCGCGCGCATCAGCTCGGCCACGTCCCGTCCGGCGCCGGAGGCCATCTCCGGGTGGTCGCGAATTGCGTCGGCCACCCTGCGCTCGGGCGTACCCGGCGGCGCGGCGGCGATCCGGGCGGCGGCGCGGGCGAGGCCGCGCAGGGAGACGGCGAACAGCGGGCTGCCGCATCCGTCGACGGTGACGTGCGCGATGCGCTGGCCGGTGAGCTCCTCGACGACGTCGGCGATCGCCGTCTGGAGCGGATGGGCGGGGTCGAGGTAGGTCTCCAGGGGCCAGCCGTTGAGCGTGCAGAGGTACAGCATCGCGGCGTGCTTGCCGGAGCAGTTCTGGGCGAGCCGCGATGGCGGCCGGCCCTCGCGCACCCAGGCGTCGCGGACGGCCTGACCGTACGGCAGGTCCGGCGGGTTGCGCAGGTCGTCCTCGGCGAGGCCGGCGAGCGCCAGGATCCGCCGGGCGCCGGCGAGGTGGCGCTCCTCCCCGGAGTGGCTGCCCATCGCGAGGGAGAGCAGTTCACCGTCGAGCGGAAGCCCGGCCCTGACCATGGCGACGGCCTGGACCGGCTTGAGGGCCGACCGCGGGTAGCAGGCCGCCTCGATGTCGCCCAGGTGGAACCGGACCTCCCCGTCGCCGCCGAGGACGACGACGGAGCCGTAGTGGACACCCTCGACCACACCGCCCCGGGTGACGTGGGCGACGGGCACGTGGCGGGGTTCGCGGATCGCGGGGGCGCCCGCGAGGGGGCTGCTGACCATGACTGCCTCGATCGGTGGTGGCGTGGGGCTGGGTGATCTGGGTGCCTGCGGGCGGCGGGCCCGGGCGGACAGGGGGCGGGTCGGGGGGTGCCCCGGGCTGCCCGGGTTCAGCCGTCGGTCTCCGCGGCGGCGCGCGCGACGCGCCCGCGGACCGCGTACCAGCCGGCGACCAGCGCCGCAGCGATCAGCGGCAGGCACAGCACGGTGGTGCGCCCGGCGCCGCCGTCGGCGTACATGAGGACGAGGACGGAGACGAGGAAGGCCAGGGTCACGAGCTCGGTCCACGGCGAGCCGGGCAGGCGGTAGCCGGGGCGGGTCAGTTCGCCGTCGCGGGTCTTCCGCCAGAACAGGAGGTGGCAGACCATGATCATGCCCCAGGTGGCGAGGATGCCGATCGCCGCGAGGTTCAGCACGATCTCGAACGCGTCGGCCGGGACCACGAAGTTGAGGCCGACGCCCAGGACACAGATGCCGCTGGTGAGGAGGATGCCGCCGTAGGGCACCTGGCTGCGGCTCATGCGGGCGGTGAACCGCGGGGCGGAACCGTTGACGGCCATGGAGCGCAGGATCCGGCCGGTGGAGTAGAGGCCCGAGTTGAGCGAGGACATGGCCGCGGTGAGGACGACCAGGTTCATGACGCCGCCCGCTGCCGGGATCCCGATGCGGGAGAGCACGGTCACGAACGGACTCTGGTCGGCGCTGTAGCCGTTCCACGGCAGGAGCATCGACAGGAGGACGACCGAGCCGACGTAGAACAGGCCCACGCGCCACATGATCGAGTTGATCGCCTTCGGCATGATCTTCTCGGGGTTCTCGGTCTCCCCGGCCGTGACGCCCACGAGTTCCACCGAGGCGTAGGCGAAGACGACGCCCTGGATGATCAGGAGCATGGGCATCAGACCGTTGGGAAAGACGCCGCCGTTGTCGGTGATCAGGGCCGGGCCGGGTACGGCACCGTCGACCGGGTGCCGGGTGACCAGCAGGAAGATCGCGATGCCCATGAAGAGCACCAGCGCGCCCACCTTGACGACCGCGAACCAGAACTCCAGCTCACCGAAGATCCGCACCGATATGAGGTTCACGGTGAGCACCACGGCCAGGGCCACCAGCGCGATCACCCACTGCGGGACATCGGAGAACAGGTGCCAGTAGTGGGTGTACGTGGCCACGGCGGTGATGTCGGCGATGCCGGTGGTGGCCCAGTTGAGGAAGTACATCCAACCCGCGGTGTACGCGCCCTTCTCTCCCAGGAACTCCCGGGCGTACGAGACGAAGGCACCGGAGGACGGCCGGTACAGGACCAGCTCGCCGAGCGCGCGCACGACGAGGAACGCGAAGACGCCGCAGACGGCGTACGCCACGAACAGGGAGGGCCCGGCGTTGGCGAGACGTCCGCCCGCGCCGAGGAAGAGGCCGGTGCCGATCGCTCCGCCGATGGCGATCATGTTGACGTGCCGGGGTTTGAGGGACTTGCTGTAGCCGGTGTCCCCGGCATCGACGTGACGGGTCGTGGGGAGTTTCTCGTCCTTGAGGAACTGCTCGCTCACGCCTCGGGTCCGCCTTCCGTGGAAGTGTCCGTGCGCGGGGGGCGCACGATGTCGGTGAGGGTCGTCTCGACCCGGTGGAGGTGGTGGGACATGGCCTCGACCGCGTCGTGTTCGGAACCGTCGACCAGCGCCTCGACGATCGCCCGGTGCTCGCAGTTGGACTGCTCGCGCCGACCGCCCAGTTCGTTGAGGAAGGTGGACTGACGCGCCAGTGCGTCACGGATCTCCTCGATGACCCTGCGGAACACCGGGTTACGGGAAGCCTCGGCCACCGCCAGGTGGAAGACGGTGTCCAGGGCGACCCACGCGGTGGTGTCGGTCTCCCGCTCCATCCGGTCGAGCAGGTGGGCCAGGTGGTCCAGGTCCTCCGGAGTGCGGCGCAGCGCCGCGTAGCCGGCGACGGGGATCTCGACGTGGCGGCGCACCTCGAGCAGGTCGCTGGCCGCGTAGTCGCCGAAGGTGGGGTCCTCGACCGTGTTCGCCACGACGAAGGTGCCCTTGCCGGTCTTGGAGACCGTCAGGCCCATGGCCTGCAGGGCGCGGAGCGCCTCCCGCAGCACGGGCCGGCTGACCTCCAGGGTGCGGCACAGCTCCGCTTCCGAGGGGAGCTTGTCCCCCACGGCGTACTCACCGCGCTCGATGGCGCTGCGTAGGTGGCCGAACACCGCTTCCATGGCGCTGACGCGCCGCGGAATCCCGCCACCTGTCTGGCTGTCTGACAGGTTCACGGGCCGATCTTGAGGGTTGGGGTGCAGCGGTGTCAAGACCCCGGCGTGGGCCCGAGCCGATCGCCCTCGAAGACCGTCTCCTTGGGCGGCTGCGCTCGGGGCAGTCCCAGCCGTGTCCCTGGTGCCGCCGATCCCGGCCCGGTTCCGTGTTGTCCGTCGTCGCTCGGGAGGCGACCACGTGTGGCTTCTTCAGGCGCTCCGGCGAACCCGGGACTGCTGCCGTTGTGGATCCCGAGCTTCCGCGGCCGATCCAAGGAACCGTGCACCGGATCGCAGCCGTGCACCCGCAGCTGCTCCCGCGATCCCAATGCCGCACTGCCCCGGACAGTCGGGCCGGACGAGACGTTCGGGTCCTTACCGCTCATCCCACAGAGGATCCCATGCGCCCCATTACCCTCGCCGTGGCTGCCGCCTGCCTGCCCGCCGCTGCCGTCGCCTGTGAACCCCCAGCCAGCAGCCCCACCCAGAAGTCCACCGCAGCGGCCGTCCCCGCCCAGCCCGCCGCCGGTGCCCCGTCCGCTGGCGATGCTGCTGCGCCCGCCCCGGCCGGCGACAGTGACAAGACGAAGGTCGTCGAGATCACCAAGTGCTCGGCCGACCCCGTCCTGCACTGGCCGTCCGCAGCTCACCATGACCAACCACAGCGGCAAGGCCAGCAACTACATGGTGCAGGTCGAGTTCCTGGAGGCGAGCGGCACCCGCATCGGCGAGGGCATCGCCGCCACCAACGGGCTCGCGCCGAACCGTACGAGGTGATCGAGCGCCTCAGTGTGGCATGCGGCACGGCCCAGGTGTACTTCCAGGACCCGCTCGCCGACGCGATCATCTGGGCCACCGCCGAGCAGGGCACCGTCGTGCGCGGCTACTGGCGCTACAGCGAGCCGGAATGGACGGGCGATCCGCTGACCTGAGAGGAGGTACTCACCGTGGCCGACTTCGAGGACGAGGAGGACTACCACGACGCCTACCCGGAGGCCAACGGCTCCGAGATGCAGGACATCAACGCCGCCGCCCACCACCTCTCCCTCGACCCCGCGACCATCACCGCCGACACCCCACCCGCGCCCACGGCTGGCTCGCCCTCACCGCCCCCGGCGCCGGCCACGACGGCTTCGGCAAGACACCCCAGCTGTGAGAAGAAGCCACTCCGGAACTCCGCCGGGCGGCGATCCGGCACCTGCTGATCGCGTGCTGCCCGACCACCGGGGCCGACCGGATGCGGCTGGGCCCTGCGGAGACGGGCGCCCTCATCCACGAGGCGCCGCCAGCACCGCCTCGCCGGAATGCAGCAGATCCCAACGCCGTGGGTCAGCGCCACTCACGTCCCCGACGGCCGCGGCTGCTCCGGCGGAACCGAGCTCTCGGCAACGGCCATCCACTGGTCCAGGTCGGCCTGGGTGAATTCTGTCCACGGTGGGATTTCGGGGAGCTGGCGGAGGAGGTCGTAGGCCTCGGGGATCTGGGGGCCGCGGAGGACCGGGCAGTGGCAGCCGGCGACGACCTCGGCGTTCAGGCGCTGGAAGTCAGTGACGACCGTCCCGAACTTTTCGGTGTCCAGCAGGGCGGCCCAAGGGGAGATCAGGCGCCCGCCGAAGAACTGGCCGTCGCGGAATTCGGCTGGCGACATCGCTGCTGTTTCGGGCATGGGGGTCGGCACGTTCGTGGCGAAGGTGTCGACGGCCCACAGGACGTTGGTCTTCGGGTCGAAGAGGGCGCGGGTTGTGGGGTTGTCGTACAGGGGCGGTCGCTTGGCGACCAGGGTGCGGTCGCCCGCGTCGATCGTGTCGCCGTCGGTCATGAAGCGGCACCGGTTGATGGGAGTCTCCCACTCCTCGGCCATGCGGCCGATGGAGAACCATGTCGTCAGCAGGGTCGCGTTAGGGCATTCCGCGAGGACCGCCAGGAGGTTGCCGGCGTGGTCGCGGTCGTCGTGGGTGAGGAAGATCCACCGTACGTCCAGGGGATCCACGACGGACCAGGCGGCCTCCAGCCACTGGGCGCGCACCGCAGGCGCCCCTGTGTCCACAAGGACCGGTTCGGCTCCCCGGATCACCATCGAGTTCATCGGAAAGTGGCCGACCGGCGGGGCCTCAAGGGCCCAGGGAATGACGAAAGTCTCCTCGGCGATCTTGTACGGCTGCAGAAGGTTGAACGTGTCCATGGTTGTCATCGCTGCTCTCCCTAGGGCGGAGCCGCCGCAGCGTCCATGAATCCAGTGCAGCCCCGTGCCGGACTGACGTCAAACGCGGCACTCCTGACGGCCGGCTTCGGGAGCGACGAGGGTGCACGGTCGGCGTCGCCGGCAGATCCCGCCTTGGCCATCGGCTGAACCCAACCACCGGTTATTCAGGTTGAACTCGCCTAGAAGACTGATGAAGATGTTGGGTTCTGGCCCCGCCTGGTGAGTGGCGGGGCCAGACTCGTTTCGTGGCGATGGGGGAATGGGTCGGGGAGACAGTCTGAGCTGTCCTGAGTTTGGTGGAGTCCCCGAAGCCAGGGTTACGATCCTGGCGTAAGGAGAACCGCCTGCTGTGCCAGCACCACGCAAATACCCTGACGAGCTCCGTGAGCGCGCGATCCGTGAGGTCTGAGCCTTCCCCCGGGATGTGGACACGGGGTTTCATGCGGCGAGGGTGATCCTACGGGACGTCGCTGTCTGCTGTTCGAACTGGACCGGGCTGAGGTAGCCGAGCGTGGAGTGGCGACGGCGGAGGTTGTAGAAGGAGACCCAGCGGAACACCTCCAGCCTCGCCTGATGCTGGCTGGCCCAGCGGGCTCCGTGCATCAACTCCCGCTTCAACGAGGCGAAGAAGCTCTCTCCGCCGCGGCGTTGTCGTAGCTGGAGCCGACCTTTCCCATGCTCCGCCGGATCCCGTGGCGCCGGCAGAGTCCCGCGAACTCGGCCGAGCCGTATTGAGAGCCCCTGTCCGAGTGGAAGATCACGCCGTCGACCAGGCCGCCGCGGGTCGCCACCGCGGCCTCCAGAGCGTCGGCGACCAGCCGGGTGCGCATGTGGTCGGCCATCGACCAGCCCACGAGCCGGCGCGAGTGCAGGTCGATGACGGTGGCCAGGTACATCCACGAGCCGCCGACCGGTGGATACGTGATGTCGCCGACCCACCGGACATCGGGCCCGCCCGCGGTGAAGTCCCGTCCGACCAGGTCCGGCGCCGGCGGCACGCTCCTGTCCCGGACGGTGGTTCGGCAGCGTTTGCGCAGGTGACGGCCGATGATGCCGTGCTCACGCATCAGACGGGCTATTCGCTTGCGGTTGACCACCCGACCTTGGGCCCGCAGTTCCGCGTGCACCCTCGGCACCCCGTAGGCGCCCCGCGTCTCCCGATGGACCTCGCGGATCTCGCCCACCAGCGCGGCCTCCGCCGCCGCCCGGTCGGCACGCGCCCGAGCACCGGCCTGCCAGGCGTAGTAGCCGGAACGAGCGACGCCCAGGACCTCGCACAACCGCTGGACACCGAACTCGGCGGCATGGGCGGAGATGAAGTCCCAGCGGCGGGCCCTCACTTCATCTCCCGTGCGAAATACGCGGCTGCCCGGCGCAGGATCTCCTTCTCGACCTGCCACTCGCGCTCGGCCTTGCGAAGCCGCGCGAGCTCGGCCCGCTCGTCGGCACGCAGTGCTGGCCCGGTCGACGCCGGCTCGGCAGCGGCAGCGCGCACCCAGTTCCGCAAGGTCTCACGGTTGACCCCGATCTCCTTCGCGACGGCCGCGAACGTGCGCCGGCCCCCCGAGGCCCGGTACAGCGCGACGGCATCACGACGGAACTCGTCCGAGTACTTCGACGGACGTCCCACCTGGACTTCCCTTCCTGGATCGTCAAGATCCAAGTGTCAGGGTGTCCACGTCACGGGGCAAAGCTCAGGCCATCGTGACGGCACCCCAGTACGGGACCCAGGTATCCCCGCCATGTCACCCGGCGGAACCCTGCATCAGCTGCGCGTCCCCTCGCGGTATCCAATAAAGGCTGCATCCGGTACAACGAGCAGCTTGCCGGTGGTACGCCGAGCCTCCAGATCGCTGTGGGCCTGGGCGGCCTCGGACAATGCGTAGCGGCCCGTTACGGTGACCTTAAGCGCCTTGGAGCGCACCCACTCGAACACATCGGCGGCCCGTCGGAGCAGTTCGGACCGATCGGCGATGAAGTCCCCGAGGCTGGGCCGGATCAGGGTCAGCGAACCGCCCTGGGCGAGCCGAATCGGATCAAACGGCGGCACGGCACCACTTGCCGCGCCGAAGAGCACGAGATGGCCGCGGGTTCGCAGGCTGGCGAGGCTCGCATCGAAGGTGTGCGCGCCGACGCCGTCGAAGACAACCGGCAGTCCCTGACCGCCGTTGAGCCGCCTCACCTCGGCTGCGAGATCGTCGACTGCGGAGGAAAGGATCACCTCAGCGGCCCCGGCACGCTTCGCCAGCTCGGCCTTCGCCGCGGTCGACGTCGTGCCGATCACCCTGCCGCCGAGGTGGGTGATGAGCTGGGTCAAAAGGAGCCCCATGCCACCAGCAGCCGCATGCACGAGCACCGTGTCGCCCCGCTGGACCGGGTAAGCGTCTGTGACGAGATAGTGCGCGGTCATTCCTTGCAGGAGCACGGCGGCGGCGGTCTCGAAGCCGATATCGTCGGGCAGCGGCACCAGCCGCGAGGAGTCCACGACGGCCCGCTCGGCATAGGTGCCGGGAATCTCCACCCAACCGACCCGGTCCCCCACGGCGACGTCAGCCACGTCCGGTCCAACTTCGACGACCGTGCCAGCGCCCTCAGTGCCCGGGGTGAAGGGCAGCGGGAGGCTGTACCGGCCTTCGCGGTGGTAGACGTCGAGGAAGTTGACCCCGGATGCGGCGACCTCCACGATCGCCTCGCCCGGACCCGGCCGCGGCTGGTCCACCTTGGCCTCCTGCAGCACCTCGGGACCGCCCACTTCGTACACCTGAATCGCTCGCATGACCCTCCAATAGCGGCTCTCATCCCCCACCAACCCCGTTGATGGGGGATCCGATTCCCGGCATGCAGATCAACGCCCGCCGGCGCCACACACCACGACCAAGATCATCGCACAGCAAGATCACTTACGGGACAGCCTTAGTCTTGGAACAGCGCTGACGCCTGACCAGGGATCTGGTCGGGCGTCAGCACGGGTAGTTGTTGTCCCTGTTCGGGGCGGCCGTTCAGCTGCGTACAGGGTTCAGAGGGTTGGCCTTCAGGCGCCGGCTGCGATGCGGCCGAGGTCGGTCCAGCCGCCGTGTCCGTCACCGCCGTTGTTGGCGTAGGCGTTGACGGAGCCGTCGGGGTTGGTGACGAGGTAGTCGGCTCGGCCGTCGCCGGTGAAGTCGGTGAGGGTGACGGCGTTCTGATTGGTGGTGGTGCCGGTGGCGGCCTGTCCGTAGTTTGTCCAGCCGCCGTGTCCGTCGCCGCCGTTGTTGAGGTAGGTGGTGATGGAGCCGTTGGGGTTGATGACGTTGTAGTCGGCCCTGCCTTCGCCGTTGATGTCGGCCAGGCGGATGCGGGTGAGGTCTCCGGTGAGTCCGCCGGCGATCTGTCCGTAGTCCGTCCAGCCGCCGGAGGTGTCGCCGCCGCGGTTGAGGTAGGTGGTGATGGAGCCGTTGGGGTTGATGACGTTGTAGTCGGTCCTGCCGTCGCCGTCGATATCGGTGAACCGCACCCGGGAGGCGTCGGAGGTCAGCCCGGACGTGACGGTGTTGAGGCCCTGCCAGCCGCCGTGTCCGTCGCCGCCGTTGTTGAGGTAGACGTTCACCGATCCGCTGGGGTTGATCAGGAGGTAGTCGGCCTTGCCGTCACCGTTGAAGTCCGCGAACCGCACGCGGGTGGAGTCGGTGGTCAGGCCGGAGGCGACCTGGCCCATGTCCTGCCAGCCGCCGTGTCCGTCGCCGCCCTTGTTCAGGTAGACGTTCACCGACCCGCTGGGGTTCACGATCCAGTAGTCGGCCCTGCCGTCACCGTCGAAGTCCGCCCATCGGACACGACCCGACCCCGCCTCCGAACCCGCACGGAAAGCGGAGGGGCGCTGCGCGAGTCCGTCGGTGACCGCCCTGTCCAGCCCGTTGGAGAAGACGCCTGCCATCCGGGCGTATCCAGCGTCGTTCGGGTGGAGCCGGTCGTTCATCTCGGCGGTGGTCAGAGCCGGGGGGTCCAGGTAGCGGAACTTCTGCCGGGCCAGGCTCCCGTACTGCAACGCCTTGATATCGGCGTTGTAGACCTGGGCCGCGTACTGCAGGCCCGGGGTGGTGGGAATCAACCCCTGGACCAGGAGGGTGACGTTCGGCCGGTCGGCGAAGATTCGGTTGGCCAGGTCAGTGAATGCGGCAGCGGTCCGGTCGCCGGATGCCTTGGTGTTCCGGTCGGCGTCCCGGTCGAGATCGTTGATCCCGATGTGGAGCAGGACGACATCGGGGGAGGCCGCGGAGAGCCAGCTGTCGATGCCGGCGCGGATGTCAGCGACGCGATAGCCGCTGTGCCCCTCGTTGTCAGGGTCAGGGACGTTGCCGAACCCTTGGGAACCCACGTAGTCGACCGCGTAGTGGGACTGTCCCGCAGCGGCGTTCCACAGCGGCAGGCGGTAGCCCGCGCCGGTCGTGCTGCCGGCGCCTGCGGTGATTGAGTCACCCAGCGGCATTACCCGCAGCGGAGGCGCCGGAGGAGTGGTCGCGTGAGCGGCCGGGGATGTGAGGAGGTGGCCGGAGATGATCGCCAGAGCGGCAAGTCCGGCCCGTGCGAGGCGCTTCATCGGAATGAGCAGCCTTTCGTGACGTGGTCGGGCAACGGGTATTAGGCGCCGGCTGCGATGCGGCCGAGGTCGGTCCAGCCGCCGTGTCCGTCACCGCCGTTGTTGGCGTAGGCGTTGACGGAGCCGTCGGGGTTGGTGACGAGGTAGTCGGCTCGGCCGTCGCCGGTGAAGTCGGTGAGGGTGACGGCGTTCTGATTGGTGGTGGTGCCGGTGGCGGCCTGTCCGTAGTTTGTCCAGCCGCCGTGTCCGTCGCCGCCGTTGTTGAGGTAGGTGGTGATGGAGCCGTTGGGGTTGATGACGTTGTAGTCGGCCCTGCCTTCGCCGTTGATGTCGGCCAGGCGGATGCGGGTGAGGTCTCCGGTGAGTCCGCCGGCGATCTGTCCGTAGTCCGTCCAGCCGCCGGAGGTGTCGCCGCCGCGGTTGAGGTAGGTGGTGATGGAGCCGTTGGGGTTGATGACGTTGTAGTCGGTCCTGCCGTCGCCGTCGATATCGGTGAACCGCACCCGGGAGGCGTCGGAGGTCAGCCCGGACGTGACGGTGTTGAGGCCCTGCCAGCCGCCGTGTCCGTCGCCGCCGTTGTTGAGGTAGACGTTCACCGATCCGCTGGGGTTGATCAGGAGGTAGTCGGCCTTGCCGTCACCGTTGAAGTCCGCGAACCGCACGCGGGTGGAGTCGGTGGTCAGGCCGGAGGCGACCTGGCCCATGTCCTGCCAGCCGCCGTGTCCGTCGCCGCCCTTGTTCAGGTAGACGTTCACCGACCCGCTGGGGTTCACGATCCAGTAGTCGGCCCTGCCGTCACCGTCGAAGTCCGCCCATCGGACACGACCCGACCCCGCCTCCGAACCCGCACGGTTACTGCGGCCGCCGATGACCTGTGCGTGCGCCAGGGCATTCTCGTCGGGCGGCATGAAGTCGCCGGCGACGGTGCCGGCGTTAGTGCTCCTGTACGTGACTCCGGAGATCTCCTGCAGATAGACCCTCGGCGATTCGCAGTAGGACACGTTGAAGCAGACCGCGTTCTTTCCCTCCATGCCGTTCTGCCCGCCGTTCCCCGCGAGGGAAGCCTCGGGGTGAAGGGAGGACTTGTTCCCACCGCACTTGGTGATTCCGTAGGCATAGATCTGCCCGTTGCTGCGACCCATGACCACGCTGTTGACGCATTTCTGGGTGCTAACCCACGCACCGGAGTAGTCGAACAGCTCGCCGTAGGCCGTGGTTTCCGCGGACGCGGCCGCACCGGAAACGAGAACAATAGTGGCTGCGCCGACCGCTGTGAGGACGGCTCGCAAATTCTTCCGCAAGGTAATCTCTCCCTGTTCCAAAAAGTCGCAGCTCCAAGGAACTCCGCTGCGACGCGGAAAATTCCCCAAAGGAGTCATTCCGAAATATTCGGCCACAGTAGAAGCCGTGACCGGTCTCCGCATTCCGAAGGGCGCGCCGGCCCGGCGCACCCCGGTGAAGTGACGCACCGGAGGCCGCTCCGTGTTACAGGTCGCGCGGTGACTCGTTGAACCGAGTTCGAGTGCTCGGCCGTGTTCCGCAGGTCGTGGGTGTGGCGTGGCGCCGTCGGCGGCGACCCGCCCGACCCGTCCGGACCTGCCGTCGGCACCGGGCCCGTGGGCGCCCCCGGGACCGGCGGCAGAGTTCATCCGGCCCTCGGAACTGTTCGCCGGAACTCGTGGCTCAGTGCAGCCAGTTGGTGTCACGGACGAGCACCTGGCCGTGTGCGGCATGGAGGGTGACCGGCGTCGCGCCCATCTCGCCGCCTTTGAAACCCAGAACGGCACCGGCCAGGCCCAGTGCCTGGTTGGGGGCCGGGGCCACCTACGGCGCCCGGAGGATCACCCGCGCGCTCCAGCGCAAAGGCGTCGAGGTCGCCCGGTGCACGGTCGAGCGGCTGATGGCCGAGCTCGGCATCGAGGGCGTGATCCGCGGCCGGCGACGCCACACGACGATCCCGGAGCCGACCGCGGCCAGGCCGCCGGACCTGGTCGATCGCGACTTCACCGCCGAACGGCCCGACCAGCTGTGGGTGGCGGACATGACCTACGTACGGACCTGGTCGGGCTGGGTCTACGTCGCCTTCGTTCTCGACGTCTTCTCACGGACGATCGTCGGCTGGCAGGTCGCCGACCACATGCGGACCGAACTCCCCTTGGATGCCCTGGAGATGGCGCTGTGGCGGCGCCGGATCAAGAAGGACTCCGGGCTGATTCATCACAGCGACAGGGGGTCGCAGGGCGGATTCAACTGATCGTCGCAACACCTCGTTGATCATGGAGGTGTGGGATGGGTCGGGTCGCGGGTTGGACGACGAAGGTGACGGGGCGGCGGGCGATGCGGTCGCCGGGCAGGCCTCCGATCCGGCGTGACGTGGAGCGCGCGTTCTGGGTGAAGATCGCCAAGGGGCTCACGAGCGAGGACGCCGCAGTCGCGTGTGGGGTGTCCGGGCCGGTCGGTTCACGGTGGTTCCGGGATCGTGGCGGCATGCCGTCGATCGAGCTCAGTCCACCTTCGGGCCGATAGCTGTCCTTCGCCGAGCGTGAGGAGATCGCCCTGATGAAGGCCCAAAGGCCGGAGTCAGGGAGATCGCCCGGCAACTGGGCCGGTCACCGTCGACGATCTCGCGAGAGCTCCGCCGCAACGCTGCCACGCGGGGCGGCCAGCTCGACTACCGGGCTTCGATCGCCCAGCGGAAGGCCGAGTTGGCGGCACGGCGCCCCAAGACGTCGAAGTCGGCCGCCGACGAGCGGCTGCGCGGGTATGTCCAAGAACGTCTGGCCGGACGGGTCCAGGCCCCCGACGGAACGCCGGTCAATGGGCCGACGGTGCAATGGAAGGGCCGCAACAAGCCCCACCGCCAGGACCGGCGTTGGGCGACGGCGTGGAGCCCGGAGCAGATAGCGAACCGGCTGCCGCTCGACCACCCTGACGACGACACGATGCGGATCTCACACGAGGCGATCTATCAGGCGGCCCTCTACATCCAGGGCCGCGGTGCCCTGGAACGCGAGCACGTCGCCTGCCTGCGTACCGGACGGGCCCTGCGCGTGCCACGCGCACGGTCGCGCCGCCGTCCGAACGGCCATGTCACGCCGGAGGTGACGATCAGCGAAAGGCCTGCCGAGGCCGAGACCCGGGAGGTCCCGGGCCACTGGGAGGGCGACCTCATCATCGGGACGAACCGGTCCGCGATCGGCACGCTGGTGGAACGCACGACCAGGTTCACGATCCTGGTCCACCTGCCGCGGATGGAGGGCTACGGGATCGAGCCGCGGACCAAGAACGGCCCCGCGCTGGCCGGCTACGGCGCCGAGACCATGAGGAAGGCCCTCACGACACGCATGACCGAGCTCCCCGGGCAACTGCGCAGAACGCTGACCTGGGACCGCGGCAAGGAGTTGGCCCAGCACACCCAGCTGAAGACCGACACTGGCATGGCTGTCTACTTCGCCGATCCGCACAGCCCCTGGCAGCGGGGCACGAACGAGAACACGAACGGGCTGCTTCGCCAGTTCTTCCCGAAGGGCACCGACCTGTCCCGCTGGAGTTCGAACGAACTCGAAGCCGTAGCCCGAACACTCAACAACCGACCCCGCAAGATACTCGGATGGCGAACCCCCACCGAAAGCACTCGACGATGAACTACTCTCGCCCCAAGTAAGCGGTGTTGCAACGACCCCTTGAACCTAAGCGGAGGGAGCGGGCCCTTCACTGTGCTGAGGATCAGGCGACGATCCTGCCCTGGGCACGGTCCAGACCGACGGCCCGGGTAACCCGCGGTAGCAGGGCAGAGCTCGGCGATGGCAAGGCCGCGGCCGATGGCCGTCCACGGGTCGTCCGCGCCGGTGCCGGGCTGCGCCGGGTCGGCGGCGGGGCCGTCCAGAAGTCCGGCGAGGTCGCCGATGGTGTGGATCTGCACCGGCCGCTGACCGGCTTGGACGAGCGGGTAGGTCCGGCCGCTGTAGCGGGGCGGACAGTGTCCGACGTCATCGGTAGGCGGGCGCGGCGGCTCCAATGGTCAGACGGAGCTCGGCCGCCGCTGTCCGCTCGGCTTCTGCGATCTGTGCGTCGCCGAGGGCTTGGTGGATATCGGCGAGGAGGCTGTAAGTGCGGGCGACACCCAGCTGGTGGCCGGTGCTGCGGTGCAGGGACAGTGCGGCCCTCGCCAGATGGAGCGCTGCTCGTGGGTCGTGGGCGAGACGTTCCTCGGCCAGTTCTGTCTGTGCCTGGGCCTCGACAAGGCGGAAGGTGTGGCGCAGGGCGAGGTCGAGGGCGAGTTGTGCAGCTTGGAGGCTCTCATCGGGGCGGCCGAGTCGGCGCCGTGCGGCGGCCAGGCCGATCAGGCTGTCGGCTTCGGCTCGTGGGTTCTCACAGGAGCGCGCGAGGCGCAAGGCGTGTTCGTGGGACTGCCGGGCCTCGTCGAACCGGCCGAGGTTGCGCAGGGCGGTGCCGGCGGTGTTGAGCGCTCCGGTGCGGACGATGGGCCTGCCGCCGTCGTGCGCCAACTGGGCTGCCCGTTCCGCCTCGGCCAAGCCCTGGCGGTAGTCCCCCTGGTCGATCGCAATCCTGGCCAGGACGTCGTAGGCCAGGGCGTCGGTGCTGTTCTGGCCGAACGGTTGGTTGACGGCGAGGAGCCGCTCGAGTTCGGCTGCCGCCTCGGTGAGCCTTCCGGACTCCCACAGCGCCTGGGCGTAGAACTGCCTCGGGATGGCCTCGAAGCGGGAACCGGCCTGCTGTTGGCAGGTGACGGCCTGCCCGAGGAACTCGACCGCCGTTCGGAAGTCGCCGAGGTCGCGGTGAATGGTGCCGAGGCCGGTCAGTGGCCACTGGAGGAAGTCCGGACGGCCGATGGTGCGGCAGACTGCCAGACAGCGGCCGAAGTGGTCCAGAGCTTCGTGGAGCCTCCCCAGGCTGGATCCGACCAGTCCCAGGGCGCCCAGGGTCATGGCGAGCTGGACGGGCGGACCGATCCGCTCGTGCAGGGCCAGCGCGGATCGGTGGTGGGCCCGGGCCTCGTGGATGTGCCCCATGTCCCAGTGCACGAGACCGAGGTTGCGGTGCATCGCCGCGGTTCCCGGCTGTGATCCTTCGGCCACGGCGGCGGACAGAGCGGTCTCCGCAGCCGCCTGCCAGACTGCGCGGGGGGCGCAGGTCCAGAAGTAGCGGGCGAGCGTGGCGGTCAGTTCCCACGCGAGCCGGGCGGGCGGGTGTGCCGCCGCGTGCTCGATGGCGGCGATCAGATTGGGCTGCTCGCTCTCCAGCACCGCCATGGCCTGCTGGGCGGCTGCCGCTGCCGACTCGGCATGGGTTGTCGCCACCTCGAAGGTCTCCGGGAGGTGCGGGAAGACCCACGGGAGGGCGCTGACCGATGTCTCGGCTGTGCGCCGGTACCAGTCGAACAGCCCGTCGAGCGCGGACCGGCGGATCTGCTCCGGATCCTCGGCCTCGCCCAGTTCCCGGGCGAACTCCCGCAAGAGGTCGTGCAGGTGGAATCGCCCCGGAGCGGCGGACTCCAGCAGGTGGGCACCACGGAGCGTGGCGAGCAGCCGCTCGGCCTCGGTCCGAGGCACCGACGCGAGCGCGGCGACGGCGGCGGGAGTGAAGTCGGGGCCCGGCACCAGGCCCAGGCCGCGAAAGAGCCGTCGGGTGTCTTCGGGCAGCGACAGGTAGGACAGGCTGAAGGCGCTGCGGACGGCGGAGCGGCCGTCGCCGTCGACCACGAGCCCGTCGAGTCTGTTCCCGGCTCTGAGCCGCTCGACGAAGCCCGCTACGGACGAGTGCGTCCCGAGCGCGAGTTGAGCGGCGGCCACCCGTAGTGCGAGCGGGAGATGGCCGCAGTACTGGGCGAGCTCAGCCGTGGCCTCCGGTTCCGCGCGGCGCAGGTCTTCGCCCACCACCTGGGCGAGGAGGTCCTGGGCCTCGGTGGGCGGCATGGCGCCGAGTGGCAGCGGCACGGCGCCGTCGAGCGCGACCAGGCCGCCCAGCCGGTACCGGCTGGTGACCAGCACCGCACACGAGGCGCTGCCCGGCAGCAGGGGCCGGACCTGCTCAGCCGAGGCTGCGTTGTCCAGGACGATCAGGACCCGGCGGCCGGTGAGCAGCGACCGGTAGAGCCGGGCCTGCTCGTCCTCGTCCTCGGGGATCTGGGCGGGTGCCTGCCCGAGTGAGCGCAGCAACTGTCCGAGCGCGTCGGCCGGACGAACCGGCTCGCGGTCGCGGTCGAAGCCGCGCAGGCCGATCCACAGCTGGCCGTCGGGAAAGCTGTCGCGTGCGAGATGGGCCCAGTGGACCGCGAGCGCGGTCTTGCCGACCCCTGCGGTCCCGCTGATCGCGACGATCACGGGCCCCGTCCGGGAGGCGGTCCCGCCGAGTATCAGCCGGTCGAGGGCGGTGATCCGGTCGGCGCGGCCGGTGAATCCGGAGATCGGATGCGGCAGCTCGGCGGGCGCGATGCGCTCGGGCCGCGCGGCGGTGCTGTCCCCGTCTGCCGCGCCCCCGGCCGCCCCGACCTGTACGGCGTCGGCCGGGCGGGGCGGACTCAGCAGGGGATCGTCCCGCAGGATCCGCTGGTGCAGTTCGCGAAGCCGCGCGCCTGGATCCGCTCCGATCCGGTCCGCGAGCCGGCGGCGCATCCTCTCGTAATGCCCAAGTGCCTCCGCGGCCCTGCCACAGCGGTACAGCGCCAGCATCAGCTGCCCGATGAGCGCTTCGTCGTCGGGCTGTTCCCCGGCCAGGGCCAGCAGTTCGGGCAGGAGCTCGGCGTGACCACCGAGGGCGAGGTGCGTGTCGTGGCGCTGCAGGCGGACGGCGAAGTGCTCGCGCTCCAGCCGCAGCCGCAGCGCGTCGGCCCACCCGCCCGTCTGTCCGCTGAGGGCCTGGCCGCGCCAGAGCCCGAGAGCCCGGTCCAGCAGGGCTCTCGTGCCCTGCAGGTCACCGACGGTCGTGCGGGCCCGGGCGGCGAGTTCCCGGAAGTCACGCAGATCCACCCGTGAGGTTCCCGTGTCGAGTCGGTAGCCCCCGCCGGTACGTCCGATGGCCGGCGCGTCCTGGTCGGACGGGTGGGCGGCGGTGCGGAGCACGGCCCGCAGCCGGGCGACGTAGGTGTACAGGGACGACTGTGCCTCCTGCGGCGGGTGTTCGTCCCAGACTCGTCGGATCAGGGTGCCGGCCGGGACGACCTGTCCGGCATCGGCCATGAGAGCGGCGAGCACCAGGCGCTGCTTGTGCGGTCCGAGGGCGACGGTACCTCCGGCGGCCTGGAGTTCGACCGGGCCGAGCAAACGGAACTCCACCGTGCAGCCACCCCAATGACATCCGGAGACCCTGCCCACAGGACCTGTGGCCCCATGCTCTCGTGCCTGGACGTCCGGACGACAAGGTTTCTGCAAGATCCACGCCCACATTCGCCTGCGAGAGTCGGTTGCGCACCACGACGGACGGCCGGCCCGGGCCCTCAGCACGCATACGGAGCCTGACGGTCCGCACGCCATCGGACGCCCGTGGCGCCGTCCCGCCGTCGTCAGCCCCGTTGCCCCGCTTCCCAGGAGATCCGCCCGTGGCATCGCACCCGCCCCCGCCGCCTCAAAGCCGGTTCCGCATCGACCTGGTACGGCTGTATCCCCCCGCCGGCAGCCGTACCCGTACGAGCGCTGCGCTGCGGCGTGAAGGCCTGGTCTCCACGGTGCCCGGCTACGGCTGGGCGGTTGGATCCCCGCCCGAGACCGCGGGGATCCTGCGGTTGTGCGAGACACCGCGGGCCCTCCACGCGATCGCTGCCGTACGACTTCCGACGGGCATGGCCGCAGGGACCGTCGGCGATCTCACCGCCACCGGTCACGATTCGCTGGCCGTGTCCTCGACAGGCGCGAACGTCCTACCCGCCGCCACCGTCCGGGCGTCCTCCGGCGCGGCCGCCGCCAGACCTCCCTTTGCGGCGCCGTCGCGGCGGCTTCGCACGGCGACGCCCGGTGGGCGGCCGTGCTCCGCGCCGCCCCGTCTACTGACGTGACGGCCGGTCATATGTGACCGGTGCCTTGGCCTGTTCCCTGAAGAGCGGGAACGCCACGATCCGTGCTGTCGGCCCGACCCATCGATGCACCCCGAGGGCCACCCACACAAGCGCCGAGACCGCACATCCCCCAGTTGATCTTGACAGAGACACATGAGGAGTCGACATGGCATACCGCTACCGGTGCGGCGAGTGCGGATTCAAGACCGGCTGGCTCAGCGAGTCCCAGGGTGAACAGCAGCAGATGGAGCACTACTCCAAGCGGCACCCCGGCCTGCTCCCCGGCGGCTTGGTGGAGACCAACCACAAGGACCCGAGCGGCGGCTTCGGCTGCGCCGAGGTGGTGGGCGTCCTGGTCGTGCTGCTGCTCCTGGCGGCCTCGTGCCGTCGCTAGAGCCGGAAACCTCAGAGGAACGAGAGGAACGAGGAGAGCTGATGAGCGAGGACTCGGTGCCCGCCCGCCGGGGGCGGCTGTGGGCAGTCCTGGTCACCGCGTTGCTGCTGGTCGCCGCGGCGGGCGGCGTGGTGTGGTGGCAGTGGCCGAACAACGACGGGCCGCCGGTGGTGGCGGGGACGGTGCAGGCGGTGGTTCTCCCGGCGGCGGACGTCAGCAAGGCCGTCGGCACGACGCTGAACGCGCTGACCAGGGCGGGCGAGCCGGCGCCCTCGCTGTCGGCGGATCCGCCCGGCTGCTCGGTGGCCGTCGGTCCGGCTACCACGGTGGTCTACCAGGGCGGCTGGACGGCGTTCGTGTCGGTGGCGCAGCAGGACGCCACCGATTCGGCGGACCACACCGTCACCCAGACCGTCGGCCGGTACGCCTCCGCCGACCGTGCCGCGGAGGTGTTCGGCACCCTCGCCGACGGCCTCAGGGCCTGCCCCAGCGCTGTCCGGGACGCCTCTGGCGCGGGCGCGTCGCGCTGGACGTACCGGGTGGACAGCGCAACGGACACCACACTGTCCTGGACGGCCGTCCAGGACCAGGGCGACGGCTGGGCCTGCTACCGGGAGGCGCGACTGACCGGCTCGTCCGTCCTGCAGTCCGCGGTCTGCGAGGCCGGTGACGGCCGCCCGGCCGCCCGCGCCATCGCCGACCGGATGGCGGAGCGTGCCCGGTGACCGGCCCGGTGCGACGCCTCGCGGCCCTCGCCCTGGCCGTAGTCACCGTGTTCGTGCCGGTGCTGCCGGCCGGCGCCTCAGGCGGCACCACGGCCGCCGCGATCGAGTCGGTGGCCACCAGCAGCGCCTACTCCCCCTCACTCAACAGCCAACTGACGGCTTTCAACCGCCAGTTGGCGGAGCTACCGACCCAGCGGAGCCTGGACGACCAACAAGCCGACCTGGACCGGCGGACCGCCGCGTACAACGAGCAGTCGAAGGCAGTACTCGCCGCGCTCGACGCCAACGACGAGAAGATCCAGCAGCACAACGCCGTCGTCGGGCAGTACCCGGACGGCGCGCCGCCATCCGTCGCCGACGCGCTCAACTCCGAGGCCAACGCCATCAACGCCGAGCAGCAGCAGCTCAAGCAGAAGGCCGGGACGATCGCGGACGAGGGCGACGCGATCAAGTCTGCGCAGCAGGACCTCGACGACAAGCAGAACAAGCTCACCAGCAAGCGCAGCAGTCTGCAGGCCACCCGTGGCCACCTGGTCCTGCAGATGGCCACCGAACTGGTCGCACGGCTCACCGCCCCGCCCGCAGTTGCCGGCTCGCCCGACGGTGGCGACCGCGGCCGCCCGCCCGCGGTTGCCGTCCGCACTGACGGCGGCGACCGGGTCTCCGGCGTGGTGAGTCGCGGGCCGCTCGACCGGTGGGCCGACCAGCACGGCGTCAGGATCGACGCCCGGCCGGTCGACGCCGTGCTCTCTCCCGCCGCCCTGACCAAGGTCTCCGCCGCGAACGTGGGCGTGCTCCAGCCGACCCGCAGCTTCGACGGCCTGATCAAGCAAGGCGACGGCACCTACCGTGCCGTGTCGCTGCGAGACCCGTCCCGACCGCCGACTGCCGCCCAGCGGGCCTTCGACGCCACCGTCAACAGCGGCGGGTCGGCCATCGCCCTGGTGGACGGTAGAAAGGTCGTGATCAGCGGCGTCGACGTGGTCGACGCCCCGTCCACCTCGCCGGCCACCCCGCCCCAGCGCCACCTCGCCCTCGGACTCGGCGGCCGGGTGCAACCGTTCGCCGAGAAGTACGGCTACGAGCACCTGATGGACTTCACCAGGGCCCAGTTGCGCCGGGAGCTGATCGGCCGGCTGGAGGACCCGAACTACCGGATCCACGTCTCGCTGAAGGACCTCAAGGACCTGCCCAACACATTGGCCCGCGGCCGGGCCTACGAGGAGGGCATGCGCACCTTTCCATTCGACGCGAACGGGAAGATCCCCGCCTACGCCGCCACCTGGGAGCGTGCCCCGGGCGTCACCGACTGGGAGATGTACCTGATCCACACGCTGCCCGGTGTGCTGGAGCGCACCACCTTCTACGACGAGAACAACCACGTGGTGGCGGACCCGTTCTGACCGTCCGGAAGACCTGAGCGGCCCTAACTAGGGATCGCCCGCTTCTGAACAGCACAAACCTGCGGGTCCGGCCAGCCACGCCGGCCCGACCCACCCGAAGCCCAGCACCCGGCCCCGCCCGGCGCGCCGCCATCCCGGCTCCCCAGGGACCGGCGCTCCTGGGAGGGGTCCGCGGCGCTCCGGGTCCGTCAGCCGGGGCTGGCATCCGCTCGCACTGTCAAGGGGTCAGGGCAGGTTCCTTGCGTTGCGGTGGGTGGAAAGGGGTTGGGCCTTGGCGGGTTGGATGGTGATCAAGTGGTGGCGGCCGTTCATCTCGACGGCCAGGTGGAGGGCGTGGTCGCGGTGGAGGAAGTAGGCGACGCGTTCGACGCCGCCCGGTCCGAGGAACTCCTGGAGGGCCGCGTTGCCGGTCGGGTTCAGCGGCAGGGTGGCGGCGGTGGCGCGAAGGTGAGCGATGGCGTCGGGCAGGTAGGCGAACTCCTGCTCTTCGCGGACTCCGTCCTCGCTGTCTCTGGGGCCGCGCACGACGGTCCGCACGCCCTGGGGCACTCGGTGATGGTGAGCCGCCGTTCGGGGATGGGTGGGGCGGGCCGGCCGAACGCGGAGTCGAGGAGGCTGGCGGCGATGCTGACGAGCCAGACCTCCTGCGGGCCAGCCCCTGTCCGGCATGGCGTGGAGGGTGTGGGCGGCGCGGCGGCGGGTGTTGATGAGGAGTTGTTCGGTGAGGACGTCGTCGGTCCAGTAGGCGAGGTAGCTGTGGAGCGGCAAGGGCGTGCTCCACTGCGCACGAAACTCCGGGTGCCTGGCTCTCCCCGCCCGGCGGGGAGAGCCGAGCGGGGAGCGAGAGGCTTTCGTCGTGGGTCAGTCGGCCGACGTGTACAGGCCGCGGCCGGTGCGCTTGACCTGCGCGTCGCTGGTGAGGCGCTCCAGCCTGGTGCGGATCGCGTCCACGGCTCCGTCCGTGTCGGCGAGCCCGAGGCGCTCGGTCACCTCCCGGGCGCGCAGGGGCTGCTCGGTCTGTCGGAGAACGGCGAGCACGCTGTCGGCGTCGGTCAGCCGGCGGCGCCGCTTCGACGGCTCCTTCGCCGTCTGACCGGCGGCCGGTGCCGTCTTTGCCCGGGTGGACTTGCCGGCCGCCTCCGGGGTCTCCGGCTTCGCGGTGGTCTTGGCCGCTGTTTTCCCCCGCGCCGGGCCTGCGCCTGCGGCGGAGGTCTTGGCTGCTCGTCGCGGTGCGGTCTTCTGCGCGACCGGAGCCGGTGCCTGGTCGGCGTCCTGCCCGGGTGCGCCAACGGCGCTCGTGTCGTCGGCGGTCTTCTTGGCCGCCCGGCCCTTCCCGGCGGCCGCTTCCTTCCTGGCGGCCGTCTTCCGCGGGGCCGCCCGCTTCGCCGCGGCCTTCTTCTCTGTCGTCTTCTTCACCGCCTTCTTCGCGGCGGCGGGGGCATGGTCGACGGCCTCAACGGGCTCTGCGGACTTCTCCGTCCCGGCGGGCTCCCCACCAGCGGGCTGCACCGGTGCGGGCGCCTGCGCTTGTTCCCCTTCGCCGAGCAGCGCATCCGACAGGGCGGCCAGGCCCTGGAGCACGGACACCATCGCGTTCTCCTGCGCGATGACGGCCGCGAGCTCCTCCTCCAACCTCGTACGCTGCTCCCGCACGGCTGGCAGCCGCGCCTCGATGAGTGCCCGTGTCGATCCCACACCGCTGTCCGCGCCGAACGTGCGTCCGTTTCCCACAAGCACTCCCATGGCGTCAACTGTTGGCCGTGCCATCGAATTTACGGCGGCCGGGCCGGGCCCGCGCGGCGATGCCGCGAAATCCCACCTTGCGAGACCCGCCGCAGGACTCCGGCACGAGGCGAGACGACCCCAGCGCGGTGAGGGAGCAGGAGCATGGTGGTGTCACAGGGCCGGGCCGGCTGCCTGGGGAGGAACGGCATGACGCCTGAAGCGCAGCAGCTGGGCAACGGGTGGCCGTTGCGTGTCTGGGTAGCGGGTGGCCAGCCGGATCACCGAGCCCGCCGGGTGACGCTGGACGGGCGAAAGTTCGTGCGGCGGGTGCGCCTACAGATGGCCTTCGGGCGGCACCGGGTCGGCGAGCAGGATCAGGAGCGGGCGCTGTCGAGAATTGGCCTGCGCCCGGTGCGATGAACGGCCGAGCGAGAACGCCGATCCGGTGGGCGCGCGGCGGAAAGCGGCACTGGCCAGGGCGGGCCGAACGGCCTGTGGTGGCCAAGAAGGGCTGTTCCCGCCCGAACTGGCCGTGTGAGGACCGTACGGCTTTCCCCCATCCGCGTTGCGGCCGGGGTGTCGTGCCGTGTCGGATGCCAGGCGGGGTGGGTCGGCGTCGCTTTCCCGCCCCCGCCGTCGGCTTTCTCAGGGCGCTCACAACCTACCGGGTCAGGGAGGTGGGCCCGCTCGCCGAGCCGAGACGACTCGGCAGGTGGTGGCGCCGACTGCCTGCGGGTGGTTGGATGCGGCCGGACGGCGGCACAGTGATCGTTTCCGACAGATGCGCGGCGCACGCTGGAGAATGCCCCGCCGTTGCCCCCGAGGCGGCGGGGCAGGGCATCCGACACGCGACGGGGCACGGTGGTCGCCCCCGAGCGCGGACAGGATCTGCCGGAATCAGCAGCGCGAGATGTGCTCGTCCTCGTCGTCGTCCCAGCTGCGCCGTTCATCATCGGGGAGGATGCGTCGCCCACGGCCCCGGAACAGCACGCGCGGGGCGCTGGCGCTGCCGCGGGCGAGCCGGCCGGGGGATGGCGGCGCCCGCCAGGGATGCCCGGGATGTGCGTCTCGGCCCCGGCGGGCGCCGCCCGAAGGGTATCGCGCGGGCTGGAGCCAGCCCGTGGCGCCTCGCGTCCACGCTGGCGTCGGCCAGGCCAGGCGCCGGGTCCGGGGCGGTGGGCAGGGACTCGGCGCCGACCAGGACCCCGTTCACCGATCGCTCGCCTTCCGGACCCGCTCGGCGAGCTTGGCCCGGTACGTCTCGTCCTGGTTCCGCTGTACGGCCGCGCTCAGGGCGTCGATGTGGGACACGCGCCGCCAGCCGGCGGTGTCGTAGCCCTCCTCCCGGCCCCAGGGCAGCAGTGCCTCCGCCAGCCGGTTCCAGGCGTTGAGCAGACTCTGCTCGCTCTGCCGCCTGGAAAGAGCGTTGAAGAAGTCGTCCGCGGCCAGCTCCTCGAGGCGCCAGCGGGCGATGGCCGCGGAGTCGGTCACCAACTGACGCAGGGCGACGGCGATCCGGAACGCGGCGCTGCTGGCGTCCAGCTTCTCGATCTCGTCCCGCAGCCGGGGAAGGAGGAAGTCGAGCGCGGCCTCGATGTCGGCCACGGCCAGGTCGGTCGCGTAGTGCAGCTGACCGGTCGGCACGGCAGCGGTGTGGACGACGGTGCGGAGGTCGCCGCCGGTCGGGGCGACGGCGGATGACAGCCCGGCGGCGTCGACCAGGTCCTCGCTCACCGGACGCCTCCCGCCGCGGACCGTGCGGCCAGCCACTTCGCCATGGCCTCCGGATTGCCTCGGGCACAGTTGTACTCCTCGTCCGCGGCGTCGAGGTACGGGATGAACCGCCACCGGGCACGGTCGTACTCCGGGTCATGCGACCAGGGGTACACCGCGGAGTACAGGTGCCGCCACACCTGGTCGAGTCTCCGGAGCGCGCGGCGGTGATCCTGGTCGTCGCGGTCGCTCCGCTCGGCCCGGGCGGCCCTGTCCAGGAAGACGCCCGCCTCCAGATGGAACCCCTACACCACCTTCAGGAGACCGCTGGCAGTCCGGTGCTCCGCGCTGCCGTCCGGATGGGCCGCCCGCTGCGCGCGGAGCCGCTGACTGAGGAAGGCGTTCAGCCCGTCAAGGTCGGCGTGGGTGAGGTCGACGGTGTAGCGCAGCTCGGTGGTCGGCGGGCCGGTGTCGGTCACGGTAGGTGGATCCTCCTGGTTCTCGGCGGGCCGGACGGACGGGTCGCCATGTCCGATACATCGCCTCGGACATGGGACCCTGTCCGGCGATGGGGACAGGCGTTGGCGGCCGTAGTAGGCGCTGCCCCGCGCCGCCCGAGGAGCTCCCGCCCGACGAGGAGGAGCCGCTGGCGGAGTCGTCGTCACCTGTGGCGGGTGGCGTCGGGTTGGGGTGCAGTTGGGTGAACTCGGTCGCCGGACCGGCGCCTCTATTCCTGAGTCTCCTGGCCGGCGGGACGGAGGTCCAGGACCACGGCGCCGGAGCCGAAGCTGGTGGTGCCCGCGAGGGTCCACGCGGTGGTGGGGACACCCTCGGGGAAGAGGCGCTTGCCCTTGCCGACGACGACGGGGTGGATCCAGAGCTTGAGCTCGTCCACCAGCCCGAGTTCGATCAAAGAGTTCGTCAGATCACCACTGGCGTAGATCAGAATGTCGCCCGCGTACTGGTCCCTGAGCTTGGTGATCTCGGTGGTCAGGTCACCGCGGACCACGGTGGCGTTCCACTCCGCCTTCTCCAGGGTCGTGGAGACGACGTGCTTGGGAAGGGTGTTCATCCGGACCGCGAACTCGCCCTCGGATTCCTCCATCCGCGGCCAGGCGGCCGCCATGCCCTCATAGGTGATCCGGCCCAGCAGCAGGGCGTCGGAGGCGAATAGCTGGCCGTGGGCGTACTTGGCGTGGTCGCTGTTGAAGTACGGGCCCGTCCAAGCCGGGTTCTCCATGACGCCGTCGAGCGACAGGTAGGTCAGGGCTACGATCTTGCCCACAGAATTCTCCTTGGTTCACAGACAGGTACAGGGCGACGCGGCGGCCCGGTTGTGGAACTGGGCCGCTCGCGCCGTCCCGATCAGACTGCCCGTCAAGAACAGGTCGAACAACGCCCGATACTGGAACCCACGTTTAGCCGGGCTCAACACTCGGGACCGCGACATAGGGGGCCTTGTGCTCGAACGACTGGAGCTCGAAGCGTTTCTCACACTCGCCGAGGAGCTGCACTTCGGACGTACTGCCGAGCGCCTGCATGTCACCACCGGCCGCATCAGCCAGACCATCAAGAAGCTGGAGCGGCAGATCGGCGCGCCCTTGTTCGAGCGCACCAATCGCAGTGTCCGCCTGACCCCGCTCGGCCACCGGCTGCTCGAGGACCTGCGGCCGGGCTACGAGCAGATCCGGGCCGGCCTCGACCACGCGATCGACAGCGTCCGGCAGACCCGCACCGCACTGCGCGTCGGCTTCGTCGGCGCCGCCGCCGGACAGCTCGCCCACCAGGCCCGCGACCTGTTTCCCGAACACGAGCCCGAGTGTCCCGTCCATGTCCGGGAGGCACAGATCATCGACGCCGTCGCCCGGCTTCGTGAAGGCGACGTGGACGTCCTCGTCCTGAGCCTGCCGCTACCCGAGCCCGACCTGGTCATCGGCCCGGTGCTCATCTCCGAACCCCGCATGCTGGCCGTCCCGACCGGCCACCCATTGGCTCGCCGCAAGAGCGTGACCTTGGAGGACCTCGCCGACATCCCCCTCCTGCGGTTGGCCGGCACCCTACCCGGCGACTGGCCGTCAGACCGCTGGCCCGAGCGCACGCCCCGCGGCCGGGCTGTCCCCGGCGGCCCGTCGTTCGAGACTTTCCAGGAAGCCCTGCAACTCATCGGAGCCGGAAGCGGCGGATGCATCGTCGGCGCACAGGTCACCCGCTTCTACACCCGCCCCGACGTCGCCTACATCCCGTTCTCCGATGCCCCGCCTATCGACTGGGCCCCCGTCTGGCTGAAGTCCAACAACACCCGGCTCATCCGCGCCTTCGCCCACACCGCCCAGGAAGTCGCCAACCGCATCTACCTGGCCGCCACCCACCAATGACACCAACCTCGACCCTCCGCCAAGGGACCGACCCGCTCGTACGCGAGACCAAGGAGAACGCTTCCGTGGACCAGTCGAGAAGGCGGCGTTCTTCAGCCCTCCAAGAACGTCGAGCATCCCTGTACCCGCGCTCTGACCGAAGACGCCGGATGTTCGGCCGCACCAACCCCGACCTTCTCTGCCGCCGGATCCTCCCCATCCCGTGACGGACCGTCACCGAGCCTCGAAATGTGGCTCTGTCGCTGATTGAGGGGTCCGTGCCGACCGTGCTCGGGTGGTGGGCATGACCTCGGCGTGATGGATGCGGCGCGTGTGGCTGACCTTCTCTTCCCGGGGATCGGCGTGGAGGTCGAGGAGATGGTTCTCGGGGATGACGAGGTTCGTCTCGCCGTGCGGTCGGCGGCGGCGTCGGCCGCCTGCCCGGGGTGCGAGCGGAGATCATCGCGGCTGCACTGCTACTACCGGCGGCGTCTGGCGGACCGTCCGATAGCCGGCCGACGGGTGCGCCTGGAACTGAAGGCGCGTCGTCTCGTGTGCGGGAACGACCGGTGCGCTCGGCGAACGTTCGCCGAGCAGATCCCGGCTCTGACGTCCCGGAACGCGCGCCGCACGACCGCCCTCACCGCTCGGCTCACCGACATCGCGCTGTTCCTGGGCGGACGGGCCGGAGCCCGGATCTCCGGACGTCTGGCCATGACCACGTGCCGGGACACCCTGCTCCGTCTCATCCGCGCACTACCCGTCCCGTCGTCGGGCCTCGTCCCGCATCTGGGCGTGGACGAGTTCGCCGTCCGACGCGGTCGCACCTATGCGACAGTTCTCGTGGACATGGACACCCACCGCCCGATCGACGTCCTCGCCGATCGCACCGCGAACACCTTCGCCACCTGGCTGCGCGACCACCCCGAAGTGCGGACGATCTGCCGCGATCGCGCCGGCTCCTTCCGCGACGGCGCCCGAACGGGTGCGCCACAGGCCCAGCAGGTCGCCGACGCCTGGCACCTGCTGCACAACCTCGCCGAGGCCGTCGAGCGCGTCGTCGGCCGCCACCGCGCCGACCTGCGCGAACCCCTCGCCGTCAGAGATGACCAGGACGACGTGCCCCACTTCGGGACCGCCGCCTCGAACGAGCTGGACGTCCACGGCAGGCCGCGTCCCCTGGTCGCCCGCACTCGCGAGCGTCACCAGCAGATCCACGAACGCATCGAACGCGGCGACAGCCTGCGTGCCATCGCCCGTGAACTCCGCCTCAGCCGCGGCACCGTCCTGCGTTTCGCCCGAGCCGCCGACGTGGAGCAACTCCTTGTCGCGGCGACCCACCGCCCCAGCGTGATCGACGACTACCGGCGCTACTTGCACCACCGGTGGATGGAAGGCTGCACCAACGCTTCTGCGCTCACCCGCGAGATCCAGCAACTGGGCTACCGCGGTGACGTCAACACTGTCCAGCGCCATCTGCGGCAATACCGAACCGGAGCGATCCCGGCGGAGGCCCCGCTGCCCCACCTGACCGTCCGCCGCGTCACCGACTGGATCATGCGCCGACCCGAGCGGCTCGACGACACCGAACGCAAGTGCCTCGACGAGCTGTGTGAACGCAGCCCGGCCCTGGCCACGACCACCCAGTACGCCCGGCGCCTGGCCACCATGGTCCGCGAACGCCGCAGCGAGCACCTGGCCCTCGACGTCTGGCTCGCCGACGTCCGCCTCGACGGGCAACCAGAACTCCGCACCCTGGCCGGCGGCATCCGACGCGACCGCGCCGCCGTTCTCGCGGCCCTGAACACCACGCTCACCTCGGGAGCAGTCGAGGGCAACGTGACCAGGATCAAGCTGCTGAAGAGGCAGATGTACGGCCGGGCCAACTTCGACCTCCTACGCCGCCGCATCCTCCTAACACCATGATCAACCAGCCAGGACCCCTCAATCAGCGACAGAGCCCGAAATGTGGATCAGATCCGCGAAACTCACCACCGCAGGTCAGCAGCCTGCGGGTGGGGAGCAGCGGTCAGGGGCGGCGCCACCAGGTGCGGGAGCGCTTCTCCTCAGCGGCCGCGGCTTGGGCGGCTGCGTGCTCGCGCTCGGCCTCCTGGCGGGCCTGCTGGTCGGCGTCGGCCTGGCGGCAGTCGGCGCACAGCCTGTCGTCGTTCCAGGCCTTCTCCTTCTCGGCCCACCTCTCGTCCGAGAACTTCGCCCCGCAGCGGCGGCAGGCCGGGCGGCGCCGCTCGTGCTCCTCCTTCTCCCGCTCTCGGCGGGCCTGCTCGGCGGCGCGCTCGGCTTCGAGCAGCTGGTCGCCGTCCGGGTTGTCGAGCGCGGTGTCGAGGGTGTGCCAGCCGAGGCGGCCGAACCGGCGCCAGATCGCCGCGTCGGCCCCGCAGGCCCGCAACAGCGGCAGGGTGGTGGCCACGACCGGCAGCGCGCGGTGGTGGTCGCGTGCGCTGATGCCGTCCTCCCGGTACGGCGGGGCGTACCAGGCGGCCTCGGAGTCGGTCTGCACCGTGTAGATGCGGCGCAGCAGCCGGCGGTGGTCCGTCTGCGCCTTGTCCTTCTTCTACTCGTCGGTGAGTGGCCCCGCTCCGGGCCGCGGGGCGCTTGCGGCCGGCCTCGAAGATGAGGGCGACGGGCGGCAGGCCCTCGCGGCCGGTGGTCGGGTAGACGGTGGGCCACAGGCGCAGGTCGTGGGTGCGCTCGCCGGAGCGGGCCAGGGCCTTGGCGAAGGCGGCCTTCGTGGCGCCCTTGGCGGGGAGCTCGCACCAGGTGCGGTAGGCGGCGAGCTTGTCGACCAAGGTGCCGGTGCAGGGACCGGCCGCCGCGGTGTGGCACCCGCTCGGCAACGAGCGGCGGGTGCCGTGCAGCTGGACGCAGCTGCGTGCCTGACCGGCGACCCGTACCTTGATGCCCCGTCCAAGGTTCCGGGCGGGGCATCAAGGTATCCCGAGATCGGCCGTCACCAATGCTTTGGCCTGGGGCTTTCCGGGCTTCCAAGGTTTTCGGAGCCAGCTGCGGGGGCGTCTCCAAGGTTGCGGGACGCTCTCCAAGGTTTTCGACGGAACCTTCCAAGGTGAGCATCAAGGCGTACGGCCGGGTGGCGGGGTGACCATCAAGGAGTCGGGCCGAGGCCCGGAGCGGGCATCAAGGTGCGGGACGTGCGCCGGGGTGACCATCAAGGTGGCCCGGGCCGCCCCGGTCCCGGGAACGACGGAGGGGCGGCCCGTACGGGCCGCCCCTCTTCCACCGATTGTTCTGCCTTCCCGAGCAGCCGAAGCCACCCCCGGCAAGGCCGCGATCCAGCCCATGGCCTACCCGAGTCGGCGGACACGGCGCGGGTAATTCACGCGGCCCTACGGCGCAGCCACCAGGCCGACCAGCCTCGCGGACGCCGGGGTCCGTCCGGCCGGACCCCGGCAGCGCCGAATCAGCTACTGCTGGCGGGCTCCTGTGCGGTTCGCAGCTCGCACTGGTCGAGGAGGCGGGCCAGGTAGCTGTAGGCGGCCAGGCGCTCCATGGCCTCCTGCTCGGTCAGTTCGTCCCGGGTGTGGGTGGTGACGTTGCGGACCGTGAGGTTCAGGCCAGCGGCCAGGTCCTTGAGCGCGGAGCTCAGGTTGATGAGCCCGCTGCCCAGCGGTTCCAGTCTGCTTCATGCCAGCGGCCAGGTGCGTGTTGAGGTTGTCCCACACCAGGACGATCGGGCCGCCGAGTTGGATGTGCGCACGGACGGCGAGATCGCGGTAGTCGGTCCAGGCGAAGCTCTTGCGGGCCCCTTTGAACTGCGCCACCGGTGCGCCGATCGGTTCGCCCGTCCCGGCCGGTGCTGCGGGAGCCACCGCCGCCCGGCGCCCTGGTCAGGCCTGCGGAACGCGCAGGGTGTGGCGACCTGCGGCGAGGTCGAACGCGGCGCCGTCGACGGTGAGCCTGAGCGGCCCGCTCGCCTCCACGCTCAGCAGGCCGTCCCCGTCGTCGATGACGCTCAGCGAGGTCGTGCCGCACCACAGACCCCGGATGCCGGCCGCACCACCGGGACGGGTCCAGGTCACCTCGTTGCGCGGCGCGTCGACCCGGAAGCCGAGGACGTGCTCGATGAGCATGGCGATCGGGGCGAGCGCGGACCAGCCGCAGAAGTCGGGGCGGACGATTTCCAGGTCGTCCTTGCCGGTCGACGGCGCGGCGAGGTCCGGCGCGTACGCCTCCCAGATCGTCGCCGGGCTGTAATCGGCGTAGGTCCGGGCCATGTGGTCGAGGAGCCGGCGTGCGGCGCGGGCCGCCACGACGCCGTGTCCGGCGTCCGCGAGCGCCCGCGCACTCATGTAGGCCAGCGGGATCCACACCCCACCGCGCCAGTAGTGCCCCGTGCCCCGGAACGTCGCGTCCTCTCGTGCCACCGAGGGCCACGGCACGTCACCGCCGAACACGGCCTCGTCCTCCAGCGCGGCGGCCAGCTTCGCCGCCTGCGCCGGGCCGGACGCGCCAGCGAGCAGCGGCCAGTACGCGGCCGGCGTCTTCACCCGGTGGAATTCGAACGGGGCGGTGGCGGCGCGGTCGAAGTACATCCCCGCCTCCGGATCCCAGAAGTCCTCGACCAGCTCGACCAGTTCGGCGTGACGGGCCGAGAACTCGGCCGCGAGGCCGTGGTCCCCCACGAGCTCGGCGAGCCGGGCGATGCTCCGCGCCGAGAGCGCCTGCTGCGCCGCGGCGTCGAACCAGAGGATGTCGCCGTACGTGCCGCCGTCCCCCTGCTCACTGGCCCGCGGCGTGTTATCCATGCCGCTGCACACACCGTTCCAGAGGTAGCCCCGGTCGGTCCGCTCGATGGAGGTGGGGGTGTTGCTGTAGGGGTAGACCGATCCGACCGGGACGGTGTCGAAGAAGGCGAAGTGCTTCTGCAGGTAGCCCCGTTCGAGGATGCGCGCCACCCGCGCGAGGTCGCCGGTGTGGCGGACGTACTCCTCCTCCGACCAGGCGAACAGCGGCGGATTGTCGGGATGCTGGACGGACACCGACGACGCGGCGCCGTCGTACATCATCCCGTAGAAGTTCTCCAGGCTCTCGATGCCGGGGAACCTGCCGGGCGCGTACTTGCAGAAGTGCGCCATGAAGCAGGTGTCCCAGATCCAGATGGTGTCCGGGTCGAAGCCCTCGTCCATGTACGGCGACTGCGCGACGCCCTCGCGCTCGACCACATGGTCCCAGGCCATCGCCCACGCGGCCCAGTAGAGCTCGATCAGGTGGGGGGCCGAGTCGAGGACCGGCACGGGAATGCCGGAGCGGTCGAACGGTATCGGGTCGGCCGATGTCATGCCCAGATCCTTGCCCTGTAGTCGTTGTCACCCCGGTCGCTCTCGGCGCAGCCGCCGGCGGCTGCGAGCGGCCGTTGTGGGGGACTCGTCAAGTCGACGAGATGTTGTGTAGTCAACTCGTGTTTTCCCATGCGCTTCAGGACGCCCGCCGAGCATCGGAGGCCGCCACCGACGCCGGCCGGGCGGCCGAGGCGCCAGCAGCCGGGTGAGCGGCACCACCCGGCGTGGGCTCGCCCCGGCTGCCGGGCGGGTGCTGTCCGCCGTCGTCCGCCCACCCCGCTGCCGTGGTCGCCCGCCGCTCTCGACGCCGGGCTGCACACCGTCCTGGCCGCTACAGCGAGGCGGCCGTGCCGTGGCTCGAGGCCTTCGCGGACCTGGACGAGGACGTCCTGGCAGAGGGGTGGTCGGGTCAGGTCAGGTCAGGTCAGCCCCAGAGGGTGTCCCACCAGTCCTTCTCGTCCTCGGTCGGCTCGATCGGGCGGCATTGCAGGACGTTGAGGACGGTGCCCGTGTGCGAGTAGTACGCCATGCCGACGCCGGCGAGGTACTCGTCGTCCCTGCACTGGCCCTTGTAGTTGCCGGGTGCCCAGTCGTCGCGCACCGAGCCGCCCGAGGTGGGCCGGTTGTCGCCCTTGTCGAACCAGACCAGCCGGTTCTCCTTGGAGAGCGGCCGGGAGGAGGGGGCGCAGAGCAGGCTGTTGATGGGCCCGTTGGCGCTGTAGCCGACGGCGAAGTGGTCGTCCGGGCACTGCAGCTTGAATTGGCCCCGGGCCCAGTCGCCGTTCTTGACGTAGCGCTCGTCGGTGACGGTGATCCAGTCGCCCTCGGCCTTGGCGGGCTGGTTGGCGTCGGTGCACAGGCTGCGGTTGGAGCTGCGGGCGAAGGCGATCAGCCGCGCGGTGTCGGGGCAGTTGCCCTTGCGGTTGCCGGGACTCCAGTCCGACTGCTGGCGCATGGTGGCGGAGGCGATCAGTTCGCGGTCGAGCATGTACCAGTGGTCGACCTTGGCGACCTGGCCGGTCTTGCCGGTGGCGTTGACGAGCTTGTTCCAGGCGGGGGTGCGCCAGTCGCCGGAGTCGAGGACGCTCTGCCGGTTGCCGAAGTCGTCGTAGTTGATCATCGCCCAGTTGTCGTTGATCTTGCCGTTGGTGGTCCAGCCGGTCAGCGGCCAGATGGCGAAGTCGGTGTCGTTCTTCACCAGGATGTCGGTGAAGCGGTTGAACCAGTCCTTCTCCTTGGCGTCGGTGTTGCCGCGTCCGGCGGTGCCGAACTCGCTGATCCACACCGGGGCGGTGAAGTGGTGACCGGACTCGGTGACGAACAGGGCCTGGTCGTTGACGACCCTTTCGAGGTCCTCGGGGCTGAGGTCGCGGTAGCGCGCGTCGTAGGTCTCGCCGTTCTGCCAGCCGCCGCCCGAACCGGTGTGGTTGGGGCCGGTGAAGCCGTAGAAGTGCGCGGAGTAGACCAGCTTGCCCGATTCGATCAGCGTGTTGGAGAGTTCACGGACCGGGGTGAGCGTCGGCCGTTCGTGGTTGAACATGCCCTGGGGGATGCCGATCCAGTTGATGCCCTCCATGATGATGAGCATGTCCGGGTTGGCTTCGAGGATCTTGTTGCCGGCCAGCTGGTACGCCTTGTACAGGTCGTGGTCGTTGTCCCAGCCCCAGTTGGGGTTGTCGTTCCAGTCGCGGCGGACCTCGTTGCGCAGGTCGGCGCCGACCACCCGCTTGTTGTTCTTGTAACGGTTCACCAGGAACAGCCAGTTGTCGACCCACTCCTCGGTGGTCTGGCTGGTGTTCCACCGCTCGTTGCCGTCCAGGGAGCAGCAGAAGCGGTAGGTGGTGGTGTGGTTGTTGAGGATGACGGCGAAGCCGTCGTCGGTGAGCGCCTTGACGACCGCGTCGTACACCTGGAGCGGGGTCTTGTCCTCCAGCTGCGGGTTGGCCGCGACGGCGTAGTTCGGCACCGGGTTCTCGTCGTTGATCATCGCGTCGGCGTAGGGCAGCCGGATGGCGTTGAGGCCGAGCGCGTGGAAGTCCACGAGGATCTGCTTGATCGGGACGCGGTCCAGGCCGAGCGGGATGTTGTTCGACTTCTGGTGGGCCTGGTGGTTGTTCGCGTCATTTTCGTTGCCGTTGCCCTCCCAGGTGCCCTGGACGCCGGACCAGTTGCCGGCCTTGAGCTTGAAGCGGTTGCCCTTCGCGTCGACGATGTACCGGCCCCGGGTCGAGAGCGGGCCGGACCAGGACGCGGCCAGCTGCTTGCCGGTCAGCGCCACGGGAGCGGCGGTGACGGCGGCGGGTGCGGCGGTGGCCGTCGAGCCGGGGACCGCGCTGACGAGCAGGGCTGACACGACCAGCGCGGCGGGCAGGGCCCGGGCGACGGCTGCGGGGAGGGAACGGTTGGGCGTGGTGGATCTCATGGTGCATCACTCCGGGTGGGGAGGGGATGGGCGGGGCGGGGGGTGGGGGGCCGGGGACGGGGGGGTGGGGGGTGGGGTGGTGCGTGCCCCGGATCCGCTGTCCCACCACGCGAGCGGATCCGGGGAGACGTGGACGGCCTGGGGCCGGGGCCGGGGGCGGGGCTCTCCGGGGCAAACAGGACGGGCGGATCCGCGGGTGACGCATCTGCCGGTGCCGGTCGGCCGAGCCGGCGCCCGGATCGGGCGGAGCTGTCGGCGCGAGGTCGTCCGTTGCCGTCTGCGACGATAGAAGCCTAGGAATCGCAAGGTCTTCATCGATGAGAGCGAGAACTTCTTGGATCCTCAGATAGGCGTTGAAGTGTTTCCATCGCTCCTCACCGGCTGGTCAGGCCGGCCCACGGTGATGGGGACCGCGCATCAGCACGACGACCTTGAACTCAACCTCGTCGTCGAGGGCGGGACGATGCTCTACCTGATCGGCGGGATGCCGGTCGAGGTCGGACCTGGAAGCGTGGCCGCCTTCTGGGCCGCCGTGCCCCACCAAGTCGTGGCGAACTCCGCGGCCCGCGTCCACTGGGTCCACATACCGTTCCCGGAGTTCCTGCGCTGGAGACTGCCCGACGCGGTGACCAGCCGCCTGCTGTCGGGCGTGCCCCTGATCTCCGCGTCGTCCACCACTCTCGCGACCGATCCCGTGAACTTCACCCAGTGGGCCAAGGACCTCGCCGACGGCCAGGCCGAGCACCGCCGCATCGCCCTCCTCGAACTCGAGGCCCGAGTCCGCCGACTGGCCCTGGCCACCATCGACGAACCGATGCGCCGGTACACCGGGGGCGACCCAGTGCTACGCCAGGTCGTCGCCATGGCGCGCCACATCGCCGAACACTTCCGTGAGCCCCTCACCGTCGCCGACATCGCCGCCGCGGCGCGACTGCACCCCAACTACGCCATGGGCCAATTCCGCAAGGTCCTGCACACCACGGTCGGCGACTACCTCACATCCAGCCGCCTGGCGGAAGCCCGCCGCCTGCTGATCACGACCGACCTGCCGATCACTCGCGTGGCGGCGGAATCCGGCTTCGGATCGGGCAGCCGCTTCTACGCCGCTTTCACCTCCGCATGTGGCGTACCTCCGGCCAGGTTCCGGCGCGAGCACGCCGACGCGGCTGGCGCATGATCGTCCTAGGGTCCGTCTTCAAAGATGATCAAGCGATGGGATTCCCTGCCGGGAGTCGCGTTGAAGCTGGTCGCGGTCGAACGGCTAACTGGCTGGGCCGGACGCCGCTCTGGCGGCGTCCGGCCCGGACTGATCTCCTGTGCTGGCCAGTTGGTTGGTCGTGGTGGTCAGTTGAGGTCGAAGTCTTCGGGGTCGTAATCCTTGACCCACTCCACCCGCGGGCGCACCGCGTCCAGGAGCAGCATCGCGGTGGAGGCGGTGGTCGCGCCGGGGGCGGCGCCCAGGTCGGCGGTGAAGGCGCGGTAGCGGCGGGTCAGGGTGAGGCCGTCCTTGGTGCCGTCGGGGGCGGTGGCGAGCGGGGCGGCGAGGGCGCTGGTGGCCTGCTGGCGGGCATCGCCCTGGCCCAGCCAGGGCGCGATGGTGACCCGGACGGAGGTCTTCGGGCCGCCGGCGGATCCGGTGCGGCGGAAGACGTGGAAGCTCGGGCCGATCTGGTCGCTGATCTCCATGCCCACCGCGGCGGCGGCCTTGGCCAGCTTGGTGTGCAGCGCGGTCAGGGCCTTCTCGGTGGTCGGCAGGGTGGCGGGCAGGCCGAGCTGCTTGAGCGCGGCGGCGGTCAGGCAGACCATGCCGTCGCCGCCGCGCCCCGAGGCGTGGGCCCGCTCGACGCGCAGCGGCAGCCCGGTGCCCAGCCACGCGAACCAGTCGCCGAGTTTGGTTCCGGCCGGGGCCGGGTCCTCGGCACGCTCCTCAACGGCGCCCTCACCAGCCTCTCCGGACCTGCCCGGGAGGGGCGCGTCGACCTCTCCGACGAAGACGAGGTCCTCCTCACCCGCGAGGTCAAGAACGAACTCCTGACCATCCTGGCGATCATGGCCACGGGCAAGATGGACCACCACATCGTCGATCTCGGCAACGGCGCCACCACGGTGATGGACGCAGGTGCCGCGAACGACCCGGACGCGGTCCAGCGGGCGCGGGACCGCGTCGAACGGCACCGCGCTGAACAGGAACACACCGAGTCGGTCCTGCGCGGCATCGAGGAGGCGTCGCAGGACTGAGGGCCGCCGCTGCGCCGCTCAGCCCGTGCGCAGTGCGGTGTCGCAGTCCCGGCACTCCCACTGCCGCTTGTTCGGCGGGTACCAGGAGGAGCCCGGTCCGGCCGGTAGGAGAGCTTCTCCATGCCCAAGGTGTCCTTGCCGCAGAACGTCTGGTCGGCGGGATCGCCGGGTACGGCCGAGTCGGCGGGAGCGGCGTGGATCTTGCCGGTGTAGGACACCACATTGCCGGGGCCGAAGTCCCGGCTAAGCTCCCTGCGCGGCTCCTCGAGCACGATGACCGTCATACCCATCACCCTCCGGTCCGGCGCCGTGAGGCGCACCCCGGCGCAGCCCGTGCTCACGGCCGGAGTCGGGGCCCTGGGACAGGCCCGGCGGAAGCAACGCGGTCGGCCTGGGGCCGGCTCAGTGGCTGTCACCCGCCCAGTCCCATCGAAGCGGGTCCGCCGGGCGGGGCTCGTAGTGGGCGCGGCCGCCCGGGCCGTAGCGGCCGAGCTCGGTGAGCAGCGCGGCACCTTCGGCAAGTTGCTCGCCGTCCCAGCCCGTGACGTCCAGCAGGAGACCGTCCAGCGGGCCGGCGCAGAGCTCTCGGTAGGCGTGACCGGGCTTCGGACCGGGGTCGTCGTGGTCCGCCCCGTACACCCGGCCCCTCATCAGCGCCCCGTCGTCCATGTCAGCCAGCATCCCAGCCGCCACCGACACCGGGCCGGGATCACCACCACGTCTCGGCGCTGCCCGATTCCTGCGCCCAGTCGCCGTCCTGGTCGCGGTCGGCAGAGCGAGGGCCGGCCTCCAGCGACTGGATCTCGTCGCGGACCAGCTCGGTGATCCAGTCGACCTCGCCCCCAAGGGCATCGAGCTGCGCCCCAAGGAGATCGGCCTCGCCCGGACGCTCATGGACGCCACCACCGAGGACTTCCAGATCGAGGCCGAGCACGACGAGTACGCCCACGCCCTGGAGCAAGTCGTCGAAGCCCGCCTCGCCGGCCTTGAACCCCCGCACGCCCCCAAGTCACGTGTCCTGCCGCCCGGCGGCACGGTCACCGACCTCATGGCCGTCCTCGAACGCGCCCTCGCCGACGCCCGCGAGCAGCACCCCAAGACCAGCGACGCCGTCAGGAGCACCAGCAGCACCCGGACGACGAAGAAGACCACAGACCGGAAGACCACCGGCAAGCCGCTGTCGGTGGATGTGCCCAAGGCGCCGGCCAGGAAGGGCCGGACCCCGCCGACATGAGCCGCACGAGGTGACCTCACACCAGGACAGACGTCGCCTGCGGGGGATGGAGGCAAGCTGCCTGCCGCGCACTCATGAGATGTGAGATGGTCGGGCGCTGAGTGAGGTACCAGCCTCCTGGTGCGTTTCCGGAACAGTCGATCAATAGGCGAAGGACCGCGAAATATGGCTGAGGTTCTGCTCTACCACCACGTCCAGGGCTTGACTGACGGGGTCCGGGCGTTCGCCGACGACCTGCGACAGGCCGGCCACACAGTACACACTCCGGATCTGTTCGAGGGCCGCACCTTCGGCAGCCTCGAGGAGGGCATGGGGTTCGCGCGGGAAATCGGGTTCGACACCCTCAGGGAACGTGGTGCGGCAGCGGCCGAGGACCTCGGCCGGGAACTGGTGTACGCCGGCCTCTCGTTCGGCGTGACGATCGCCCAGAAGCTCGCGCAGACGCGGCCCGGCGCACGTGGAGCACTGCTGATGCACTCCTGCATCCCCGTCACCGAGTACGGGGAGTCCTGGCCCGACAGTGTGCCGGTGCAGATCCACGGCAAGGAGGGCGACGAGTTCTTCGACGAAGACCTGCCCGCGGCGCGCGAGCTGGCCAAGTCCGCATCGGCTGCGGAGCTGTTCGTCTACCCCGGCGAACAGCACCTGTTCACCGACGCCTCTCTCGAGTCCTTCGACGCGGAGGCGTCCAAGCTGCTGCTGGAGCGCGTGCGGACGTTCCTCGCCTCGGTCTGATCCCCGCCGCTTGCGGACGGGGCGGGCCGGACACCGCGTTGGTGTCCGGCCCGCCCCGTGTGGTCATCTCGGATCTGGCTACTGGTCAGGAGTGGCTGGCTGTGCCTGCGCCTCCGCGTGGTCGGCCAAGGCCTCGAGGACGTCGGAAGCGCTGCTCACCAGGCGGACGAACTGCTCGTCCGGCCTGAGCTTGTCGAGGCCGGCCTGCCACCAGCCGAGGACTGCTGCCCCGACTGTGCTGGTCAGTCCTGGGTGCTTCGCCTCTACCAGGCATTCCAGAGCGCACCATGACGGTGGCGGACCGGCGGCATGTCTGCGTCCTCAAGTTCGTGGCCGGCGTGGTGCAGTCCGCGGATCCGCTGAGCGTCGAGTCGAGCCTGGAGCCGGGCGCGGCCCTCAGCCGTGGCGATCTCGGCGGAAAACGAGCCCTTCCTGCAGTAGAGCACCATCCACTGCCAGGAGGTGAGCCGGCGCAGCGTCTTCGCCGGGGCAGGACGACGGCCTTCGCGGGCGGCTTGGGCCAGTTCAGCGTCGTGCAGGGCAACACGGTGGTCGTCTCCACCATCGGCCGGCCGGCACGTGGTGGCGAAGGGCCGAGGGGGCCGCCGTGCCGGGACCTTCAGCCTCGGTGCGGGACGACTGCCGCGCCGGCGACCGACGGGCCTGGCGAACAGGGCCCATGAGTCCCTGTCACCGCCCGGCTCGGTGCGGTGCAGTTGGTGCGAGACGAAGCCTCCACCGAGGCGGCCGCGATGCAGGGAGGCACGCATGGAGCGCGTGGGGCCGGCCATCGAGCTGGCCGGACTGAGCAAGTACTACGGCCGCAAGGCGGGTGTCGACCAGCTCGACCTCACCGTGCGGCGGGGCGAGATCTTCGGGTTCCTGGGCCCCAACGGCGCCGGGAAGACCACCACCATCCGCTGCCTGGTGGGCCTGCTGCGGCCGAGCTCCGGCCAGATCCGGCTGCTGGGCCTGGACCCGCTCTTCGACCACCGACGCCTGGCCCCGCGCCTGGGCTACCTGCCGGGAGAACTCCGCCTGTACCCGGAGCTCACCGGTGCTCAGACACTCCGGCTGCTCAGCGATCTGCAGGGCGCCGCTACGCCCCGGCGTGTGGAGCTGTGCGAGCGTCTCGGGCTGGCGGCAGCGGATCTGGGCCGGCCGGTGCGGGAGTACTCACGAGGCATGAAGCAGAAGCTGGGCCTGGTCCAGGCGCTCCAGCACGATCCCGAGCTGGTGGTGCTGGACGAGCCCACCGAAGGTCTGGATCCGCTGGTCCAAGAGGTCTTCTTCGCACTGCTGGAGGAGGCCTCGCACGTGGGTCGCACAGTCCTGCTGTCGAGCCACGTGCTGCCCGAGGTGCAGCGGGCCTGCGGCCGGGTGGCGCTCGTGCGGGCGGGGCGGCTGGTCGCGGTGCGATCCGTGTCCACCCTGCGGCAGGAGCGCGCCAGACGGGTACGGCTGGTCCTGGCCGACGGCCGCGGCCCCCAGGCCCTGGGGCCGGCGGAGCGGTGGTCACCGCGCTGGAACGGAGACGAGGTCCAGCTGCTCGTCCCGCCGACGGAGCTGGTCACAGGACTGCGCGAGCTCCTGGCCGCGCTGCCGGTGGCGGACGTGTCGGTGGAGGAGGCCGGGCTGGACGAGGCGTTCCTCGACCTGTACCGGCAGGACGTCGAAGCAGCGGCGGTACGGTCATGAGGGCCCAGTTCCCCTTGTTCTGGCTCGCTCTGCACCGGCGCCGCAGGATGCTGGCATTCCTGGCAGCGGGCATGGTCGTCTTCGAGGCACTGATCGTGGCCGTCATCCGGGCGGTGCCGCCGGCCCAGCTGTTCGCCGGACCCGGCCCGACCGGACCCGACGCGTTGAAGGCGTTCTCCGGATCGACCGGTGACGTCTCCATCGCCAGCTACCCCGGCCTGCTCGGGGCCGGTCTGGTGCACCCGTTCTGGATCGCCATGCAACTGACGGCGATCGGCTCGCTCGCGGCAGCTGCCGTCGCGGCCGACGTCGAGTCCGGCACCGTGGAACTGCTGATGGTCCGTCCGGTCTCCCGCCTGCGACTGCTCGCCGAACGGGCCGCCGCCGTGGTCGCGGCCTCACTGGCACTCAACGCCGCCGCCACCCTGGCGGTCGCCGGCGGCGTGGCCCTCACCCCCGCCCTCCACCACGCGGTCCCCCTGCGCGGCGTGCTCGCGGCCGGCCTGGCGGGGTGTGCGTTCACGCTCTGCCTGTCCGGTCCGGCCCTGGCTGTCTCGGCGGCGGCTCGCCACCGGGCCCAGGTGATCGGCACCACCATCGCGTTCGGCGCCGTCGGCTTCGCCGTCAACTTCATCGCCATGGCCTGGCACCCGGCCGCGCCGCTGCGGTACCTGAGCCCCTTCCACTACTACACGCCCGGTGACGCACTCGCCCACGGGACGATCGCCTGGGGTCCGTTCGCCGTCTTGGTGACGGTCGGGTGCGCCGGGATCGCCGCCGCGCTCCCGCTCCTGCTGCGCCGGGACCTGGCTCCCTGAGCACCACACCGCCCGCAGGCCGGCCGAGGACGCCCGGAATCCGCGCCGAGCACCCCAAGGCCATGACGCCGGGACCGTTGTTCCCCCACCAGTGACCAATGGCCCAAAGCCCAGGTGTCCGGCCCAGAGCAGGCTGGCATCCACACCCCGAACTGCGAACCCGATCAGCGCAGCGCCACTGTCTGACCGGCCGGTCAGACACGAACAGCATTTTCCCCCAGCAGAGTTGAGGAGTATTCCGATGGCACAGGCATATCTGGTCGGCAGTGGCATAGCCGCCCTGTCCGCCGCGGCGTTCCTGATCCGCGACGGCGGCTACGCCGGCACCGACATCCACCTCTTCGAGGAACAGGAGGAGGTCGGCGGCAGCCTGGATGCGGGCGGCACCCCGGAGGCGGGCTACACGATGCGCGGCGGGCGGATGTTCGAGGCCCAGTTCCGCTGCACGTACGACCTGCTGTCCGGCATCCCGTCGTTGGACGACCCGTCGGTTTCCGTCACCCAGGACGTCTACGACTCCCACCAGGAGTCTCCGTGGGACGACGCCACCCGACTGGTGGGCGCCGGCGGGGAGATCCGCGACGGCCACGCCATGGGCTTCTCCGAGCGCCACCGCCTTCAGCTGGTCGCCTGCCTGGCCACACCAGAGCGGATGCTGGACGGCAAGCGGATCACCGACTGCTTCAGCGAGGACTTCTTCACCACCGACTTCTGGTACATGTGGTGCACCACCTTCGCCTTCGAGCCCTGGCACAGCGCGATCGAGTTCCGCCGCTACCTGCTGCGCTTCGTACACCTGTTCTCGGAGTTCGAAACGATGTCCGGGATCTACCGCACCCGGTACAACCAGTACGACTCGATCGTCCGCCCGCTGACCGCCTGGCTGCTGGAGCGCGGCGTGCGGATCCACACCGGCCACCGGGTGACCGACCTGTCCTTCCGCGAGGGGACGGGCACGAGCGTCGAGCGCATCCACTTCGCGGGTCCGCACGCCGACCTTCCGGTCGCCCCGGACGACTTGGTGTTCGTCACCAACGGCTCGATGACCGCCGACTCCACCCTCGGCTCGCACACCACCGCGCCGGAAGGCCCGAGCACCGCGCGCAGCCCCTCCTCCTTCCTGCTCTGGCACCGCATCGCCCGCGGCCGCGAGGACTTCGGCCGCCCGGAGGTGTTCGACCGCAGTGTCGCCGACTCCACCTGGGAGTCCTTCACCGTCACCGCCAAGGACCCGGCCTTCCTGGACTGGATGGAGACGTTCACCGGCCGTGCCACCGGCCGCGGCGGCCTGCTCACCCTCACCGGATCCCCCTGGCTGCTGACCGTCGTGGTCAACCGCCAGCCGGTCTACCAGCAGCAGCCCGAGGATGTCTCCGTCTGGTGGGGCTACGGGCTCCTCCCCGACAAGCCCGGGACGCACGTCCAGAAGCCAATGCGGGAGTGCAGCGGGGAGGAGATCCTCCAGGAGGTCCTGCACCACCTGGCCGTGGACGCCACCACCGCAGAGCGCGTCGCCGAGGCGTCCACCGTCATCCCCTGCCTGATGCCCTACATCACCAGCCAGTTCCTGGTCCGCAGCCACGGCGACCGGCCGCAGGTCGTCCCGAAGGGCTCCACCAACCTCGCCTTCATCGGCCAGTTCGCCGAGGTCCCCGACGATGTCGTCTTCACCGTCGAGTACTCCGTGCGCACCGCCTGGGCCGCAGTGGCGCAGCTCCTCGGCCTCGACAAGCAGCCCCCTGCCGTCCACAAGGGCCACCACGACCCGCACGTCCTGGCCCAGGCCCTGCACACCATGCACCGCAAATGACGGCAGGAGGTCCGGGCTCAGGGCCCGGCCCTCCCCCGAGCCGCCCACCGCAGCACGCACCCGCATATCACCAACTCGCCAATCCGGCAGTCGAACCAGCAGAGGAGCCCATCATGGCGGTCCACCACGCCCACACCCCCCGGATGCCCCGCCGCCTCACGGCCAGGCTCCACCGTCGCACCGCGCAGCCGGCCGACCGAGCCGCCACCACCGCGGAGACCACCGCCACGGCCACCGCCCTGGCCGCCACCCGGGTCACTCTCGGCTTCGTGTTCCTGTGGGCCTTCCTCGACAAGGCATTCGGCCTCGGCTACGCCACCAAGAGCGCCGCCGCCTGGGTCAAGGGAGGCTCGCCAACCAAGGGCTTCCTCAGCCACGTCTCGGCCGGCCCGCTGCAGTCCGCCTTCCACCAGTGGGCCGGGCAGGCCTGGGCCGACTGGCTGTTCATGCTCGGCCTGCTCGGCATCGGCCTCGCTCTCATCGGCGGGATCGGCCTGCGGATCGCCGCGGCGAGCGGAACCCTGCTGCTGGCCATGATGTGGGCCGCCGAGTGGCCGCCCGCCCGCCACCTGGCGAACGGCGCCGCCAGCGGCTCCAGCAACCCCGTCGCCGACTACCACCTCGTGTACGCCCTGCTGCTGATCGTGCTGGCCGCCACCGCCTCCGGCAACAGCTGGGGGCTGGGCCGCCGCTGGGCCGCTCTCCCGGTCGTGCGTGACCACCCCTGGCTGCGCTGACCCCCACCGCACCCGCAGTGGCCGACCGCGACACGATCGCGGCCGGCCACTGCGCTCTTGCGTCGCACGGATCTCGGCCTCTACTCCGCAGCCATGACTCCGGTCCCGCAACAGCCCCGGAATCGCGTCACGGATATGCCTCGGCGGCTGAATCACGCGAGCCCGGAGTCCGGAGCCGCACTGCCGCTCCATCGGTGGCACGCGGCGTGAGCACGACGAAGCTCCCCGGTCGGTCGACGAGCCCTGGGGCTCGACCGTACCGGGGAGCGGGTGTGACGGGCTCGGTCAGACGGCGTGCAACCCGTGGGCGGCGAACACCGCGCGAGCAGCGGACACCTGGTCGCTGGTCGGCGCCGGCGCGTCGGCGAGGGTGAACTCCAAGCCCAGCGAGCGCCATTTGGCTGCAGCGAGCTTGTGGAAGGGCAGCACGTCGACCCGGGCGACGTTGCCGAGCGAGGCGGCGAAGGCGGCGACGCCTTCGATGTTCTCGGGAAGGTCGGTGAGCCCCGGGACGAGCACGAAGCGGACCCAAACCTCGGTGCCGAGGCCGGCCAGGCGGCGGGCGAAGTCGAGCGTCGGCGCGACCTCCTGGCCGGTCAGGTGTCGGTAGAGCGCGTGGTCCCAGGACTTGATGTCGAGCAGGGCGAGGTCGGTGTCGGCGAGCAGCGCGTCGGTGGCGCGGGAGCCGAGGAAGCCGGAGGTGTCCAGGGCGGTATGCAGGCCGAGTTCGTGCTTGAAGCGGTGCAGCAGCTCGCCGGTGAGGTTCGGCTGGAGCAGCGGCTCGCCGCCGCTGATCGTCGCCCCGCCACCGGAGGCGCGGATGAACTCGGTGTACTTGGCGGCCTCCTGGACGATCTCGTCGGCGGTGGTGCGCCGGCCGTCGCGCAGGTGCCACGTGTCGGGGTTGTGGCAGTAGAGGCAGCGCAGCGGGCAGCCAGCGAGGAAGGCGACGAAGCGCGTCCCCGGGCCGTCGACGCCGGTCGACAGGTCCCAGGAGTGCAGCATGCCGGTTACCGGGCACGAGGCCGTCGTATCCGCAGGTGGGCACGGAGGGGGTGTGGCGTCGCCGGCCGAGGCAGTGACGGTGGTTTCGGTCATTGCAGTTCTCCTTGCACAAAGACGCGGTGCCGCCGCCCGTGGTCGGGGAGTGCGTCGGCACCGCGTGCGGGTGGGCGCTGCTACAGCGCGCTGTGGAAGGTGCGACCGATCACGTCGAGCTGCTGCTCGCGGGTGAGGCGGACGAAGTTGACCGCGTAGCCGCTGACCCGGATGGTCAGCTGGGGGTAGTTCTCCGGGTGTTCCATGGCGTCCAGCAGGGTCTCGCGGTTCAGGACGTTGACGTTCATGTGGAAGCCGCGGCAGGTGGTGTAGCCGTCGAGGACGCCGACCAGGTTGGCGATCCGCTCCTCCTCGGTGCGGCCGAGCGCGTCGGGGGTGACGGTGTTGGTGAGGGAGATGCCGTCCTCGGCCTGCTCGTAGGGGAGTTTGGCCACGGACAGGGCGGCGGCGACGTAGCCGTGGCGGTCGCGTCCGTTCATCGGGTTGGCGCCCGGGGAGAACGGTTCTCCGGCCTTGCGGCCATCCGGGGTGGCGCCGGTCTTCTTGCCGTAGACGACGTTGGAGGTGATGGTCAGCACGGACTGGGTGTGCTCGGCGCCGCGGTAGGCGGGGTGTTTGCGGACCTTGTCCATGAATTCCTCGACCAGCCGCACCGCGATGGCGTCCGCACGGTCGTCGTTGTTGCCGTAGGCCGGGTACTCGCCCTCGACGAGGTAGTCGACGACGAGGCCGGTGTGGTCGCGTACCGGGTGGACGGTCGCGTGCTTGATGGCGGAGAGCGAGTCGGCCGCCACCGCGAGGCCGGCGATGCCGCAGGCCAGGGTGCGCCGGACGTCGCGGTCGTGCAGGGCCATCTCCAGACGCTCATAGGCGTACTTGTCGTGCATGTAGTGGATGACGTCCAGCGCGTGGACGTAGGTGGCGGCCAGCCAGTCGAGCTGCCGGTCGAGTTTGGCGAGCACCTCCTCGTAGTCGAGGACGTCGCCGCTGAGCGCACCGGTGGCGGGGCCGACCTGGGCGCCGGAGATCTCGTCCCGGCCGCCGTTGATCGCGTAGAGGAGGGTCTTGGCGAGGTTGACCCGGGCGCCGAAGAACTGCATCTGCTTGCCGACCGGCATCGCGGAGACGCAGCAGGCGATCGCGGTGTCGTCGCCGAAGCGCGGGCGCATCAGCTCGTCCGACTCGTACTGGATGCTCGAGGTGTCGATCGACACCTTGGCACAGAACTCCTTGAAGCCATCCGGGAGTTGCTTGGACCAGAACACGGTCAGGTTCGGCTCGGGAGCCGGGCCGAGGTTGTAGAGGGTCTGGAGGTAGCGGAAGGAGGTACGCGTCACCAGCGGGCGGCCGTCCTCGCCGATCCCGCCGATGGACTCTGTCACCCAGGTCGGGTCGCCGGAGAACAGCTCGTCGTACTCGGGGGTGCGCAGGAACCGCACGATCCGCAGCTTGACGACGAAGTCGTCGACCAGCTCCTGCGCCTGCTCCTCGGTCAAACGGCCAGCTTCGAGATCGCGTTGCAGGTAGACGTCCAGGAAGGTGGAGGTGCGGCCGAGCGACATCGCCGCGCCGTTCTGCTCCTTCACGGCGGCCAGGTAGGCGAAGTAGAGCCACTGGACCGCCTCGCGGGCCGTCGCGGCCGGGACCGATACGTCGTGTCCGTAGCTCGCGGCCATCTGCTTCAGCTCGCCGAGCGCCTTGATCTGCTCGGCGAGTTCCTCACGCTCCCGTATGGTCTCCTCGAGCCGCGCCGGATCGTGCGGCAAGCCGTCCAGTTCGGCCTTCTCGGCCCGCTTCACCTCGATCAGCCGGTCCACGCCGTACAGCGGCACCCGGCGGTAGTCGCCGATGATCCGGCCGCGCCCGTACGCGTCGGGCAGGCCGGTGATGATGCCGGCCTTGCGGGCGGCGAGGATCTCGGGTGTGTAGGCGTCGAAGACGCCGTCGTTGTGGGTCTTGCGGTACTCGGTGAACACCTTCTCCAGCCCGGGGTCGACCGGGTAGCCGTAGGTCTTCAACGCGCCGGCGACCATCCGCCAGCCACCGTAGGGCATGATCGCGCGCTTGAGCGGGGCGTCGGTCTGCAGCCCGACGATCAGCTCCCGTTCCCGGTCGATGTATCCGGGCGCGTGTGCGGTGATGCCGGCCGGGATGTCGTGGGCGACGTCGTACACGCCCTTCGCGCGCTCCTCGGGGAAGCGGTCGGTGATCTGCTTCCAGACCGCGAGGGTCCGCCCGGTGGGCCCGGCCAGGAAGGAGGCATCTCCCTGGTAGGGGATGTAGTTGTGCTGGATGAAGTCGCGCACGTCTACGGCTTCGCGCCACCGGTCGCCCTGGAATCCGTCCCACGCGGTCGAAGTCCCGTGCTGCTGTGTGGTCATGGTCGGTCTGTCCCTCTCGCTCGGGTGTTGGTCAGGACTGGTCGCCGTAGTAGGCATGGCGCATCAGCTGTTGCATGTCGGCGAGCAGCGGCATCCGGGGGTTAGCCGGCGCGCACTGGTCCTCGTAGGCGTTCATCGCCTGCTGCGGCAGCGCCGCCAGGAAGGCCGCCTCGTCGATGCCGACCTCCTTGAAGGAGCGCGGGATGCCGACCCGGTCACGCAGTTCCTCGATGGCGGCGGCCAGCGACTCGACGCCCTGCTCGGGGGTGCCGGCGGGCAGGCTCAGCAGCCGGGCGATGTCCTGGTAGCGCTCGGGGGCCACGTAGGCGCGGTACTTGGGCCAGCTGGTCACCTTGGCCGGCGCCGCCCCGTTGTAGCGGATGACGTGGGGCAGCAGCAGGGCGTTGGTGCGACCGTGGGCGACGTGGAAGGTGGCGCCGAGGGTGTGGGCCATGGCGTGCACGACGCCGAGGAAGGCGGAGCCGAAGGCCATGCCGGCGATCGTGCCGGCATTGTGCATCTTCTCCCGCGCGACGGGGTTGGTCGGGCCGTCGGTGACGGCCTGCTCCAGGTTGTCGAAGATCAGCCGGATGCCCTGCAGGGCCAGGCCGTCGGTGAAGTCGTTGGCGTAGACCGAGACGTAGGTCTCGATGCAGTGGGTGAGGGCGTCGAAGCCGGTGTCGGCGGTGACGTCCCTGGGCAGGTGGGTGGTCAGCGCCGGGTCGACGATGGCCACGCTCGGGGTGAGCGCGTAGTCGGCCAGCGGGTACTTCTGCCCTGTGGCGGTGTCGGTGATCACCGCAAACGGGGTGACCTCGGCTCCGGTGCCGGAGGTGGTCGGGATGCAGACCAGCTTGGCCTTGTCGCCCAGGTCGGGGAAGGTGAAGGCGCGCTTGCGGATGTCGAAGAACTTCTCCTTCAGGTTGGCGAAGTCGACCTCCGGGTGCTCGTACATCAGCCACATCACCTTGGCCGCGTCCATCGGCGAACCGCCGCCGAGCGCCACGATGGTGTCGGGGCGGAAGTCGCGCATCAGCTCGGCACCCCGCCGGACGGTGTCGATGCTCGGGTTGGGCTCGACGAAGTCGACCACCCGGACCTCGACCGGATCGCGCCGGCGGTCCAGGACTGCCCGGATCCGTTCCAGGTGGCCGATCTCGACCATGGTCCGGTCGGTCACGATGACGATCCGGTGGGCGTTCGGCATGCTCGCCAGGTACTTGATGCTGTTGCGCTCGAAGTAGATCTTCGGCGGGACCTTGAACCACTGCATGTTGGTGTTGCGCCGCCCGATCCGCTTGATGTTCAGCAGGTTCAGTGCCGAGACGTTGCCGGCCACGGAGTTGTGCCCGTAGGAGCCGCAGCCCAGCGTCAGCGAGGGGGTGAAGGCGTTGTAGACGTCGCCGATGCCGCCCTGCGAACTGGGCGCGTTCCAGATGATCCGGCACGCCTTGACGGCGTGGCCGAACTCCTCGACGAACGCCGCATCCTCGGTGTGCACCGCTGCCGAGTGCCCCAGTCCGTTGAACTCCACCATCGCCGCTGCCAGTTCGACGCCCTCGCGGCGCGAGGACGCGGTGAGTACGGCCAGCACCGGGCAGAGCTTCTCCCGGGTCAGCGGCTCCGACGGCCCGACCCGCTCCGCGTCCGCCAGGATCACCGAGGTGTCGCGCGGTACCTCGAACCCGGCCGCCGCGGCGATCTCCGGGGCACTGCGGCCCACCACGTCGGCGTTCAGCCGCTCCCCGGCGCAGGAGCTGCCCTCCCCTGCGCCGAACAGGTACCGCTCCAGCAGCGCCTTCTCCTCGGCGCTCGCGTGGTGCGCCTTCAGCGTGCGGAACTCGGCGAGCGCGGCGTCACGGATCTCCGCGTCCAGGATGACGGCCTGCTCGGAGGCGCAGATCATGCCGTTGTCGAAGGTCTTCGACAGCACGATGTCGTTGACGGCCCGCTTCAGGTCCGCACTCCTCTCGACGTAGGCGGGGACGTTGCCCGCGCCGACGCCCAGCGCCGGCTTGCCGCACGAGTACGCGGCGCGGACCATCGCGTTCCCGCCCGTCGCCAGGATGGTGGCCACATCCGGGTGGTTCATCAGGGCGTGGGTGGCCGCCATCGACGGCTCCTCGATCCACTGGATGCAGGACTGCGGCGCTCCGGCCGCCACCGCAGCGTCCCGCACGATCCGGGCCGCCTCCGCCGAGCAACGCTGCGCCGCGGGGTGGAAGGAGAACACGATCGGATTGCGGGTCTTCAGCGCCAGCAGGCACTTGAAGATCGTGGTGGAGGTGGGATTGGTGACCGGGGTTATGCCGGCGACCACGCCCACCGGCTCGGCGATCTCCACGATCCCGTCGATCTCGTCCCGGTACACCACACCGACGGTCTTCGTGCGGGCCATCACGTGGGTGACGTTCTCGCAGGCGAACACGTTCTTGACGGCCTTGTCCTCGAACAGGCCGCGTCCGGTCTCCTCGACCGCCAGTGCCGCCAGTGCGGTGTGCCGGGCCAGTGCCGCCAGGGACGCCTTCTTGACGATGTGGTCGACCTGCTCCTGGGTGAAGTCGGCGTACTCCCGAAGAGCCGTCAGCGCGTCAGCGACCAGGGCGTCGACGGCGGTGGTGCTGGCCGGTGCGGGGGCGGGGGGATTCGGTTCCTCGGCCTGCGGGCGGCGGGGCATGGCGGGACCACCTTTCGGTTCTTCGTCCGGGGATTCGTGCGCTGGCGGGCGTCGCTCGCGCTCACACCCACAGCCTTCCGGAGCGGCGCCGCGCAGGGAGGCGGCCGTTGGGGTACGCCTGCGGACCGAAGGTCCCTCGTCCACAGGCTGCCGGGGTCACCATGCCCCGGGGCCGGACATGCCGGTGGCCGTGGCAGGACCTGGTGTCGGTCCTGCCACAGCCACGATGGCGGTCTCGGTCAGTCGTGCGGCACCACCGCGACCGGGCTGTGCGTGTGGTGCAGCACCGTGTGGGCCACGGCGCCCAGTCCGGGCACGGCCGGTCGGATCCTCGGGGTCCGGCGGCCCACCACCACCAGCGAAGCGCTGCGGGAGGCCTCCACCAGTGCCCGCCCGGCCGGCCAGGCGGTCACCTCGGCCTCGACGCGCACCTCGGGGAACTTCTTCCGCCAGGGCGCCAGCGCGTCCTGGAGGCGGACCAGCGCTCCCGCTGCCAAGCCTTCCGTGATCTCCGGCGGGTCTACCGGAGCCTCCGTCACGTACCGTCCGGTGGGCAGGTTCCGGCTCTCCAGCACCCGCAGCTTCGCTCCCCGTTCGGCGGCCTGCTCGAAGGCGAAGGCGAGAACCTCGGTACCGGGCCGGGCGCTGTCCACCCCCACCACCACGCCGGACTCCACGCCGCCGCCATCCGTGTCCGCCCGGACCAGAACCACCGGGCAGGCGGCGTGCGCCGCCGCGCGCTGCGCGACCGACCCGACCAGCAATCCGGCGAGCCCCCCGAGCCCGCGCGAGCCAAGCACGAGCAGGCCGTCCCGGTCTCCGGCGGCCACCAGCGCATAGGCCGGGTGGCCGGGCACGTGCTCGCAGGAGATCTCCAGGCCCGGCAGCACGTCCGCGAGGTGGTCCCGCAGTTCGAGCACCAGCCGGGGCAGCGACTGCGCCCGGTCCACGGGCTCCGCCGACAGCGTCGGCTCCGCTCCACCGGCGTGGACCATCCGCAGCGCCTGGCCGCTCCGGTGGGCCTGGTAGGCCGCCCACTCGGCCGCGGCCGCGCTCTGCGCCGATCCGTCGACTCCCACCACCACAGCGTGAGACATGATCACGACCTCTTTCGATTCTGCGGTCGCAACACCGGTGTGCGCGACCTCGTGTCTGACGGAAAGGCTCGCGCCTGGCGAAGGCTGGCCACAGAGGCCGAGCAGCCCCTGACCGGTCCCGAAGGTCCCGGTCAGGGGCTGCGCTCACGCCTCGGGCACTACCGCCACCGGGCAGTCGGCATGGTGCAGGACGGCGTGGGCCACAGGGCCGAGCAGGCCGACCCGGTCCGCCGGGCGGCGCCCGAGCACCAGCAACCGGGCCTTGGCCGACGCCTCCACCAGCGCCCGGCCCGGTGCGGCGCCCTCGGTGTCCGCGACCACCTCGACCTCGGGATGGGCTGCCTTCCAGGACTCCAGGACCCGGGCGAGCAGCGCGGCCTCGCCAATGTGGCCCTCGCCCGCCCCCGCCGGGCCTGCCCCGGCATGCACGACCCGCAGCGGCAGGCCGTAACTCTGCGCGGCCAGGAAGGCGAAGTGCAGCGCCACCTGGGCGGGACGGCGGGCGTCCAGCCCCACCACCACCTGCTCGCGCGGATGCGCGCCCGGGCCGTTCACCGGGAGCAGCACCGTGGGACTGCCGGCCCACGCGGCGGTGTGCAGCGCGGTGGAGCCGACGCGAAGCTCCGGGAAGCCGCCGCTACCGCGTGCCCCGAGCACCAGCAGCTCGGCGTCCTCACCCGCGGCGACCAGCGCCGAGGTGACGGCGTCGTGGACCTCATCGGTGCGGACCAGCAACTGCGGGTGGCGCACCGCGAGGACGTGCCGGACCTCGTGGAGCAGGTCACCGGCGGGCCGGGTCTGCCGGCTCCAGCTGGGGAGCAGGTGCGGCATCAGGGGGAGGGCATGCAGCACGCGCAGCGGGCGGCCGCGCAGCAGCGCCTCGCGTGCAGCCCAGTCGGCGGCCGCCAGGCTGGCTTCGGAGCCGTCGACGCCGACAGTGACGGGCAGGTCCATGGTGATCGTCTCCTTCCGCCTTTCGGTCTGGGTCAGGTCAGCTGCCCGGCTGCCAGTCGGCGATCTCGGGCAGGTCGGTGCCGTGTTCGCGGATCCAGTCGTGGTGCCGGCTGCGCTGGTCGGCCATCTGCTGGCGGACGGCGGCGGCGCGCACGGCGAGGCCGGGCACCCGGTCGATGACGTCCATGACCAGGCGGTAGCGGTCGAGGTCGTTGCGGACCACCATGTCGAAGGGCGTGGTGGTGGTGCCGGACTCCTTGTAGCCGCGCACGTGCAGGTGCGGGTGGACGGTGCGGCGGTAGGCGAGGCGGTGGATCAGCCAGGGGTAGCCGTGGTAGGCGAAGATCACCGGCTTGTCCCGGGTGAACAGCGCGTCGAACTCGGCGTCGGGCATGCCGTGCGGGTGCTCCTCGGCGGGCATCAGCCGGGCCAGGTCGACCACGTTCACCACGCGCACCCGCAGGTCCGGCAGGTGACGGCGCAGCAGCTCCGCAGCGGCGATCACCTCCTGGGTAGGCACGTCACCGGCGCAGGCGAGCACCACGTCCGGCTCGCCGCTGCCGTCGTCGCTGCCGGCCCACTCCCAGATTCCGGCGCCGCGCGCGCAGTGGGCACGGGCCTCCTCCAGGCTCAGCCAGTCGAAGCACGGCTGCTTACCGGCGACGACGACGTTGACGTAGTCGCGGCTGCGCAGGACGTGGTCCGCGGTGGCGAGCAGGGTATTGGCGTCCGGCGGGAAGTAGACCCGCACGGCCTCGGGGCTCTTGCTGAGGACGTGGTCGACGAAGCCGGGGTCCTGGTGCGAGAAGCCGTTGTGGTCCTGGCGCCAGACGTGCGAGGTGAGCAGGTAGTTGAGGGAGGCGATCGGGGCCCGCCAGTGGATGCCGCGGGTGGTGCGCAGCCACTTGATGTGCTGGTTCACCATCGAGTCGACGATGTGGACGAACGCCTCGTAGCAGGAGAACAGGCCGTGGCGGCCGGTGAGCAGGTAGCCCTCCAGCCAGCCCTGGCAGGTGTGTTCGGAGAGGATCTCCATCACCCTGCCGTCGCGGGCCAGGTGCTCGTCGACTGGCAGGGTGTCGGCCTGCCATGCCTTGCCGGTGGCGGCATAGACGGCCTGGAGCCGGTTGGAGGCCGTCTCGTCCGGGCCGACCAGGCGGAAGTCGCGGCGTTCGGCGGTGTCGGCCATCACCTGTTCGAGCAGGTCGCCGAGGACGCGGGTGGGTTCGTGCAGGGTGGCTCCGGGCTTGTCGACCGGGACGGCGTAGCGCTCCAGCGCGGGCAGGGGCAGGTCGCGCAGCAGCAGGCCGCCGTTGGCGTGCGGGTTGGCACCGAGACGGCGACGGCCCTCGGGAAGGCAGGCGAGCACCTGCTCGGTGGGCCTCCCGTACTCGTCGAACAGTTCCTCGGGGCGGTAGGAGCGCAGCCAGGCTTCCAGTTGCGCGAGGTGTGCGGGGTTGGTGCGGACCTGGTCGAGCGGCACCTGGTGGGCCCGCCAGGTGCCCTCCACCGGCACACCGTCCACCTCGTGCGGGCCGGTCCAGCCCTTGGGCGTGCGCAGGACGATCATCGGCCAGTGCGGACGCCGGGTGGAGCCGTCGGTGCGGGCCTCGTACTGGATGGCGGCGATCCTGTCGAGGGCGGTGTCCATGGCGGCGGCCATCGCGCGGTGCACGGCCATCGGGTCCGCGCCGGTGACGTACAGCGGGTCGTGGCCGTAGCCGCGCAGCAGGGCGTCGAGTTCGGCCTCGGGGAGCCGGGACAGCACCGTCGGGTTGGCGATCTTGTAGCCGTTCAGGTGCAGGATCGGCAGCACCGCGCCGTCGTGCACCGGGTCGAGGAACTTGTCGCTGTGCCAGGAGGCGGCGAGCGGGCCGGTCTCCGCCTCGCCGTCGCCGATCACGCAGGCGACCAGCAGGGCGGGGTTGTCGAAGGCGGCACCGTAGGCGTGCGAGAGGGCGTAGCCGAGTTCGCCGCCCTCGTGGATGGAGCCGGGGGTCTCGGGCGCGACGTGGCTGGGCACCCCGCCGGGGAACGAGAACTGCCGGAACAGCTTCGCCATGCCCTCGGCGTCCCGGGTGACGGACGGGTAGGTGTCGGTGTAGCTGCCGTCCAGCCAGGAGCCGGCCAGCACCGCCGGGCCGCCGTGTCCCGGGCCCCAGACGCAGACGGCGTCCAGGTCACGCCCGGAGATCACCCGGTTGAGGTGGGTGTACACCAGGTTCAGGCCCGGCGAGGTCCCCCAGTGGCCCAGCAACCGGGGCTTGATGTGCTCCGGGCGCAGCGGCTCGCGCAGCAGCGGGTTGGCCATCAGGTAGATCTGACCGGCCGCCAGGTAGTTAGCGGCCCGCCAGTGCGCATCGAGCGCCCGCAGTTCGGCCTCGGTCGGCTCTCCGGGCGTTGAAGCGGTCACGGTCATGGCGGCGGTCTCCTCGGAAATCGGTCGACTTCGCTGGCCGCCGACGGCGGGCCGTACCCATCGTCACACCGCGCACCCGGCCGGACACAGGGCCGACCGGGTCACGGCCCAGCGGCTGGGAGAGGGACTTGCGGATCAGCCGAACCTCCCCCACACCGCGGGCGGCGCGTGATGGGCCACAACGCCGAGGACGAACGGCCCTGAAGCGGTGCCTGTCGGCCCGCGCGCCCGCGTCGGCGCTGGCGCAGGCTGGCGGCACCCCCTGCCGACCGTCGCAGGGACAGCCTGAGCGAACGAATGGAACACGACATGATCGACAGTGGGCGTCAAACGAAGGCGTACCTGGTCGGCGGCGGGATCGCCGCCCTGGCCGCCGCGGCCTTCCTGATCCGGGACGGCGACGTCCCCGGCGAGAACATCCACCTCCTGGAGCAGCTTCCGCTCCCGGGCGGCTCCCTCGACGGCGCAGGCTCACCGGATCAGGCGTACGTGACGCGCGGCGGGCGGATGCTGGAGGACGAGGCGTACACCTGCCTGTGGAACCTGCTGGAGACGATCCCCACCCTGGACGACCCGAAGGTCTCCGTCCGCAAGGAGATCACCGACTTCAACCAGGCATGGCCGACCGACGCCAAAGCCCGGCTGATCGACCGCGACCACCGAATCGTCGACGCCGCCCGCCTCGGCCTCACTGCGCACGACCACATCGAACTGGCCCGCCTACTGGTCCTGCCCGAAACGGTCATCGGTGCCCGCCGAATCGACGAGTTCTTCTCCGAGCACTTCTTCACCACCAACTTCTGGGCGATGTGGCGCACCACCTTCGCGTTCCAGAACTGGCACAGTGCCATCGAACTCAAGCGCTACCTGCTGCGGTTCCTCCAGGAGTTCCCGCGCATCCACACCCTCGCCGGCGTACGCCGCACCCGCCTCAACCAGTACGACTCGATCGTGCGGCCGCTCACCGCGTGGCTGCTCGAGCACGGGGTACGTTTCGAGCACGGCGTCACCGTCACCGACGTCGAGTTCACCGAGCACGACGGCATCCGCCGCGCCAAGCGCCTGCACCTCGACCGCGAGGGACGACACGAAGAGGTCGAACTCGCCGACCTCGACCTCGCGTTCATCACGCTCGGCTCGATGACCGCCGATGCCTCCTACGGCGATGACCACACCGCGCCCGAGCTGGTCCGCGACAAGCGCGACGGCAGCTGGACGCTCTGGGAGACCCTCTCACGCAAGGCGCCGGACTTCGGCCGGCCCGCCGTCTTCAACGGCAGCATCCCCGAGGCCGCCTGGGAGTCCTTCACCCTCACCATGCGCAGCCCCGCGCTGCTGACGCGGATCGAGGAGTTCAGCGGCAACGCCCCAGGCACGGGCGCCCTGATGACCTTCAAGGACTCGCCCTGGCTGATGTCGATCGTCGTCCCCCGCCCGCCGCACTTCGACGGGCAGCCGGACGGTGTGTTCACCCTGTGGGGCTACGGTCTGTTCACCGGCACCCCCGGCGAGCACACCGGCAAGGCCATGGCCGAGTGCACCGGGCAGGAGATCCTCACCGAACTCCTGGGCCAGCTCGGCTTCGAGGACATCGCGGACGAGGTCCGCGCCACCACGACGGTCACCACCGTGATGATGCCCTACATCACCAGCCAGTTCGCCCCGCGCACCGTGCACGACCGCCCGCGCCTGATCCCGCACGGCGCACGCAACTTCGCCTTCCTAGGCCAGTACGTCGAGATCCCTGAGGACGTCGTCTTCACCGTCGAGTACTCCGTGCGCGGCGCCATGCGCGCCGTCTACCAGCTGCTCGGCCTCAAGCTGCCCATCCCGCCGGTCCACCACGCGCTCGCCGAACCCGCCACGGCCCTGCGGGCCCTGCGGACCGCCTTCGCGTGAACACCGCAGCCGAGCCGGTGCCCGGTACAGGACCTTCGGACCCTGCGCCGGGCACCAAGCAGCCCTGGTCCGGCAACCCGCGCCCACGAAGACTGGCCCGGCACGATCACGCGTCCCACGTACCCACTCCGGAGAGGATTCACCCATGGCCGACTACCTGCTCGCCGCGATCGACGGCTCGGCGCAGAGCATCGCCGCCGCCCGCTGGGCCGCCGACGAGGCCGCCCGCCACGACCTTCCGCTGCGCCTGGTCCACGCCCAGACCTGGCTCGACGACATCCACACCGACCCCGGCCAACCGGCTGATGTCCGCGCCCTGACCACGCGCATGCTCACCGACGCCAAGCAGGCGATCCGGACCACCCATCCGAGCCTGGAGATCCGCGCCGAGCTGATCGGCGGCGGCGAGCCGGTCGACGTGCTGGTCGACGCGGCCGCCGACACTCGTATGCTGGTCCTCGGCTCCCGCGGGCTCGGCGGCTTCGGCGCGCTCATGGTCGGCTCCGTCGGCCTGGCCGTCGCCGCCCGAAGCGAAGTCCCCACCGTGCTGGTCCGCTCCGACGCGACCGAACGCCCCTCCGGGCCCGACGGACCCGAGGTGGTCGTCGGTGTCGACACCCGCGAGCCCGCCACGGACGTCCTCGACTTCGCCTTCCGCGAGGCCGCCCGGCGTGGCGCGGTGCTGCGCGCCGTGCACGGCTGGACGCCGCCGCCGGTGTGGGGCTACGCCGGCTGGGTGTCCCCGCAGCCCGAGGCCGAGCAGTTCCGAGCGATCGAGGACGAACTCCTCACACTGGCGATGACCGGCTGGCAGGAGAAGTACCCCGAGGTCACGGTGGTCCAGGATTGCCGGATCGGCAGCGGCGCGGCGGCTCTGGTCGATGCCGGCGCCGACGCGGACCTCCTCGTGGTGGGCCGCCGGCGCCGCCCGCACCACCACGCCGGCATGCGCCTCGGGCCCGTCGCCCACGCCGTACTCCACCACGCGCAGTCACCGGTCGCCGTCGTCCCGCACGACTGACCCGCCCACCACATCGAGGGTGGTGGACTCCGGAAAGCCCGGACGTCCGCCACCCTCTTCGCATGTCCCGGTCTGCACCGGTCTTCTGACGGCGTTCGCCGGACCCGGCACCCGACGGTGATCCGCCCCCTCGCGATCCACGCCAGCCCCCCGACGAACACGGGCCTGACCCGGTCGAGGCCGCAGCGGCGCTGCTCCTGGCGGAGACCGGAGCAGCGCCGCCGACACACGGCGAAAGCAGCGCGCCGACCGACGAGGCCCGGACCACCGCGCCGACCAGGTCGTGCAGCGGGTACGCGAGAGCCGGGGACGGCCCCACACCGTCCCCGGCTCCGCACTTCGTGCCCGGCCGGACCCCCACGGCCGCCGGGCCTGACCCGCGCCGCCCCTACAGCACGGGAGTGATGAGGCCGTAGTGGCCGTCGTAGCGGTGGTACAGCACGTTGCCGCGGCCGGTGGCGGCGTCGGTGAAGAACACGAACGGCAGGCCGCTCAGGTCCAGGCGCGCGACCGCGTCGGCCACGGCCAGCCGCGGCACGGCGAGCGTGCTCACCGGCAGCCCGGGCACCGGTTCGGCCTGCGGGTCGGTGGTGGCGAGCCGGTACCGGTCGTCGGCCGGGTCGCGGAGGACCACGCTGTCGCAGCCGCTCGCGGCATCGGTGAACAGGTGGAAGTCGTAGTCCATGGCCTCCAGTTCGAACACCGCCTGCCAGGGCGTCTGCCGCGCCAGGCTGTAGGACTTGTGCCGCACGATCCGCCGCTCCTGCCGGCTGCGGGCGTGGCGCTGCGGGCGGTGCTCGTGCCGGGCGCCGTCCGGCGGGCTGACGGGTGCGCTCGCGTGGTGGCGGTGGTGTTCCCGGTGGTCGCGGACGCGGGCGATCCGGGTGTTCAGGCGGTCCTGGAGCAGGTCGACGGCCTCCTGCATGGTGGCGGCGGCCACGTGGGCTCGCACCGGCCTGCCGTTCAGGACAACGACGGCTTGGGCGAGCGACGGCTTGGCCATCGCGTGGTTTGCTTCCTGGGTGAGCTTCACCCGGGCGGCGAGGACCGGCTCGTCCAGCCGACCGAGCACGGCGAGCATCTTCGTCCGGGCGTAGTCGGGCGCAGCCAGGGTGACCTCGCCGCGGGTCTCCACCAGGACATCGATGGCGGGACCGGTCTGCAGACGGTTCATCACAGTTCCCTCTCTGGCGGGTTCAGACTGCCGCGTGCTGTGCGGCCGGGCCGTGGGCCGAAGGTCCCCGATCACCCGGTCCGGTCAGCACGCGGACGGTGGTGCCGGTGGTACCGAGGAGCGCGCCGAGGGCGTCGTCCAACGGGCCGATGACGGCGAGGTGACCGGTGCGTTCGGCGAACGCCGCGGCGGCCTCGGCCTTGGGGCGCATCGATCCCGCGGGCAGGTCCAGCTCGTGCAGCCGGCCAGGTGTGACAGTGATGAGCGGGCCGGGGTGGGCCGCACCGAAGCGGGTGAACACGTGGGTGACGTCGGTGAGGATCAACAGGGCGTCGGCGTCGAGCTGTTCGGCGAGCAGGGCCGCGGTGCGGTCCTTGTCGACCACGGCCTCCACACCCCGCACCTGGCCGGTGTCCGGGTTGTGGACGACCGGGATGCCACCGCCACCGGCGGCGATCACGACGGCTCCGGTCGCCAGCAGGGCGCGGATGGCGGGCACCTCGGTGACCGCCTTCGGCAGGGGCGAGGGGACAGTGCGGCGCAAGTGGTCGCCGTCACGGGCACAGGTCCAGCCCCGGTCCAGCTCGGCCATGCGGGCCTGATGGTCGGTGAGTCGGCCCCCGATGAACTTGTCGGGGTGGTGGAAGGCGGGGTCGTGGGGGTCGACCTCGGTGTGGGTGACCAGGGCGGTGACGACGCGGCCGGGCAGGCGGCCGGCGAGGTCGCGGGCGAGCAGGGTGCCGATCATGCCCTGGGTCTGCGCACCGAGGACGTCCAGCGGGTAGGGGACGGTCAGGGCCGGGTCACTCTCGCTCTCGACGGCGAGCAGGCCGATCTGCGGCCCGTTGCCGTGGGTGATCACCACCTCGTGTCCGGCAAGGACGAGTTCGGCCAGCGAGCGGGCGGCGTCGTGGACGTGATGCTGCTGGACGGCGGCGTCGGGGTGTTCGCCCCGCTGGAGCAGGGCGTTTCCGCCGAGGGCTGCGACGATGCGCACGGTCAGTCCCTCCCGAGAGTGGCGACGAGGATCGCCTTGATGGTGTGCATGCGGTTCTCGGCCTGGGTGAAGACCAGGGAGGCGGGCGACTCGAAGACCTCGTCGGTGACCTCCAGGCCCTCCAGACCGTGTTCGGTGGCGAGTTCGGCGCCCAGGTCGGTACGCCGGTCGTGCAGAGCCGGCAGGCAGTGCAGGAGGGCGGTGTCCGGGTTGCCGGTGGCGGCCATGGTCTTGGCGTTAATCTGGTACGGGAGCAGCAGGTCGATGCGCTCCTTCCACCGGTCGTGGTCCTCGCCCATCGAGACCCACACGTCGGTGTAGAGGTAGTCGGCGCCGCGCACGGCGTCCTCGACCTGGTCGGTGAGAGTGAACCGGGCGCCGCTCTCCTGCCCGAGCAGCAGGCACTCGGAGACCAGCAGCGGGTCGGGCCACAGCTCGCGCGGGGCGGCGATCCGCACGTCCATGCCGAGCAGACTGCCCATCACTACGAGGGAGTTGGCGGTGTTGTTGCGGGCGTCGCCCAGGTAGCAGAAGGAGATCTGCTCCAGCGGCTTGCTGCTGTGCTCGCGCATGGTGAACACGTCGCACAGGCTCTGCGTGGGGTGGCACTCGTCGGTCAGGCCGTTGTAGACCGGCACACCGGCGTGCGCGGCGAGTTCGGTCACGGTGTCCTGGGCGAAGCCGCGGTACTCGATGCCGTCGTACATCCGCCCGAGCACCCGGGCGGTGTCGGCGACCGACTCCTTGTGGCCGATGTGGGAGCTGTCGGGGCCGAGGTAGGTGGTGGTGGCGCCCTGGTCGTCGGCGGCGACTTCGAAGGCGCAGCGGGTGCGGGTGGAGTTCTTCTCGAAGATCAGCGCGAGGCGCCGGCCGGTGAGGTGCTGGCGCTCGGTGCCGGCCGCACGGGCGGCCTTGAGGTCGGCGGCGAGGTCGAGCAGGTGGTGGATCTCGGCAGTGGTGAAGTCGAGTTCGCGCAGGTAGTGGCGGCCGTGCAGGTTGGCGGTCATGGCGGGATTCCTCCTGGGGGTGGCTAGTTGGCGGGGTCGCGCTGGATGGGGCAGCTCATGCAGCGCGGGCCGCCGCGGCCTCGGCCAAGCTCGGAGCCGGCGATGGTGACGATCTCGATGCCCTGCTTGCGCAGGTAGGTGTTGGTGGTGGTGTTGCGCTCGTAGCCGACGACCACGCCCGGTTCCAGGGCGAGGAAGTTACTGCCGTCGTCCCACTGCTCGCGTTCGGCGGCCCGCACGTCCTGCTCGGCGGACAGGAGGCGGACCTTGTCCAGGGCGAGCGCCTCGGCGAGTGAGGCGGCGAGGTCGGTGTCGGGGGTGACGTCGAAGCCGGCGGGGCGCTCAGGGGCGGGGGTGAGGGTCCAGGAGCACAGCCCGTCGGCCAGGCCCGGATAGACGGCGAAGGTGTCGCGGTCGATCATCGTCATGACGGTGTCGAGGTGCATGAACGCGCGACTCTCGGGAAGCCGCACCGCGACCAGCCGGTGCGCGGTGTTGGTCAGGAACAGCTGCTGGGCGAGGGCTTCGACGGCCTGAGCGGTGGTGCGCTCCCCCATCCCGACCATCACCACGCCCGGTGCGAGCACGTGGACGTCGCCGCCCTCCAGGCTCAGGCCGGGAGCCGCTGTGGTGCCGTCGAGGAGCGGGGGCGGGGCTTGCGCGAACAGCGGGTGGAAGCGGTAGATCGCGGCCGTGTGCAGGGTCTCCCGGCGGCGGGCGGGCCTGGCCATCGGGTTGAGGCTGTAGCGTCCGCCGATCCAGCAGGAGTTGTCGCGGGGGAACAGGTGGTTGGGCAGGGGCGGCAGCGCGAAGTCCTGCTCGCCGAGCGTGTGCCAGGCCAGGCTGTGCGGGTTGTGCAGCGGCAGGTCGGTCTTGAGGACGCCGCCGATCAGGTACTCGGCCAGGGTCTGGCCGTCGAGTTGCAGGCACAGCTCGTGGACCGGCTCCACCAGGGCGGGGCCGACGGTGGCCGGGTTGACGACCTGGCCGAGCAGCCAGGCCCGGGCCGGGGCGAGGTCGAGCGTCTCGGCGAGCAGGTCGGCGTAGTGGTGGACGCGCACGCCGTGGTCACGCAGCACCTGGGCGAAGACGTCGTGCTCCTCGCGGGCCCGCTTGGCCCACAGGATGTCGTCGAAGAGCAGTTCGTCGACGTTGCGCGGGGTGAGCCGGGACAGTTCCAGGCCCGGGCGGTGCAGGATCACCTGGCGCAGGCGGCCGGCCTCGGATTCGACACGCAGGGTGGACATGGGGGTTCTCCTCGGGAGTCAGTGCTGGTGACGCGTGGTCAGTGCGCGGCGCAGGATGGTCGGCAGGCCCACCGGGTGGGCGGTGCGGGCCGCCTGCGGCAGGGGCGCCGCGGTGGGGGCTGCGGGTTCAGCCTCGGCGGGTCCGGCCGTGGCTGCGGTCTGGGCCGCGATGTTGGGGCGCTTCAGCCAGATGTAGACGGGGATGCCGAGCAGGATGGTGAACAGGCCGTAGTAGACGGTCTGGTAGCCGCTGCCCTGGATCGACCAGTACGAGAAGACCAGGGCGAGCAGCGCGACGGTGACGTCGCGGGCAAAGCGCCGCCGCTCCAGCTCCTGACGGCCGCGCACCACCAGCCAGTACAGCTGCGCCGCCGCCGATACCAGGTACGGGATGACGGCGGTGAGCACGCTCAGCAGCACGATCTCGGTGAAGACCTTGGTGAAGCTGGTGTAGCTGACCACGGTCAGCACCGAGGCCAGGACGGTGGCCGAGACGATGCCGAAGGCGGGCACTTCGCTCCGGCCCCGGGTGCCGGTGAAGGCGGTCGGGAAGAGCCCGTCGCGGGCGGCCGCCATCGGCATCTCCGCGCAGATCAGGGTCCAGCCGTTCAGTGCGCCGAGGCCGGAGACGATCGCCGCGGCGGCGACCAGGTTGCCGGCCCAGTGGCCGCCCGCGATGTTGTTCATGGCGTCGGTGAACGGCGCTGTGGAGGAGCCGAGTCGGCTGTGAGGGACGGTGCCGAAGACCGCCAGGGTGCCGAGCAGGTAGATGGCGGCGCAGGCCAGCGTGCCGTACACGGTGGCCCGCGGCACGTTCCGCTTCGGCTCCCGGACCCGGCCGGCCGCCACCGAGGCGGTCTCCAGTCCGATGTAGCTGAACAGCGCGATCGCCCCGGCGGCCGAGACCGCGCCGAGCGCGGAACCCCCGCTCGCGTTGAAGGCGCCGAAGTTCCCCGCCTTGATGAAGAGCAGGCCGACGGTGGCCATGAACGCCAGCGGAAGGAACTTCAGCACCGTGGTCACGACCTGGAAGGCGCCGATGTTGCGCACCCCGGTCAGGTTGACGATCGCCGGGAGCCACAGCCCCGCCAGCGCGATCCCGACCGAACCCCAGGCGTGGTGACCCTTGTTGACGAACACCTCGACGTAGCCGACCCAGGCGACCGCGATGGCCGCGTTCCCGGCCCAGGCGGTGATCCAGTACGACCAGGCGGTCAGGAACCCGGCGAACTCGCCGAACGCCTCCCGGGCATAGACGTACGGTCCACCACTGCCCGGCACCCGCTCCGACAACCGCCCAAAAGCCATCGCCAACGCCAGCGCGCCGATCGTCACCAGCACGAACGCCACCAGCGCGATCGGCCCGAAGGGCGCGAGCGCGGACGGCAGCGCGAACACCCCGGTACCGATGATGCTGCCGGCCACCAGCGCAGTCGCAGCGGGCAGCCCGAAGCCGCTGTCTGCTCCTCTGGTTCCCTCAACCGCCTTGCCCTGCTGCGGTCTTCCGCGACCGTGTGCGGACATCTGGTGCTCCTCTGCGATGTGCTCCGGGGAGACGGACCGGTGCGTCCGTCGCTCACGGTGACGATCCTGCGGTCGTGACCGACGGTCACCCCAGGGACCATCGGGCCCTGATCACGGCGCCACCGGTCCCTCCCCACGCCCCACTGGTCCCGCCGCCCCACATATCCGGGAACCCGGTGCGGCCAGGGACCACTGGCCCACTCCTCGGCCCCCTCGGTCCCTGGGCCCCGCCGGATCGCCGCCGAAAGAGTTCTCTCAGCAAAGGACCGAGCAGACGTCTCGACCGCAGACCAGCCGACGACCCTTGAGGAGAGCACTGATGACCCGCCACGTCCTGACCGGGATCGACGGATCCCCGAGCAGCGAGAGCGCGGCCTCCTGGGCCGCCGGGGAAGCCCAACGCCGTGGCGCTCCACTTCGGCTGCTGCACGCCTGGCCCTGGCTCAGCCCCCAGGACGCCGAGGACACCGGCGACTTCCGGCCGGGCGACCTGCGCCCGGCCGCGCTGCGGGCGCTATCCGAGTGCGCCGAGCGCATCCGCCTCGACTACCCCGGGCTCGTCATCGAGACCGCCGTGATCGGAGACGATCCGGTCGACGCGCTGGTCAAGGCGGCTGAAGGCCAGGAACTCCTTGTGCTCGGATCGCGCGGCCTCGGCGGCTTCGCCGGCCTGCTGACCGGCTCGGTCGCACTGGCGGTGGCGGCTCGCGTCAACACCCCGGCGGTCCTGGTCCGAGCCGGGCGGCCCGCCTCGCCCCACAACGGCACGGTGCCCCGGGGCGAGGTCGTCGTCGGGGTCGACACCCGTCAATCCGCCGGCGCGGTATTCGACTTCGCGTTCGCTGAGGCCGCCCGGCGCGGCGCGCGCCTGCGGGCTGTCCACGGCTGGGATCCGGTGCCGCTGTGGGCTGCCACCAGCTGGGTACCGCCACGCTCGGTGATCGCCTCGCGGGAGGCCGCCGTGAAACGCCTGCTCACCGAATCGCTCGCCGCGGGGCGGGCCGCTCACCCGGACGTCCCGCTCGTCATCGAGGTCCGGCACGGCAGCGCGGCCCGCGCCGTCGTCAACGCCGGTGAAGGCGCCGAACTGGTCGTCGTCGGCCGCCACGACCGCCACCACTCCCTGGGCATGCGGCTCGGTCCCGTCACCCACGCCGTGCTCCACCACGCCGCCGCCCCGGTCGCGGTGATCCCGCACACCTGAACCAGCCCCGTCCGTTCCCAGCCGCTCACCCACCACCCGAAGGGCAGTCCGATCATGACCCGCACTCCCCACACCCGTCTCATCCGCCCGTGGCACCGCAGCCTGCACCGGGCGCTCGGCGCCGAACGGAACGAGCTGGCCCGGCCGGAGGACCGGGCCCGCAGCCGAGCCGGGCTCCTCGCCTCCGTCGCCACCGCTCTGGCCCTCGCGCTCGGTGCTACCGCCGCGTGGACCGACTTCGACTCAGCCGAGCAGCGCGTCGCTACGGCAGCCTCCCGCCTGCACCACCTGGACGCCGTTCTGCTCACCTCAACCAGCACCACGACCGACAGAACCGACACTGCGACCCCCCGCTACCAGGCCACGGCCACTTGGACCTACCCCGCCGGGCAACAGCAGACCGGCACGGTGAGCGTCCCCCGACAGGCACGGGCGGGCTCAACCGTCGGCGTCTGGGTCGCTGACACCGGCCGTCTGACCACCGCCCCGGCCAGCACCGCCGACCTCGTCTCCGACGCTGTCATCGTCGGCCTGCTCACCGTGGGCCTCCTGTTCGTCCTCATCGCCGGCGGCCTGGGCCTGCGCCTGCGATCGCTGGACCACCGTGCCGACACTGCCTGGCAGCGCGCCTGGGCGGAGCTGGAACCCGTGTGGACCGGACGGGCCTCCCGTCGGCCCGGCACCGACGGCCCTCGGCGCGGCTGAGCCCGGCGTACTCCGCCTCGGCCCACGCCCCGCAGGAAGGACGGCTCCATCATGACGCCCGTGACCCTCGACAACGAGCTCGGCCTGGTACTCATCGCCGCGGCAAGCGCCGCGCCCTCCCTCCACAACTGCCAGCCGTGGCGGTTCCGTCTCGACTGCGCCACACGCACCGTTTTCGTGCACGCCTTACCGCAGCGCGCCCCGACGCTCACCGACCCGGATACCCGAGCCGTGCACATCTCGGTCCGCGCCGCACTCGGCAACCTCCAGGCCGCCGCTGTCCACCTCGGCTGGGAACCCGTCGTCCGCCTGTTACCCCGGCCCGAGCAGCCCGACCTGCTGGCCACCGTGCGGCTCGCCGGGTCACCCCGTGCGGCTCTTCTGCGCCGCCTCGACCTCTACCAGGCCATCTGGCGCCGACGAAGCAGCCGCCTGCCGTTCTCTGCCGAGCCGGTACCCGCCGCTGTCCTCGCCGAACTCGCCGAAGCCGCCCGGCTCGACGGCGCGGACCTGCACCGGCCGGGCCCATCCGAGCGCCGTGCCCTGCTCGACCTCACCGCACGAGCCGAACGCCGGAACCTCCGCCACCCCGGCCGGCATGCCGAGAACCTGGCCGCCCTCACCGCCCCCGGTACCCACGTCGGCATCCCCGCCTACGCACTCGGACCCCAGGACTCCACCGGCGTCGTGCCGCTGCGCACCTTCGTCGGCCCCACCGACGGACTGCCCCGGGAACGCGCGGCGTTCGAGGCCGACCCCCAGCTGCTCATGCTCACTACCCGGCACGATCGTCGGGCCGACTGGCTGCGCGCCGGCCAGGCGCTCCAGCACGTCCTGCTCCTGCTCACCCTGCACGGTCTGCGTGCCTCAATGCTCTACCAGGCCCTGGAATGGCCGGACCTGCGTGCGCAGTTGGCTGACCCGGAACACGGCCGCTGCGCCCCGCAGATGCTGCTGCGCATCGGCTACGGACCGGCGGGCTGTCCCACTCCCCGACTCCGCGCCGAGCTGCCGGAGGCGGACGGCCAGGCCCTCGCCGCGGCCCCGTTGGCCGGCTCCACTCCGACCGTGAGCGGGAGAATAGGGCCGTCCGGCCCTATCGGGCGTGCCGGAGCGAGCGGCAGACTGCCCGACGATCCCACTCCTCCCGTTCAGGCGGCGGGTCCAGCAGGTACGGAGAAGCGATGGCAGACAGCACGGCGGACCGGGCGAGCGGCCCGGTGAAGGTGTTCCTGCTCGACGACCACGAGGTGGTCCGCCGCGGCGTGCACGACCTGCTGGAGGCCGAACCCGATCTGACCGTGGTCGGCGAGGCCGGAACGGTCGAGCAGGCACTCGCCCGGGTCCCCGCGCTGCGCCCCGACGTGGCGATCCTCGACATGCGGCTGCCGGACGGCGACGGCGTGACCGTCTGCCGCGAGCTGCGCTCGCGCATGCCCGGGCTGGCTTGCCTGATCCTCACCTCCTTCGACGACGAGGAGGCACTGCTGGACGCGATCATGGCCGGAGCCTCCGGGTACGTGCTGAAGCAGATCAGCGGCACCGACCTCGTCTCCGCGGTGCGCACGGTCGCCTCCGGGCAGTCCATGCTCGACCCCGGCGCCACCACCCGCCTGATGGCCCGCCTGCGCGGCGACACGGCCCCGCCCGCCTCCGACCTTCCGCAGCTCACCGACCGCGAGCGGGAGATCCTCGCCCTGATCGGTGAGGGCCTGACCAACCGACAGATCGGCCAGCGCCTATATCTCGCCGAGAAGACCGTCAAGAACCACATCTCCCGGCTGCTGGCCAAGCTCGGCGTGGAGCGCCGGGTCCAGGCTGCCGTCATCGCCACCCAGGCCCTGGCCGCCCACGACCAGGCATCCGGCCGGCGGTTTCACTGACACCTGCCCCTGGCAGTCGGGCCACCCGGCCACCGGCCGGGGGACCAACGGCCTCTCCCGCACCCGCCGGCACCGGACGACCATCAATGCCATGACACCTGACACCGCGCCGCTCGATGAGCGGCACTGACTGCGCCTGCTGGCCGGGGCACCGGTCGGGCGCGTCGTCTACACCGTCGGCGCTCTGCCCGCCGTCCTGCCCACCCGCTACCAACTCGGCGACGACGGCAGCGTGCTGCTGCGCGCCACCGGGGGATCCGAGCTGGTCCGCGCAGTCTCCGGCGCCCTGGTGGCCTTCGAGGCGGGGGAGGTCGACCAGACGGCAGCGGCTGGAGCGTCACCGTCCTCGGCCGGGCAGACGTCACCGAGGACCCGACTCCGCACGATCCCGCCCTGCCCCGGCACCCCGGCCAGGTATCGATCCGAATCCGCCCGGAGCTGCTGACCGGACGCCTCCTGCCGGCGTCACCAAACCTCCGGACATGACCGCGAAGCCCCCACCCCCAGTGCCGCCGGCGCCGATGGGCGGTGCCGCTCAGTCACCCAGTGGCGCCGACCACAGCAGCCGGGTACCGCCGTCCGGCGGGCTCGCCAGCTCCAGCACCCCGCCCAGGACCTCGGCCCGCTCGGCGAGGTTACGCAAGCCGCTGCGCCTGCCCTGCACAGGAATGCCCACACCGTCGTCCTGCACCGTCAGCAGGACCTGCGTCCCGGTCGCCTGCAGCACCACCTCGACCCGCCCGGCCTGGGCATGCCGCGCCGCGTTGCTCAGCGCCTCGCCCAGGACCGCCACCACGTGGTTGGCCACGACGCCGGGGACGTCGGTGTCCAGCAATCCCTCCATGCTCAGCCGCGGCGCGAACCCCAGTGCCGCCTGCGCCTCCTCGACCACCTTGACCGCCCGGGCTCGCAGGCCGCTACTGGCCGCCTCGTCCCGGGCCCGCAACCCGAAGATCGTCGACCGGATGATCTTGATGGTCTCGTCCAGGTCCCCCACCGCGCGCAGGACCCGGTCCGACGCTCCGGGATGCTCGATGAACCGAGCGGCGCTCTGCAACGTCATCCCGGTGGCGAACAGCCGCTGGATGGCCAGGTCGTGCAGATCCCGGGCGATCCGGTCCCGATCTTCCAGCATCGCCAGCTGCTCGGCATCACGGCGCCGGTCGGCCAGCTCCAGTCCCAGCGCGGCCTGGTCGGCGAACCCGAGCAGCGGTCCGATCTCCCGCTCGGTGAACAGCGCCTCTCCCGGCCGGCGGGCCAGCAGCAGGACCGCGTCGATATGCCCCGCACTGCGTCCCAGCGGCACCGCCACCGCCGGGCCCAACCACTCCGCCCGCCGCGGATCGCCCGTCAAGGCCGGGTCCGTGGCCAGGTCCGCAGTGGTGACTGGCCGTCCCTGCGTGCAGGCCGCACCCGAGAGCGTGCCCTCCCGCGGCACCACCAGGCCGGCGCGTTTCCGCGTGTCGCCACCGAGCGCGAGCTCCAGCCGCAACGTCCGGCCGTCGGCCTCCGGCACGACGATGTCCCCCAGTTCGGCGCCGGTGATCTCCCGCGCGCGCTGCGCGATCAGCTCGACCACCTGGGAACGCGAACTGCCCGACAGCAGGCTGCGGGTGATCTCCGCGCTCGCGCTCAGCCAGCTCTGCTGGCGCTGCGCCTCCTCGTACAGCCGCGCGTTGTCGATCGCCACCCCGGCGGCCACCGCCAACGTCGAGATCACCGACTCGTCGTCGGCGTCGAACTCCTCCCCACCGCGCTTGTCGGTCAGGTAGAGGTTCCCGAACACCTCCTCGCGCACCCGCACGGGCACCCCGAGGAAGGTCCGCATCGGCGGGTGGTTGGCAGGGAAGCCGAACGAGGCCCGGTGGTGTGACAGTTCCTCCAGCCGCAGCGCCTCCGGGTGGCTGATCAGCTCGCCCAGCAACCCCTTGCCCGTCGGGTAGGGCCCGATCGCGGCGATCTCCTCCTGCGACAGGCCCACCGTCAGGAATTCCGACAGCGACTCCCCGTCCGGACCGATCACCCCCAGCGCCGCGTAGCGGGCGTCCACTAGGACGGCCGCGGCCTCCACGATCCGCCGCAGCACCTGCGTCAGATCCAGCTCCCGCCCGACCGACAGCACCGCCTCCAGCAGGCTGTGCACCCGGTCCCGCGTCCCGCGGGCCGCGTCGATCCGCGCCTGCAACTCCTCCAGCAGCTCGTCGAGCCGCAGCTGCGGAATCCGCGAGCGCGCCACCTCGTCCCCACCCACGACGGCCTCCTCCAGTCCCGGCACCCGCACGGCACCGGTACCCGCGACAGATTCTCGCAGACGAAACGAAGGGTGGTAGGGGGGTCTGGCACTGTCCGGGACGGCCGGGCCAAGCTCGCACGCCGCCCACGGAGCCCTGGTCTGCCTGGAACAAGTCTGCGCCGAGCGCGCCGCGAAACACCACACCCTCGCGTCGCCGCGCCTTCGGGCCCATAGCCGAACCTGATCAGCATGTGGCATAGGGCTACCCCAGCCTCTTCACAGCCCTCGCCACCGTCTTCCGTACGCGCGGCCCTGGTCGCACCCCGGACTCACCACGGCCCGAGCACCGAATCGCTGCCGACCGACCCGCCGGGCACGGGAACGCCCTTGTCACCCCGACAAGGGATAGCCGCAGCTCAGCGCGCATTTCAACGGCTTTGTGGTCGCTTGGTGGTCGCCAGTTACTACTCAGCGCGACCGACAATGGATGTGCCGAACCACCCGCACGTCTATTGGAAGCGATCACGATGCGCGCCACACGTCAATCAGGGCCGGGTCTACCGCCGCTGCGGCTGCCGAGACCCTCGGCATCACCAGATCGGCGCGCACTGTCCCGTCCTCGCGTCCGACCCGAGTCACGGCACCTGGACCTTCGCGGTCGATCTGCCCGCCCCGGCTCCTGGCCGCCACACCGTACGCCGCGGCGGCTTCGCCACCGAGGACGCGGCCCGAGCAGCTCTTCGCCGCCTGCTCGAGGGCCACAACGGAGGATTCACCGCCGACCCGAACCAGACCGTCGCCAACTACCTCACGGCCTGGCTCCGCGCCAAGGCCCTGGTCCTCAAGCCCACCACTCTCGCACACTACAACGCCTACGTCGCCAACGACCTCATCCCCGCCATCGGAGACATCCGGCTCGACGACCTCGGTTACCCACACATCGCTGGCCTCGTTCACACCGAGCTCGCCCACGGCCGTGGTCGCGTCACCGTCCACCGCATCCTCGCCAGCGCGCTCGGCGACGCCATCCGCCGCCACCGCCTGGCCACCAACCCAGCCCGGCCCACGGTCATCCCCCGCCCAGCCGCCGCCGAGCGCCACATCTGGACCCCACAGGAAGCCATCCGATTCCTCCGCTACTGCCACGTCGTCGATCCGCCGTTCGCGGACCTCATCGAGCTCCTCATCGGCACCGGCATGCGCAAGGGCGAAGCCCTCGCCCTCCACTGGACCGATGTCCACCTCAGCCAGGGCGTCCTGTTCGTCCGCTACTCACTCGCCGCCGTCGACAACAACCGCCTCGTCCTTACGAGTTGGTGCGTGATAGCGGGTGAGGCAGCAGGGGTCTGGTTGAGGGCTGTGGTTCACATGCCGGTGGTGCGGTCAGAGACGAGGCCGGCGATGGCGCGGTAGGTGTCGGGCAGGTTGTCCCGTCGGTGTGTCCAGCGGAGGAGTTGCTTCCAGCGCTTGTGGTCGGCCAGGGCGTGTTCGACGGTGACGCGGTCGGAGGAGTGCTGGTGGCGGGTCTGTTTCAGCTCCGGCAGCGACACCACCGGCCCGTCCGCACACAGCACCGCGTCCACCAGCTCGAACAACGCATCCGCGCGGCGCGGCAACGCACCGAACAACTCCATCCGAAAGGAGGACAGTTCGGCCAAACCCGACCTCTGCGCAGCCGCATGGACCACACTGGACCCCGGCGACCTCCGGCCCGTTGTGAGACTCGACATCACACAGCGTGAACCAGAGGTCGTCGCCATTTCCGGCGAATCCCCATGTGGGTGAACAGGTCGGGCGGCAGACGATCACGGAAGGCTAAAACTCAAGCTTATAGGTTGATTCTCGTCGGGTCGGGCTGGTCTTGGTCGGCCCGACCAGTGTCACGGTGGGAACGTCTGGTCGGGGCGGGTTGTGGTGGTGGGCGCGCTTCAGGGCCCAGTTGGACATCTTGCGTTTGATGACGCGGGGGTTGGCGCGCGATCGCCGTGCGGGCAGGAGTCGTTCAGCGATCTCGCGCAGACTCTGGTCCATGGCCCGGGCGAGCCGGGAGGGGGGAAAGCGCCGCCTGGGCGGTGACGTGGCGGCGGGCGACGCGCAGGGTGCGGACGAAGGAGATTCGGTCGGAGTCGCGCCCGGCTTGCCCTGCGGCCTGGTGCATCAGGTCGCGCAGGGCGTGGTGGACCAGGAGGAACGCGAGGATCTCCTGTTCCACTCCGCGGGGGTGCTGGGAGCGCAGGACGAGCCCGGGCCCGCCCTGATGGGTCTTGATCTCGTCCAGGGTGGTCTCGATCTCTCACCGCTGGGCGTCGAGCGCGGCGAGCTCGCTCGCCGGTGCCTGGGCGGGGTCGAGGATGGTGGTGACCAGCCGGTAGACGGTGGCGTTGCCGGCTCGGCCGAGGGTGTACTCGATGACGCGGACCCGGATGGGGTCGGCGCGGCGGTTCCTGTCCCGGGCGGCGACGATCTCCGACAGGTAGGAGCCGTCGGCCAGCGCCGTCAGGACCGGCAGGACGGCGTCGCTCCTGGCCCGTCAGGGCAGGTCGGCGCCGGTTTCGGCGGCGGCCCGCCACAGGCCGAACCCGCGAAAGCCCTGTCGGCCAGCAGCAGCATCCCCGCACTCAAGGCCGGGAACAGCCGCTGGGCCAGCGCGGTCTCGGACACCGCGAGCGGGGCGATGTCGGCCGCGAACACGGCGTGAGTTCCGCACTCGACCAGGGCCGCCACCCGAGCCTGCGGGTACGCGCTCTTGCCGGCAGGTGGCGGGGCGGCCGAACAACTCGGCGTTCGCCAGCGTGTCCGGTAGGTCGAACCGCGCCCCGCCACCCGGACGGCACACCCAAGCAGGAGATCGAACTCACCGCCGAGGAACGGGCCGAGCTCTCCTTCTTCTCCGGTGAGACCGTCAACACCGTCGTCAAGAAGACCGCGAAGGCCGCCTTCACCCGCATCGCCCACCTCACCGCGAACGAGCGCGTCGAGCACGGCTACAACGCGCTGCGCGACGCGGCCACCGCCGGCAAGGTCCCCGCCCACGGGCTGCGCGCCGGCGGCGCGACCGAACTCAAGGAGGCCGGGGCGTCGGACGAGCAGATCGCCGAACTCGGCGACTGGGCCAAGGGCTCGAAGGCGATGCAGCGCTACTTCCGCGCGATCAAGGTCCGCGAGGACAACCCGTGGGCCGCCGCCCGCCAGGCCCGGTGTATGGCGTAGGTGGCGATGTCTTGGCCGAATTCTCTCCCGCCCGCCCCAGGTCCACGTCACCCGATCGAACGACCGCCGGGCGAGTCCATCGCGTGTAGCGCGGTCTCACGGCAAGGATCGTGTGTGTGCGCTCCGGTTGGAGCACCGCACCGACGGCTTCCCCTCCCGAGGAGACAACTGCCATGGCACCGATCCCCAACGGCCCCTACGGAATCGCCAAGCCCGGCGAGCAGTACCTGACGCTCCAGGACGAGAAGGCCCCTGCGGCCGTCCTGCCGCCGACCGGCCAGCCCGGTGAGCAGGAGTGGCACGTCGAGGGCCTCTCCAACGGCAACGTCACCATCAAGAACCTGCGGCACGGAACGTACCTCAGCTTCGACGGCGTTCCCGAGATCAACAAGATGCTCCGCGGCTCCTCACAGGCCACCGAGTGGCAGCTCCGGCAGTCCGCCGAGCCGTTCATGTTCCATGTCGTCGTCCCCGGCGGCCCGGTCGACGGAGTCGAGCTGGTGGCGGACCTCAGCCTGCTCCGGATCTTCCCCCCGATGACGGCGCTGCGTCCGCTGGAGCCGGAAGACCTCGACCAGGCCTGGCGCTTCGAGTTCCACGAGTAGGTCTCACCCGCCGGCCGCCGCTGCCCCGCCCGCTTGTGGAAGGGGCGGCGGCGGCCCTCTCACCGAGCTCTGGCTGGGTCTGCCCTGTGCGGGCCGACCTGGCGGAGGCAGCCCGCCGGGCGGCGGAGGCGCAGCGGGAGCGGGCGATCGTGGTGGTGGAGCGGGTGCTGCGGGCGCCACGGGTCCGGTTCGAGGCGGGCGAGCCGCGGTGTGTGGCGAATTCGGTGATCCGGGAGACTCTTGGTGCAGTGGGCCGACCGCAGTCCGGGATTGGGGTGTAACCAATCCCGGACTGTCGGTATCCCTACATGCGAACGGACCTGACGCGGAGACAGGCGACCGGGACGAGAGCTGGAAGAATGCCTGTGTCCACGACCGGCGTTCAAGACGCGCCAGGGCCACCGGACTTCCTTGGCCAGTGACCGGCCACGGAAGTCCACGTGAAATACGCAGTTCAGGGCGTGTCGATGGAAGGGGGGCGTGGCTGGTTAAGGGCTGTCCCATAATTGACCGTTGAGATGGCCGGGACAAGGTGGGCTGATCGCCGGTGGGTCGGGCTATGCGGCCTGGAGAAGGTTGTGGAGGCGGGCGATGCCGAGCATGGCGTGGTGGACGCCGTCGCCCTTGAGCCGGCCAGAGCGCAGCGTCCGCTCCCGCCTCGTCCGCGACGATCAGTCGAGCCGGTGCGGCTCTTCTCGATAGCAATCCGCCGCAGGGCTTGACGGACGAGATCTGACGTCGTGCCATGAGAGAACACACCGCGACGGGGGGATGAAACGATGGCGGCAGAGGGACATGACGGACCCAGTGGCGAGCCCGAGAGCCACGATGAGGTCCCGCAGAGCAGCGCTCCAAGAAAAATCCCATCTGGCAATGACTTCGCCCATGTAGCTTGGATCGTCCTGGCTCTCTTCCTCTTCGGGCTGATCATGACCGCGGCATCCGGATCCGGCGATTGCTCTCACTGCGACGGCAGCAACACGTCCTTGTGGCACTGATCACCGAGCTGCCCGCGAACCTGGCCGCCGCCGCGCTGGTCGCCACCACCGGTTCGCTACTGCGGCGCCGTCGCCGGGGTGTTGCGGTCGACGATGCGGTCGGCAGACGACTTCGGCACTCCGTACAGCGGCGCCAACTGCCGCAGCGGAGGTTGCCCGCCAGTATCCGGCGACCAGCAGGCCCAGTCCTCCAGCGGCAGGCCTCAGGGCCGACCCTTGCGGACCGAACCTGCACCTTCCCACCGCAGCGTGGGTGGACAGCTTGCCGAACTGCCTCCAGCCCGTGATCAGTGTGGACACCAAGAAGAAGGAACCGGTCGGCGAGTTCAAGAACAGCGGCCGCGAGTGGCAACCCACCGGCGAGCCGGTGCGGGTCAGCGTCCACGACTTCGCCGATCCCGAGTTGGGCAGGGCCATCCCGTACGGGATCTACGACCTCGCGGCGAACGCCGGCTGGGTGAACGTCTGCTGTGATCACGACACCGCCGCCTTTGCGGTGGCCTCGATCCGTCGCTGGTGGCACGGCCAGGGCCGGGCCGCCTACCCGCAGGCCACCCACCTGCTGATCACCGCGGACGCCGGGGGCTCCAACGGCCACCGTACCCGGGCCTGGAAGATCGAGCTCGCCGCACTGGCCGTCGAGACCGGGCTGACCATCACCGTGTGCCACCTGCCGCCGGGCACCTCGAAGTGGAACAAGATCGAACACAGGCTGTTCTCCCACATCACCATGAACTGGCGAGGCCGCCCACTGACCAGCCACGAGGTCATCGTGCAGACCATCGCCGCCACCACCAACCGCAGCGGACTGCGTGTCCACGCCGAACTCGACACCGGCAGCTACCCGACCGGCGTCAAGATCGGCGACGCGGACATGGCCGCCCTACCGCTGACCCGGCATGCCTTCCACGGCGACTGGAACTACGTCCTCCACCCCGCGCTGGCGGGCACATCCCCTGCCGAAGAAGAGCATGTTGCTGGCCTCGCCTGGGACCAGGCCACGCTGTCCGATCCCACCCTGACCGGCATGTCCCAGCACGACCTGAACGTCCTCACCGCCAGCCTGGCCGCTCTGCACGAGACGCAACCCGGCGCCGGGACGGGCCGCCCGCCACGGCTGCCCTTTCCCGAACAGGTCCTGGTTACCGTCCTCCACCTGCGGCTCGGCCTGCCCGCGGAACCCCTCGCCGTGCTGTTCGGCAGCAGCCGGAGTGCAGTGCACCGCACCTTCCACAAGATCAGGCAGCTACTCGACCACCACGGGACCGAGATCCCGCCCGCACCATCCCCGCCCGCCACCCTGGCCACCATCCACGCCCGCGTCGTCACACAGGGAAGCCAGCCCAACTCCGCACCAGAATCAGCGTGTTAACCATCTGCAAGCCCTTAGCCTGGTCCCGAGAGAGCGGATTCTCGCCTGTTGCGGTCTTCTGGGGCAGGGAGTAACCGCGCCGGGGCGGGACGCCATCGGGGAACTCGCGCAGCAGATGCAGGGCGTGGTCATACAGAGCGGTCGGGGGAGTGAGCGCGTTGCGCTCTTCCTGGGCGCTCACCGGGTGAAGTGGGACTCGATTCCGTAGGTCATGAGCGCAGCTTGCCAGTCGGTCAGCACCGTGTCGAAGGAATTAGTGAGGCCGCAGCAGTTCCGGTCTCCTCAACAAACCATAGTTTTCTCCGTCGCCCCTCGTTGCCGAGGCCTGGAATCGGCTGCGCGCCTGCGGCGGGCGATTGTCCGCCGGAGAACTGGCCGAGCTCACGGGCCGCGGCAGGCGGCTGCAGGTCCTCTTCCGTGAGCAGATCGGATTGCCGCCGCAATCGGTCAGCCGGATCCTGAGATTTCAACGGGCACTCACCCTGCCGTCCGCCGCCGGCCGGCCGCTGGCCGACCGGGCGACTCGGTCCGGGTACTACGGCCAGGCCCACATGAACCGCGACTTAGACCGCGCCACGGACACCGTCCCGTACGGCGTGCTCACCGGCGACACCCTCTTCATCGGCGACTTCGGCCGCGAGCCTGCTGCGCCACCACGGCCACGGCGAGGTCGCCGACCTCCTCGGCGGCTACGCGGCCTGGGCCGCGGCGCACCGCCCACCGGCCACCAGCTGAAGGCGGGGCCCCTCGACCGGGACGGTTCATGGACAGGCTCGTCCCGGGCGGTGTCAGTCCTGCTCCGGTGTGAGCGCCAGCTGACGTGATGCGCGGGCCAGCAGGTCGATCAGCAGAGCACGTTCCTGGGCGCTGAAGCCGTCGGCGATCCGTCGTTCGATGGCGGAGGCCTTCGCGTCGGCCTGCGCGAGCAGTCGGCGTCCGTCGTCGGTGAGGCGGACCTCGGCCACCTTGCGATGCCAGGGATGCGGCTGGCGGGTGATCAGGCCCTTTGCCTCCAGGTTGGCGAGCACGGTGGCGATGGTCTGCGGGGTGACCAGGCAGGCCCGGGCGAGCGCGGCGGCGGAGAGCCCCGGCCGGTCGTCGAGCGTGTACAGCGCGGCGTACTGCGGAACCGTGAGTCCGAGCGGTCGGAGCGCCGTGTGCTTGGCCGCCATCAGCTCCTGTTCCACCCGCTTGATGTGCAGCCCGAGGCGTTCCGTGACCGGCATCTCCATGAGGGTGATCGTACGCCACCGGATCGCACCCTGCTTCATGACAGAGCTCTGCTACATGACAGAACTCTGCTATGTTGCCATCGCTCAGCCACTCACTCATGGAGGCACCCCTTGGCCAGCAGCAAACCGCTCGATCACGTCGTCGCCGGGTCCGGCCCGGGCCTGGTCCTGATCCACGGCACCGGCGCAGACGCGACCTCGAACTGGGCCGCTCTCATCGACCTGATGCGCGACCGCTACACCGTCGTCGCCCCGAACCTGCCCGGCGCCGGCGCCACCCCCGTCGACCCCGCTCCGATCGACCTGGACTCACTCGCCGACCGGGTCGTCGCCACCGCCCGGGCCGCCGGACTGGAACGGTTCCACCTCGTCGGTCACTCGCTGGGTTCCGTCGTCGCGACAGCCGTGGCCGCCCGCCACCCCGATGCCGTGACCTCGCTCGCCCTGCACGCCGGATGGGTCAGGACGACCCCCCGCGAGGCGTTCATGTTCGACCTGTGGGCGTGCCTGCTGCGCACCGACCCGGCCCTCCTGGCCCGCCAGTTGATCCTCACCGCGATGGGGCCCGGTCTTCTCGGCGCCCTCGACGACGCGCAGTTCGCCGAACTGGCCGCGGGTTTCACGGCGATGCTCGACGAGCGCATCCTCGCGCAGATGGAACTCGACTCCCGGATCGACCTGCGTGACGTGGTGGGCCGGGTCACCGCGCCGACACTCGTAATGGCGAGCGCCGACGACCAGATCGTCCCGCCCCACCACCAGCGTGAACTGGCCGCCGCCATTCCCCGGGCCGACTACCTCCAGGTGCCCGGCGGCCACGGCCTGCCGTTCGAGGACCCGGCGCGGCTGTTCTCGACCATCGCCGAGTACGTGGACAGGCGCCAGGCACAGGGCCGGGCCTGAGCTTAGCTGAGAGGGCCCCCGCCGGCCTCAGTCCGCCGGGCCGTCTCCCTGGGCCTGCCGCTCCCCGCGCGGGCACCGGCACCCGGGCGACGGTCGCCGCCTGGATCATCGGGCACCTCGGCGCCCCGGAGACCTTCCGCCGCCGCGTCACCCTCGCCGACGGCTGACCCTGCCGACGGGCGCGGGCCGGGTGCCGTGTGTACCGGCGGTGTGGAGGCGCCCCGTTCCCGCCCTCGGCGTCCCGGATCTGCACGTGGTTGTGTGCTGTTCGCTGTGCACCGTGACCTGTGCGAGGTGAGGAGCTGCTGTGTGAACCGGGGACTCGAACCCCATGGCGCTGCTCTCCGCGCACCAGGTGGCCGGATGGACCGCCGGCCCGGTTCGTGCACGCCTCCGGAACGCCTACCTGCTGCCTCCACACCGCCGGAGTCTGTCAGTCCAGCAGGTCGACCTCCCAGTTCGCCCGCTGGATCCGCATGTCCACCTCGCGGATCTCCCGCGCCAGCACGTCCGCCCGGGCGCGCAGTTCCGCGACCGGGAGGGCGGCGAGCATCATCAGCTCGGAGCGGAGCTGCCGCGCGGCGCCGCCGCTCCGGCCGGCCGCCGCGTCGGCCGCGGCGGAGACCACCGAGTGCCGCAGCCGCAGGACGTCCCGGCGGGCCAGGGCGTCGGTCAGCGTGCCACCATCGTCGACGACGGTGATGGCGTTGGTCCGGTTGATCCGGCGGATCAGCGACTCCAGTTCGTCCAGCACCTCGGCGGACTCGGCCAGCAGCCGTCCCGCGTCCTCGGCCGGCTCCTCGCCCTCCTGGTAACGGGCGTTGGCGACGATCCGGGAGCGCAGCTGCTCGACCCGGCGTGCCGCGTCGGCCCGCAACGCCAGCGCCTCGGCCAGCTTCATCCCCCGCACCTCCATGATCGTGAGTGCCCTCACCCTACTGAACGCGACCGGGTGCTGTCGGCCCGGTTTCGCCCCGGTCCGATCTCAGCGGTCGGCCTCGTGCAGCGCGGATCCGGCCTGCTGACCGGGTGCGGTCGCCCCGGTACCCGCTTTCGCGGGGCGGGTCCGCTCGGCCCAGGCGGCCACCGGCGGGCCCGCCGCGCCCAGGGCGGCGAACAGGGCGCCGAGGAGCAGCCACCCCGAGTGTCCGAGCGCGAGGACCGCGCCGGTCAGGAACACCGGGGCGAGGGCCTGGCCCGCGTCGAAGCCCAGACCGAAGAGGCCCTGGTACTGCCCCTGGGCGTGGTCGGGTGCGAGACCGTAGCCGAGCGCGACGCCGGCCGACGACTCCCACACCTCCCCGACGCTGTGGACGCACACGGCGAGGACGGCGAGCACGGGTGCGACCCGGGCGGGGACGTCGGCGGTCAGGGCCATCAGCGGACAGCTGACGAGGAACAGGAGCCCGGCGAGCCGGAAGGCCCGGCCGCCCTGGCGTGGGGTCTCCACCGTGGAGCCGAGTCTGCTCTGGAGCAGCACGCAGACGCCGCTGTTGATCGCGTAGACCGCCGCCACGGTCCAGCGCGGGGCGTCGGTGTGGGCGGTGAGCCAGATCGGCAGGAGGAGGGAGACGGTCTGGTACTGCAGACCCATGGCGCTGTAGAGCGCGACGAAGGCCACGTACGGCCGGTCGGCCAGGACGGACCACGACCGGTGCTCATCCGGTCGGGGCAGCGGCGGGTGGTTCGGGACGCCCAGGAGCACGATCAGTCCGGCGCAGGCGAAGCTGGCGGCGTTGGCGAGGATCAGCGCGGTGTAGGCGGGGCGGCTGTCGATCTGGATGGCGACGGCCGCGCCCAGGGTGCCCACGACGACGCCGAGATTGACGAAGGTGCGGAGTCTGGCCCGGAAGGCGGCGGGACGTCCACCGCCGACCCGGGCGACCAGCGCACCGCCCGCGGCGCCGCTCGCCGTGGCGGCCAGCCGGTCCAGGGTGGCCACGAGCGTGAACACGAGCCACCCGTCGATGAGGACGAAGGCCGCCATGGTGACGGCCTGGAGGGCCAGTGTCACCAGCCAGATCGTGCGCGGCCCGTACCGGTCGGCCAGGTTCCCCGCCGGGATGCCGGCCGCCAGACCGGCCAGGCCGGCGATCGTCAGACCCGCGCCGACCTGCGCGGCGGGCAGGTGCACCACCAGCGTGAAGTAGAGGATGGCGGCGGTGTTGAAGAGCCCGTTGCCCACCCTGCTGACGAAACTGGCGATGATCAGGGCACGCTGCGGACCGGCATCCGGCCCGCTGGTCACCCCGTGCCCGGCCCCCGTCGTGATCATGACCATCAGGCTAACAGGGCCGTCCTGCGCTCCCCCGGGCCCCGGCCGCGCCGCCGCCGGGGCCGAACCGCGGGCCGGACGCGCGGGCCGGACCTCCTGTCGGCTGCCGCCGCTGAAAACCCGTCGGCTCTACGCGGCAACCTTTCCCGCGGCGGCGGCAACCAGGGGTGGACGTGCGGCCCGGACCGGGCGCCGCGTCCGGCGGACCGCCTCCCGGGGCAGTGCGTCCTCCCTGCTCCCCACCCGTGAGGAACCCCGAGACGTGAGCAAGCGAGCCATCCGTCCCCACCGCGGCCGGATCGCGGCCCTCGGCAGCGCGTCCGCCCTGCTGGTCGCCGCCCTGGCCGGCGGTCTGTGGGCCGCGGCGGACGCCGCCGCCCCGGCCACCCCCGCACCCGGCACCTACACCCTGGTCAGCGCGGCCGGCGGGAACTGCCTGGAGGTACCCAAGGCGAGCAGCGCGGACGGCGTGCAACTGGCCCAGGCCGCCTGTGACCCCGGGGCGCCCGCCCGGACCTGGCGGCTGACCGCCTCCGGTACCGGGTTCCGGCTGACGGCCGGGCACAGCGGCAAGTGCGCGACCGTCCGGGAGGCGAGGAGCAGCGCGGGCACCGCCGTCGAGCAGGACGCCTGCGACGGGACGGCCGCCGCGCAGACCTGGACGCTCAAGGCGGTGGACGGCGGCTACCGGGTGGTGAACGCCGGCAGCGGCAAGTGCCTGGCGGTGCGGGACGGTTCGGCCGCGCCGGGGACGCCGGTGCAGCAGAACTCCTGCGACTCGGCGCCGGCCAAGCGCTGGTCCCTCGGGCCGGTCGGCGCCGACCCGAACCCGACCGCGCCGGTGAAGCCCACCGCGGCCGGTTCGGCCACCCCGACCGGTGTCGTACCGGAGTGGCCGACGCCCAAGGGTCCGGACATCCCGCTGGGTTCCCCGCAGAAGGTGTCCGGGGTCTTCGACGGCGGCGGCCACCGGTACGTCGGCAAGGGGGCGCTGGGCAGCGGTGACCAGTCCGAGGACCAGCCGGCCATGTTCGAACTCGCCGACGGCGCCGTGCTGCAGAACGTCATCCTGGGGAACCCGGCGGCCGACGGGGTGCACTGCGCCGGCACCTGCACCCTGCGCAACGTCTGGTGGGAGAACGTCGGTGAGGACGCCGCCACCTTCAAGGGCACCTCGGCCGCGCAGGTGATGACCGTGGACGGCGGCGGGGCGCGCGGCGCGGCGGACAAGGTGTTCCAGCACAACGGTCCCGGCACCTTCGTCATCAGGAACTTCCGGGTCGAGGACTTCGGCAAGCTCTACCGCTCGTGCGGCAACTGCCGGACTCAGTACCCGCGGCACGTGGTGATCGACAACGTGATCGCTACCGCCCCGGGCAAGAAGATCGTCGGGATCAACGCCAACCTCGGTGACACCGCCCGCATCTCCCGCCTCACCGTCACCGGCGACCCGTCCCACCGGATCACCGTCTGCCAGCGCTTCACGGGTGTCACCAGTGGCGAGCCCGCGGAGTCGGGCAGCGGCCCGGACGGCACCTCCTGCCGCTACACGCCGGCCGACGTGACCTACCGGCCGTAGGACGTACCGCTCACCGCGCGCCCCGGGGGTCGGCCTCAGCCGGGGCGCGCCGGCCGGCGTCAGCCGGACTCCGCGTCCCCGCCGAGCAGGTCGAGCAGGTCCTCGATCATCGTGCCGAACGGGGTCATCTCCAGCTCGCCGTCCAGGCCGCCCTCGCTCAGCAGGATGTCGGAGAGCGCCTCGGTCAGCTCCCCCGCCTCCTCCGCGCCGGGTGGCACCGCCGGGTCGAGGGTGACGCCCCGGCGCTCGGCGGCCCGGCGCAGCACGGCGAGCGCCTCGTCGGGGCCGGTGAACCAGGCCGGACGGTCGGAATCGCTCATGACGGCCGCTCCTCCACAGCTCGCCGTACGCCGCCCGCGGCGACGCCCCTCACCCGGCCAGCATCCCCGCCCGCCCACGCCTTGGCCACCACCCCGGCCCCGGCGGGTCGGCACCGGCTACGGCCGGTGGATCACCTCCTCACCGCCGGGGTGACGATCCGTCAGCGTCACCGGCCGGTGCCGACGCGCGGCTCTCACCCCAGCACGGTGAGCGCGTCCCCGACGTACGTCGCCCCGAGCACCGCGAGCACGGTGGTGGTCACGGCGGCGTTGTGCACGGCCGTCCACGCCTTCCACTCCCCCAGCAGCCGGGCCGCCCGCTTGCCGCCGACCAGGGACGTCCCGAGCGGCACCAGGACGCAGAGCGAGCCGATCAGCACCAGCAGGACGCCCGCGACCGCCCGGGTGGCGCCGCTGCCCGGGGTGGCGGAGACGGCGGCGGCGCCGCCGACGGCCAGCACCAGGTTCTTGGGGTTGGCGAGGACCAGGCTGAGGCCGAGCCCGGCAGCCCTCGGTGCGGTGAACCGGTCGACCTCCTGCATCCAGGACGGCGGCGCGATGACGTGCCCGGCGCGCGGCCTGCGGCGCCACTGGCGGAGTGCCAGCAGCAGCAACAGCACCCCGAGGGCGAGCCGCAGCCAGGCGTTCCAGGTCGCCTCGTCTCCGCCGGTGCCCAGGCCGCTGCCCGCCGCCGCCACGAGCGCGACCACGGCGGCCAGGCCGCCGGTCCAACCCGCCGCGAACGCCGGCCCGTTGGTCCGGCCGCGCGGCGTGGCCAGCAGGAGGATCACCGCGATCAGCGGCAGCGGGCTGATCGCGATGCCCACCGCCGAGGCGAGCATCGCGCCGATCGCCTCACCCATCCCCGCCACCTCTCCCGGACCCTCCGGCACCGCGGACCGGACACGCGAGGTCGGCACCGGTCCCCGGCCACCCTCCCCGCGCACCGGCCCGGGACGCGACCGCTTACCGGCGAACGGGTGAGAACCGGGCCGCGCCGGCCGGGCCCGGACAGACGTGTGGCCCCGGGCGGCAGGGGGTGTTCGCCCGGGGCGGCGGTACCCGTGACCGGGTCCGTGACAGCGACGCTACGGCCGCCCGGGCCGCGAACCGCTCGCGCCGCGCTGGTGTGTCCCCGAGACGGCGCACCCCACCCGAGCGGCCTTCCCCGGCCGACCGCTCACGCCGGCGGCGTCACAGCCGGTGGCTCCCCGGCCGGCCGGTGGCCAGGCCCAGCGCGCGCCGGACCGGGAGGGCGAGGGTCGCCAGGCCGTCGTCGGCCCGCTCGGCGGCGGCGACCGCGGCGGCGAGTTCGTCCGGACCGCGGGCGGCGTCCACCCGCTGCCAGAGCTCGGCCGCCTTCAGCTGGGCCTCGGCCAGCCGGGCCAGGTCCGCCCGGACCGCCTCCGGGAAGGTCCCCGCCCGCAGCGCCCCGGCCGCCTCCCGCTCGGCCGCCGCCAGCTCCCCGGCGTACGCCCGGAAGGCCTTGAGACCCTCGACGTCCGCGTCCGCCGGGTCGATGTCCGGGCCCCAGCCCACCACCAGGTTGTACGGCCGGACGGCCGCCAGGTACGGCTGCTGCTCCCCGGTCGGCGGTCCGGACCGGCGCACCGAGCCGGCCCGCAGGCCGTCCCGGTCGGCGTACACGCAGCTCAGGCGCTCGCCCTTGGTCAGCTTGGAGGTGGGGCGCGGGTAGATGTAGGAGGGCACCACGTTCGCGGGCAGGGTCCACTGGTCGGGCAGGTAGTCGGCGAACCCCGGGGCGCAGGTGGTGCGGGCCTGGTCGGCGACCTCCTGCGGCAGGTAGGAGACGCGCTCCAGCGGGGCGACCGCGACCACCTCGCCGTTGTGCGGCTCGGCGCACGGGACCTGCACGGCGTCCGGGGGGACGAGGTCGGGGTCCCAGGCGGCGAGGGCCGGGTGGGGCCGGTTGTCGAAGTAGAAGCAGTCGCCCGGCGCCATCGCGGCGATCGGGACGGTCCGGCCCCGGTCGAACCGGTCCAGCCCCAGGAACTGCACGGTCGTCACCAGCGCGCCCAGGACCGACAGCACCAGGCCCAGCACGGCCAGGCCCTTGCCGCGGTGACGCCCCCGGCGCACCTTCACCAGGGCGGCGACGGCGAACCCCACGGCCAGCGGCCAGAGTCCGAGCAGCCCGGTGGCCACCGAGGTGATGGCGAACCGGGTCATGGGACGCGGCCAGGAGCCCTGGTCGGCCCCGGTTCTCGCGGGCGGGTCCTGCACGGTGGACGGCACGGCGGCTTCCCCTCTGCCGCGGTCCCGGTGACCGCGGTCGCGGGACGGTACCGGCTGCGCCGACCCGGGCGCAAGCCCGTTCGATCAAGCGCTGACCTGCGGTTTCCCCGGGGTGGGGCCCCGGGGCGGAGGGTGGGTCAGCGGGCGGCGGCCGCTGCGGCGGCGATGCCGGCCAGGGCGAGGTCCAGGCCGGCCTCGAACTGGCGCTCACGGGCGGCGGCCATGCCGTCGTCGCCGGGCTGCAGGTCCGCGTTCTCCGCGTACCAGCTGTCCGCCTGCTCGGCGATGCCGCGGATGTCCAGGCCGAGCTCGTCCTCGGTCCGGCCGGAGGCCTTGACCCGCCCCAGCCACTGGGCCTCGACGAGGGCGTACCCGTACGCGAACTGGAGGACCAGGCCGAGGGCGGCCATCAGGCGCTCGCCCTCCAGTCCGGTGCGGCGGAGGGTGCCGACGGCGCTGGTGTTGAAGGCGACCGCGTTGGGGCCGATGGCCAGGTAGCGGCCGGCGAGCTGGGCGGCCCACGGGTGCCGGGCGAAGCAGTTGCGGTACTCGTGCACCAGCAGCCGCAGGTGCTCCCGCCAGTCGCCGTCCGCCGCGTCCTCGGCGAGCGGGTCGACCCGCATCTCGCCGAGGGCGGTGTCCAGGGCGAGTTCGAGGAGTTCGTCCTTGTTGTCGACGTACCAGTAGACGGACATCGGGGTGACGTCCAGGGCGGCGGCGAGCTTGCGCATGGAGAACGCCTCCACGCCCTCGGCGTCCAGCAGGTCGGTGGCCGCGCGGAGGATCCGGTCCCGGCTGAGGCCGGTCGGGGCGCTGCCGCGCCGGGGAGCCCGGGGCGGGCGGACCCAGATGCTGACGCCGGGGTCGCGGGGCTTGTCCGCCATGCTCGTCCTTCGGTGCTCGGTTCGCCGCACGGCCGCCGGGGAGACGGCCGTGCAGCGATAGTAGAGGCGGGGTCAGCCCGCCTGGGCGGCCGGCTCGGCCGCTCCGCCCTCCGACGGCGCGGGCGGCACCGGCGGTACGGGCGCCTGGCCGACGGCCCGGGCGAGCAGCCAGGCCGCGACCAGTCCGCCGGCCAGCACGGCCACCGCGCCGATCAGTTGGCCCTGGGTGAGGCTGTCCGCGAAGGCCGAGCGGATCGGCTCGGCGGCGGACGGCCCGCCGGCGAGCAGCGCCTCCGGCAGCGAGCGGGCGGCCGACTCCGGGACCCCGGCGGGCAGCGCGCCCGCGAAGCCCGCCGTCAGCACCGCGCCGAGGACGGCCACCCCGAGCGAGTTGCCCAGCTCGGAGAGCGTGCCCATCAGCCCGGAGCCGATGCCGGCCCGCTCGGGCGGGATCGATCCCATCACCGCACCCGCCATGGCGGGCTGGGCGCAGGCCACGCCGGCGCCCATCATCACCAGTCCGAGCAGCACGCCCGGGTACGAGCCGCCGTGGCCGAACAGGGCGATCGCGGCGAGGCCGCCGGCCAGCAGGGACAGGCCGGCGGCGACGGCGACCGGCGGGGCGAGCTTCGCGGTCAGCCGCATCCCGGCGCCGGTGAGGTTGAGCGCGACGATGGTGAGGGCCATCGGGGCGGTCCGCAGGCCGGCGGCCAGCGGGTCGTACCCGAGCACGAACTGCAGGTGCTGGGTGAGCAGGAAGAGCGAGCCGCCCATGCCGAAGCTGACCAGCACCCCGCCCGAGACGGCGCCGCGGAACCGGCCGTTGCGGAAGAACGCCAGGTCCAGCAGCGGGTGCTCGATCCGGTGCTCCCAGAGCGCGAAGGCGGCCAGGAAGAGCAGGCCGAGGCCGGCGGGCAGCAGGGTGGCGGCGGAGGTCCAGCCGTGGCCGGGGCCCTGGATGACCGCGTACACCAGGCCGACCAGGCCGGCCGTGGAGAGCGCGGCGCCCAGCAGGTCGGGCCGGTCGCCGCGCGGGTCCTTGGACTCGGGGACCAGCTTGGCCACCGCGACCAGGGCGATCGCCGCGACCGGCAGGTTGACCAGGAAGGTGGAGCCCCACCAGAAGTGGGCGAGCAGCACGCCGCCGATCACCGGGCCGAGCGCGAAGCCGAGCGAGGCCACCGCCGACCAGGCGGCGATCGCCTTGGGCTGCTCCTCGGCGTCGAAGGTGCGCACCACGATGGCGAGGCTGGTGGCCAGCAGCAAACTGCCGCCGACGCCCATGCCGGCCCGGGCGGCGATCAGCTGGCCGGGGCCGGTGGCCAGCGCGGCGACCAGCGAACCGGTGCCGAACAGCGCGAGGCCCAGCAGCTGCACCCGCTTGCGGCCGTACCGGTCGGCGAGGCCGCCGGCCGCGATCAGCAGGCCGGCCTGGGCCAGCGAGTAGGCGCCGATCACCCACTGGGTCTGGGCGGTGCTCGCGCCCAACTCCTCGGTGAGCGAGGGGATCGCCACGTTGAGGATGGTGTTGTCGAGGATCACGGTCAGCTGCGCGAGGCAGATGACGGCGAGGATCAGCCACCGGTCCTTCCGGCGCTGGGTCTGGGGCACGCCCTTGCTCCACTTCTACGGTGTACAGGAGTTCCTGTACACCGTAGAAGAGAAGGCTGACGGTGCGCCAGCGAATTAACGCGTACGCGCTGGATCCGCTTGTCAGGCCTGGTCGGCGGGCCCGTACACGACGTACAGCACACCGGTGGTGAAGGTCTCGCAGCGGAGCAGCTTCAGCGGGATCGGGCCGGCGGTCTCGTCGAACAGCCGCATGCCCGCGCCGACCGCGATCGGGTGGACCAGCAGGTGCAGCTCGTCGACGAGGCCGGCGGCCAGCAGCTGCCGCACCACCGAGATCGAGCCGGACATCGCGATCGTCCCGCCGGGCTCGGCCTTCAGCGCGGTGACCGCCTCGACGAGGTCGCCCTGCAGTTGCTCGGAGTTGCGCCAGGTGAACGCCTGCGGGGAGGCCGACACCACGATCTTGCGGGTGTCGCCGAGATCCTTCGCCATCCCGGCGTCCTCCTCCCCGGCCAGCTCCCGCTCGGGCCAGGCGTCCGCGAAGCCGTCGTAGGTGACGCGGCCCAGCAGCAGGGTGTCCGCCTCGCCGATCTGCGCCGTCACCGCGGCGCCCATCTCCTCGTTGAAGTACGGGAAGTGCCACTTGTCCGGGCTCTCCACCACGCCGTCGGCGGCGATGAACAGACCAGCGGAGATCTTCCTCATGATGCGCTCCCTGCAAGCTCGGGTCTCGTTTCTGCCTCACCGGGTCAGACGGACCGCGCCGGCGGAACTCATCGCTGCCCGAGCAGAAATCTCCGAGAACTTTCCGGCAGCCCCGCGGCCGGGCTGCTCCCCCACACGCCCCGGCCGTCCTGAAGCGGGAATCGGCCTGAGTCGCACCGGGGGGCCGCCTACCGGGTGTCCAGCCTGACCAGCCGCCCGTCGGGGTCGAGGGTGTACCTCCGCGGCGGCCCCAGGGCGGCCGAAGCCGCCCTGACCGCGGCCTTCCGCGCTTCGGGGTCCGGGGCGTTCGGGTCCCGCACGGGCGCGTAGGAGTCGTTCGTCCCGGGATCGTTCGGGTTTCGGGACGAGTTGAGGGTGCGAGAGTGGAGGTGGGTCCATGGGGACGGACGTGGGGCCGGACAACCCGGCGCAGCGGCGGGTCGAGGCGGTGCTGGCGGAGGTGGTCGGCCGCGGTGCGGAGACCGGGGTGCAGGTGGCCGCCTGGCACGACGGGGAGGTGGTGGTGGACGCGTGGGCGGGGTCGGCGGATGTGGCCGAGGGGCGGCCGATGGGCCCGGACACCCTGGTGCAGGCCTGGTCGACGGGCAAGGGGGTGGCGGCGACGCTGGTCGCGGTGCTGGTGGACCGGGGCGTCCTGGCGTACGAGGCGCCGGTGGCGCGGTACTGGCCGGAGTTCGGGGCGGCGGGCAAGGAGCGGGTGACGCTCGGGCAGGTGCTGTCCCACACGGCGGGGTTGCCGCAGCTTCCGCCGGAGGTGACGCCCGAGCGGCTTCTCGATCTGCGCGGGTCGGCCGACTGGCTGGCCGGTCAACCGCCGCGCTGGGAGCCCGGGGCCGGCCCGGGGTACCACGCATGGACCTACGGGCTGCTGCTGGCGGAACTCCTGCGCCGCGCGACCGGCCGGACCTGCGACCGCCTGCTGCGCGAGGAGCTGGCGGAGCCCCTCGGCGTCGGCGACGAGCTGCTGTTCCACGTGCCGGACCGCCTGCTCGGGCGGCTGGCCACCTGCTACGACGGCGGCTGGGCGGACCGCCTGGAGCGGATGCCGGCCGACGGGCCGTTCACCGTCGCCGTTCCGCGCGGGGTCCGGCCGGTGGCCGCCCTCGCCGACCGGGCCGACTTCCGGCGCACGGCGCTGCCGGCCAACGGGGTGATGACCGCGCGCGCGGTGGCCCGGATGTACGCGGCGCTGGCCTGCGGCGGCGAGCTGGACGGCGTCCGGCTGCTGTCCGCGACGACCGTGACCGCGGCGACAACGGGCCGGGCGAGCGGGGTGGACCGGATCCTGGGCGTCCCGCTGACGATGGGACGGGGGTTCGTGGTCGGCGACCGCGCTACGGTCCCGGTACGGCCGCGGGGCGGTTTCGGCACCAGCGGATCGGGCGGGAGCACCGCCCTGGCCGATCCGGCTCACCGGTTCGCGTTCGCGCTGGTGAAGAACCGGATGACCGTGCCCGGCCTGGACGCCCGACTGGCCGGCGAGGTCCGGACGGCGCTGGGCATCACGGACCGCTGAGGGGGGCCTCGACGATGGGGCGGACGAAGCGCGCCCGGGGTGTCCCGGGGTGGCCGGTAGGGTGGCGCGATGCTGATCGATCCGCCGCCGGGTGAGTACCGCGCCTATCTGTTCGACTGCGACGGGACGGTCGCCGACTCGATGCCGCTGCACTACGACGCGTGGCGGCAGGCGTTGGCCGAGTGGGGATGCGCGTTCCCGGAGGAGCTGTTCTACGCGTGGGGCGGCCGACCGGTGGCGGACATCATCGCCTCGCTCAACGGGATGAACGGCCTGACCATGCCCGTGGCGCGAGTCGCCCGGCGCCGCGAGGAGCTCTTCCAGCGGATGCTGCCGCGGATCCGGGCGGTGCCGGAGGCGCTGGAGCACATCGAGGACGCGTACGGCCGGGTCCCGTTCGCCGTGGTGTCGGGCAGCACCCGGGAGTCGGTGACCGCCTCGCTGACCGTGCTCGGTCTCCTGGACAGGTTCGAGGTCCTGGTGTGCGCCGGTGACTATGCGCGGCCGAAGCCGCACCCCGAGGCGTTCCTGCGCGCCGCCGAGCTGCTCGGGGTGGCCCCCGAGCACTGCCTGGTGTTCGAGGACACCGATCTGGGGATCCGGGCGGCGACCGCGGCCGGCATGAACTCCGTCCGGATCCCGCAGCACCGCCCGGCTCCCCCGCCGCTGCCCGCCGCCTGACGCCGCCCTCACGCCGCCCTGACGCCGCCGTACGCCTCGTAGCGCATGTCCATCGCGGCCCTCCACGGGGTCGTGGGGCAGTCGGCTCGAGGGCGGGGCCCGGCCCGGGGCGCTCCTCCGGCGCCGGCCCGGGGCGGGCGGGGCGGCGAGTGCGGGAGAGGCGCGGCCGGGGGACTCCCTCGGCGTGCGGGACTACCTCGACGTGCCGAAGTCCTGGGTCCAGTAGTTGCCGGGCTGGGCCAGGCCGATGCCGATCTCCTTGAACGCGCAGTTGAGGATGTTGGCCTTGTGGCCGGGGCTCGTCATCCAGCCGTTCATCACGGCCTCGGGGGTGCTGTAGCCGTAGGCCACGTTCTCGCCGTAGGTGGACCAGGCGTAGCCGGCGCGCGTGATGCGGTCGCCCGCCGTGGAGCCGTCGGACCCGGTGTGGGTCATGGTGGCGTGGGCGGCCATGTCCTGGCTGTGCGCCTGGGCGGCGGCGGTGAGCTTCGCGTTGGCGGTGACCGGGCCGCAGCCGGCCTTCTGGCGCTCGGTGTTGACCAGGGCCAGGACCCGGCTCGCCGCGGCGGACAGCCCGGAGCCGGCGGGGGCGGCCGTGGTGGGGGCCGCGGTGGTCGGTGCGGCGGGGGTCGGCGTCGCGGTGCGGGTGGCGGAGCGGCTCGCCGGGGTCTGCGAGGCCGTGGGACTCGGGGCCTTGGTCGGCACGGCGGCGGCGGCGGTGCCGGCCGGGGCGGGGGACGCGGGGGCGGGGGCGGCCTCGGTGGGCGTGGCGGTGGCGGTGGCGGAGGCGGACGCGCTGGGCGACGCCTGCCAGCGCGGCGAGGCGGAGTCCCACCGTCCCGTGGACGTGGACCAGGCCACCGGGCGGACCTGGTCGGTGGCCCGGGCGTGGCCGCGGTCCTGCCGGCCCCATCCACCGCTCCACTGGTCGCAGGCGAACGCGACGGACGGCGTACCCACCGCCATCGCAAGGGCCACGGCCACGGATATCCTCCGCCGACGGTTGCTCTTGCGGTGCTTCGTCATACCTGACCTCATTCGCTGGTTCGGCCTTCACCCACGGGATGCGCCCCCGGGCCGTGCGGAGCGCGGGAGGGCGGATCCTCCACCCCTCCGCGCCGCGGCACCCGAGCCGGCGACGGCCCCGGAGCCGTCCTGGCAATTCGGGGCACCACGGGCACCACGCGCACCGGGGACGCGGCGGGATGCCGCACGCCTCCGGTGCCGCAACCGCGGCGTCCTGCAGGCCCGGCCATTCTGAGGACGCCCCCGCAACCGGGGCAAAGCCCTCCGGTACTACGGCCGCTCGTAGCCGAACGAGGCCTTGATCCGGGCCGCCCGCCGTGCAGCCCGGGGCCCGGACGCACCGGCGCCGACCTGCCGGTCCGTCAGGACCGCGCTTCTTCCCTGGTCCCGGGGGCGGCCGCCGGAGAGGGTCGACCGCCACACGAACGATCGCGGCAAATGTCCGAGTCGCCATGGATCAGCGTGAAATGTCCCTGCGTGGCTCACTACTACGCCGCCTCGTTGACGCCGGACGCCCCTGTGACGGACGTCACCCCTCCACCGGAGAACCGAACACGCCTTCACCGAACAGCCACATCCTGCGACCGCTCCCCCGGCACCGGACGGGCCGTCCACCGCGCCCGGTACGGGCTGGTCGCGCACAGCCCGACCCCGCGGAGCAGCATGGAGGGGAAGGGCCTCGGGCGAGCGCCGGTGCACCGCGTTCCGTGACGGGCCGGTGCGAGGAGGTGCCGCGATGGGCCGGTCCGAAGGGTCCGCGGCCGGGCCCGGCCGGGCGGAACCCGAGGTGGCGGTGGCGGGCCCGAGCGGGCTGATGGACCTGCTGGGCGTGGCGGCGGTCCTGCTGGAGGCCGACGGGCGGGTGGACATGTGGAGCCCGCAGGCCGAGGAGCTGTTCGGCTACGCGGCCGACGAGGCGGTCGGGCGGTACGCGGCGCCGCTGCTCCTCCACCCGCGGGACCGGGACCAGGCGCTCGGCCTGTTCGCGGAGATGCTGCGGACCGGCCGGGGATGGGCGGGGGCGTTCCCGGTCGTGCGCAAGGACGGCACCACCCGGCTGGTCGAGTTCCGCAACATGCGGCTGACCGACAGCCTCGGCGACTTCTACGCCCTGGGGCTGGCCACCGACCGGCAGACCCTGCAGCGGGTGGAGCGCGACGTGGCCCTCTCGGCCCGGCTGGTGACCCAGTCCCCGATCGGTCTGGCCGTCCTGGACGGCGACCTCCGCTACGCGGCGGTCAACCCCGCACTCGCCCGGATCCACGGGGTTCCCGAGGAGGAGCACCTCGGCCGGCGCCTGCGCGACGTGATGCCCCCGGAGCAGTTCGGCACCGCCGAGGCCACCATGCGGCAGGTCCTGGAGTCGGGCACGCCGGTCGTCGACCGGTACACCCTCGGCCGGACCCGGGCCGACCCCGACCACGACCACGCCTGGTCGGTGTCCTTCTTCCGGCTGGAGGACTCCCACGGGCACGTCCTGGGCATCGCCAACTCGGTCGTCGACGTGACCGACCGGTACCGGGCGACCACCGAGGCCGAGCACGCCCGGCAGCGGCTCGCCCTGATCGCCGACGGCTCCGCCCGGATCGGCACCACCCTGGAGGTCGAGCAGACCGCCCGCGAACTGGCCGACGTGGTGGTGCCGGACCTGGCGGACATGGTGGCGGTGGACCTGCTGGAGGCGATGCTGCCCGACGGTGCCCCGGAGAGCGGCGAGGGTCCGGAGCTGTTCCGCGCCCTGGCCGTGAAGACCGCCTACCCCACCGAGGCCGCCCGGGCGATCGTCCCGCCGGGCCGCGTCACCACCTACCCCGCCGACCATCCGGCGGCCCACTGCATCCGTACCCGCCGCCCGCTGCTGATCAGCCACCTGAACGACCCCGGGCGGGTGGCCACCGGGCCGGACGCCGCCCGGCGGCTGGCGAGCGCCGGCGTGCACACCGTGCTGGCCGTCCCCCTCATCGCCCGGGGACGGCTCCTCGGCGTGGTCGGGCTCGCCCGGGCCCGCGACCCGCGGCCGTTCGACCGGGACGACCTGACCCTCGCCGCCGAGCTCGCCTCCCGCGCCGCCGTCTGCATCGACAACGCCCGCCTCCACCAGCAACTCCGCAGCACCGCCGAGACGCTGCAGCGCAGCCTCCTCCCCCGGCTCACCCACGACCACCCGCACCTGGAACTCGCCGCCCGCTACCGGCCCGCCCAGGCGTTCAGCGAGGTCGGCGGCGACTGGTACGACGTGATCGGACTGGAGGACGACCGGACCGCCCTCGTGGTGGGCGACGTCATGGGCAGCGGCATCCCCGCCGCCACCACGATGGGCCGGCTGCGCACCGCCACGTCCACGCTGGCCGGGCTCGGTCTCGACCCCGATCAGATCCTCGGCCACCTCGACCGGATCACCGAGGGCCTGGCCCCGTCCATCGCCACCTGCGTCTGCGCGGTCCACGACGCCCGGGCCGGCCACTGCCGGATCTCCCTCGCCGGCCACCTCCCGCCCGTCCTGGCCCGGGCCGGCGGGCCGCCGGAACTCCTCGACCTGCCCACCGGCACCCCGCTGGGCGTGGGCGACGGTGTCTTCCGCACCACCGACGTCCCGCTCGGGCCCGGCGACCGGCTGGTCCTCTACACGGACGGCCTGGTCGAGACCCGCCACCAGCCGATCGACGTCCGCCTGGACCGGCTCCGCCGCCTGCTCGACCACGAGGACCCGACGGTGGAGGCCACCTGCAACCGGCTGCTGCGGGAGCTGCGCCAGCCCGGCGACCACGACGACGTCGCCCTCCTGATCGCCCGCGTCCGCCCCGCCGCCACGGCGCTGCCGGACCGGGTCACACCCTGAGCTCCAGGACCTGGCCCGGCCACGGCTCGCCGCCGGGCATCTCCACCTCGAACCCCTCGGCCGGGGTGAAGCCGAGCCGGACGTACTGGTCGACCAGCCGGCGGTCGCCGCCCGCGTAGCAGTCCACCCGCAGCAGCGCGATGCCCCGGCGGCGGGCCTCCTCCACCGCGTCGGTCACCAGCGCCGCGCCGATGCCCGAGCCCTTGCGGGCGCGGTCGGTGACCAGGTTGCGGAGGTACAGCTCGCGCTCGGCGGCCGGCGTCACGTACCGCGGCACCTCCTCGGCGAGCACGCAGGCCCCGACCGTCCGCCCCCGGTCGTCCACGGCCAGCCGGACCAGGTGGTCGCGCGCGTACTCCCGGATCCGCTCCGCCGCCGCCGGTCGCCCGCTCCACGGCTGGTCCCCCCACTGCCCGGTCCGCCCCAGCGACACCAGCCACGCCACGGCGCCGTCGAGCAGCGCGAGGATCTCGTCGGCGGATTCGGCGCCACCCGTGATGATCTCCACCCCGCCCTTTGTAGCCCCACCCCCGCCCGCGCGGTAGGGCGGCCGGGTGGTCCGGCCGTTCAGTCCTCGGTGGGCAGGCGGGCGGGCAGGCGGGCGGGCAGGCCCCAGAGCGGGAAGAGGCGGGCGGTGTCCATGTGGTTGGTCATGGCGGAGATCCGGCCGTCGGTGATCTCCAGCAGGGTGAGGCCCCAGGGCGTCCACCCGTCGCCGTCCTCGGCCGGGCGGTACTGGGCGAACGCGGGGGTGCCGTTGGCCTCCACCGGCAGCAGGCGCGAGCCCCGGCAGCCGGAGCCCGGGCCCAGCCACCAGGTGCGCAGCTCGTCCACGCCCCGCAGCCACAGCCGGTAGGGCGGCATGTTGAGAACGGCGTCCTCGTGCAGCAGGGCGGTCAGGCCGTCGATGTCGAAGGCCTCGAACGCCTGGACGTACCGGGCCAGCAGCGTCCGCTGGGTGTCGTCGAGCGGCCTGGCGGTGTCGGTGGACGGGACGCCGCCGCCCTCGGCGAGGGTGGCCCGGGCCCGCTGGAGGGCGCTGTTGACCGAGGCCACGGTGGTGTCCAGCAGTTCGGCGGTCTCGGCCGCGGACCAGGCCAGCACCTCGCGCAGGATCAGGACGGCCCGCTGCCGGGCCGGGAGCCTCTGCAGGGCGGCGACGAAGGCCAGCCGGATCGTCTCTCGCCCCACCGCGACCTGGGCCGGATCCCCGGCGAGCACCCGCGCATCGGGGACAGGACCGAGCCAGACCCGCTCCTCCAGCCGCGCCAGGTCCGGCTCGGCGGCGGAACCCGGCGAGCACAGGTCCATCGGCCGGGCCCGGCGCTGGGCGGCGGGCGCCATGTCCAGGCAGACGTTGGTGGCGATCCGGTACAGCCAGGTGCGCAGCGCCGACCGGCCCTCGAACCCGTCGTACTTCGACCAGGCGCGGACCAGGGTCTCCTGCACGGCGTCCTCGGCCTCGAACGAGGAGCCCAGCATCCGGTAGCAGTAGGCCGTCAGCTCCCGGCGGAAGGGCTCGAGCTGCTCGACGGCGTCGTCACGTTCGATGGTCGTGGACACCCCGCTTACCTTAGGGCGTGCCTTCGCGGATCCCGCCGTGATCCGAGGGACGAGGCAAGGGCTCGGCAAGGGTCAGGCCCGGGCCCTCCAGGACGCAGCAGCAGCCGGGGCACCGGGGCAGGGTGCGTGCCCGTGAAACCGTGATCGTGGACGATCCGGGCGGATCGGTGCGCGACGGGGGTGACGGGTGCTAAGCATGGGGTGTGACGGGACGCGGCCACCGCTCCTCCCCTCCCCCCGACCGCGGTGCGCCGACCACGCGCGGGCCGGGCGGGATCCGCGCCCTGCTCACCGTGCGCAGCGTGGCGGGCCGGGTCTTCCTGGTGGAGCTGCTGATCGTCCTGGTGCTGGTGGCCGCCGCGGTGGCGGCGATGGTGCTGCAGGCCCGGTCGAGCACGGTGTCGGACGCCCGGCGGGTCACCCGCGGGGTGGCGGAGTCCTTCGCGCACGCGCCGGGGGTGGCGGCCGCGCTGGACGGCCCCGACCCGTCGGCCACGCTGCAGCCGCTGGCCGAGGAGGTGCGGCGGACGACCGGGGTGGACGGGCTGCTGGTGTTCTCCAACTCCTTCGTCCAGCTGACCTCGCCGTACCCGGACTACGTGGGACGCCCGTACCAGCCGCCGGCGTACGTGGTGCAGAAGGTGGTACCCGAGCTGCGGGCCGGCCGGACGGTGACCTTCACCCTGGAGGAGCCCGGCTACCGGGCGATCGCCACGGCCGTGCCGGTGTTCGGTCCGGACGGGTCCCCCAAGGGCGTGGTCTCGGCCAACATCACGGTGGAGAAGGTCGACGCCGTGGTGGGGAGCAACCTGCCGGTGCTGCTCGGCGGCGCGGCCGGGGCGGTGGCGCTGGGCGCGCTCGGCACGGCCCTGGTCGCCCGCCGGCTGCTGCGGCAGACCCGCGGCCTGGGCCCGGCGGACATGACCCGCATGTACGAGCACCACGACGCCGTGCTGCACGCCGTCCGCGAGGGGGTGCTGATCGTCTCCTCGGACGGCCGGCTGGTGCTGGCCAACGACGAGGCCAAGCGGCTGCTGGCGCTGCCCGCGGACCCCGAGTGGCGGCCGGTCGCCGAGCTCGGCCTGGACGGGGACACGCTGGCCCTGCTGACCTCCTCGGAGGACCCGACCGACCGGGTCCATCCGGCCGGCGACCGGCTGCTGGTGGTGAACAAGCGGCCCACCGCCCCGTACGGCGGGCTGCCCAGCAGCGTGGTGACCCTGCGCGACACCACCGAGCTGTTCGAGCTGGCCGGGCGGGTGGAGGTGGCCGACCTGCGGCGCCGGCTGGTGTACGACGCGGGGCTGGCGGTGGGCAGCACCCTGGACCCGGCGCGGACCTGCGAGGAGCTGGCGGCGGTGGCGGTCCCCCGGTTCGCCGACGCGGCGGCCGTGGACCTGCTGGAGGCGGTGACCCGGGGCGAGGAGCCGGACGCGGCCGACGGGCGGCTGCGGCGCGCGGCCTTCCGCGGACCGCAAGCGGAGCCGGACACCGGGCCCGACGCGGCGCCGCGGCAGCCGGCGGTCGGCGAGCGGGTGGAGGTGTCGCCGACCTCGCCGCAGGCCCGCGTCCTGGCGGACGGGCGGGCGCTGATCGCCCCCGCCGAACCGGGTTCCGACACCGCCGCCCCGTCCGGCGCGGCCCATGCGGCCGATGCGGCCGTGCTGGTGGTACCGCTGCTGGTGCGCGGGGTGGTCCTGGGCCTGGTGGAGTTCCGGCGCGGGCCGGGGCGGGTGCCGTTCGACGCCGAGGACCTGTCGCTGGCCGAGGATCTGGCCGCCCGGGCGGCCGTGGCGGTGGACAACGCCCGCCGGTACCGGCGCGAGCACCGGCTGGCGGTGACCCTGCAGCGCAGCCTGCTGCCCAGCCGGCTGCCCGACCAGGCCGCGCTGGAGGTGGCCTCGCACTACCGGCCGGCGCACTCCGGGGTGGGCGGCGACTGGTTCGACGTCATCCCGCTGTCGGGGTTCCGGACCGCGCTGGTGGTGGGCGACGTGGTCGGCCACGGCATCCGGGCGGCGGTGGCGATGGGCCGGCTGCGGACCGCCGTGCGGACCTTCTCCGCCCTCGACCTGCCGCCCGACGAGGTGCTGGGCCGCCTCGACGAGCTGGTCACCCAGCTGGACGCCGAGGCCGAGGACGGCGGGATCACCGGCTCGACCTGCCTGTACGCGGTGTACGACCCGGTGTCCGGGGTGTGCGGCCTGGCCCGGGCCGGACACCCCGGTCCGGCGCTGGTGGCGCCCGGCGGCACGGTGACGTACCCGGAGGTGGCGGTCTCACCGCCGCTGGGCGTCGGCGGCCTGCCGGTGGACGTCACCGAGCTGCACCTGGCGGCCGGTTCCCAGCTGGTGCTGTTCACCGACGGCCTGGTGGAGAGCCGCACCCGGGATCTCGACCTCGGCCTGGAGCGGCTGCGCCGGGCGCTGACCGGGGACGGTTCGCGCGGGCCGGAGGAGATCTGCCGGGCGGTCACCGGATCGGTGCTGCCGGACCGTCCGGCCGACGACGTGGCCCTGCTGGTCGCCCGGACCCGGCGGCTGGAGCCGGACCGGGTGGCCGAGTGGGAGGTGCCGATGGACCCCTCGGCCGTCTCCCCGGTCCGGTCGGCCTGCGCGCGGCGGCTGGAGGAGTGGGGGCTGGGCGAGACGGTCTTCACCACCGAACTCATCCTCAGCGAGCTGATCACCAACGCGATCCGGTACGGCGCCCCGCCGGTGCGGGTGCGGCTGCTGCGCGACCGCAGCCTGGTCTGCGAGGTGTCGGACGGGAACAGCACCGCGCCGCACCTGCGCTGGGCCGCCAGCACGGACGAGGGCGGCCGCGGCCTGTACCTGGTGGCGCAGCTCGCCCACCGCTGGGGCACCCGGCACACGGCCACCGGCAAGGTGATCTGGTCCGAGCAGCTCCTGCCGGAGGGGCCCGGCCCGGCGGGGTGAGCGGGTGAGGATCCGTCAGGGCGCCGGACGGGGCACCGGATGGGGCGTCGGGCCGGGTGTCGGGCCGGGTGTCGGCCGGGTGCGCTACCGTACGGCGGTCCGCGACGTCGACGGGGGAGAAACAACCATGCACCAGCCCGGTGTTCCGGAGGACCTGGACCGGCCCGAGGAGATGCGGCACCGCGCCGCCGCCCTGGCCCTGGTGGCGGCGGCCGGGGTGCGGCCCGCCGAGTTCCACGCGGACGAGGACGGTGTCCGGTGCGAGAACCCGGGCAGCGGCTGGTGGTGGCAGCTCGCGGTCCGTCCGGACGGGCGCGCGGTCCTCTACGGCCAGGACCCGGACGGCAGCCACACCCACGCGGACGACCAGCAGATCGACTTCCTGGCCGGCGCCCCCGACTGGCTGCCGCACGAGGACCTGGCGGACCTGGCCGAGGGCAACGAACTCGGCTTCGTCTACTGGACCGAGGCCGGCACCTGGACGCGGATCGCCTACCCCGAGGGGCACCTGGACGACGGCCTGGTCTGCACGGACATGCTGGTGACGGACCGGGAGTGCCTGGACTTCGCGTCCGAGTGCCCGCGGGCCGGTGAGCTGCTCGCCGGGGTGCGCGAGGGCCGCCTCCCGGCGGCGCTGGTCGAGGCGCTCCTGGACGCGGCCGGGGCGGGCGGGAAGGATCCGCGGCGGGCCGAGCAATCGCGGGCCGAGCTGCTCCGCACCGCCGAGGCGCTCGGGGTGGCCGTCGAGCGGTAGGACGCGCCGGAATCCCGTACGCGACAGGGCTTCTGACGGACCCTCGTCCCGTGATGGACTGGGGCCATGGACTACGCCCGCTTCCTCGACTGCCTCGCCTCCGACCACGCCCGGCTGCGCTCGGTCGCGACCGTGAACCCCGGCGCCGCGGTGCCGAGCTGCCCCGGGTGGACCGTCGCCGACCTGACCCGGCACGTCGGCGAGGTGTACCTGCACAAGACCCTGGCCATCCGGGAGGGCGCCGAGCCCGAGCCCTGGCCGCCGAAGGAGCTGGCGGAGGAGGATCCGATCGCCCTGCTCGACCGGGCGTACGCCGGGCTGCGCGCCGAGTTCGCGGCCCGGCGGCCCCAGGACCCGGCCGGGTCCTGGTACGCGCCGGACCGCACGGTCGGCTTCTGGATCCGCCGGATGGCGCAGGAGACCGTGATCCACCGCGTGGACGCCGAGCTCGGCACCGGGCAGCCGGTCGCGCCGATCCCCGCCGACCTGGCGGTGGACGGCATCGACGAGCTGCTCAAGGTGTTCGTGGCGTACGGCGTCGCCGAGTGGGGCGGCTACTTCGCCGACGTCCTGGGCGCCTCGCCGGGACGGACGGCCGCGGTGCTGACGGAGGGCGCGGCCTGGCGGATCCGGACCGGCCCGGGCCTGTTCGAGGTCGAGGACGTCACCGGCGAGGAGGCCGCCGTCGCCGACGTCACCCTCACCGGCCCGCCGGCCGACCTGCTGCGCCGGCTCTGGAACCGCGAGCCCCCCGGCGCCCCGGGGGCCGTCACGGTGACCGGCGACCCGGCGGCGCTGGAGGAGCTGGAGCGCTGCATCGTCGTCGCCACCCAGTGACCAGGGCCCCGGCGGGGTCAGTCCCCGGGGCGGGTCAGTCCCCGGGAGCCGACCGGTCCTCGGGGGTCGGCGTACAGCCGGTACCCGAGGCAGCCCGCCGCCTCCAGGGACGGCTCGATCAGGGCCTCCAGCGCGGTCCGCAGCCGCCCTCCCGACCGGGGGCGGCCACGCTCTCGGCGATCACCACGAGGGGCACCGGGCAGAATCGCCCCATGCACTTCACCCTCGTCGTCGCACTCCCTCCCGCCGCACGGGACGACGTCCGCGCGGCTCTGGCCGCGGCCCTCGCTCCGTTCGACATCGAGCGGGAGGTGGAGGCGTACCCGGAGTACGAGACCGCCGCGGCCCCGGCCGACACCCTGTGGGTCCAGTACGCCCGGCGTCGTGGTGAACTGCCGGACCGTGACGATCTGACGTGGGCGCAGGTCACCGAAACGGTCAACCTGGTCCGGGGCTACCGGCCGGGCACCCCGAACCACCTCGCCGTGGACGAGGCGGGCCGCGCCTACCGCCTCAGCACCTTCAACCGTCAGGGGAAGTGGGACGGTTACCAGGTCGGCGGCCAGTGGGAGGCCCACTTCCTGCACCGCCCGGAGGCGACCGGCGACCCCCGTCTGATCACCGTCCGGCGCGGTCACCCCGACGAGGACGGCCCGGACGGAGTGCCGGCGTGCGACGGCGGGCCGCGTGCCCTGCTCGACTTCGAGGCGCTCCGCGCCCGGGCGGTACGGCCGGCGGGGCCGGAGGCGCCGGCCCCGTCCACTGATCAGGACGTTGCGCGGGCCCGCGACGAGGCGGTCCCGGGTGATGCCCTGCTGCGCCTCGACGGCACCTGGCTCGAGCCGGGCACGGGGGTGACGGACTCCTGGGACGCGTACCTGCGGGCGGCCAACGCGTACCTGGACGGGCTCGACGGCGATGTCCTCCTGGTCGCGGTGCACTGCCACGGCTGACCCGGCCGCCGGGCCGGCGCGGCGGGCCGGACCGCCGTGTGCTGAGCCCGCACTGAGCCCGGGTCACCCGATCCGGGGCTCCCGGTCGGGGACACGCGGGCGGCGGCCGGGGCCCGGGCGGGCGGCGGGTGCGCGGCTACGATCAGCTCACGCCGACCGGTCGCGCGCCGGGGAAGGACGGGTGCGCGGGTGGTCGCGCTGGTCATCAGCATGGGAACGCTGTTCGCCTGGGCCCTGGTGGCCGGCCGGCTGGCCCGGTGGAGCGTCACCGCCCCGGTGGCGATGACCGCCGCGGGCGTGGCGCTGACCGTCGGCCCGCACCCGCTGGTGCGGATCAGCCTCACCACCCACGACGCCGAGCGGGCGGTGGAGATCATCCTCGCGGTGCTGCTGTTCACCGACGCCACCGACGTCCCCGCCGGGGTGGTGCGGGGGAACCGCCGGCTGCTGGCCCGGCTGCTGCTGCTCGCGCTGCCGCTGACGCTGCTGGCCGGGACGCTGGTCGGCGCGCTGCTGTTCCCGTCCGGGCGGTGGTGGCTGGTGGCGCTGTTCGCGGCGGTGACCGTGCCGCTGGACCTGGCCCCGGCCGCCGAGGTGGTCCGGGACTCCCGGCTGCCGTCCTGGCTGCGCGGGGTGCTCACGGTCGAGGGCGGGCTGAACGACGGCATCGCCGCGCCGGTCTTCCTGCTCTGCCTGGCCGGCGCCGAGGCCACCGAGGGGGTACCGGAGCCCGTGGCCGACTCGCTGGGGGACGCCTTCAACGCGATGTTCTGGGCGGTGGTCGCCGGCGCCCTGGTCGGCAAGCCCGGCGGGATGCTGCTGCGCGCGGCGTGGCGGGCCGGCTGGACCAGGCGGTCCGCCGTCCGGCTGGGCATCGTGGCCCTGCCGCTGGCGGCGTACGGGCTGGCGATCGTGCTCGACGGCAACGGGTTCATCGCCGCCTTCGTCGCCGGGCTCTGGTTCACCCCGTACTCCCGGGCGCTGCCGCCGAAGGCGCTGCACCTGGTGAACGACGTGGGGACGCTGCTCTCGCTGGCGCTGTGGTTCGTCTTCGGGGAGTTGGTCACCCAGGCGTTCACCGGGGACTTCGACGGCCGGATGGTGGCGTACGCGGCCCTGTCGCTGACGGTGGTTCGGGGAGTGCCGGTGCTGCTCTGCCTGATGGGCACCGGCCTGGACCGGGCCGACCGGCTGCTGCTCGCGTGGCTGGGGCCGCGGGGCATGGCCAGCATCGTCTTCGGCCTGCTGGCCTTCACCAGCCTCGCCCCGCTCGACCCCCACGCGGCCGACCTGATCGGGCAGGTGATGACCATGACGGTCCTGATGAGCCTGGCGCTGCACGGCCTGACGTACGGCCCGCTCGCCGCCCGCTACGCGCGGGCCCGCGAACGGCGGGAGCGGGAACGGGCCGGGGAGCCCGCGGACTGACCGGGCACCGCCCGGCCCCGGCCGGCGGGAACGGTCGGTTGGCGGTGTGCGCGGGGTCCTCCTACTGTCGAAGGGCAAGCGGCCCGGGCAGGGAGCGTCGCCTCCCCTGCGTGGGCTCACACCCCTTGAGAGGGCACCCGACCATGTCCACGACGTCCGAAACCCCCGTTCTCGACACCCTCGCCGCCATGACGCTCGACTCCATCGAGCGCTGTGGGATGGCCGAGGACATGCTGATCCTCACCCGTATCGCCGCGCTCGTCGCCATGGACGCGCCCGCGATCTCCTATCTCGCGCACATGGGCCCCGCCATCGAGGCCAATGTGACCGCGGACCAGCTGCAGGACGTCCTGGTGGCAATCGCCCCGATCGTGGGCACGGCCCGCGTGATGGCGGCGGCCGGCCACATCACCGAGGCGCTGGGCATCGCCATCGCGGTGGCCGACGCCGACATGATGAACCGCCCGGGCCAGTAGGTCGCCGCGGCCGTCGTCCTCGGACGGCCGGTGCGCCCGAGGGGCGCGGGGCACCGCACACGGCGGCGGGTCGCACGTTCGGACCCGCCGCCGTCCGCGGTCCCCGCGCCCCTCGCGTGTGCCCGCCCGGAGGTTTCCGACGGAGTGTCGGCATCACATTGACTTAGGTTAGGCTAACCATAACAATCGGGATCATCCCGAGGTCCGGGATGATCCCGATCCGTGGAGGCCCCGATGCCCGCCCCCGAGCAGCAGCCCGTCCCGTTCTCCGCCGCGCTCCGCACCGCCAGCAGCGAGGAGCACCGGGCGGCCGAACAGTCCTCCTTCATGAGCCGACTGCTCGGCGGGCACCTCGGGGTCGACGCCTACGCCGACCTCACCGGCCAACTCTGGTACGTCTACCGGGCCCTGGAGAGCCGCGCCGAGGAGCTCGCCGGACACCGGGTGGCCGGCCCGTTCGTCGACCGGGCGCTGCTGCGCACCGCCGCGCTCGAACGCGACCTCGCCCACCTGCGCGGCCCCGGCTGGCGCGACGGCCTCACCCCGCTCCCGGCCACCGCCGCGTACGCCGCCCGGGTGGAGGAGCTGGCCGAGCGGTGGCCCGCCGGGTACCTGGCCCACCACTACACCCGCTACCTGGGCGACCTGTCCGGCGGTCAGATCATCCGCGGCATCGCCGAGAGGACCTGGGGGTTCGCGCGCAAGGGCGACGGGGTCCGGTTCTACGTCTTCGAGGAGATCGACAACCCCGCCGCCTTCAAGCGGGAGTACCGCGCCAGGCTGGACGCCGCCGGGCTCGCCCTGGACGAGGTCGAGCGCCGCCGGGTGGTCGAGGAGTGCAAGCGGGCCTTCGTCCTCAACGGCGCGGTCTTCCGCGACCTGGACGCCCGGTACCCGCTGAGCGCCTGACCGCTCCCGTCGCCCGTTCGCACCGGCGGCCTGGCAGGCTGGGACGGTCGGGACGCCACCGGGCGTTCCCGGGCCGCGGGGAGGAACGGTCATGGGTGATGCGGGAGCGCCGTCGGAGCGGCGAGCAGCGCGGCGGGCGGCGGAGGGTGACCGGCCCGCGCCGCCGTTCGACCCGGAGCTGGGGGCCGCACTGGCCGCCCTGGACCCGCGGTCCCGGAGACCGCTCACCCCGGAGCGGCTCCCGGAGTGGCAGGCCCTGGACGCCGCCACCCGGCCCCGGCCGACGGTGGAGGAACTCCGGGCCGACGGCCTGTTCGAGATCACGGAGCTGCGGGCGCCGGCGGGCCGGGGCGGCCCCGAGGTGGTCCTGTACGCCGCCCGTCCCGCCGGGGTCACCCGCCCGCTGCCGGTCCTCTACTACCTGCACGGCGGCGGCCTGATCACGGGCAACGCACGGTCCGCACTGCCCCGGCTGCTGCAGGACTGGGCGCCGCCGCTGGGGCTCGCCGTGGTCTCCGCCGAGTACCGGCTGGCGCCGCGGGCGCGGTACCTGGAGCCCGTGGAGGACTGCTACGCCGGGCTGGTCGCGACGGCCGAGCGGGCGGGAGGGCTGGGGTTGGACGCGGACCGCATCCTCCTCGGCGGGAAGAGCGCGGGCGCCGGACTCGCCGCGGCCCTCGCCCTGCTGACCCGCGACCGCGGCGGTCCGGCGCCGATCGGCCAGCTACTCCTCAGCCCGATGCTGGACGACCGCGGCGCCACCTTCTCCGCCCACCAGATGGCCGGGCACGACCTCTGGGACCGCACCTCCAACACCACGGCCTGGCAGGCCCTGCTCGGCGACCGGTACGGCGCCGCCGACCTCTCCCCCTACGCCGCGGCCGCCCGCGCCACCGACCTGTCCGCGCTGCCGCCCGCCTATCTGGACGTGGGGTCGGCGGAGACCTTCCGGGACGAGGTCGTGGCCTACGCCGACGCGATCTGGCGGGCCGGCGGCGAGGCCGAACTGCACGTCTGGCCGGGCGCGTTCCACGGCTTCGACACCTTCGTCCCCGGCGCGGCGCTCAGCCGGGAGGCCCACGAGGCCCGCACCCGCTGGCTGCGGCGGATCCTCGGCCGGTAGCGGCCCCGGGGGGTGACTCCTCGGCGAGCCGCCGACGGCCGGCGGGGAACCGCGCGCCGGGAAGACCCGTCCTCCCGCGTCGCACGGTTCCCCGCCGGCCAGGGGGTGGCGTCAGACGGCCGGCCGGCCCCCGGTACGGCGGCGCAGCAGGACGGTGGTGCCGCCGCCGGCCAGGAGGAAGCCGGCCGCAGTGGCGACCAGCGGCAGCACCGGGGTGCCGGCGCCGGTCGAGGCGAGCATGCCGGAGCCGCCGGTGGTGGTCAGGGTGGCGCTGCCGGCCGTACCGCCGTCGGTGGCGCCGGTGCCGGAGCCGCCCGAAGTTACGGTGTTGATGGGCGGGTTGGCGGGCAGGGTGGCGTTGCGGTCGAAGGAGAGGGTGACGGTCACCGGGTCGAGCGCCTCCCCCTCCGGGTAACCGCCGAAGGCCGCGACGCCCTCGGCGGTCAGCGTGGCGGGGACACCGGAGAGGGTCACCACGCCGCCGGCCGGGGCCGGGTTCGCCCGGGAGAGGTCGAGCCTGGCGATCCGGGCCGCGCTGAGCGTGGCGGTCTTCCCGTCGCGCGAGCGGGCGGTCACATCGGCGACCAGGTAGGCGCCGGTCCGGTCGATGCGGACGCCCAGGGCGCCGAAGGTGGTGTCCAGTTCGTAGCCGCCGCCGGCGGTCTGGTGGCCGAGGAAGCGGACCGAGCCGGTGAAGTCGGCCTTCACCGCGTGGGTGCCGGTGTGGTAGCTGCCGGTGGCACCGCCGAAGCGGTAGTCGGCGGCGCCGCCGCCGAACTCCACCTTCCCCCGGGCGATCGGCCCGGTCACGTACCGGCGGAAGCCCTCCTTGACGCCCCAGTCCAACCGGCCGTCCACCACGGCGAGTTCGGAGCTGCCCTGGGTAGCGGAGGCAGAGGCGGGAGTGGAGACCGTGGCGGACGGGCTGCCGCTCGGAGCGGCGGAGGAGGCGGAGGTGGAGGCGGAGGCGCTCACCGAGGGGGAGCCGGAGCCGGCGCCGGACGGGGAGGAACTCGCGGAGGGCGCAGCGGAGTCGGAGGCGGAGGGCGAGGCCGGGCTCTGCTTCAGCAGGACCGCCAACGGGTCCATGTCGGTGCCCGCGGCGTAGAAGCCGGCGAAGGCCTTGGCGCCCTGTTCGGTGAGCTTGGCGGCGGTGGGGACGCCGGTGGTGGTGTCCCGGGCGACGGTGAAGGTCACCAGCGGGACGTCCTCGCGGCGGGTGACCTCGGAGGCGCCGACCGTCTCCTTGGACGCCGTGTCGGCGGTGAGGGTGCCGGTGGTGCCGGAGGTGGTGAGCTTCAGGTCGCTCAGGGCGACGTCCAGCGCGCCGTGGTGGGCGGTGAACCGGACCCCGCCGGTGAAGGCCGCGTCGAGGCTGTGGGTGCCGAGGTCGTAGCGGGCGCGGGCCAGGCCGAAGTGGTACGTGCCGTCGGCGTTGGTGGTGGCACCGCCGGTGAGTTCCACCGCGCCCTGGCCGACCGGCCCGGTGACGTAGCCGCGGAAACTGGCCTTGACGCCCCAGTCCAGCGCGCCGGTGTCGTAGCTGACGGCGGTCGGGGCGCCGGCCCCGAAGGCAAGGGCCGGCAGCCCGAGGGCGGTCAGGCCGAGGCCCGCGGTGGCGGCGGCGACGGCGGCCAGCCAGGTGCGGCTGCGGTTGCCGGGGCCGGCGGGCATGGCGGTGCTGCGGGACATGGGTCGTGCTCCGTTCGACGGGGATGACGGGCGATGCCGGGTTGGCGGGTTGGGCGGATGACGGGCGGTCAGGAGGGGTCGGAGGGGCCCGGGCGCCGCCGTCGGCGGACGGCGAGCAGGCCGCCGCCGAGCGCCAGGGCGGCGAGCAGCAGGGCACCCGCCACCGCGGCGGCCACCGGGACGCCCCGGGACGAGGCCGCGGCGGGGGCGGCCTGCGGGGCTGGCGTGGCGGCAGGAGCGCTGCCGAGGTCCGGCAGCGGGGGCAGGGCGGCAGCCGGATCGAGGGCGAGGGCGAAGCTCAGCGGGTCCATCTCGGTGCCGACCGGGTAGAGCGAGCCGAACACCCGGGCGCCCGACTCGGTGAGGCGCAGCGGGAGTTCGACGGCCCTGAGCAGGCCGCCCTCGGTCTTCACGGCGCCGGCCGGGTCGAAGCGGGCGAGTTCGACGGCGGTCTGCTGCTGGGCGGCGGCGCCGGGCAGGTGGCCGTGGACGTCGGCGGTGAGCCGGCCCTGGCCGTCGGCGATGGTGATCCGCGGGGCGGCGAGGGTGAGGTCGAGGCCGTGGGTGTCGCCGGTGGTGTGGCCGGTGAAGCGGACGCTGCCGGTGAAGGCGGCGTCGAGGGCGCCGGTGGCGGGGTCATAGCCGCCCTTGCCGGTGGTCCAGCGGAAGTAGGCGCCGCCGTCCGCCGCGCCGTCGGCGAGCTGCCAGCGGCCCTTGGCGACGGCGCCGGTGACGTAGTCGCGGAAGGTACGGCGGATGCCCCAGTCGAGGGCGCCGTCGGCGAAGGCGGCGGGCCCTCCCGTCGTGGGGCCCGGTGCCGGGGTGGCGGTGGGGTCGCCGGTGGGATTGGCGGTGGGGTCCGGGCCGGGTGTGGCGGGTCCGCCGGAGGGGGTGCGGTCGGGGGCGGGGGTCCGGGTCGGTTCGGCCTCGGCCGCCTTGAGGGTGACGGAGAGGGTGAGCGGGTCGAGTGCGGTGCCGGCGGTGTAGAAGTGGCCGAAGGCCTGGGCGCCGGCGTCGGTGAGGGTGGCGGGGACGTTGGTCAGGGTCAGCGTGCCGGAGGCCGCGCGCAGGTCGGTGCCTGCGAGTGAGAGGTCGGCGAGCGGGGTCTGGGGGGTGGCGGTGACCTTGCCGGTCTCCCGGGACCGGCTGGTGACGTCTGCGGAGAGGGTGGCCCGGCCGGCGCCGGTGGTCGTGAGGGTGAGCCGTCCGATGGCGAGGTCCAGGGCGTCGGTGCCGTTCTCGCGGTGGCCGGTGAAGCGGACGCCGCCCTGGAAGGAGGCGGTGAGGGCGCCGGTCGCGGGGTCGTAGCCGCCGGTCGCCGAGTGGAACCGGAAGGTGCTGCCGCCGACCGTGGCGGCGCCGCCGGTCAGGCTCCAACCGCCTTTGGCGATCGGCCCGGTGACGTAGGTGAGGAAGGACTGTTTGATGCCCCAGTCGAGGCGCCCGCCGGAGACCACGGGCTGCGGGGCGGCGGCCGCGGGGGCGGGGAGGCCGGCCACCGTCAGGAGGGCGGCGAGGGCGGCCACCAGGTGGGCGGCCAGGCGGCGGAGCCGTCCGGTCAGGGGCACGGGGGATCACTCCTCGGGCGATCGGGAGGTCGGGAACGGGGGCGCGGGCATGGCGCGGAGCGGGGGTCGGCGTACCGCCACCCCCTTGCGAAACTCAGGCAAGGCTAACCTAATATATGAGTTAAGAGTCCCACCGAGCAGCCCCCGACCGCGCCACCTGACGGGACGTCAATCCTTCAAGAAGGGAACGAGGTTGAGCAGCAGCTCCCACCACATCCGGGCGAGAGTCGGACCGGCCGTCCTGCTGCTCGCCCTCGGCCTGCTGCTCGGCGCCGCGGGCTGCGGGCCCGGCTCCGAGGCCGGTCAGGACCGGGCCGCGACGGGCGCCTCCCGGGCGCCGGACACCGTGGAGGCGCTGCCCGATCCGCAGATCCCGCAGCTGCCCGCCACCGCCGCCTCCGCGGACGGCCGGCAGGTCACCGTGGCCAGCGCCGAGCGGATCGTCCCGCTCAGCGGCAGCCTCGCCGAACTGGTCTTCAGCCTCGGCCTCGGCCCCCGGGTGGTGGCCCGCGACGTGTCCACCACCTTCGAGCAGGCCGCCGCCCTGCCGGTGATCACCCAGGCGCACGACGTCTCCGCGGAGGGCGTGCTCTCCCTCCACCCGACCGTGGTGCTCGCCGACCGCTCCACCGGACCGGCCGAGGCGGTGGAACAGATCCGGGCGGCCGGTGTCCCGCTGATCGTCCTCGACGACGCCCGGCGGCTGGAGGACGTCGGCCCGCGGATCGACACCGTCGCGGCCGCCCTCGGCGTCCCGGACGCCGGACGACGCCTCAAGGAGCGCACCGCCCGGCAGATCACCGAGGCCCGCGCCGCCCTGCCCGCCGACGGACCGCGCCCCAGGATCGCCTTCCTCTACCTGCGCGGCAGCGCCTCGGTCTTCCTGCTCGGCGGCCCCGACTCCGGCGCCCCCTCGCTGATCGAGGCGGTCGGCGGCGAGGACGCCGGCACCGCCGCCGGGCTGCACGGCGAGTTCACCCCGCTCACCAGCGAGGCCCTGGTCAAGGCGGCACCCGACGCGATCCTGGTGATGAGCAAGGGCCTGGAGTCGGTCGGCGGCGTGGACGGGCTGCTGAAACTGCCCGGCGTCGCCCAGACCCCGGCCGGGCTGGACCGCCGGGTGGTCGCCGTGGACGACGGCCGGCTGCTCAGCTACGGCTCGCGCACCCCGCAGGTGCTGCGCGAGATCGCCGCCCAGCTCCACCCGGCGGGCGCCCGGTGACGTACGCCCTCCCCGAGAACGGCGCGGCCGCGCCCGGCACCCGGCGGCCGGGGCGCAGTACGGTGCTCACCGCGGCGCTCGCCGCCGCGCTGCTGCTCTGCGCCCTGCTGGCGGCCGGCCTCGGCGCGTACCGGATCCCGCTCGGTGACATCCTCGCCTCGCTGGCCCACCGGCTCGGCGCGGGCGGGCACGCACTGGAGCGGGTGCCCGAGTCGGTGCTGTGGAACGTCCGCCTCCCCCGGGTGGTGCTGGCGCTGCTGGTCGGCGGCTCGCTGGGCTGCGCGGGCGCGCTGATGCAGGGCGTGTTCGGCAACCCGCTGGCGGAGCCCGCGGTGATCGGGGTCTCCTCCGGCGGCGCGGTCGGCGCGGTGGCCTGCATCGTGCTCGGCCTGGACGCGCTGGGCAGCTGGACGGTCACCGTGTTCGCCTTCGCGAGCGGCCTGGTGACGGTCCTCGCGGTGTACGCGATGTCCCGGTCCGGCGGGCGGACCGAGGTGGTCACCCTGATCCTCACCGGGGTCGCGGTGAACGCCTTCTGCGGCGCGCTGATCGGCATCCTGCTGTTCACCGCCGACTCGGCCGCGATCAGCCAGGTCACCTTCTGGCAGCTGGGCTCGCTCGCCCAGGCGACCTGGGGCAAGGTGCTCGCCGTCCTGCCGTTCGCCCTGGTCGGCCTGGCCGTCGCCCCGCTGTACGCCCGCCGGCTCGACCTGCTGGCGCTCGGCGAGCGCCCGGCCCGCCACCTCGGCGTGGACGTGGAGCGGATGCGCCTGGTGCTGGTCACCGTGGTCGCCCTGCTCACCTCCGCCGCCGTGGCGGTCAGCGGCATCATCGGGTTCGTCGGCCTGATCGTGCCGCACCTGCTGCGGATGGCCGCCGGGCCGGGGCACCGCTTCCTGCTGCCCGGCTCGGCCCTCGGCGGGGCGCTGGCCCTGGTCGCCGGCGACCTGGCCGCCCGAACCGTGGCCGCCCCCGCCGAACTCCCCCTCGGCGTGATCACCGCACTGATCGGCAGTCCGTTCTTCTTCTGGCTGCTGCGCCGCACCCGGACCCGCCAGGGAGGCTGGGCATGAGACTGCGCACCCCTCGAACCGTCCCCGAACGCCCCGCCCCCGGCGCGGAGTTGATCGTCGCTGACGGGGTACGACTGACGGTCGGCGGACGGGAGCTGCTGGCCGGCGCGGACCTGTGCCTGCGGGCCGGCGAGGTTCTGGCGCTGCTCGGGCCGAACGGCGCGGGCAAGTCCACCCTCCTGTCCGTCCTCGCCGGGGACACCGCCCCCACCGCCGGGGAGGTCCGACTGCTGGGCCGCCCGCCGACGGCCCACCCGTCCGTCGAACTCGCCCGCCACCGGGCGCTGTTGCCGCAGTCCAGCGAGCTGTCCTTCCCGTTCCCCGCCGGCGAGGTGGTCCGGATGGGCCGCGCCCCCTGGGCCGGCACCACCGCCGAGGCCGAGGACGCGGCGGCCGTGGCCGCGGCGATGGCCGCCACCGAGTGCAGCGCCTTCGCCGAGCGCCCTTTCACCTCGCTCTCCGGCGGCGAACGGGCCCGGGTCGCGCTCGCCCGGGTGCTGGCCCAGCGGACCCCGCTGCTGCTGCTCGACGAGCCCACGGCCGCCCTCGACCTGCGGCACCAGGAGCTGGTGCTGCGGGTGGCCCGCGAGCGGGCCGCCGCCGGCGACGGCGTGGTGGTCGTGCTGCACGACCTGTCGCTGGCCGCCGCCTACGCGGACCGGGTCGCGCTGCTGGCCGCCGGCGCCACCGTGGCGACCGGACCGGTGGCGGAGGTCCTGCGCGCCCCGCTCCTCAGCGAGGTCTACGGCCACCCGGTGGAGGTGCTCCCGCATCCGCGCACGGGCGTGCCACTGGTCCTCCCCGACCGCGGCCGGGGGGCGCCCCGGGGGCCTGGGGTTAGCCGCCCGCACACGCGGGTACCGACCGTGCGCGGCCATCGATCTGTCGACTGATAAGCCCTGCTAGGGATACTCCAAGCCCGGGTTGTCGACAATGATGGAGAGTAATATTGCACCTACGCTGTGCAATTGCACTATTGCACATCCCGTCTAACAGACGATCCCGAACCATAACGTTTCGATGAATTGGTGCACGTATCAACTCGCGCAGTGGAGTGGACCAATCGGCCATCGCTGATGCAACATCACATTACTGAAAGGTAATTGACGATACGTCAGTCCGATGTGACGGTTCGTTGAACGGCGTACATCTTCGCGCGTAGAAGCACGGGGCTCCTCCCTGCGCCACGGCTCTGGCAGTATTCCGGCCACTCAACTCCTCCTGTGAAATGAGGTGTGGTTTTGCCAGGCCGTAGAAGAGTGGTCAAGCGGACGCGCAGCACCCGTGTGGTGCTGGTCGCGGCCGTCCTGGCCGCAACGGGGGTCTTCGCCGGTACCGCCGCCCTGGGCGGTGCCTTCACCGAGAAGCCGGCCGTCATATCGGCGGACGCCGCCATGTCGGACGGGGCCGACGCCGCACCGGCGGCTGGCCCGGAGCACGACGCGGCGCCCGACCCGGTCTCCTCCATGCCCGCGAACGACACCGGCCGGGGGCTGGTGTACTCGGGTCTGAACACCGCCCCGAAGGGCGACAAGTGCGCCGGTGTGCTGAGGACGTCGGACGGCGCCTGCACGCACGGGCCGGACGCCCCTCCCAAGGGCGTGGACATCGCCAAGGACACCGCCCCGGCCGTCCAGCCGGAGCAGGCCGCCGATCACACGGCGCCCGGCACCGGCAACGGCACGACCGCGCAGCCGGCCGCCGGTTCGGAGCCGACGGTGGACGCGCAGGCCGTGCCGGCGGGGGCGGCGGCCGCCCCGGCGCCCAGCGCCTCGGCCGACGCGCCGCGCAAGGCCGCCGCCGCACCGGCCGGTCAGGCCGTGCAATGCGACGGCGACGGCAGCACCGGCAACCGGGTCCAGGTGGTGTACGCGCACGCGCCGGGCAAGGACCGGTACGCGCAGTACCTCGGCTCCTTCCGCAAGTGGGCGGCGGACGCCGACACCATCTACTCCGCCTCCGCCCAGGAGACCGGCGGCGTGCGGCACATCCGCTTCGTCACCGCCGCCGACTGCACCCCGGTGGTGCTCAACATCGAGGTGCCGGACTCGGCGCTGTCCGAGTTCAGCGCGATGAACAACGCGCTGGCGGGCAAGGGCCTCAACCGCAAGGACCGCAAGTACATGGTGTTCGCGGACGCCAACGTGTACTGCGGCATCGGGACCTTCGCCGGCGACGAGCGGCCGGGCCAGGACAACCTGAGCAACTTCGGCCCCTCGTACGGCCGCACCGACTCGGGCTGCTGGGGCGGGTCCACCGCCGCGCACGAACTCGGCCACAACCTGGGCGCGGTGAACAACAGCGCGCCCAACACCAGCCGGGCGGCGCACTGCACCGACGAGTGGGACCTCATGTGCTACTCGGACTCGCCGTACTACCCGCAGATGCGGACGGTCTGCCAGGACCGCGGCCACGACGACCGGCTGGACTGCAACCACGACGACTACTTCCACACCAATCCCAAGCCAGGCAGCTACCTGGCCACGCACTGGAACATCGCCAACAACCGGTTCCTGATGACCGGCAACGGAACCGGGCCGAACCCGGATCCCAACCCCAGCCCGACGCCCACGCCGAACCCGACGCCCACCCCGACCGGTGGTCCGGACGCCGGCCCCAACGTGACGGTCGGCCAGCTGGCCTCCGACTCGGCGGTGCTCAGCTGGCCCGCGGTGGCCTCGGCCCAGTGGTACCAGGTGCTGCTGAACGGGAAGTTCCTCACCTGGGTGCAGCCGAACTCGGTGCGCGTCACCAACCTCCGCCCGGACACCGAGTACACGGTGGCGGTGGCGGTCCGCGACCGGTCCGGCCGTGACTCCAAGCCGGGACGGACGCTGACCTTCCGCACCCCGAAGGCCGGCGGCACCACCCCGACCCCCGCCACCGCGTACACCATCACCAACGGCGCCACCGGTCTGGCGGCGGAGGTGTGGGGCGGCAAGTCCGCCGACGGCACGGTGCTGGTGGGCTCGCAGGCGAGCGGGTACCTGGGCCAGCGCTGGTACTTCGACGACGCCGGCGGCGGGTACGCGCGGATCCGGTCCGCGGTGTCCGGCAAGTGCCTGCAGCTCGGCGGCGCCGCCGTGGCGGGCCAGTGGGTGGCCCAGCAGCCCTGCGACGGCGCCAACCAGGCGCAGCAGTGGCGGCTCGCCGCCGCGGGCGGCGGCCTGAGCATCACGGCCAGGGGCAGCTCGCTGGTCCTCGGGGTCAGCGGCCGCGCGTACTACGGCGCCTGGCTGCTCGTCCTGGAGGACCCGGCGGCGGCCGGCTACCACTCCTGGAGCGTCCAGAAGGTCTCCTGACCTGCCGGAACGTTCCGTCAGCACAGGGCCCGCCCGTCGCCGGAAGCGGCCTCCCCGCCCTCCCGGGCGGGCCCTGTCCCCTCGCACAACCGGGAGCCGTCCCATGCACAACCGCCGCCTCGCGGTGGCGTGCCTGTCCGTCCTCTCCGGCCTGGCCGTCCTCGGCCCGGTCACGACGGCACACGCCCACGGCGACACCATCCGACTGACCGTCAGCAGCAGCGACTCCGGCCGCCCGATCACCACCGCCGTCTGGGAGAACGACAGCGACCCGGTGACCGAGCGGATCGCCGGAACCTTCAGCGCCACCGCGCCCGACGGCACCACCGTCGGCCCGTGGCGGCTGGTTCCCGTCCCGGACCGGCCGGGCACGCTCACCACGGCCGAGGCGCTCACGCCCGGCCACTGGAGCGTCCTCGCGGAGACCGCCTTCCCGGGGCTCGGCCGGTTCGAGGGAGCGCTGGACGTCGCGGCCGTCGACCCGCCGGGCTCGATCACCGGGACGCCCACCGCCGGGCCCGCGGTCGGCCCGGCCGACCCCGGCACCCCGGCGCCCGCCCCCTCCGCGGACCCGGGCACCGAGGGCACGACGCCCTCCGCCGGGCCCGCCGACGCGCCGGTGCGGCGGGCGATGCCCGGCCGCGGCGCGGTCGAGCCCGCCGAGGGCGACCCGGGCCGCCTGCACGGGTGGCAGCTGGTCGCCGGCGTGCTCGCGGTCACGGCGGTGGCGCTCGCGGCGATCGCCGCGGCCGTCCTGCTGCTGCGCCGCTCGGTACGGCTCTGACCCCCACCTCAACGACCGCCGCCGGACGGGCGGCGCGCCCCGGCGCGCCGGCCCGCCGCGGTCCCTCGGATCCTGGAGCACCACGCCCATGCACAGATTCCGTACGTCCCGCCGAAGGAAGGCCCTGATAGCCGCGATCGTCGCGGTGCTGTCCGGCGCCCTGATCTTCGGCATCGGGGCCTTCGCCCAAGCCGGCAGCGTGACGGGCACCGTCGTCGCCGGCCAGGGCGGGTACGGCACCATCAACCAGCGCGCCCTGCCCTCGCTGGGCGCCCGCGTCACCGGCAGCTCGCTGGTCGGCGACCGCGTCCCGACCTCCTGCCGCACCACCGGCGACCAGGTCGAGGGCAACAACCGCTGGATCTGGTCCGGCGCGTACTACATCGCCGACGCCTTCATCCAGGAGAACACCGGCAACCTCCCGGTGTGCGGCTCCGTCCGGCCGACCGGCTGGACCACGCTCAACATCAGCATGCAGAAGCAGGTCCGCGACCAGTGGTGCTGGGACGCCTCCGGGCTCACCATCGCGACCTACTGGGGCCGCACCGGCTACAACCAGTACGACTTCTGCCGGCTCGCCGCGCAGGGCACCTGGGTCGACTGCAACAACCGGCCCGCCACCCTGGAGGACATGGCCAACGGCCTGGCCAAGATGGGCTTCCGCAACAGCGGCACCAGCCTGTACCGCAACGCCACCTTCGCCGAGACCACCAACGAGATCGCCTCCGGCCGCCCGTTCGCCGTGCGGATCGGCTGGCGCACCGGCGGCGGCCACATGAACGTCATCTACGGCTACGACAACAGCAGCAACATGATCGCGGTCGGCGACCCGTGGCCCACCACCCAGACCTACACGTGGTGGAACTACAACACCTACTCCAGCAACAACTCGTTCCAGTGGACCCACTCCCGTATCTCCATCCACGGCTGAGGAGACGACCGACCGTGCACACCACCATCACGCGCCGCCGCCGGACCGCCGTCCGGGCGGCCGGCCTCCTCGTCGCGGCCGCGCTCACCGTCCTCGCCGACACCGCGCCCTCGGCGGCCGCCGACGGCAACGGCAACGGCAACGGCATCGCGGGCTACGGCAACGCCCAGCAGGTCCTGCGTTCCGGCCAGGTCCGGGACACCGTCTCGCGCTTCCTGGTCGCCGCCCGGCAGCAGCCCGCCGCCCCCGCCGCCGCGGCGGACGGCGGGGTGAGCGGCCTCCCCCGCAGCGCCCCGAACGCGGTCGCCGCCCCGCCCTCCTTCGACCTCAAGGACCCGGTGCCGCTGTACGAACTCAGCCCGGAGTTCGTCACCGGCAAGGCCGGGGCGACACCGGACGGCGCGCTGCGACTGTCCTACCTCACCTCGCGGGTCGCGGCCGGGGACGGCCGGCAGGCCTCCGTCCTGCTCGCCCCGCAGCCGGACGGGCAGAACTGGCAGCTGGCCGGGATCCGGGACGGCGACGCCGAGATCGCCCTCGCCGAGCGCGGGTCGGCGCAGGCCAGGACCTTCGCCGAGCCGCAGCTGCACGCCTGGTACCGGCTGACCGAGCAGGGCCGGGTCGAGGCGCTCAACCCCGAGGCCACCGGCGGCCTGGGCGGCAAGCCCTCGCTCACCCTGGCCGAGTACCAGAAGCTGGTCACCGCCCGGTACGGCGACAAGCAGCCGGGTTCCGCCTACGACCGCAAGGGCCTGGCAGGCGGCTGGACCGCCGACGGCACCCCCGCCGCCGACGACGGCCTCGCCTCCGGCGACGGTACGGCCCCGGGTGCGCCGGCCGGCCCGGTGGCCGCCGCGCCCGCCGCCACGGCGGCTCCGGCCTCGGCGCTGCCCTGGCAGGTGCCGGCCGCGGGTGCGGGCCTGCTCGCGGCAGTGGCGGGCGGTGCGGCCGTCCTCCGGCGCCGCCGCCGTCCCCTCGCGTAGGCGGGATGTCCCGGGGGCGCGTGGGGTACCTCCCACGCGCCCCCTCGGCACGCCCGGTCGCGGGCCTTTCAGCCGCCGCAGGTGATCACCACCTTGCCGAACACGGCTCCCGAGGCGTACTGGCGGAACGCCGCCGGCGCCTCCTCGAAGCGGAACACCCGGTCGATCTCCGGCCGGAGCCGGTGCTCCTCGATCACCCGGTTCATCGCCAGGAACTGCTGCCGGCTGCCCACCGCGACGGCCCGCAGGGTGGCCCCGGAGGCGAAGAACGCCCGCGGGTCCACGGCGGCGCCGTCTCGTACCCGCCCCGCGACCGACCCGGCGGCCGCCGCCCGCGAACTGCCGACCACCTCCGAGTTCGCTCCAGAACCGGTCATCCAGCTGCTCCGTGGCGGCCTCCACGGAAGTCCACCGCGACGCCGCGACGCGCCCCCGCGCCCTCCAGGGTGGCCCGGGCGAGATCCAGGCTGCCTGGGGCGACGTCCACGCCGTACACGGTGACCTCGGCGAGGCCCTCGGCCCGCTCGATCAGGTCGGCCTCCTGCCGGCCGTGGCCGATGCCGAAGGCCAGCACGGTGGCGGCGGACCGGCCGTGGAGGTACGGCAGGAGGGCGTCGTTGGCGAGCCGCGGGGCCCGCATGAACGGCAGGTGCTCGGCCATCAGGTAGAACAGGTCGATCTGCGGCGTGCCCTCGTCGAGCAGGTAGAGGTTGCGGTGCGCGGACCGCTCCAGGCGGGACCGCAGCGCACCGGCGTAGTAGGCGACCAGCGGCAAATCGGCGTCGGCGAGGAGGTCGGCGGGGCGTTCGGTGAGGTGATCGGTGGCGTGGCCGGTGGCGGCGGTCAGGTGGGAGAGGGCGGCGTCGAGGGCGCGGTGGTCGCAGCGTTCCGCGGCCCTGGCCGCGTCCTGGAGATGGCCGAGGATGTCCACGGGGGCACGGCAGTCCGGCCGGGGCGGGCCCGGCCCGGCGGTTGCGCCGAGGACGTACCGAGTTCGGTCAGCCGAGCAGACGCCGCTCCCTCCGACGGTCGGAGTCCGAGGGTCCGTCGCGGTGACGTCCAGGACGGGCACGCCGTCCACGATCCGGGGGGGGCGAACCCGGTCACGGCTGCCTGCTGCGCTCCTCGGTGAGGTGGAGCACCAGGACCACGTCGGTCCCCGGCGGGTCGTGGCGGCGCACGATGCGGAAGCCGTCGGTGAGGTGGTCGATCAGGAGGAGTCCACGGCCGGAGGGTGTGAGGTTGAGTTCCGTGGTCGGCCGGGGCGGCGTGAACCCGGCGCCCTCGTCGCCGACGGTGACCGTCAGCCGTCCGTCCTGCCGCTCCCAGGCGAGCCGCACCCGCTTGCCGGGCTCCTGCCGGTTGCCGTGCAGCACGGCGTTGGCCACCGCCTCGTGCACGGCCAGGCCCAGCCGGTCCCGGTCCCCCTCGCCGAGTCCGCAGACCCGGGCCACCTCGCCCGTCCACGCCTCGGCGGCGTGCACGCTGGCCACCTCCGAGGGCAACTCCACCGCCTGCGGCTCCACTTCACCCCTTCCGGTTCGTACACCTGCCGATCAATCCCGGTGAGCGTAGAAGCAGTGGGAGGGGATCCGGCAGCGGCGCACCGGCCCTCGCCCGAACGAGGGAACGCCGACGCCGGACCGGACGGACCCGGGCCCCGCCACCGGAACACGGCACGGCCCGTGTCCGTCCGGCACTGCTCTCCGGGCGGACACGGGCCGTGGGCCTTCCGCGGCACGGGCCGGGCCGCACGCCCACCGCAGGACGGGGTCGCGGCATGCGGGGGCGCGGCGGCGGGCGGCCTGCCGTGGGTGGCGTCGGGTCAGGACAGCTGGCCGTCGTAGTCCGGCAGCTTGAAGGTCTTCTCGGCGTGGCCACCGACCAGGTCGGTGGTGTTGTTGCCGATGTTCGCGATGATCGTGTACCCGTTCTGCTCGATCTCCTGCCGCTTCGCGGTCTTGAAGGCCGAGGTCTCCTGGAACAGGTCCACCAGCGAACGCCCGTACAGGCCGTCGACCGGGTAGCCGACGTGGGTCAGGTTGTAGCGGGTGAAGCAGTCGATGAAGTCCGGGCGGGCCGTGACGAAGAAGACCTTCACGCCGCGGTCGTGCGCGGCGCGTGCCACGTCGAGGATCGCCGCGATCGCGTGGGTCGGGTAGCCCGGCGTGTAGTCCGTCTCCAGCGAGCTGTTGTCGATGTCCAGCACGATCGCGGGCCGGGTACCGGCCGGCAGCTGCGGAACCCTCGCCTTCACGTGGGCGCTCGCCGCGTCCGCCACCACCTGGACGTCCTTAAGCCAGGTCGCGTACGGCACATCGGGCTTGCCGAGGCTCTGGACCGACGCCTGTGCGGAGACCGGCGCCTGGACCGGCCGCGCCACCGCGGCGGCCGGCTGGGCGGCCACACCGGCCAGGGCACCGCCCACGACGGCCGCCACGGCGAGGTGACGCATCCCGGATCTGCCTGCCATGCTCATGCTCCTTCATTCGATGATGAGAGCAGCATGGACCACCATGGTTACTTGTCGGTAGACATTGAGCGAAGATCATTCCCAGACGCCCCCGCGCGGCCGACACCGGTCACCGGCCCGGGAACTGACGGCCCGCCGACCGCTCCGCCGACGTCGCGCCCGCGGGGCGCCCACCCAGCAGCGCGCCCGGGCCTCGCGCACCCCGGGTCAGCCCACCGCCCCGGCCGCCGCGCGTCCCGCCCGGTCCGCGGCGACCACGGCACTCAGCAGCCCGGGGAAGACCTCCTCGATCTCCGCCCCGCGCAGGGCGTTCATCCGCGCCGTGCCGACGTAGTACTGCCGGATCAGCCCGGCCTCGCGCAGGACGCGGAAGTGGTGGGTGGCCGTGGACTTGTTCACCGGGAGGTCGAACGCCCCGCAGCGGACGTCCTCGGCGGCGGCGCTCAGCTGCGTGACGATGCTGCGGCGGACGGGGTCGACCAGGGCCTCCAGGAACTGCTGGAGGGTGATCGCCCGGATCTCGGGGTGTGGGGGGTTGCGGTCGTCGTCCATGCGTCAATCGTACGACAGGCATCGAAGTTTGACGGCCGTCGAACCCTCGTGTTTGACTGACCGTCAGGGAGTCGGCGGTGGCGCCGGCTCACGGCGAAGGGGGAGCTGCGATGACCAGGACGGTACGGTTCCACGAACTCGGCGGGCCCGAGGTCATGCGGTTCGAGGACGAGACGGTCGGCGGGCCCGGGCCGGGCGAGGTGCGGATCCGGGTGGACGCGATCGGCCTCAACCGGGCCGAGGTGCTGTTCCGCACCGGCCGCTACATCGAGCCCGTCCGGGCCTTCCCGGCGCGGCTGGGCAGCGAGGCGGCCGGCGTGGTCGAGGCGGTGGGCGCGGGCGTCACCGGTCTGAGGGTGGGCCAGGAGGTCAGCACCGTGCCCGCGTTCTCGCAGAACGACTACGGGGTCTACGCCGAGCGGGCCCTGGTACCGGCCTCGGCCGTCCTGCCCCGACCCGAGGGGCTCGGCCCGGTCGAGGGGGCGGCGGTCTGGATGCCGTACCTCACCGCGTACGGCGCGCTGCTGCAGGTCGGCGGGATGCGGGCCGGGGACACCGTGGTGTTCAACGCGGCGTCCAGCAGCGTGGGCCTGGCCACCATCCAGCTCGCCCACCGCGTCGGAGCCACGCCCATCGCCCTCACCCGGACGAGCGCCAAGCGCGAGGCCCTGCTCAAGGCGGGCGCGGCGGAGGTGATCGCGACCGCGGAGGAGGACCTGGTCGAGCGCGTGATGGAGGCGACCGGCGGCCGGGGCACCGAGTTCGTCCTGGACGCGGTGGCCGGCCCCGGGGTGCGCGACCTGGCCCGGGTGGTGGCGCCCGGGGGCAGCCTGCTGGTGTACGGCGCGCTGAGCGGCGAGCCCACCCCGTTCCCGGGGATCGAGCTCGGCATGCCGCCACTGACCATGCGCACCTACACCATGCGGGAGACCTCCCGGCAGCCCGAACGGCTGCGCCGCGCCGCGGCGTTCATCACCAGCGGGCTGCGCTCGGGAGACTTCCGCCCGGTGGTGGACCGCACCTTCGACCTCACGGAGATCGTCGAGGCCCACCGGCACCTGGAGTCGAACGCCCAGATCGGCAAGATCGTGGTCACCGTCGACCACTGAGCCGGCGCGCGACGGGCCGGATGCCCGGAGCGCACGGATAACCGGTGGTCCCCGGGCCCGTCCCGGGCCTACCCTGCGGGCCATGAACGACGGACCCGCCATCCGGCCCGAGGATCCCCGCGACCACGCGGAGGTCCGGCGGCTCCACGCGCTCGCCTTCGGGGACCCGCGACGCGTGCCCGACCTGGTGGACGACCTCCGGGCCGGGCCGGCCGCCCTCTCGCTGGTGGCGACGGCCGGGAACGGCGAGGTGGTCGGCCACGTGATGCTGAGCGCCTGCCGGCTGGACGCACCGGCCCGCCTGGTCGACGTGCTCGGCCTGTCGCCGCTCGGCGTCCACCCCGACCACCAGCGCCGGGGCGTGGGCACCCGGCTCCTGCGCGCCGCCCTGCACGCGGCCGGGGAACTCGGCACGCCGCTGGTGTTCCTGGAGGGCTCCCCCGCCTACTACGGCCCGCGCGGCTTCGAGCGGGCCGACGGGCTCGGCTTCCGGTCGCCCTCGCTGCGCATCCCGGCCGCCGCCTTCCAGGTCGCCCGGCTCGACGCGTACCGGCCGTGGATGACCGGCACCTTCGTCTACCCCGACGCCTTCTGGGCGCACGACTGCGTCGGCCTCCGCGAGCCCGACGCCACGCGGGTGCCCGACTGACGGCCTCACGGCCTCCGCCGCCGAACACGCTCAATTCCCGTGCACGAAGGGTTCGATGGGCCTACCCTGCCCGCATGTCCTCCTTCACCCCGCTGGCCGACCGCTCCGACTGGTACCCGGCGTTCCGGCAGCGCCACCTCGACAGCTACCGGGCCACCGGTGTGCCGGCAGCCGCGGCGGAACTGCTGGTCGACCAGCTGCTGGACCCGGCACAGGACTGGACGGCCGTCGCGGTGACCGACGGGAACGGGCGGCGGATCGGCCAGGCCGTGGTGGGCGTCATCGATCCGCAGGGCCGGTCGATCGGCCGGATCGTCGACCTGTGGACCGACCCGGCCGAGGACCCCACCGGCGACCACCACCGCGCGGCCCGCGCCTGGGCGCAGGCCTGGTGCACCGAGCACGCGGCCCGGCGGGTGGCGGTCCGGCTCGCCGAGCCGCACCCGTCCTTCGCCGGGTACCCGGTGCGCTCGCAGACCCGGTACAAGGCCTTAGCCTCCCCGACCGCGGCCGCTGCGGGGCGCGCCGACGGTGTGACGACCCGTCCGATGACCGGGGCCGAGTACCCGGCCTGGGTCGCCGGTGAGCAGGAGAGCTACATCGCCGACATCGTCCGCTCCGGCACCAAGACCGCGGAGGAGGCCCGGAAGCAGGCCGAGCAGGAGTTCCTGGAGCTCCTCCCGGACGGGCCGGCGACAGCGGACACCGCGATCCTGGTGATCGAGGCCGACGGCGCGCAGGTCGGCGTGGTCTGGCTGCGACACGGCTACCTGCCCGGCGTCAGCTACCTCTACACGGTGGCGGTCCACCCGGAGCACCGCGGCCGGGGCTTCGGCCGCGCCGCCATGGCCGTCGCCGACGAGACCTCCGCCGCCGCCGGCGACCTGGGCCTGATGTTCAACGTGTTCGGCGGCAACGACGTCGCCATGAACCTCTACACCAGCGCCGGGTACCTCGTCCTGGAGGAGAGCCGCTCGATCGACCTGGCCCCCGCCAACGGCCGTGAATGACGGCGTGCCGTCCTCCGGAGCCGAGACCACCGACGTGACGCCGGCCTGAGGAGGCGGACGAGGCCACGTGGGCAGGGAAAACGCAACTTCGACACGGCCCGCGGAGGCGGCTACCTTCACCTGGTCTCCGGCGATCGCCCACGGTCGCACCGGAGTTCCTCCAAGCTGAGCCGCACCAGGGAGAGACGCATGCCCCACCTCGCGCTGTACACATTCGGCGTCCTGAAGTCACCTCTCGCCGATCCCGGCCCCCTCACGCGCGAGCTCTACGACACCGGCGAGGCCGTCTACCGAAAGATCGGCCAGGCCCCCGGGTACCTCGCGCATGCCGAACCGGCAGGCACTGACCGGGGCGAGCTCTTCGATGCGGACTGGGGTGCATGGGGAGAGTTCGCCGTACCGACCTGGTACGACAAGGGCCGTACGGCGGAGACCACCGCCCTGGCCGCGACCCTCTCACTCTGGACCGACCTCCAGCCCGCCTTCGACGCCGTCTACACCGGCCTGCACCGTGCGGCACTGAACAGGCGTCACGACTGGTTCGAGAGGACGGCACACCCGACTCACGTGATCTGGTGGATATCCGACGACGTGACACCCACCTGGCAGGACGGGGCCTCCAGGCTGGAACACCTCCACGCCCACGGCTCCGCGCCGCACGCCTTCACCTTCCAGCACCCGTTCGCCCCGGACGGAACTCCGACCAGGACCAATCGCTGACACGGAAGCACGGCGGATCCGCCGGCAGCCGGGCTTGGCGCTCACCATGCAGCCGGTCCCGGCGCGGCGCTGTCCGTGGTGATCACCGGATCGCCCTGCAGCGCCCGCGACCGCTCCAGGAGGTCCCGCAGCACGGGCAGGGTCGGCGGGTGTCCGTCGCGCCAGTACCGTCCGCGTCCCGGAGCCCGACCCGCCAGCCATGACAGGTCAGCTCCGGGCCGCGTCACTGGACTTGGTACCACCCGCGTTGCTCCCCGGCATTCCGATCTGCAAAGATCACCGCCAACATTCCCCCCACCTTCGGGAGAACTCCATGCGTGTTTCCCTTTTCGCGAAGCGGGCCGCCGTCATCGGCGCCGCCACGATCGCTCTGGCCACTGCTCTCAGCGGTAACGCCAACGCCCTCGCCCGCGACGGCGAGGACCCGATCGCCTCCGGTTGCGCCGCGGACGCCCGCACCGTCCGCTCGGTGCCGCTGACCAACGGCTCGGCCTTCACCTACGGCACCATGGAGCTGCGCTACAGCCCGTACTGCCGCACCACCTGGGCCCGGGTGTGGTCCGACGGCGACGACCTGTTCGCCCGCGTGGTCCGCGACCAGGGCGGCTACTTCCAGGACTGCAGCACGCCCACCTGGAACAGCGGCGCCGGCCGGTACACCTGCTTCACCCGGATGGTCAACGACGCCGGCTTCACCTCGCACGCCTGGGGCTGGGCCTCGAACAGCAGCGGCTACGCCAGCTACACCGCCCAGACCGCCAGCTACTGAGCCCCCGTCGACCACAGGTTGACGCCCCGGTAGTCCAGGAGAGCGGTTGATCCGGCCGGCGAACGGCAGCGGCCGCCGGTGATCCGGAACTCCCCCAGGGCGACCAGCCCTGACCGCCTGGTGGGCGGGGAGCGGTGCGAGCAGGGGTACCACGACCTGCGGACCGACTCCCGAGACAGCCGCTCACCGGGTACCCGCGCCACACCCACCGCCACCGCGGGTCACCACACCCCGCGGTCACCACACCCCTGCCCGTACCGCGACGGGCCGGTGGAGGCGCCTGTGCGCGTGCCGGTGGACGCGTGGAAGCACCGGCGGAATTCGATGGCCGAACCGGAGACGGGTCCGCTAGGTTCGGCGACACCACGACGTGTAGCTCAGCAGCAGAGCGCCGGGCTTCTTACCCGGAGGGCGCGGGGGCGGCACCCGCCACGTCGGCCTATGGACGAGACCCAGGACACCCCGACCGTCGCCGCCTCCTACCCGCGCGCGCAGCTGGCCAAGGCCTTCACCACCGCCGTGCTCCACCCGGATCCCGCCGTCCGCCGGGGCGCCCGGGAACGGTCCCGGGGCTGGCGCGACGTCCTCGCCGGCCTCGCCGACGGGACGCTGGACATCGGCTCCCGCACCCCGGTCCGCGGACTGCCCGCCTGGGTCACCCCCCGGGTCCTGCGCGGCGGCTTCGCCACCGGATCCGCCGCCGCCGAAGGCCCGTTGGAGCCGTACGAGCGCGAGGCCGCCCGGGCCGCCGGACTCCCCGAGCAGCGCGGCGCCCTCTTCGCGTACAGCCTCACCGAGCCGGGCCTGGCCCGCCTCTGGGCCCTGCTCGACAGCGGCCGGTACGCGGTGCAGGTGCCCGAGGAGGCCGCCCTGCTCACCGTGGCCTGGCTGGTCGGTGCCGGGGAGACCGGCGCCGCCCTCGAACTCGTCGACCAGCTCCGGCCGTTCGCCGACCGGCTGCGGTTCACCCCCCGGCCCGCGACCGGGCCCGCCCCCGACCCGGGGATGCTGCACCGCCGGACGGTCGCCGACACCGCCCTCGCCCTGCGACGGCGCCGGCCCAACCCGGCGATCGAGACCCAGCGGGAGGCCCTCGCGGTCTGGCACCCGTTCGGCGACGAGGTGCTCACGCACTGGCTGGAGACCTGCGGCGAGGACGGTCGCGCGCTCGGCCGGGAACCGGACGCCGACTGGCAGCGGCGCAGCGCCGAACTGCTGGCCCGCTACCGGGAACTGGCGCAGGCCCACCCGTACTGCGGCAAGCACCGGAACCCCAAGCAGAACCTGGGCGTCCTGCTCGGCTGCCTGGAGGAGACCGCCGGCGGGCGCCCGCTGGACCCGCGCCGGCTCGGCCTGCTGCGGCAGGCGGTGACCGCCATGGTGCGGCGTCGCGGCCGGCCCGGATCCGACCGGCACACCGCCCTCCGGCAGGAGCAGGCCCGGCAGGCGGCGCTCCCCTCGCACCACCGGCTGGCGCAGCTGGTGCTGCGCCGGCTCACCCCGCTCCCCCAGCTCACCGGACTGGTCGGGTTCGACCCGGTCCTCGCCCCGGTCACCGCGGCGGAGGAGTCGGAGACCGGGCTGCCGGCCGGCGCCGTGATCCCGCCGGCGATCCGCAGGGTGGTGGAGACCGCGCTCAGCGCCCCGATCGGCACGCTGGTGGAGCGCGGCGTGGTGCCCTCCGCCGAGGTACTCGCCGAACTGGTCCCGCAGTTGGTCGCGGTCACCGCCGGCCGGGCGTACCCGGACCCGGCGCTGCGCACCCTGATGACCACCCACCACCGGGCGTTCTCCGACCGGCGTTCGCTGCTGCTGCTCAACCTGGAGCGGCAGGTGCGGATGGAGGAGCTGCCCTGGGTGCGTGCGGTCGCCGAACGCCGCCACGGGGCCGCGGGGGCACCGGACGCTCTGGCCGCTCTGCGGCAGCTGGGCGAGCTGGCGGTGGCGGCGTTTCCGGCGACCGTGCTGCCCAACCCGCTGATCCGCGAACTCGGCGTGCTCGCGCGGCAGTCCGGGCTGGAGGTGCCGCTGGTCGAGGAGCTGGCCGCGGACATCTTCATGGGCACGTTCAGCCCCAAGTTCGCCTCGGCCGCCGCCATCGCGGCCGAGCTGCTGGAGGGCAGCCTGTACGCCCGCTACTACGGGATCGACGGTGCGGCGGTCTGGGCGCTGGGGGCATCCCCGGCGGCGCCCCGATCCGGGACGGGTACGCTCCGGGGTTCCGGTCCGAACCGGGGCTACGACACGAACAGGGGCGCCCGGTTCGCCGGGATGTGTGCCGTCCGGGCGGGCGGGCCGACGCTCTCCCGGTCGGTCGCGGCCAACGGCCGGGTGATCGAGCAGTCCCAGATCCTCACCACGCACAACCTGGCCGTCCTGGTCGCGGTGGTCGGGATCGCGCCCGAGCCGGGCTGGGCCGACCTGGCGTTCCGCTCCTTCCGGACGGTCTGCCGGCTGACGGCCCGGCTGCAGGACAACCCGCGCCCGCTGCCCACCGTCAAGGACGCGGCGTACGCCTGGCGGCAGATGCTGTTCCACCTCGCGCAGTGCCCGGAGGCGGAGCAGCGCGACCTGATCGACCACCTGCCGGAGGAGGCCCGCCGCTATCCGGCGCATGTCGCCGCCCGGCTGGAGCCCGCGCTGGCCGGTCTCCGCCTGGTCGCCGGGGGCGGGGAGTTCACCCCGGAGGGTACGGCCCGGGTGGCCGGTCTGCCCGGCCCGGCCCGCAGGTTCCTCGGCTGGACCACCGGGGGCCACTGGCTGGTGCCCGATCCGTTCGGGCCGCCCGTCGCCTCCTGACCGTGCCCAGCGCCGGCCGGTGGGCGCTTTGCGGCGGTTGGCGGGTCTTCGGTCGGTCTTATTCCGCGGGCGGTCGGGGCGGCGGCTCTGGCAGGATCCGGTCATGTCCGACGATCTTCTGGCCCTGAGGGCCCATGGCCTCTGGCAGGAACTGGCCTCCGCTTCCGTGGCGTTCCCCCCGGCGGGCGGCACCAGCGTGGTCGTCTCGCCGAACTCCGGCATGTGTCCGCCCGGTTGGGTGGGAGCGGTGTCCATCGGCGGGTCGGCGATCGTGACCGCGCCGGGTGAGCCCGAGGCCGCCGCCGTCCGGACGGCGCTGGCAGGCCGGTCCGCACGGGAGGCCACCGACCCGGGGTTCCTGCGGTCGGTCCTCCCGGTGGAGCGGGTCCTCGGACCGGCGGCCCTCGCCTACCTCGCGCCGGACGCGCTCCGCCCGCCGCCGGGCGCACCGGTGGTGGAGCGACTGCCGGCCGACCACCCGGGCCGGCGGGAGCTTGAAGGCGAAGCGGGCGAGGAGGACGCGGCGGAGTCCGGCATCGCCGCGATCACCTCGCCGGCCTTCGTGGCGCGGGAGCACGGCCGGGTGGTGGCGGCCTGCGGCTACCGTTCCTGGCCCGCCCGGACCGCCCAGTTCTGCGTGCTGACGGCGCCCGACCGGCGGGGCCGGGGGCTGGCCGCGGCCACCGGTGCGGCCGCCGCGGCGCACGCCCTCGCCGCCGGTCTCCTCCCGCAGTGGCGGGCCCGGGTCCCCGCGTCCCGGCGGGTCGCCCAGGTGCTGGGCTTCCGCGAGCTGGGCGTCCAGCTGAGCGTCCGCCTCACCGAGGCGGGCCTCTCCGGCGCCCGAACCGGCCCCGGAGGAGAGGCGGCGCCTTCCCGGACATGGTGAGGGTCAGTCCTGGGAAGTGGTGCGGCGGTCGGCGGGAGTCACCCCGGGCCGGCCACGACCTGGTGGAGAATCGGGACGCGGCGCCGGGCGCCGTGATCCGGACGAGTGCAAGGGGTGCCGGCATGGCGAGGGAGTGCAACTTCTGGAGGCGGGGGGCCACCGAGGTGCCGGAGGAGGTGTGGGCCGATCCGGAGCTGGAGGTGCTGATCCTCGCCGACAACGAGCTGACCGCCGTCCCGTCGCGGATCGGCGGCCTCCGGCGCCTGCGGACGCTCGACCTCGGGCACAACCGGATCGCCGAACTCCCGGACGCCATCGGCGATCTGCCGGCCCTCACCGGTTTCCTCTACCTGCACGACAACCGGCTGACCAAGGTGCCGGGGACGCTCGGTCGACTGACCCGGCTGCGCTACCTCAACCTCGGCGAGAACCAGCTCACCGAACTCCCCGACACCATCGGCGAGATGCGCGATCTGGTCGAACTCCGCTGCCAGCACAACCGGTTGACCGCCCTCCCCGCCACGCTCGGCGATCTGACGCAGCTGCGCGAGCTGTGGCTGCGCGGCAACGCCCTGACCGGACTCCCGTCCTCCGTCGGCGGGTTGACCGAGCTCCGGCAGCTCGAACTCCGTGAGAACGCCCTCACCGGGGTGCCGCCCGCGCTGGCCGGACTGCCGCTGCTCCGCCACCTCGACCTGCGCGCCAACCGCCTCTCCGCCCTGCCGTCCTGGCTCGGTGACCTGCCCGCCCTGGAGAAGCTGGACCTGCGCTGGAACCCGGTCCGGCCCGACCCCCGCCTGCTGGAGCGGCTGGCCGCACGCGGCTGCGTCGTCCTGGCCTGAAACACCACGCCGCGGACGTCCCGTCAGCCTCGCCGCGGGGGACGGTCGAAGACGCAGTCGCCGCACAGGCCGCCACCCGGCACCCGGTAGTACAGGCAGCAGGAGGTGCGCCGGAATCGCGGCGGGCCGCCCGGGACGGAGAGGGTCCCGGTGCCGTGCAGCGGCGGCCGGTCGAGGAGGGCCCGGGCCAGCGTCTCGGCCCGCCGGGCGGCCTCCCTGCCGCGGACCCCCGGCGCGGCGGCCAGCACCCGGACCGTACCCATCAGCGCGGAGGCCGCGTTGCCGTCCAGCAGCCCGGCCGCCACCGGGGCGTGGGCGCGGACCGCCTCGGCGAGCGGCGCCAGGTTCCCGTCCAGGACGACCCGGTGGAGTTCCTCGACCACTGCCCCGTCCCTCGCCGCTCCCCCGTCCGCGGTGGTGCCCGGGCACGGCAGCCAGAGGTCCAGCGGGCCCTGCGCCGGCAGGGCCCAGTGCGCGCGGTCGGGGTGCAGGTCGGGGACGACCCCGCCGAGCGCGGCCGCACCGAGGGCCACCGACCAGAGGCGGGCGGCCAGTCCGAGGTGGACGGTGGAGGCGGCCACCCTCGCCTCGTTTGTCCCGAGCCGCCGGCCGACCTCGGCGATCCGTTCGGCGAGCGGGCCGCCGGGCGCTATGGCGTACAGGTCCCGCAGCAGGCGGAAGCCCTCCGGCGGCGTGCCACCGGCCGGCCCGGCGCGGACGGCGAAGTACGGGCCGATCCGGCCCACCCGGTCCAGCAGCGCCCCGGGGTTCGGGACGTCGTGCGGGCGGGCCGGGGTGGGGTCGGGGGTCGTCATCGTGGGGAGTCGCTCCAGGATCCTCGGACGGCCCCGGTCGGGGCTCGGCAACGGCGGCGGCCCCACGGATCGTAGCGACCCGGTCGCCCGTGCCGGGTCAGTCGGCCGCCGTGGCGGTCAGTCCTGGATGCGGCGCCAGGGCCGGTCGGCCTCCAGGGCGAACGCCAGCTCCAGCAGCAGCCGTTCCTGCCCGTGCCCGGCCGAGAGGTGGACGCCGATCGGCAGGCCGTTGTCCGCGCTGCCGGTGGGCAGGGCGATCCCGGGCCCGCCCGTGATGTTGTTCACCGGGGTGAAGGCCACGTACCGGTTGAGCCGCTCCAGGAGTTCCTCGAAGGGCACGTTCGGGCTGAGGTGGCCGAGCGGCGGGGCGACGTGGGCGAGCACCGGGGAGAGCACCACGTCGTGCCGGCGGAAGAGGCCGGCGTAGGCGCGCTCGGACTGCCGCAGGCGGCGCAGCACGGCGGGGAGCTTGGGGAATTCGCGGTGGAAGCGGCCGCGCAGGCCACTGGTGAGGCCGTCGAGGCGGCCGGCCTGGAAGCTGCGGTCGAGGATCAGCTTGCCGGTGACGGCGATCACGAACGCGATGTAGCCCCAGTAGCTGACGAAGTCGCGGGAGAACTGCTCGCCGAACGGCAGCTCGACCGGTTCGACGCGGTGGCCCATGGCCTCCAGCCGGGCGGCGGTCTCCTCGACGGCGCGGCGGGTCTCGGGGTCGGTGGGGGCGGCCACCGGGGAGTCGACCAGCAGGCCGATCCGGACCGGGCGGTCGCCGGGGCCCTCGACCAGGCCGAGCGGCGGCAGGGAGGGGTTGCGGTGGAGCCGTTCGGCGGCGGCGAAGAAGGCGGCGGTGTCGCGGACGGAGCGGGTGACCACGCCGTCGGTGACGATGTCGATCGGCAGCCGGCGGCCCTGTTCGTTGGCCACCAGCCGGCCGCGGGTGGGCTTGAGGCCGACCAGTCCGCAGCAGGCGGCGGGGATGCGGATGGATCCGCCGCCGTCGTTGGCGTGCGCGATGGGCACCACGCCGGCGGCCACCAGGGCGGCCGAGCCGCCGGAGGAGGCGCCGGGCGAGTGCGTGGTGAGCCACGGGTTGCGGACCGGGTCGGCGGCCGCGAACTCGGTGGAGGCGTTGAGGCCGAACTCGGGCAGCCGGGTCTTGCCCAGGACGGCGAGGCCCGTGCCCAGCAGCTGGTCGGCGAAGGGGGCCGTCCGGCGGGCGGGGCGGGCCCGGAAGGCGGCGCTGCCGTGGTTGGTCGGCATGCCCCGCAGGTCCACGTTGTCCTTGAGGTAGGTGGGTACGCCGTGGAGCGGTGCGTCGCTGCGGGTCCGGTCCAGGCGCGGTGTGGCGTGGGCGTCGAAGGCGATCGGCGCGAGCGCGCCGTCCACGGCCCGGGCGCGTTCCGCCGCGGCGGCGGCCAGTTCCTCCGGGCTGACCTCCCCGGCCCGTACCAGCGCCGCCAGCGCCACCGCGTCGTGGTCGCCCAGGGCGTCGTCACCGAACGCGTGGACCCGCTCGTCTGCCATCCGAAATCCCCATCCCTACCGGTCGGTAATACCGTGCGGGCATCCTAGGGCGGCCGACCGCCCTCCGACACCCCGTCCGCCCCACCGGGCCCACACACCCGTGGGACCACTGGCCGTACACCATGATCGACGCGGGCCGGTCGCGGAGCCGTTCCGGCGGGCCCGCGGGGTACGCTGCGGCGGTGACCCTTCCGACTCCCGGGGACGTCCGTGCCCTGCACGAGAAGCACGCCCCGAGCCGTGCGGCCCTGGCCGAGGTCCTCACGCACTGCGAGATCGTCGCCCGGATCGCGCTGCGGATCGCCGAGGACCGCCAGCTGCCGGTGGACACCGCGCTGGTGGAGGTGGGCGCGCTGGCGCACGACATCGGCGTCTACCTGGTCGGCGACGGGCCGTACATTCGGCACGGCCTGCTCGGGCACGACCTGCTGCGGGACGAGGGGTGGGACGAGGAGCTGTGCCGGTTCGCCTCCTGCCACACCGGCGTCGGCCTGACCCGGCACGACGTCACCACCCAGGGCCTGCCGCTGCCGGTGGCCGACTACCTGCCGCGCAGCGCCGAGGAGCGGCTGGTGATGTACGCGGACAAGTTCCACACCAAGAGCCGTCCGCCGGCGTTCCTGGACGCGGCCGCCTACGCCGTGCGGGTGGCCCGGTTCGGGGCGGCGAAGTCCGAGGCGTTCGCCGACCTGGTCGCCGAGTACGGCGAACCCGACCTGGCCGGCCTGGCCGCCGCGTACGGTCAGCCGCTGGAACGCGGCGCGGACCTGCACACCCTCTGACGGGGGCCTCCGGCGACGGGGTGCCGCAGGCGACGGGGTGCCGGCCCGGGTGGCTCACGGGGTTTCACCGCACCGGTACGGCGTGGTGCGGCGGCCCGGGCCGCCCGGGCTCTGGGAGGCTGACGGGCGGGGAGGACCCGTACCGACCGACCAGACCGTGGAGCCGCCCGATGGCCACCCTCAGCCTCACCACCTTCCTCACCCTGGACGGCGTCATGCAGGCGCCCGGCGGCCCGGACGAGGACACCAGCGGCGGCTTCACGTACGGCGGCTGGCAGTTTCCGTTCGGGGACGACGAGGGGAACCGCTTCATCGTCGAGCACTTCGAGAACGCCCGCGGTTTCCTGCTCGGCCGCCGCACCTACGAGATCTTCGCCGGGTACTGGCCGAAGAAGACCGACCCCGCGGACCCGATCGCCACCAAGCTCAACGCCCTGCCCAAGTACGTGGCCTCGACCACCCTGCGGGACCCGGACTGGTCCGGCACCACGGTCCTCGGGCCGGACACGGCCGCCGAGGTCGCCCGGGTCAAGCGGGAACTGCCCGACGGGGAGCTGCAGATCTGGGGCAGCGGGGTGCTCGCCCGGTCGCTGATGGCGGCCGAGCTGATCGACGTCTACCACCTGCTGGTGTACCCGGTGGTGCTGGGCGCGGGCCGCCGCCTGTTCGGCGAGGGCGGCCGGCCGACCGCGTTCCGCCTCGACGCCTCGCGCACCACCTCCACCGGGGTGGGCATCCACACCTACCGTCCCGTCGGGCGACCGGAGTTCGGCAGCTACTGACCCGCCACCGACCCGCTACACACCCGCCGCCGGACGCCCCTCCGCCCCGGGTGCCATCAGCTGGGGCGGCTGCCCGTCGGTCCAGACCGCGCGGACCGCCATCCGGCTGAAGCGCCAGCCGTCGGGCGTCCGGCGCAGGTCCGCCTCGTACACGCCGCCGACCGTGAACAGCGGGGCGGCGTCCGGTCCGCGCTCCTTCAGCACGGCCTCGGGGTGGACGTGCACCATCAACGCGTTCCACCGCGCGGTGGCTCCGTGCTCGCTGTCCTCGCCGCTCTCGCCGCGCGGCTCGACGATGATGCCCGAGGCCATGTGCTGGGTGCGGTCGAAGCGGCCCAGCGCCACCTCGGCGGCCCGTACGGCCGCCGCACCCCGGTCGGCCCCGATCGGCGTCTCCATCCGCGCGTCCTCCGTGAAGTAGGGACGCGCCCACCCGCTCGTGAACTCCCGCGCGTCCAGGGCCTGGAACAGCCGGTGGACGAGCGCGCCGATCTCCTGATGATCCGCCTGTGTGGTCATGTCCCCACCCTCCAACCTCAACCTCGCTTGAAGTCAAGCCCTCCCCGAGACGTCGTCCCGGGCCGTGAGAACCACGAACCACTCCGCCACCGCTCGCTGAGTCCCGCGCCAGCGGATCCGGGGTGGTCACCGCCGACGGGCAGTCTTCCGACCACTTCCGGAGAGCAACGGGGTCGACGCCGGGTCGGGGGCGGTCGAGTCGAGGCGGACGTTCCAGGCGCCACCCATCCGAACTCCCGTGCCGACGGCGAGCGGTGTCTCCTCCCAGCCGTCGCGGCCCGTGGCGCCCCCGGGGCCGGCCCCGAGTTGCGCCTTCGCGCCGCCCGCGCCGGGCGGCGGGACGGCCGCGGAAGACGGGTGTGCGTGCGCCGGGTGACGAACCCCGTCCGCTCCCGTCGGCAGTTGAACAACTTCCGGGAGCAGCACCGCTGGTGGCCCGCCTCTCGATCCGTCGGGAGGCGGGCCACACCATTGGCGCCGTGCGGCGGCTCAGGGGCCGGCGGTGCGCTGGCCCGGGACGGTGCGGTCGAGTTGGAGGTCGAGGAGTTCCCGGAACAGGCCGGTGGGCTCGGCTGCGAGGGTGGTGTAGGTGCCCTCCTGGACGATCCGGCCGCGGCTCATCACCAGGATCCGGTCGGCCAGCTTGGTGTTGGCCAGGTTGTGGGTGACCAGGACGGTGATCCGGCCCGGTGCCAGCTCGCGGACGGCGTGCAGGATGCGGTGCTCGGCAGCCGGGTCGAGGTCGGAGGTGGGCTCGTCCAGGACCAGCAGGCCGGGGGCCTGCCGGGTGCGGTAGAGGGAGCGGGCGACCGCGGCGCGCTGCCACTCGCCGCCGGAGAGCTGGTGGCCGCCGAGCCATTCCTGGGCCAGCAGGGTCCGCCAGCCGGAGCGGAGGCCCGCGACCACCTCGTCGAAGGACGCCCGGCGGGCGGCCTCCTCCACCGCGGCCCGCACCTCCTCGGGGGCGGTACCCGGCGCGCAGAGGTGGACGTTCTCCAGTGCCGGCAGCGGCCAGCGGGCGAACTCCTGCGGCGTGTAGGCGACCCGCCGCCACAGCTCCTCGGCGTCCAGGTCGCCGATCGGCACCCCGTCCCAGGGGATCTCGCCGCGGCCGGGTTCCGGGAGGAGCAGTCCGGTGAGCAGCCGGGTGAGGGTGCTCTTGCCGGAGCCGTTGTGGCCGACCACGGCGACCACCTCGCCCTGGCGCAGCGTCAGGTCGATGTCCTGGAGGGCGGCCTTCTCCTCGGTGCCGGGGTAGACGTAGCCGAGTGAGCGGACCCGGATCTCGGCGGGCGCGCCGGGGACGACCGGGCCGCGCCGGATCCGCATGCCGCCGGCCCGGTCCAGGAAGTCCGCCCAGTCGTCCAGGTAGAGGCCGATCCGGTACAGGCGGGCGCCGGTGCCGACGACGCCCTGCAGGCCGGTGGCGGCGGTCCGCAGGGCGAAGGTGGCGGCGAGGGCGGAGGCCGTCGTGATGCGGCCGGTGGCGACGGTGGCGAGCAGGGTGCCCCACACCAGGAGGGTGCCCAGGCCGGTGGCGAGGGCGGCGAGCGCGGAGACGCGCGCGGCCAGGCGGGTGGCCCGGTCGGTCTCGGCGGCGATCCTCGCGTCGGCGGCCCGGTACTTGCTGAGCAGCAGCGGGGCGATGGTGCTGGCCCGGACCTGGTCGGCGTGGAGCTTGTCGACCGCCCACCACCGGTAGATCCGCAGCGCCCGCCGCTCGTCGGTGGTGGCCAGGGCGGCCAGGTAGTGGATCCGGGCGGTCCGGACGGCGGCCACGCCGGCGGGCACCGAGCCGGCGACCAGGGCGGGGAACAGCAGCGGGTCGAGGGTGGCGACGATGCCGGCGGCGGCGAGGAAGGAGACGGCGGCGGCGATCACGTCCAGGGCGTCGTGCAGCAGGTCGGGGGCGGTGTCCGCACCCCGGTCGGCGGCCTCCCAACTGTCGTTGAACGCGGGAGTGTTGTAGGCGGCGAGTTCCGCCCTGGTGCCGGCCTCGACCAGGGCGAGCTCGGCCCCGCGGGCGATCCTCGGGGTGATCCGG